>JAZNET010000034.1:0-38748 GCA_045588735.1 Acutalibacteraceae bacterium | reverse complement strand
GAGATTTTTTACAAAACGGATTTTTAGTCAATTAAGGCAAAAACACAGTGAATCCTTTATGGATTCACGAGTATTTTAACGAAAAGTGAATGAAAATCCGTCTGTAAAAAACACGGTTCGGATAATTCAATTCACCCTAAGGAGGATTTCTTTTGAAAAAAGAACTTGCAAAGCAATACGACCCTAAAAACGTTGAGGACCGTATTTATAAATCTTGGCTTGAAGGTAAATATTTTCACGCAAAGCGTGAATCCGGTAAGGAGACTTATACAATAGTTATTCCGCCACCGAATATTACCGGTCAGCTTCATATGGGACACGCTCTCGATAACACCCTGCAGGATATTCTTATTCGTTGGAAAAGAATGTCCGGCTACGATACGTTATGGCTTCCCGGTACCGACCACGCTTCAATTGCAACAGAGGCAAAAATTGTTGAAGCAATGCGCAAGGAAGGTATTACTAAGGAAGATTTAGGACGTGAAAAATTCCTTGAAAGAGCATGGGAATGGAAAGCACAGTACGGCGGCAGAATTGTTGAACAGTTAAAGAAAATGGGCTCTTCCTGCGACTGGGACAGAGAGCGCTTTACGTTAGATGAGGGCTGTAACAAGGCAGTTAACGAGGTTTTCTGTCGTCTTTACGAAAAAGACCTTATTTACCGTGGTAACCGTATGGTTAACTGGTGTCCTTGCTGTAACACGTCAATTTCTGATGCAGAGGTTGAGTATGAAGAAAAAGACGGTAGCTTCTGGCATCTTTTGTATACAGTTAAAGAAACGGGTGAAAAGTTAGAGCTTGCTACAACCCGCCCTGAAACAATGCTCGGTGATACTGCTGTGGCAATAAACGCAGAGGATGAGCGCTACAAGCACCTTCACGGTTGTCACGTTATTCTTCCGTTATTAAATAAAGAAATTCCTATTGTTTGTGATGAGCACGCAGATATGACAAAGGGTACAGGTGTAGTTAAAATTACACCTGCACACGACCCTAACGACTTTGAGGTTGGTAAACGTAACAACTTACCTGTAGTTCGTACCTTCACATATGACGGTCACCTCACAGGCGCAGAGGACAAGCGTATTGCAGACGAGCTCATTAAAAGCGGTAAGGCTGCAGCTGATGAGCCGGAGGTTCTTGACTGCGGTAAATATGCCGGTATGACAACGTTAGAGGCTCGTAAGGCTATTCTTGAGGATTTAAAGAATGGCGGTTATATTAAAGAGATAGAGCCGTTAAAGCACGAGGTTGGTACTTGCTACCGTTGCCACTCAACAATTGAGCCAATGGTTTCTAAGCAATGGTTTGTTCGTATGGCACCTCTTGCAGAGCCTGCAATTGAATCAGTAGAAAAAGGCGAAATTACCTTTGTTCCGGAAAGATTTACTAAAAACTACCTTAACTGGATGCGCGGTACTCGTGACTGGTGTATTTCACGTCAGTTATGGTGGGGACACAGAATTCCTGCATGGTACTGTGAAGATTGCGGTAATATGGACGTTTCAAGAGAAACAGTAGAAAAATGCTCAAAGTGCGGCAGCACAAATCTTAAGCAGGATGAGGATACACTTGATACGTGGTTCAGCTCTGCTTTATGGCCATTCTCAACACTCGGCTGGCCTGATGATACAGAGGATTTACGCCATTATTACCCAACTAATACACTTGTTACCGGTTACGATATTATCGGCTTCTGGGTTAGCCGTATGATTTTCTCAGCATTGGAATACACAGGCAAAGCACCGTTCAATACCGTTCTTATTCACGGTCTTGTTCGTGATGCTCAGGGTAGAAAAATGTCAAAATCCTTAGGTAACGGTATTGACCCGCTTGAGATTATAGATACCTTTGGTGCAGATGCCTTAAGATTTGCGCTTGCAACAGGTAACAGCCCGGGTAACGATATGCGCTTCTCAGATGAAAAAATTGAAGCAAGCAGAAACTTTGCTAATAAGCTTTGGAATGCAAATCGTTTCATTCTTATGAATCTTGATGATGAAGAGCCGGCTCCTCACATTCCGCAGAATTTAGCAACTGAGGATAAATGGATTTTAAGCAGCTTTAATGACCTTGTAAAAACAGTTACCAACTCACTTAATAATTTTGAGTTAGGCATAGCAGTTCAAAATCTTTACGATTTTATTTGGGACGTATTCTGCGACTGGTACATTGAAATTGCAAAAATTCGTCTTAACGGTGAAGACCTTGAGGCTAAAAAGACTGCAAAAGCAGTTTTAGTTTACGTTATGTCAAATACCCTCAAATTACTTCATCCATTTATGCCGTTTATTACAGAGGAAATCTGGCAGGCATTACCGCACGAGGGCGAAACAATTATGCTTTCTGAGTGGTGTAAGTATGATGAGGCACTCAATTTCACAGCAGAGGTTGAGGCTATGGAGCGTATTATGACTGCTATTAAGGCTATTCGTAACCGCCGTGCAGAAATGAACGTTCCGCCATCAAAAAAAGCAAAACTTTATATCGAGAGTAAATACACGGAAGACTTTAAAAACGGTGCTCAGTTTATGCAAAGACTTGCATCAGCATCTGAAATTGAGGTAGAAGCAAAGTACGATTACGAAATTGAAGGTGCGGTTTCAGTTATTACAGAGGCAGCAAGAATTTATATTCCTCTTAACGAGCTTGTTGACTTTGAGGCTGAAAAGGCAAGACTTAACAAAGAGTTAGAAGCAGTTAAAAAGGATTTAGAGTTTGTTGAAAACAAGCTTAACAATCCGGGCTTTATGGCAAAGGCACCTGAGAAGGTTGTTGCAGCACAACGTGAGTCTCAGGAAAAGTATAAAGCAAAAATACAAATGCTTCAGGAAAGTCTTTCTAAGCTTCAATGACCTTTAACGAAGCGTTAGATTATATTCATTCTCTACTAAAATTTGGTATCCATCCGGGACTTTCAAGGATGGATACCTTGTTGCAAATTTTAGGGAATCCTCACAAAAATATTAAATGTGTTCACGTTGCAGGCACAAACGGAAAGGGCTCAACCTCAACAGCGATTTCCAACGTGCTTATTTCTGCAGGGTATAACGTGGGGCTTTATACCTCACCCTACGTAACGCATTTTTTGGAACGAATTCAGTATAACGGTAGCCCCGTAAATGAGGAACTGTTTACAGAGTGTGTAGAGCTTGTAAAACCGCAAATAGAAGCCTTAGCTAAAAAAGGCGTACAGCTTACAGAGTTTGAAACATTAACAGCAACCGCCTTTTTGTGCTTCAGTAAGCTTCAGGTAGACGTGCTTGTATTAGAGGTCGGTTTAGGCGGCAGGTTGGATGCTACAAACGTAATAGAAACACCGCTTGTGAACGTTATTACGTCACTTTCTCTGGACCATACGGCAATTCTCGGCGATACTATTGAAAAAATCGCCCTTGAAAAATGCGGAACGTTAAAAAAAGACGGTGTTTTGGTTTGTTCCTACGGGCAACCGAATGCAGCGCTTGAGGTTATAAAAACAGCTTGCAAGGAAACGAATAATCAGTTAATTATTCCTGATGAGATGGAAATCAAGGTAACGGCACAAAGTGTTTTCGGTAATCAGTTTACCTATAAAGGACAAGCATATTCCACTAAAATGTGCGGCAAGCATCAGGTGCAGAATATGGCTACCGTAATAGAGGCGGTAAGTGTATTAAAAAGCAAGGGCTTTAACATTTCTTCCGAAAACGTTAAAGAGGGTATCAAAAACACCGTTTTACCTGCAAGGGTAGAGGTAATATTAAAAAAGCCTTTAGTTATTCTTGATGGTGGTCATAATGAGGACGGCGCCAAAGCATTTTATGATTCAGTTAAAGAATGCTTTGGTGAAAAAGAAAAAATCGTGGTTGTTGCAGGTATGATGAATGACAAAGAGGTAGAGTCCTCTTTAAAGCTATTGCTTTTAAAAGCAAGCCTTTTTGTTGCCGTAACACCACAAAACCCTCGTGCAATGCAGGCAGAGGCGTTAGCAGCAATAGCAAAAAAATACTGTGACAACGTAATTATTTGCAATAATGCAAACGAGGCTGTAAGCATTGCAAAGGCAGAACTTACAGAAAAAGATGCGTTGTTTGTTGTGGGCTCCTTGTATTTAGCAGGGGAAGTAAGAGAAAAGCTAATCAAGAGCTTCACAAATATTGACTGAAACCGTGATTTGTGGTAAAATCACAAAGTAAAATTATTAAGAAGGGAGCGTTTTAAATGGTTGAATTTGATGCTTTTGCAGGGGATATTATTGTTGGCGGCTTACGCAATATGCTGGAAATAAAAATCCTTGTGTGTTATATGCTTTCAAGAGTAACGGAGCCTATGACGAGAAAACAGCTTTGCGACTGTCTTCAGGAAACAGGACTTGTTAATTACTTTGATTTAAACGAAGCAATAGACGATTTGTTGAATCAAAAAATGCTTGTTGAAACTGAGTATCACGAAGAAGCTTGCTTAACAGCTACAGAGGCAGGTAAAAATAACGCGGAAACACTTGAAACAACTCTTACACCATCTTTAAGAGAACGCTCTGTAAACGCCGCTTTAAAAATGCTTGCAAGGGCAAAGGCGGAAAGAGAAATAGGCGTGGAAACCATAAAAACAGAGGGTGGCTACAACGTAACCTTCAAAATAGACGGTTCGGGTGAAAACCTTTTAACTCTTTCGCTTTATGCGGCAGATTCATTGCAAGCAGATTTGTTAAAGGATAATTTTCTAAATAATCCCGCGCAGATTTATTCGCAAATTATTGAATTGATGACTAAGCAATAAAAAGAAAAGCTCTATCATTTACTAAAATGATAGAGCTTGTTTTTTATTTTAAAAATCAGTTTTGTTTTCTTACAATAGTGTACTCGTCACCGTTTTTAAAGTATGGGCACTTTGTTTCGGTAACCGTGCTTAAAAATCTCAAATACTCGTCCTCATCAAGATTTATATCGCAGTAATATTCTTCAAATTCTTCATCATAGCAATAGTTCTGACACATATCGCAAATCATAATACTACCCCTTATTCTTGCCATCTTATTTATGGTATTTACCGTTATTGTTAATTTGAAACGCTCTGTAAATCTGCTCTAAGAGCATAACCCTCATAAGCTGATGCGGAAATGTCATTTTAGAAAACGAAAGCTGCAAATCACTTAACGTCTTAACCTTTTTTGAAAGTCCGTAAGAGCTGCCTATAATAAAAGCTACATTGCTTTTTCCCGATAACGAAATCTCGTTGAATTTGTTTGCCAGTTCTTCGCTCGATTTAATTTTTCCTTCAACGCACAAAGCTATAACAAATGAGCCGGAGGGGATTTTCTTTATGATTTCCTCCGCTTCCTTTTCAAGCGCCGAATCTATTTGCGGAGCTGACGGATTTTCCGGCAATTTAACGGGAGAAAGCTCCACAACGTTTAATTTACCGTAAGCGGAAATTCTTTTTGAATATTCATTTATTGCCTCTCTTAAGTAGCTTTCTTTAAGCTTACCTAAGCAAATTACCGTAACGTTCATTATTCAAGTCCTATGTACCACGCAGGGTTTACACGGGTACCGTTTATCCTAACCTCAAAGTGTAAGTGTGCGCCAAATGAGTAACCTGTGTTACCAACACGGCCAATTGCATAACCCTTTGTAACGTGGTCGCCCGCACTTACCATAAGTGAATTATCGAGCATATGTGCATAAAGCGTTTCAATGCCGTTGCCGTGGTCAATTATTACGTAGTTACCATAACCGCCTGTACTCCAGCCTGCCTCAGTAACAACACCCGAAGCACCGGCAACTACAAGTGAGCCCGACGCATTTGCACCCGAAATATCAATACCTTTGTGATTACCGAGGCTACGCCAGCCAAAAGGTGAGGTGACAACGTGAAGACCAACAACAGGCCAGCAGAAGTAACCGCTTGTCTGTGTTACCGTGTAGCCGCCCATAGAAATGCTTTCAGCTCTCATGCCTCTTTCAATTACCTGAGAAACAGGTGCCTTTATGGAAAGGCTTGTGAGGTTTTGCGCCATAACCTTTTTACCGTCAATATAGGTAACAAGGTCAATTACGTATTCAGAACCGTTTTCACCTTTTCTTCTTACTCTTGAGTCACCAATGAAAAGAGTGTTTGTTTCAATATCTACCGTTTCAAATTCAACCTTAGAAATTTTCGTTTCGCATTCTACTCGTTGCGGAGTTAAAAGCTCAAAGGTTTTTATTGAAAGCTCAAGTCTTTCCTGAGTCCATATATTTTCGTTACTGCTTTTGTAGTAAGCATATTTATAAGAGATTTTTTCACTGAACGAAACAGATGCGTTAGGCGTTTCCGCTTTTGCAGCCTCAAGCACGGCGTTTATCGCATTGTGTGCCTGGAGCTGGTCACTTACAGCGCAAATAAACTTGTCGTCAAAATAAACCTCGCAAACCTTAATGAAGTCAGGAGCAATTATTCTTACTAAGTTGTCACTTAACTCGTCGTTAGAAATTATGTTGAAGGGCTCCACTCTTCTGTCTCTGAGTTTTACCTCAAATTCCTTGTTTGTGTTAAGCTTTTTTAAGGTAGCGGCTTTAATAGCGTCAATATCGTCAGCGTTTTGTATGTAGCCTACAGACTCACCGTCAAACAAAACCTCGGTTGCAGTAACCTTTGTACTTGTCTTGCCGGCAAAAACAATAACACCTGTTAAAATAGCTGCAATAAGTAAAAAAACAACAGCTCTTTTTATAAACGTCTTAGCCGATTTGAATGACTCTCGGTTGTAAATTATAAATTTTGCAATAGCGTTTTTTATGCCGAACAAAACGTACCTTTTGTAAAAACGCACAGCACCTGTCACAAGGCTTGTAACAAGTGTGCCCAAAGCAGATATTAAGTTGTAAATAGGGTTATTCATAAATATCAACCTACCTGCATAATTTTAGACCTTAATTATATCACAAAATACTTTATTTAACAAGGTTAAAATATGGAGATTTATTAAATTTGTGTAAACTATTGTCTATTAAGTAAAAATATGATAATATAAAGTAATCAAATATTTGTTAGAGAGATGTTTATATTGCCCAAAATGCAAAAATATTACAGAACTTACGCTTCAGTAGATTTGTCTGCAATAGAAAATAATATTAACGAGCTGAAGAAAAAGCTCAACAAAGGTGTGCTTACACTTGCTACCGTTAAAGCGGATGCTTACGGTCACGGTGCGGTAGGCGTTGCTGTGCATATTCAAAATATGGTAGATTATTTCGGCATTGCAGAGCTGGGTGAGGCAGTCGAGCTTCGTGAGGCAGGCGTCGAAAAGCCTATATTAGTTCTTTCGTACACGTCTCCGTATCAGTATGAAACGCTCATTCAAAACGAATTAACGCAAACTATTTTCAATTATGATGATGCCGTAGCACTATCGGCTGCCGCAGTAAAGCTCAACAAAATAGCGAGAGTGCACATAGCTATAGATACAGGTATGTCACGAATTGGTTTTTTCTGTAATGATGAAAGCGTGGAAATAGTAAAAAGAATAAACGATTTACCAAATATTTATATAGAGGGTATTTTCAGTCACTATGCTTGTGCCGATTGTCCTGATAAATCAACAACGGAAAGGCAAACGGAGCTTTTTAAGCAGTTTAATGAAAAGCTTCTTAACAGAGGTATTAAAATCCCCATAAAGCATATCTGTAACAGTGCAGGCTCACTCACGCTGACCGAGCAGTTCGATATGGTCAGGTTAGGTCTTGTAATGTATGGTCTTTACCCGGATGACTGCGTGAACGACGGAACTGTAAATCTTAAGCCTGCTATGAAAATAGTGAGCCACGTTATTCACGTTAAGGAGGTGCCCGCGGGAAGCGGTGTAAGCTACGGTCACATCTTCTTTTCAAAAAGACCGACAAAAATCGCGACTATTTGCATTGGCTATGCAGATGGTTATTCAAGGCTCTTTTCGAATAAGGGCAGGGTGCTTATAAATGGAGAATTTGCTAACGTTATAGGCAGAGTTTGTATGGACCAGCTAATGGTAGACGTTACCGATTTAGAAAATGTCAGCGTTGGTGATGAGGTGGTAATTTTAGGCCGTGACGGCGAAAACGAAATCACCGCAGAGGAATTGGCAAAGGAAACAGGTACTATAAATTACGAGATTATTTGCCAGTTCCAAAAAAGAGTGACAATAATACAACATAAATAAGGAATTGAATTTATGAGTTATTTTAAGCTTTTGTCAGAGAATATTAAAGAGCATAAGGAAAATTACATTCAGATTTTCAGACTTTCTATTGCAGATTTAAAAAAGACCTACCACGGTGCAGCACTTGGTTGGTTTTGGGCAATAGTAAAACCGGTTGTTTCAATATTTGTGTATTGGTTTGCAATAGAAATCGGTCTCAGAAAGGGCGGCGACGTTGCAGGTGTGCCTTTTGCACTTTGGTTAATAGCAGGTATGGTGCCTTGGTTTTATATGAATGAGCTTATAGTAGGCGGTACCGAGTGTATAAGAAAATACAGCTACCTTGTAACAAAAATGAAGTATCCCGTAATGACCATACCGACACATACAAACATTTCTAAGTTCCTGGTTAACGTAATACTTACAGTGGTTGTTATTATAATTTTCTGGGTGTGTGGCTACCCACCGACAATTTACCTTTTACAATTACCGGTTTATATGCTTATGATGTTTATGTTTTTTAACGCATGGGGTCTTTTTGCAGGTATGATTTCTGCAATAGGTAAGGATTTTTCAAATCTTGTAAAATCCTTTGTAACAGCGGTGTTCTGGCTTTCCGGCGTATTGTGGGACGTAGACAAATTAGTGAGTACAAATCTTTTCTTCAAAATATTTTTTATGATAAATCCAATTACGTTTTTCTCTTACGGCTTCAGAAATTGCTTTATTTACGAAAAGTGGTTTTTTGAAGAGCCTGCAGAGTTAGGCTGCTTTTTAGGACTTTACATAATTTTAGCGTTCCTTTCTTTATGGGCTTATAAAAAGCTCAGAAAAGAAATTCCGGACGTATTATAAGAAAGGTTAAGCTTAGTATGAAGGACGAAATAGTTATTAGCTTTAATAAGGTTTCAAAGATTTATAAATTATACTCAAGCAATAAAGCAAGGCTTTTGGGTATATTTATAAAAAAGGTTCCTTATAAAAAGAAAAAGGCGGTTAATGACGTTAGCTTTACAATTAACCGTGGCGAGTCTGTTGCCTTATTCGGCAAAAACGGTGCAGGTAAATCTACCATACTTAAAATGATTACAGGCGTAACCTTTCCAACCTCGGGCGATATTAAGGTTGAGGGCAGGGTGAGCGCTCTTTTAGAGCTCACAAGCGGCTTTGACCAAGAATTTTCAGGCAGAGAAAACATTTATCTTAAGGGTCACATTTTAGGTCTTAAGGATAGTGAAATAAAAGCACTCGAAAGCACAATTATTGAGTTTTCGGAACTCGAGGATTACATAGACCAACCGGTAAGAACTTATTCCAGCGGTATGAAGTCACGCTTGGGCTTTGCCATAAACGTTAATATCAAGCCGGAAATTCTTATTGTAGACGAGGCGTTGAGCGTAGGTGACGCCGCATTTAAAAACAAATGCAAGGAAAAGGTTAATGAAATTATTAAAAACGACAACGTAACACTTCTTTTTGTTACTCACCAGACTGCAGTTGCAGAGGAGTTCTGTAAACGCGGTATTGTAATGAAGGACGGCAAATTAGTGTTTGACGGCGCAGTAGCAGATGCCGCTAAAAAATACGACGAGCTTTATAAGAAAAAGAAAAAATAGGTGAATTCTTTGAAGAATGATATTTTGGTACTTAATTATACTAACTTTAAGCACACGTGTATAACGCTGTTGGTTTTAGGGTGCGTTGTGCCGCTAATTTATCTTTTTACCGCAGACTCAAATGATGCGTTTAATTGGCTGTACATTGTTTTGCCACCTCTTATTTTTTCTGTGCTTGTAGTGTTGTTATATGTTTTCAGACGAATAACTATCGGTACAATATTAGCACTTGATGTGAATTTGCGACTTGTGTACGAGTTAGAGCGAAGAAAGCCTAATAAAAGAAACCGGGCATACAATTTAACTCGATTAAGTCATATGCATTTTTTTGAGGGGGATTTTCAAAATGCACTTCTTTGCATAGAGCAAGTGCAGAGTTTAGGGGAAAAAGAAGCTGTTCTTAATACACGTCATCTTCAAATACTTATTTTTTTCATTACCAAGCGTTTTGATGAGATGTTGAAGCTTATAGAATTGCAATATAATTGGGGTATTGAAGGTGAGAAAAAATTAGCGAGCTGCTTGCCTTATTATGATTTTATGAAGGCTTTTGTAAATAAAGAGTTTGAAGCAGCTTTGGCTGTTTTAAACAATATTATTAAGAGTAATAAAAATTTTGCGGTGTTGAATAACGTTCGTCTTATCGTGTTTTATTTAATGAGAATGGTTTATATAGAGTTAGAAGATACCGAAAATATAAATTTGTGTAACAATGAAATTATTCGAGCAGATAAAAATAATTTAACTTTCTTCTCAAGATAATCAAGTGAAAAGCCCTGTCATTTTAAATTTAAGTGACAGGGCTTTTTGTTATTTGTTGATACTTGAATAAATCAACTGCATTTGATATACTAAGAATAGAGTGAGTGCATTCGAACAAAATATCTCGAAATCTTACTCGCTCTAAGGTGGCTGATATTTATGAAAAAAATTATTGTTGCAGCAATAAGCGTTGTTCTGTCGCTCGTTTTAGTAGTGGCAATTGTATTAGTGGGTAATACCTTCCTTTATTACCCTCACTACAGAGCAAACAAGCAGGAGGCAAGCATTGAAATTGCCCAAACAAATAAAATAACAATGATGAGCTACAACCTTCGTTGCATAAGCCCTACAGACTTTGGCAAAAAAGCGTGGTTTTACAGGGCGGATTTAGTTGTTAAGGATATAGATGAGCAAAAGCCCGGCATAATAGGCTTCCAGGAGGCAACAAAATGGCATTACTCATATCTTGTAGAGTGCCTTCCCGGCTACGATTCAATTATAACCTACCGTGACGAGGCTTTTAACTCGGAGGGTTGCCCGATATTCTATAATACAGCGCTTTATACTTTAGTTGAAAAGGGCTCTTTCTGGCTTTCGGAAACTCCGGAGGTAATGAGTAAATCGTGGGGAGCACAGTTCAACCGCGTTTGCAGCTTTGTAATTTTAGAGGATAATGCCACAAATGAAAAATTCGTTGTTTTCAACACACATTTAAGCCACGTAAGTGATGAGGCAAGAATAAACGGCATAAAGGTAGTGCTTGAAAAAATCAAAGAGTTTGGTGGATATCCTGCTGTAATTATGGGTGACTTTAATGCACTAGAGGGGTCCGAAACGTATAAAAACGTTACAGAGAATTTTCTTGATGCACAAAAGGTAGCCAAAATAACAAGTGATTCACACACCTATCAAAATTGGGGTAACGAGGAGAGCTTCAGACGAATAGATTATTTTATGGTTTCTAAAACGGGCTTTAAAATAAACAGCTACAGCGTTCTTCCGGGTACAAGAAACGGTGTTTACACAAGTGACCACAACCCGATTTTGTTAGAGGTTGAATTAGAGAAATAAAGGAGATTTGATTATGTTTAACGGTATTTTCGGTGATATGTTTGATTTGAATGACGATGGCAAATTAGATGCAATGGAGCAGGGTCTTGAGTATATGCTGCTTGACGAGTTAAGCGACGTTGAGGATGATGACGACGAGGGCGGCGAGGACTGATTCTGCACGGTATTAAAATAAGCTCTATCATTTTCGTAAATGGAAATGATAGAGCTTTTTTGTGGTTTTATGTTTTAAATTGAAGCTTTGCTACAACTGCGTGATGGTCAGAAATGTATCTGAAATTATGTCTGTTTTTTAACACCTTGTATTCCAATGCATTAAAGCCGTCGTTTATCAAAACGTAGTCAAGCACGTAATCCTTAAAGGCGTTAGGGTCTGTGCCGTGAAAGGTTTGCGAGTGCATTGTTTTGGGTGCAAGCTTTTTTGTGTCCTTTAACACGTCTGCCGTAATATCGCGGTAGCCTCTGCTTATTTCAAGAAAATTCAGGTCTCCCGTAAAAACAACGGGCAGGTTGTCGAATTCTTTTGCTTTGTCAAGTATCATACCTATACTGTTTTTTCTTGCCTCACTGCTTGCATTGTCAAAGTGAGTGTTTATATGTACAAATTTATTGTTGGTGTATTTGTTTTTAAGTATTACCCAGTTACATATCCTTTTGTAAGCAGAGCCCCAGCCGTAGGTGCTTTCCTCGGGGGTTTCCGAAAGCCAAAAATAACCGCTTTCAACAACCTCAAATTTGCTTTTTAAATAAAAAATTGCGGTGAATTCATCACCCGGGTCATCACTTTCAGTGTAATCCTTGCCGGAGTTTCCGCCAACGCCAACATAGCCGTAATCATCCCCAAGCCTTTTGAGAAGCTCATTCATCCAGTAAGGGGTACCTTCCTGAATTCCTATAGTATCTGTTTTGCTGTCACGTATTGTTTTTGTTATATAGTCGGCACGTGTTTCAAGGTCCTTGCCGTCAAAGCTCCAGGAGCAAATGTTAAGCGTCATTACGTTGAGTTTTTCAACAGGTTTTTTGTAACCGTTTTCTGCATTTTTTTTATTTTGTATTGAGCCTATTGCGTAGCCACAGCCATAGGTCAGGGGAATGGCAAGCACTATTGCTAAGCTAAGTGCAATAAGTCTTGTAATTTTCTTTTTCATAAATAAACCACGCTTCAAGTAATTTGCTTTATGATACCACAATTTGAGAAAATGGTCAAACCCCATCAAACACGTTTGTGATTGATGGGGTTTAAAATTTGTTTATTATTATTTTGCTTTAGAGATTTTTCTCTGTACAGCCTTAACAATTTCAACTATAGGAATAATAAGGAATGCAAGACCGAGAGAAATGAGGTAAGCTGTTGAATCAAGGTGCTCAAAGCCGAAGAGTTTTGAAAGGAAATCTATTTCAACAACAGCGGTTGTAAGAAGGAAGGAGGCAACCATTGCAATGTAAAGCACTACGTTGTGATGTCCCTTAAATACCATACCAACCGAGGAGGCTCTTTGTGAGCGCATATTGAAGGAGTGGAAAATTTCACACATTGCCATTGTAAAGAATGCCATTGTCATACCCTCGGCACTGTCATCAATACCTGTAAATCTGAAGTTTTCTAAAGCAACGGCCATATTCTGACCGGCAGCGTTAAAGAGCTCTAAAAACTCGCCAACGTAGAAAGCTACAACAGTAAGAATACTTACTAAAATTCCCTGGTAAGCACAGTCAAAGCCTAAGCCGCCGGAGAAAATGCCGTCGTTTTTGCTTCTTGGCTTTCTCTTCATAATATTTGCTTCAGGTTTTTCAAGACCTAACGCTAAAGCCGGAATACTGTCTGTAACAAGGTTAATAAAGAGAAGGTGAGGAGCTTTAAGAATTGTAAAGCCCATAATTGTTGCAAAGAATATTGAAACAACCTCTGAAAGGTTTGAACCTAAAAGGAATTGAATTGCTTTACGAATGTTGTCGTAAATTCTTCTGCCTTCACCAACAGCGGAAACTATAGTTGCAAAGTTGTCGTCGGTAAGCACCATATCGGCAACGTTCTTTGTAACGTCTGTACCGGTAATACCCATGCCAACGCCAATGTCAGCACTTTTTATTGAAGGTGCGTCGTTAACGCCGTCACCCGTCATAGCGGTAACGTAGCCCTTGCTGCGCCAAGCGTTAACAATTCTTGTTTTGTGCTCAGGCTGAACACGTGCATAAACAAAAATGTTTTCTACAAGCTTTTCGAATTCCTCGTCGGAGTACTTGTCAATATCGCTACCCATCATAGCTTGGGAATCGTCGCTTAAAATCCCTAATTCTCTTGCTATTGCCTTTGCTGTGTTAATGTGGTCACCCGTAATCATAATAGGGGTAATACCTGCGCTTTTACACTCAACAATAGCATCCTTAACCTCAGGACGAACAGGGTCAATCATACCTGTAAGACCAATGAAAATCATTTCGCTTTCAAGCGCTTCGGAGGTGTACTCGGCAGGCTCTATTGCATATTCCTTAAATGCAACGGCAAAAACGCGGAGCGCCTTGTTACCCATTCTTGTGTTTTCTTCGGCAATTTTGTTTGTAATGTCATCTGTAATTGCTACAACCTGACCGCCGATGAGTGCCTTTGTACATTTTTTAAGAATTTCATCAGGCGCACCCTTTGTGTACTGAATGTATTTACCGTTGTAGCTGTGTACGGTAGACATCATTTTTCTGCCTGAGTCAAACGGTACCTCGCCAACACGGGGCTTTTCTTCTGCTAAAACAGCTTTTTTAAGGTCGAGTGTTGCTGCATAGTTAATAAGCGCAACCTCGTCAGGCTCACCGGTGCCTTTTCCGTTTTCGTCAACGTCTGCATTGGTACAAAGAGCCATAGCGGTAGCTAAAACCTTTTCATCCTCAGCGTAGTGGTCAACAACGGTCATAACGTTTTGTGTTAAGGTACCTGTTTTGTCGGAGCAAATAATTTGTGTGCAGCCGAGCGTTTCAACTGCGTTCATTTTTCTTATAATTGCATTTTTCTTAGACATATTTGTAACGCCTATTGAAAGCACAATTGTCATAACTGCAACAAGACCCTCGGGAATTGCTGCAACCGCAAGAGCAATCGCGGTAATAAATGAATCAAGCGCTACCTCGTAAATAGGTGAGGAGTCACCTGTAATAAAGTACATTGCTATGTTGTAGGCGAAAATTATTCCGCACACGCCAATAACAAGCTTTGTAAGGATTTTTGAAAGCTGTTCAAGCTTTATTTCAAGTGGTGTTTTACCATCCTCAGCAAGAGTAATTGCGCTTGCTATTTTACCCATTTCGGTATCCATACCGGTAGCAACAACAACAGCCTTGCCGCGGCCGTAAACAAGTGTAGAGCCCATATAAGCCATGTTTTTGCGGTCACCCAACGGCACCTCTTCGTCACCCTTGTTTAACAAAGCTTTAATAAGCTTATTAACCGGGACGGATTCACCTGTAAGGGCAGCCTCTTCTATCTTCATGCTTGCACATTCAAAAATACGGCAGTCAGCAGGAATTGCATCACCTGCATCAAGAAGAATAACGTCACCAACAACTAAGTCTTCGCTCTTTATTGTAACAATTTTACCGTCGCGGAGCGTTTTTGTAGTAGCGGCAGACATTTTTTGAAGAGCCTCAACAGCCTTTTCCGCTTTGTTTTCCTGAATAACGCCTAAAATAGCATTTATAAGCACAACCGTAATAATTATAAGTGCATCCGTTGGCACACCTATGCCGTGCTCTATAAATTCAGTAACCGTAGAAATGACAGCCGCAATAATAAGAATAATAATCATTGGGTCCTTCATCTGGTCAAGGAATTTCTTTAAGGAAGAATCCTTTTTAGCCTCGGCTAATTTGTTTTTGCCGTTAGCCTCAAGTCTTTTTGAAGCCTCTTCGCTTGTAAGACCTTGCTCTGAAGATTTAACCTCTTCAAATACTGCTTCTGCAGTTTCAAGATAATACTTCATCTTTTTCCCTCTTTTATTTAATTTTTAACTTCAGCGAGTAACAAAAAAGACTTTTACCCGTTGGGTAAAAGTCTCACTCTTCAGAAAAATCTTTAGGTATAAGCGGGCTTAAGAGCCGTATTGACGCAAATACCACACAAGGCAGGCCTTGCGGAGTTACTCCCTTTTGTTGTAAGAGAATTATACAATAAATTCCAAGTTTTGTAAATAGACAAAGCTTAAAATTTACATATATTACATAATCTACCCGAACAAATTATATAGTTTATATAATATGTTTGACTGAAATGCTCTTTTTATTCAAGAGGTAACTCTAAAACGGGCTGTAGCTGTACTCCGTTTAATGCGCTTTCAATTGCTTTTTCCAAGAGGCTGAAGTCAGCAACGCACGAGCAGGGCTTGTTTGTGAAGCTGTCTTGCCTGAAGGGTACAAAATAAGTGTTTTTGTAGTTTAACAGTTTTCCTATGTTTTTACCTGCTCCGGACAATGCGTCGTTTGTAGAAACGGCAAGCACAAGCGGACGGGCGTTTCTTAAGTGTGCCTTTGCCGCAAGTGTTACAGAGGTATCTGTAATTCCGTTTGCAAGCTTAGCTAAGGTGTTGCCGGTACAGGGTGCAATAACAAGAGCGTCTAGAAGCTTTTTAGGACCAATTGGCTCTGCAGCTGTTATAGTGTGGATTATATCCTTTTTTGTAATTCGCTTGAATTCATTCTGCCAAAATTCAGCTTCACCGAATCTTGTATCTAAGGAATAAGCGTTTTCCGACATTATGGGAACAACCTCATAGCCTGAAGCGACAAGCCTTTCAATTTCTTTGAACACATTTTTAAAGGTGCAGAAAGAGCCGCAAATTGCAAAACCGATTGTTATCATATAATCAATCCTTTTTTCTCTATAATTGGGAGAATTGAGCGCCCTATAATTTCACCTGCTGTTTTCGGTGCAACCTTTCCCGGCAGGGAATTTGCTTTTATTACGTCAAAAGCAAGCTCCTTTGCAGCCTGAAAATCTATTCCGAAGGGTGCAGATGCAATTTCTATAAACAGACAGTCTGAGGCTATATTTTTCATTTCGTCCTTGCCCAATACCTTGTGCGGAACTGTGTTTATAAGGGCATCAAAGTTGTATTCGGTGTTCAAAAGAGAGGGGAATGAGGCGAAGCGGTAGCCGTTAGTAAATGCGTCGGCTTTATCCTTTTCTTTTCTTGCAAAAATCGTGACCTCTGCACCAAGAGCCTTCAGCGTTGCGGCAAGCACTTTTGCAACTCTTCCGTATCCGGTAATGGCGCATTTCATAGAGTGTATTGTAATAGGTAGATTTTTAATAAGAATTTCTACAACACCCTCTGCGGTGGGCACAGCGTTAAATATAGCCAGCTCATCTAAAAGAAAGTAGTCGTAGTGCTCAATACCCTTATCGGCTAAAATCTCTTTAAAGCTTTCGGGTAATTGACCGCCTAGAACAATGTTGTCTTTTTTTAATAAAGTGCAAATATCTTTTATTTCAACGTTTTTCTCAAACAAGGGAGCATTGAGCATCAGCTTATCTTTAGTGAAGGGTAAGGGTAATATAACGTATTCGGCACTGTTAATTGCTTCGTTGAGAGAGTTAAAGCAATTAGTTTCCGAAAAAGCATAATAACAAACCTGGAGCTTTTGCTTTTCAAGGTATTCACCTAAGTATAATGAACGCTCGTCGCCACCGAGAATTAAAAATATATTGTCTTTCATAAAATCAGTCCTCTCGTTATACTATATTCAAGAGCAACTGCATTGTTACAAAAGGAAAAGAACAGGACTGCTTTTACACAGTCCCGTTCTTTTTAAAGGGGGGTTATATAAAGGGGAGAAATATCAAAATTATTTTGTATCAAGAAGCCAGGTAACGCTTGTGTTCAAAACCTCTGCTAAGGCAACAACCTCAAAGTCAGATACTGAACGAATTTGACCCTCAAGCTTTGAAAGCCCCGAGGCGTTAAGGTCTACACCGCGAATTTGTAATTGTGTAAGTAAATCCTTTTGCTTCATGCCGATTTCTTTACGTCTTGCTTCTACTTTTTTGCCGCAAATGTTGCGGTCGCCGAGTGGTTGTTTTCTGATTCTCATTGTAGGGGCCTCACTTTCACTGTTTGAATTTTTAGTGCTGTGGGTATTGGGTGAGTGAATACTCACGAAGCTGCAAAAAAATATAAAGAATTTTGCAGCGCAATAATCATCAAATAGCAATCAAAATCTCTTCTTGTCGACATAGTATCATACATTTTTATTTCTGTAAAGATATTTTAATAAGAAAAAATAAATTTATGAATATTGTGAAACTATAACAAAAAATAATCCACATTTTTTATAGTTTGCATATTTAAAATGTTTGATAAGAAGGGTAATCTATGTTAAAATATAGAAAGAATATTTTATAAGTGGCGGTGACGAGCAGTGAACAATAAGGGTAACGTATTTCTTGATTATAGCTGTCTTAATATGGCGGAAGGGTTACTTTCTGCGGGTGTGGAGAATACACACGTGGTATTTGACGTTTTCTTCAGGGAAATTCCGGATAAGGGCGGCTTTGCTATAATGGCAGGGCTTGAGCAGTTAATAGATGAATTGAAGAATTTAAAATTCACCGCAGAGGAATTAGAGTCTTTAAGGGGAGAAGGGTTTTCCGAAAAGCTCGTTTCATATCTTAAAGATTTTAAATTTTCTTGCGATATTTACGCAATTCCTGAGGGAACACCTGTTTTCCCTAATGAGCCAATAGTAAAGGTATGCGGTCCCGTAATTGAAGCACAGCTTATTGAAACGGTTGTGTTAAACGTTATAAATTACCAAACTCTTGTTGCAACTAAAGCAAACAGGATTGTAAGAGCTGCACAGGGTAAACGAGTAGTAGAAATGGGTGCAAGACGTGCTCACGGCTTCGACTCCGCAATTCTCGGCGCAAGAGCAGCGTATATTGGCGGCGCTGCTGCAACTACTCTTTACAACGCGGCACAAGAGTTTAATATACCGTCAGCCGCACCAATGAGCCATAGTTGGGTACAGCTTTTTGATGATGAGCTTGAGGCGTTTAAGCTTTACCTTGAAAAGCACGGCGAAAACGGAATGCTTTTGGTAGATACCTACGACACTTTGGAAAGCGGCGTTAAAAATGCAGTAGCAGCATTTGAAAGCGTGCTTGTACCAAAGGGGTTGCGTCCTGCGGGTATTATAATTGACAGCGGTGATATGACTTATCTTTCAAAACGCGCAAGGCGTATCTTAGATGAGTCGGGCTTTCCTGACTGCGATATTTATGCTTCAAATTCTCTTGATGAAATACTTGTTAAGGATATGATAAATCAAGGTGCTAAAATTGATGGCTTTATAGTTGGTGAAAAGCTTATAACTTCTGAATCCTCACCGGTTTTAGACGGCGTTTACAAGCTTTGCGAAACTGAAAAGAACGGTGAACGTATTCCTGCAATAATGGTAAGTAACAACGTAAATAAAATCACCACACCTTGCTCTAAGCGTGTGTGGAGGCTTTTCGATATGGAGTCGGGCAAGGCGATTGCCGACGTACTTACTTTGGCGGATGAAAGTATAGATAACGAAAAAACGTATTCGTTGTTTGACCCTGATTTTACATGGAAGAGAAAAACGGTAGATAATTTTGTAGCAAGAGAAATGCTTGTTACCGTGTTTAAGGATGGGGAGGTTGTTTACAACGCACCTTCTCTTGAAGATATTCGCACATACTGCACAGAACAGGTTTCAACTCTTTGGGACGAGGTTACAAGATTTGAAAATCCGCATAAATATTACGTAGATTTCTCCGGTAAGCTTTGGGGTATAAAGCAAAGCTTGATTGAGAAAAATTCAAAATTTTAGTTTATTCTGAGGGTATGTGACTAATGGAAAATAATTTGAAGATAGGGCTTTCAAGGTGCCGTCTTTTCGATTTTCAGAATTGTGTCAGCTTTGTTGGGGAATACTGCGAAGAATTCGACGAAAAAGAGTTGCAGAAGGCAATGAAAATGCTTTCTGTCAGGTACCCCGTTATAACTGCACAAATTGAATTAAACGAAAAAGCGGAAGCTTTTTTACAGCTTGAAAAATATACGCCGGAAGCAGTGTTTTTTGAAGGTGATTTAAAAGAGCTCGTAAACACTAATAAGGCTGAGGGTATTGATTACAACGGACAGCTCTTTAAATTTTTTGTTGTAAATAAAAACACGTTTGTGATTTTTTCTCATACTATCATATCAGATGTAAAATCACTGCTCATCTTAGCAAAGGAGCTTTTGGCTTATTACAATAAAGAGACGGTTTTGGTTGAGCCTAAAAGTATAAAAGTTTTCAGTACTGAAGCTGAGCTGCCGCTTGAAGCGGAGTCCTTCGTTGCCGACAGAGTGACTGAAGTACTTAACAACAGCTGGCTTGAAAAGCCCGTAAGCTTTTGCTTTGAGGATTACAAAAAAGCACAAAAGACCTTTGCTCAGGGGAAATTAAAAACAGAAAGCAAGGTCTTTTGTCTTGAAGGTGACCTTTGTGAACGCTTGAAGACGCGTTGCGAGGAATTGAAAATAGATTTCTCATCTGCTGTTGCATTTAGTTTATTCAAGGCTTTAAGCGAGTGTGGGAAAGCTTCTAAAAAGGAAACTAAAATGGAACTCCAGGTAGACAGAAGACCATATTTTACAGAGCGCGATTTGTATTCTGTGGGTGCCTTTAACGGTACGGTTTTAGTTGAGTTTCCAAAGGGTAATGCCTCCTTGACAGAGCAGGCAAAGGCGCTACATAAGAGCTACTATAAAAAATTTACAGAGTGCTTTAACGCTTTTTATAACGAGCTGTTTTTAAGTAAGCTTGAGCCTTCTTTTCTTGATTCAACTTTTATTTTTAAGGCAGGGCAATACAATAGAAAGCCTACAAAAAAGCTTGCATCGCTTTACGGCTGCGAGCAGAAAATTCTATTAGGCTTTTCGTCCTATAATCTTACGCAACGCACGTGGAAAAAACTCTCCACTTTTCGCCACGTTTTGGTAACTGAGCCCCACAAATCGAATAAAAGTGTTTCAGCAACCCTTGTTATGAGCGAAAAAAACACGCTTTATTTGGAGTGGGAAACGAGCGTATTTTCTTCTTCTCAAATTGAAGGAATTTACACAAAATTCGTTTCTGTTTTACAGCAGCTTTGAAAGCTTTAAAGGTTAATAAAATCAACATTTTTTACGTTTTTGACTGAATTGAACTCGGTTGTGTTCAATTCAGTCTTTTTTTTATTCAAAAAGTTACGTAAATGTATTGACAAATGTATTTTGGTGGAGTATAATTGTCTCACGGTGGGGGAAAATCCCTAAAAGTGGAATGAAAACCCAAAAAGTGGGGAATTTCAAGAGTGAGGAAAAGGAGGTGCCGGAAATGAGTTTTGGTATGTATAACCACAGTCTTGATTCAAAAAACCGTTTCATTATTCCGGCGCCGCTTCGTTCTGAGCTTGGTGACAAGGTCATTCTTTTCCGTTCACCGGATGAAGCCCGCAGCATTTACATTTACACCGAGGAACGCTGGGAGGAAATCTGCAGAGAAATAGAAAACCTTCCGCCATCAGCAAAAACAAGGCATTTGCAAAGAGCGCTTCTTCACGCTGCTATTCCTGTTGAGCTCGACAAAACAGGCAGAATTACTCTTAACCAAAATTTCAAGGAATGGGCAAACATTGAAAAGGATGTAGTCATTGTCGGTGTTTCAAGCAGAATTGAGGTTTGGGCAGAGGAAGAGTGGAATAAAGAGGCAGAAGGCTTTAGCGATTCTCTTTCAACTGAGCTTGATATTAAATTTTAATGAAGGAGTTAAATATGGAATTTAATCATATTTCAGTTCTTCTTAAAGAATCTGTTGATGCTCTTGAGGTTAAGCCTGACGGGATTTACGTGGATTGCACAGCGGGTGGCGGCGGCCATTCGGCAGAGATTCTTTCACGACTTAACGAAAACGGAAAAATGTATTTGTTTGACCGCGACCCGGATGCTGTTTCGGTATTGACCGAGCGTTTTAAGGGGGATAAGCGTGTAACAATTATTCACGATAATTATTGCAATATAAAACTTCAGTTAGAGTCCTTAGGTGTTAGCAAAGTAGACGGCATAGTTGCCGATTTAGGCGTGAGCAGCTTTCAGCTTGATACCGCAGAAAGAGGATTTTCGTTTCATAATGATGCCGCACTCGATATGCGAATGAGTAAAACGGGCAAAAGCGCAAGGGACGTTGTAAACACGTATTCTGAAAACGAGCTTGCTCGCATCATTACCGAGTACGGTGAAGAGAAATTTGCAAAAAAAATTGCCTCTAACATTGTTAAGGCAAGAGAAAAGGCAGCAATTGAAACTACCTTTGAATTAAGTGAGATTATTTCAGCTTCTATTCCTGCGAAGTTCAAGCGCGACGGACATCCCGCGCGAAAAACCTTTCAGGCAATAAGAATAGAGGTAAACAACGAGTTGGGCGGCTTAAAAGAAGTTTTGCCGGATATGTTTGGCTTGTTAAACGAGTCAGGCGTGCTTGCAATAATAAGCTTCCACTCGTTAGAGGATAAAATCGTAAAAAATTATTTTGCAACCCTTAAGCAAGGCTGCACCTGTCCAAAGGATTTTCCTGTTTGCGTTTGTAACAACAAACCCAAAGCCATTGTTAAAAGCGGTGGTGTCAAAGCAGGAAAAGAGGAGCTTAATAACAATAAAAGAAGTCGCAGTGCTAAATTGCGCATTGCGTTAAAAATATAAGGGGTAATTAAAAATGACTAATTACAATGATTCTTCAGCTTATGACCTGTCTTTGTTTGAGCCTCAGGTTGTTCAGCCGAGAAGAACACGCGAAACAGAGCCTGTAAGAAGACAACAGGTAAAAAAAGCGCCGCAGAAAAAATCTGCGGTTAAAAAATCTGTGAAAAAGACTGCTAAAAAATCTAATAATACATATACACGTACACAGCCTGCAAGAAAGAACTCTTCTGTGAAGAAAGCAATCAACACAGTAGATTCTTATCAGCATACTGTTGACAGAGAAAGTAAGAGTATTGCAGTTTCTCCGATAGTAGTCAAGGGCATAGTAGTAGCGTTGTGCTTGTTCTCAGTGCTTTTCACAAGACTTTTTATGTTTGCAGAGGGTGACAAGCTCGATGCGGAAATTGCAGAAATGCAAAACAAAATTTCTGTTGCTGAGAGTGAGAACGTAAGACTTAACGCAGAGCTTAACAGTATGATAGATACGCAAAAAACCATTGAGTATGCGGAAACAAAACTTGGCATGGTAAAGGCGGAGAATTACCAGATTACGTATATCGACTTATCCGAGGGTGACGAATTTGTTGTTGCCGGTGAAAAGGAAGTAGACGGAAAAGGTGAGTTCGCAGACGGAATAATGTCATTGTTTGCATATATTTTTTAATTCTTAAATACATTATTAAAGGAGTTGAGTTTGACTCGACTCCTTTTTTGTTGAAAAAAAGCATATAAAAGCGTTAAAAAGTGTATTGTATTTTCTTTACATATTGCATTATATATGGTATAATAAATCTACTTATGTGATAATTAGATTTATACTTGAAGAATATATTAAAATTTCACTCGTCGGGAGGGTGCGTTAATTGGCAAGAACAACAAGAAAACTTAAGAACAGAGCCTTGATTGCCGTAGCAATTCTTCTAATTCTCGGCTTTGGTACAGATATAGTGCGCTTGTTTTACATACAGGTCATAAAGGGTGAGGAATACAAAACAGAAGCAGAGGTACAGCAGTTGAGTGATACGGAAATTGCCGCTGATCGCGGTGTTATCTACGACTGCAACTATAACGTGTTGGCTGAAAGTGCTTCTGCCTGGCTTATTTACGTTAACCCCTCTAAAATTGAGAGCGATTCACAAAGAAAGCTCATTTCAACAACGCTTGCACGAATTTTAAAGCTTGATGAGGCAAGAGTTTACCAAAAAATCTCTAACTCGGAATACAGCTACGTTAAAATCCAGGGTAAGGTTGAGTATACTGAAAAAACTCTCGTTTCAGATTTTATAGATGAAAACGAGCTTCGCGGAATTGTTAACATAGACCCGGATACAAAGCGTTATTACCCGTATTCAAATTTTGCTTCAACTGTTTTAGGCTTTACCGGCTCGGAGGATTCGGGCAGAGCAGGTCTTGAACTTGAATATAACGACAGCCTCACGGGTGTTGCGGGCAGAGTTATAACAGCTAAAAATGCATTGGATGATGCAATGTCAAGTAATTTTGAAACTACCTACGATGCAAAGCAGGGCACAAGCTTGGTGCTCACGTTAGATAAAACTATTCAGCATTATTTAGAAAAGGGTCTTAGCCAGGCTGTTGCAGATAATGACGCTGCATCTGCTTACGGCATTGTTATGGAGGTGGAAACCGGCGCAATTCTCGCAATGGCAACCCTTCCGGACTACGACCTTAACGTCCCTACAGTTATTACAGATAAAGAAATTCTTAAAGAACTTGATAAAATTAAGGATGAAGAAAAGTACGACCTTGCCTATAATGCCGAAATATATAAAATGTGGCGTAACAAGGCGGTAAGTGATACCTATGAGCCCGGCTCTGTATTCAAGGTTTTTGTTGCGGCTGCGGCACTTGAGGAGGGGCTTGTAACTCCTAATTATTGCTTTAATTGTTCAGGCTCAATAAAGGTTGCCGACAACGTGCTTCATTGTCATAAGGACGGCGGTCACGGTAACCAAACCCTGCCTGAGGGATTAATGAATTCCTGTAACCCGTTCTTTGTTACTTTAGGTCAAAAGCTTGGCTCTAAAAAATTCTACGAGTATTTTGAGGCTTTCGGCTTTACAGATGAAACAAAGGTGGATTTACCTGCCGAGGCAACTCCGGTAAAGGACGTTACCTACCACTCGCTTGAGAATATGGGCATTTCGCAGGTTTCCTCATCATCCTTCGGTCAAACCTTCCAGGTAAGTGCAATTCAGATGATTACCGGCGTTTCTGCTATAGCAAACGGCGGTAACCTTATGCAGCCTTATATTGTTAAATCTATGCTTGATGAGGACGGCAACACAGTATACGAGGCAGAGCCTACCGTAAAAAGAAGCGTTGTTTCAGAATCTACAAGCAAAACAGTTTTATCTATGATGGAAAAGGTTGTTTCCGAGGGTACAGGTAAAAACGCTTACGTGCCGGGTTACAGAGTAGCAGGTAAAACAGGTACCTCTGAAAAACTCACGGTAGAGGGTGAATATATAGCGTCGTTTGTTGGCTGTGCGCCTGCAGATGACCCTAAAATTGCAGTGCTTATTGTTATTGATGAGCCGCAGGGCTATGTTCACGGCGGCGGTGCTATTGCAGCACCGGTTGCGGGCAGAGTTATTGAGGAAACGCTTAAATATCTTAATATTGACCCGGTTTATTCTGCAAAGGAATTGTCACAGCTTAACGGTATTACTCCTGACGTGAACTCTATGTCGGTAGATAAGGCTAAGGCTACTCTTCAAAACAAGGGCTTTAAGGCGAGAGTTGTCGGTGACGGCAAAACAGTTCTTTCTCAATATCCGTTAAAGGGTCAGAATATTTCGCTTGACGGCGTTGTAATTCTTTATACAGAAAAGGAAACCTCTAATTCCACGTCTACCGTTCCGGATCTTAGGGGTCTTAGCATAAGCTCTGCTAATGAAAGAGCGGTAAACGCAGGCTTTAACATTAAAATTTCGGGTGCTTCACTTGACAGTGAGGTTGTATCCTACAGACAAAGTATAGATGCAGGTACACAAGCAGAGCTTGGTGCAACTATAACAGTATATTTTAAAACAAATAAAGGTGTTGAGGATTAATGCTTTTATCAGAATTGTTAAAAGGTGTAAACGTAAAATCTGAATATATTGACAGAGAAATTTCAGACGTAACGGACAATACTAAAAAGGTGACAGAGGGCTGTGCCTTCGTGTGTGTTAAGGGTGCTCGTGTAGACGGTCACGATTTCGCAGGTCAGGTTATGGAAAACGGTGCCGTAGCCGTAATTGTTTCACGTGATTTAGGTCTTAAGGAACAGGTGCTTGTTGAAAACACACGTGAAGCTTATGCTATTATGTGTAAAAATCTTTTTGGTGCCGCTTGCGATAAAATGACTCTTATAGGCATAACGGGCACAAACGGCAAAACAACCACAGCCTTTATTGTTAAGGATATTCTTAAGGGCTTTGGCATAAAATCAGGACTTATAGGTACTGTAAAAAATATGGTCGGAGATAAGGAGTTTCATACAGAGCTTACTACTCCCGATCCGTACGATATGCACAAGCTTTTCAAAATGATGCAGGATGACGGAATAGAGTATTGCGTAATGGAAACCTCTTCGCAGGCATTCCACCAAATGCGCCTTGCGGGTATCCGCTTTAAGGTAGGCGTTTTCTCAAATCTTTCGCAGGACCATCTTGATTATCACGGTACAATTGAAGAGTACAAAAAGTGCAAAAAAGAGCTTTTCAAGGCTTCGGATATTGCAGTTGTTAATGCAGATGATGAAACCTCCGAATATATGCTGGAGGGTATTTCCATAGAAAAAATCACCTATGGTGTAAATAATACGGCAAGCTTAAAGGCAAGTGACGTTGAGCTTAAGGCTAAGTGCGTTGATTATAAAATAAATGATACCTACAAGGTTAATTTCAATATCCCCGGTGGATTTTCCGTTTATAACTCCTTAGCGGCAATAGGTGCGGTAAATGCCTTAGGCTTTTCACTTGAAAAAACAGTAGAGTCTATAGGCAACGCGAATTCAGTAATGGGCAGATTAGAATTGGTTGAAACAAATACCCCCTACGGTGTTATTATAGATTACGCGCATACACCGGACGGTCTCGAAAAGGCAATTAACGCTGTAAGAGGCTTTACAAAGGGTAGAGTTATTACGCTTTTCGGCTGCGGCGGAGACAGAGATAAAACCAAGCGTCCTAAAATGGGCAGAATGGCAACAGAGCTTTCCGACGTAGTAGTTGTCACTACCGATAACCCAAGAACAGAGAATCCGGAAGAAATTATTAAAGAAATTCTTATAGGTACTGTCGGCTCAAAGGCTGAGGTCTTAGTTATTACCGACAGAAGCGAAGCAATTAAAAAAGCCTTAGAAATTGCAAGGGAAGGCGATAACATTCTTCTTGCAGGTAAGGGGCACGAGCTTTATCAGGTGATTGGTACCGAAAGAGTTCATTACGATGAAAGAGAAATAGTCAAAAAAGCTTTAGGCTTAATTTGATTTTAACAGGTGATTTTTTGGAAGATATATTATTAAGTGAAATTGCCTCTTGGTGCAAAATTGAAACCTCGCTTGCGGGTAGCGTAAAAACTATTTCAACCGATAGCAGAGTAATAGATGAAAATACACTTTTCATTGCATTGAAGGGTGAACGCTTTGACGCTAACGATTTTGTGGATGATGTTTTAGCAAAAAATGCAAAAGCGGTAGTTTGCAGTCGTTACAGCGGCAAAAGTGACAGAGTGTTGCTTGTGGAGGATACCGGTAAGGCTCTTCTTGACATAGCAAAAGGCTACAGACAAAGGTTTAATATTCCTTTTGTTGCACTTACGGGCAGCGTAGGTAAAACTACAACTAAGGGTATGGTTCACGCTGTGCTTTCAGAAAAATTTAATACGTTAAAAACTCAAGGGAATCTTAATAACGAAATAGGCGTGCCGAAAACGCTGTTTTGTGTAGAAAATACTCACGAGGCAGCAGTAATAGAAATGGGAATGAATCATTTTAACGAGATTTCCCGTCTTACAGATGCAGTTAAGCCGGATATAGGCATAATAACAAACGTCGGCACGGCGCATATTGAGAATTTAGGCTCTCGAGAAGGTATTCTTAAGGCGAAAATGGAAATTACAGAGGGTATGAAAAAAGGCTCACCGTTAATCATTAACGGTGATAACGATATGCTTTCTACTATCAGCACAGCAGATTTTGAGGTTATTAAATTCGGTATAGATGCAAACGACCTTTATATGAAGGCAAGTAATATAAAATTTTTACCCGACGGCAGTGAGTTTACCGCTTTCTGCGAGGGCGAAGAGGTTGTAGCCTTTGTGCCTGCGGTTGGTGTCCATAACGTTTACAATGCACTTTGTGCTATGTGTGTGGGCAAAAAGCTTGGCTTTTCGTTAAAAGAGGCTGCGGGTGCACTTAAGAATTTTGCGCCTGAGGGAATGCGCCAAAACGTACGTAGTGTAAACGGTTACGTTTTTATTGAGGATTGCTACAATGCAAATCCCGACAGTATGAAGGCTTCACTCGTTACGCTTAATACAATAAAAAAATCAAGAAGCATTGCCGTGCTTGGCGATATGCTTGAGCTTGGCTCTTACAGTGACGAGGCACATCTTTCAGTCGGCAAATTTGCAGCAGAGCAAAAAACAGACGTTGTTCTCACGTTTGGTGAAGCGGCAGAGCTCATTAAAAAGGGTGCTGAGGGTGCAGGAGCTTTTGCAAAGGGCTTTGCAGACAAAGCAGAATTAACACAGTATTTAAAATCCATTTTACAAAAAAATGACACAGTTCTTTTTAAGGGTAGTCGTTCAATGAAAATGGAAGAAATTTTCCATACATTATACAAGGAGTGGGACGTATGAATTTATATCTTGCATTAGGCTTAGCGGCAGCTTTGAGCTTTGGTATTGCTTTTGGCTTGGGCTATGTAGTTATTCCGTTTTTACATAAATTAAGCTTTGGTCAGACAATATTGGATATAGGACCAAAATGGCATAAGGATAAGCAGGGTACACCAATTATGGGCGGCATAATGTTTATTGTTGCATCACTTTTTTCTTTTGGTGTAATTGCTTTAATAGACCATTTTTGCGGTGGCAAAATTATTGTAGTGAATGATATTTTAGCCGATTCAATGAAGGTTAAAATTTTCGGCGGTATTATAATGGCGCTCGGCTTTGCGTTTATCGGCTTCCTTGACGATTACATAAAGGCAGTAAAAAAGCGTAATATGGGACTTTCCATAAAACAAAAATCCGTTCTTCAGGTTATTGTAATGCTTGGTTATTTGTTAACACTTTATTTAGATAACCCAACGGGTGCTACCTTTATTCCTTTTGTAGGCATAGTAGAAACAAAAATCTTCTTCTGGGTTATTGGTATTGCAGTTATTTACTGCACCACAAACGCGGTAAACTTTACAGACGGCGTGGATGGTCTTTGTGCATCCGTTACAGCAGCCGCAGCTGCTTGCTTTATTGTTATTGCAGGTCTTCGCAACTGCTTTGGAGCAAGCCTTTTGTCAGCTTCCTTAATGGGTGGTCTTATAGGCTACGTTATTTGGAACTGGCACCCTGCAAAGGTAATGATGGGTGACTTGGGCTCAATGTTCCTGGGCGGTATGATTGTTGCTCTTGCATACGCGGTGGATTGTCCGTTCATAATACTTCTTGTGGGTATTATTTACGTAGCAGAGTTCGGCTCAGATATAATTCAAATCGGTTATTTCAAATTAACTCACGGAAAGCGCTTTTTCAAAATGGCACCTATTCATCACCATTTTGAGCTTTGCGGCTGGAAGGAAACAAAAATCGTTAAGATTTTTACGCTTGTTACCTTCATAGGCGGCATGGCTGCAATTGCACTTTTTTATTTTGGTAATTTAAAATAAAAATTAAAACTTTTAAAATAAATCAAAGGAGGAAAGCAGATGAACTTTTTAAAGCTTAAGTTTTCATTGAAGGATTCTTGGATTAAAAATAATATGGATTTACCGTTCTTTTTAATCCTTTGTCTTATTCTTTCAATCGGTCTTGTAATGTTGCTTTCTTCAAGCTATTTTTATTCGTTTTACAATACAGATGACAACGACAGTCTTCACTATTTTAAAAAGCAGTTGGGCTTTGTTCTGGCGGGGCTTGTTATTATGTACGCCATTTCCAAGTTCGATTATAAGAATTTAGCACACTTAGCAGGCTTTGCAATGTTTATTTCGGCTGGCTTGCTGTGCATAGCGCTGCTGCTTCCGTCGCAAAACGGTATCAGAAGATGGATTAACGTTGGTCCTGTACAGTTTCAGCCGTCAGAGGTTGCTAAATTTGCGCTTATTATGTTTTTGGCAAGAGGGCTTGACCGCGATTATAAAAAAATGATAAGCACAAAGCTTTCGCGTGCAAAAATAGCACAAAAGCTGCACGAGTATTCGGGTGGGAGAATATTTTTAACACAAGGCTCTACCACCTTAATGGCGTACTTTTTATTCGTTGTGGTTATAGCCGGCTTAGTTATGGCGGGAAGCCATCTTTCAGGTACGCTTCTCATAATTGGTATAGGTATTGTTATGCTGTGGCTCGGTGAGGGCAGAGCAAGGTGGTTTATAATCGGCGGAATAATTGGTGTTATACTAATTATTATTGCTATAAATAAGTGTGAAGAAATTCCTATTCTTAAAGACTATATGGCAGACAGAATTAAAGCCTGGTTAGACAAGGACTTTGACCCTAAGGGGAAACGCTGGCAAACAAATCAGTCGCTTTATGCAATTGGCTCGGGCGGCTTCTTCGGTGCAGGTCTTGGTAATTCCAAGGAAAAATATCTTTACGTGTCAGAGCCTCAGAACGACTTTATATTTGCCATTGTTTCAGAGGAATTAGGCTTTATAGGCGCAACACTCATTATTCTTTTGTACGGCGCTCTTATTTGCCGCGGCATAATGATTGGTATGCACTCAAGAGACCGTTTCGGTACACTTCTTGCTTTTGGTATGGTGTTCCAGTTAGGACTTCAGGTTGCGCTCAATATAGCCGTTGTTACCGATACTGTTCCGAATACAGGTATTGGCTTGCCGTTCTTTAGCTACGGCGGCTCATCTATGATTATATGTCTTGCGGAAATGGGTGTTGTTTTGTCGGTTTCGCGGCAAGCGAATATGCCAAAGGTTTACACGTTTAAAAAATCAAAAGCCCCTCCAAAAAGAGCGGCATCAGAATTAAGTGGTGAGTAATATGAAGGTTTTAATTGCAGCAGGTGGTACAGGCGGCCACGTAAATCCCGCGTTGGCGGTTGCAGGTGAAATAAAAAAGCAACATCCCGAAGCAGAAATATGCTTTGTAGGTACAGCGGACAGAATTGAGGCAAAAATAGTGCCCGAGGCAGGTTTCGAACTTAAAACTATTGAAATAAGCGGATTCAAAAGAAGCCTTTCGCCAAACGCAATAAAAGCAAATATTAAAACCGTTACAAGGCTTTTAAAAAGCTCCGGTGCGGTTAAAAAGATTATAAGTGAATTTGCACCGGACGTTGTTGTCGGCTTTGGCGGCTACGTTAGCGGTCCTGTTGTGAGAATGGCTGCAAAAATGGGTATTCCTACGGCAATTCACGAGCAAAACGCATACCCGGGAATTACCAATAAAGCGTTAGCTGAAAAGGTTGACGTTGTAATGCTTACGGCAGAGGATGCTAAAAAGCATATGAACATTAAAAACAGAATGGTAGTAACAGGGCTTCCCGTAAGGGGAGAGCTGTTAGAGGCTGACCCGCACAAATCAAGAGAGGAATTAGGCTTTGACAGCAAGCCGCTTATTCTTTCAATGGGTGGCTCGTTAGGTGCACGCGCAATAAACGAAGCCGTTACAGACGTTGTTTCAAAAATTTGGAGGGATAACAGCTGCAACTTCCTTATTGCAACAGGTCAGTATGGTCTTTGGGTGCCGGATTTAATGAAGGAAAAGGGCGTTGATTTAGAAAATGCCAAAAATATTGAAATAAGAGAGTACATAAACGATATGGCTCGTTGTCTTTCTGCATGCGACCTTGTAATTTGTCGTGCAGGTGCTTCATCTCTTTCAGAGTTTCAGGCATTAGGTAAAGCGTCTATTTTAATTCCTTCACCAAACGTTACCGAAAATCATCAGTTTCACAATGCTATGGCACTTGTAAATAAAAATGCAGCCGTTATTATTGAGGAAAAGGATTTAACGGGTGATAAGCTTTTAGAAGAAATCAACAAGCTTATAAACGATAAAGAAAGACTTAACGAAATAGGCAAAAACGCAAAAAATATGGCGTGCCTTAACGCTAAAGAGCAAATTGCAGATATTCTTGTCACCTTAATAAAATAAATTTGTAACCAAAAAGCTCTTAGCTACATAGTATGAAGCGTAACAGCACTTTTGAAGGGTGTGTATTTATGGCTTCATTTGTAGTAAACGGTGGCAGAAGGTTAAGCGGCAGCCTTGTGTGTCAGGGCTCCAAAAACAGCGCGTTGCCAATTCTTGCGGCAACGTATTTAGTAAACGGAAAATCAGTAATACATAATTGTCCGCGCCTTTCAGACGTTGAAAGTACAATTAAAATATTGGAGAATCTCGGCTGTAAAATAGAAAGACGCTCTAATGATTTAGTGGTGGACAGTACTTCGGCAAACGGCTACGAGATTCCTGAAAATTTAATGAGGGAGATGCGCTCATCCGTTATATTTTTGGGTGCAATTCTTGCCAAAACAGGCAAGGCTGTAATATCTGCTCCGGGCGGCTGTGAAATCGGCTTAAGACCAATAGATTTGCACCTTTTTGCTATGCGCAAATTAGGCGTTATAATTTCTGAGGAGCACGGCAGACTTGAGTGCTTTGTAAATAAAAAATTAAGGGGCACAAAAATAACCCTTACCTTTCCGAGCGTCGGCGCAACAGAAAATGCTATTTTAGCATCTGCCGTAGCAGAGGGGACAACAACTATTATAAATGCGGCAAGAGAGCCGGAAATTATTGATCTGTGTGACTTTTTAAATAAATGCGGAGCAAGAATCCGCGGCGGTGGCGAAAGTATTATTGTAATAGACGGCGTGAAAAAGCTTTCCGCTACAGAGCACGCTGTTATTTGTGACAGAATTGCCGCCGCAACATATCTTTTTGCAGGAGCAGTAACCGGCGGTGACGTTTCTGTTAAAAATACCATTCCCGCACACTTAGGCGGAATTTTACCCGTGTTAGAGGAAGCGGGCTGCACAGTTTCCGTAAGGTGTGATGAAATAAGGCTTAGGGCTCCTCTAAGGCTTAACAGAATAGATAAGCTTATTACACAGCCCTACCCGGGCTTCCCAACAGATGCACAAGCGCCTATTATGGTGCTTACAACTCTCGCAAGGGGCACAAGCGTAATAGTAGAAAATATTTTTGAAACACGCTTTAAGCACGTTCCCGAGCTTTTAAGAATGGGTGCGAAAATTCGCACCGAGGGAAGAGTTGCCGTTATAGACGGTGTTGAGCGCTTGTATGGTGCAAGTGTTGTTTCACCCGATTTACGAGGAGGCTCAGCCTTAGTGTTAGCGGCTCTTGCGGCAAACGGAGTTACCTCGGTTTCAGAAATTAAGCATATAGACCGCGGCTACGAAAGCTTTGAAAAAAATCTTTGTATGTTAAATGCAGATATAGTTAGGATGACAAAAAATTATGCCAACACAAAAGAGAATTAACTCATCTAAAATAATTAACCTGCCTACTGACTTTAAAGGTGTCAGTGGGCAACAATTGTCAAGGGATGAGGTGCGTTCAAGAAAGAAAAAACGCCTTAAAAGAAAGCGCGCAATAATTAAAGCGTTGCTTTCCTTTATGTTGCTTTTTTTGGTGTGCTTAGTGGGCTTTGTGCTTGCAATAACTGTATTTTTTAAGGTTGATACCATAAAAGCAAAGGGCTCAACCGCATATCCGCAAAAGATTATTATTGAAAATTGCGGTGTTCAAGTGGGTGACAGTCTGTTGCTTACAAGTGAGGCAGCGGTTTCAAAAGCGCTTGTTTCAGCCTTGCCTTTTGTAGGTGAAGTTACTATCGAAAGAGAGCTTCCTTCAACGCTTGTCATAAATATTAAAGATACAAAAACAGCGGCAGCTATTGCAAATAGAGGACAGTTCATTTTAATAAACGACGAAGGCAAAGTGCTTAATTCAAAAGCCGATATTTTAGTGGATGGCGTGCCTCTTGTTGCGGGTGTCGAAGTGGAAAGTGCAAAGGACGGAGAAATTATTTCTTTTAAATCCAAAGAAAATGGGGATATTTTAATAGAGGTGTTAAAGGCGGTAACAAGAGCGGGAATAGACGGCTTAACAGAAATAGACGTTTCAGATGCGTCGCAGATTTTTATGCGATACGACAACAGAATTAAAATTCTTGTAGGCTCTTCCGTGAATTTGGAAACAAAAATATTAAGAGCTGCTGCTGCAATAGAGCGTGAAAACGAAATAAATCAGTACGAAACAGGTGTTCTGGATTTAAGAACAGAGCCAAAGGTTTATTTTAAAACAGGTGACGATGAAACTACAACAGAGCCTGCAACACAACCCAAAAACAGCAAAAAAGAGGATGCAACTAAAAATTTAAACAAAACGAGTGAAAAAGCCACACAACAGCAGTAATATTTTGGTTATTTTTTCAAAAAAATTACAAAATTGTAATAAAAAACCAAAAAATGCTTGCTATTATTAAATTTGTGTGGTAACATTATATGGATACTTTTTGTATTTTGTACAATTGTTTATAAATTAAAATCAACAGTTATGTGTTTATATGATTGGAGGAAGTTCAAATGGCATTTGAAAATGTTACAACTGAATTCGAAGAAAATACTCAAATAAAGGTTATAGGTGTCGGCGGTGGCGGCGGTAACGCTATCAACCGAATGGTAACAGAAGGTGTTCAGGGCGTTGAGTTTGTTGCTATAAATACAGACAGACAAGCTCTTGAATCTTCAAAGGCTACTCATAAAATTGCTATTGGTGACAAGGTTACAGGTGGCCGTGGCGCAGGTGCTCGTCCTGAAATGGGTCTTAAAGCAGCTGAAGAAAGCAGAGATTTCATTGTAGATACATTAGCAGATACAAACATGGTATTCATCACAGGCGGTATGGGGGGTGGTACCGGTACAGGTGCTGCTCCTGCAATTGCACAAATTGCAAAAGAACGCGGCATTCTTACTGTTGGTATTGTTACAAAGCCGTTCCAATTCGAAGGCAGAAAAAGAATGCAACAAGCAGAAGCAGGTATTGCAGAGCTTGCACAGCATGTGGACAGCCTTATTATAATTCCTAACGAAAGACTTAAATTTGTTACAGAGCAAAAAATCACCTTCCAAAACGCTTTCGCAATTGCAGATGACGTTCTTCGTCAGGGTGTTAAGAGCATTTCAGACCTTATTAAGGTTACAGGCTTCATTAACCTCGACTTTGCAGATATCAGTGCAATTATGAAGGATGCAGGTCACGCACACATGGGTGTTGGCCGTGCAAAGGGTAAGGAAAAAGCTACTACAGCAGCAAATATGGCTATCTCAAGCCCACTTCTTGAAACAACAATTCAAGGCGCAAAAGGTATTATCATCAGTATTACCGCTACTCAGGATATCACTCTTGAAGAGGTTGAAGATGCTTCAACAATCGTTTCAAGCGCAGCAGACCCGGATGCAAACATCATCTTCGGTGTTACATTTGACGATACTCTTGAGGACGAATTAATCGTAACAGTTATCGCAACCGGTTTCGGTACAGATGTTAACGGCTTCCCTAATAAGGCAGGCGCAGCAGCATCAGTAGTTCCAAGCGTTGAACAGGATGTTGTTTCTGTATCTTCTACAGATGATGACGATATTGATGGTATTCTTAACCTTTTCAAAAACAGATAATTAAGAAGGTAAATAGTGCCGGTTGAGAATTTAGTATCTCAATCGGCATTTTTGTTTATAATATGAAAAAGATTAAATTAAATAAATTTGAAAAGAAAACGTTCAGAGATTTACTTGTTTTAATCCCACTCATAGTGCTTATTACTATTATGTCAAGAAGCATACCGGACGGCACTCTTCGTTATCAGCTGCCTGAAAACAACGTTGGTGAAAAGGCAATTGCGCTTACCTTCGATGACGGTCCAAGCGGCTATACAGAGGAATTGCTTGATGGCTTAAAGGAAAATAATGCGAAGGCTACGTTTTTTGTAATAGGCAGTAAGGCGGAGGGAAATCCCCAAATTATAAAAAGAGCCTTTGAGGAAGGTCACCTTATAGGTAACCATACTTACGACCATATAAGACTGCCTTTAAAAAGTATGGCTGAGTGTGAGGAGAGCATTGGTAAAACCTTTAACGTCATAGAAAATATAACAGGTGAAAGACCAATGTATTTCAGAGCGCCCTACGGTGACGTTTCAGCGTATCAGCTAAAGGAGCTTGACGTGGTTTTCGTAAGCTGGTCCTTTTCCTCTTTAGACTGGAAGCATAAGGATTCCGATTATATCTATGAAAGAATTATGAAAAAGGCGAGCGACGGTGATATAATTCTTTTGCACGACACAAGCAAGGAAACCGTGGATGCAGTTTTAAGAGCTATACCCGAGCTTCAGGCGCAGGGCTATGAGTTCGTGCGGGTAGATGAGCTTCTTTCTCGTAACGGTGAAAAAATAAAAATGGGTACGCCGTACCGTTGGTGCAAGCACGAGCGCACTGCGTTTTCATTTTAATAAATTAAAAAGTTCTACCATTTCAGTTACCATAAACTGCAAATGATAGAACTTATTTATTTTTATTTAATTATAATTGCTGACCGCAGATTCCACAATTCAGCACTCAGCATTTTAAAAAACTTTTTCTTAAAGCTTTTCTACAATTTCCTTAGTATCTCTTGCAATTGCAAGCTCCTCGTTTGTAGGAACAACAAATGCTCTTACAGGGCAACCGGGAAGTGTAAGCTCAACCTCATCACCATGAGTCGCATCATTAACAGCTTTGTCAAGCTTAATGCCAAGGTATGAAAGGTTTGTTAATACGTCTTCTCTTAAGTCTGTGCAGTTTTCACCTATACCACCTGTGAAAGCAATAACGTCAACACCGTTCATAGCGGCAATGTAAGAACCGATAACCTTTCTAATCTGATACCACTGCATATCACGAGCAAGCTTAGCTCTCTTGTTACCTTCTGTTGCAGCCTTTTTAACTTCACGGTCATCTGAATGAACACCGGAAATACCAAGCACACCGCTTTTCTTATTCATAATTGTGTCCATATCTTTTGGTGAAATTTTTTCTTTATCCATAATGTATGTAATAGCAGACGGGTCAACAGCACCGCAACGAGTACCCATTACAAAACCATCAAGTGGAGTAAGACCCATACTTGTATCAAGAACCTTACCGTCTTTGATAGCAGTAATTGAGCAACCGTTACCAAGGTGACAGGTAATAAGCTTAAAGTCCTTTAAGTCTTTACCAACAAGCTCTGCTGTTCTGTATGCTACAAAGCGGTGACTGGTACCGTGAGCACCATAACGGCGTACGTGGTATTTTTCATAGTATTCGTAAGGAAGTCCGAACATATAAGAGGTTTCAGGCATTGTGCTGTGGAATGCGTTATCGAACACAGCAACCTGTGGGAGCTTCTCGCCAAAAACTTCTGTGCAAGCGTTAATACCAATAACGTGAGCAGGGTTGTGAAGCGGAGCAAGTGTACCGAGGTCTGCAATACCATTAACAACAGACTCATCAATGAGAATGCTTTCTGTGTAACGGTCGCCACCCTGAACAACTCTGTGACCTACAGCATCAATTTCTTTAAGGTTGTCAATAACCTTGCAATTGCCACTTGTAAGTGCTTCTTTAACAATGTTAAATGCAACCTTGTGGTCAGGAATATTTACATCCGGCATTTTAAATTCTCTGCCATCAGAAGTTGAGCCCTTTGCAGAGCTTGTGCTTGTGCCAATAGCTTCACAAATACCTTTAGCGAGCCATTTTTCACTTTCCATATCAAAAAGCTGATACTTAAGTGAAGAGCTACCGCAGTTAATTACAAGAATTTTCATTTTTAAACCTCCAAATTAGTTTTTAATTCTTAAAAAGAATTTTAATTACATATTTTTTGTGTAAAATACTAACAGCAATAATTATAACACTTTTTTCAGTTTTTTCAAGTGTAGTTTGCATATTTTAAAAGAAAGGCGGGTAAAAAATGAACTACGGAATTGTTGCGGAGTTTAATCCGTTTCACAATGGTCATAAATATCTTGTGGATTCCTTAAAGCAGGAAGAAAATTCAACCGTTGTAGCGGTTATGTCGGGCAATTTTGTTCAACGTGGTCAGCCTGCTTTAACAGACGTTAACACCCGCACAAAAGCTGCACTTGAATGCGGTGTGGATTTAGTGCTTTCCTTACCCTTACCTTACTGTGCCTCAACGGCAGAAAAATTTGCCCTTGCAGGTGTAACCGTGTTAGACTCACTAAACTGTCTTGATGCTATTTGCTTTGGCTCGGAAAGCAACTCATCAAAGCTTTTACGGGAATGCGCAGGCAAATTGAAGAGCACAGAATTCAACGAGGCTGTTTCAAGGCTTGTGGAGGGTGGCGTTTCGTACCCGGCAGCAAGGGAGCAGGCTGTAAGGGAGCTTTATGGTGAGGAGCTTGCAGGCGTGCTCGGTAATGCAAACGATATTTTAGGCGTTGAATATATTAAAGGTCTTTTAAAACTTAATTCAGGACTTTCTGTAAAAACAGTAAAAAGAACGGGCGCACAGCACGATTCTGAGGCAGGTACCGAAAGCATACGCTCTGCTTCTTATATACGCACCGTAGTAAACGATTTTTCTGCGGTAAAAAACTTTTTACCTGAAGCTTCTTTTAAGATTTTAAAGGAGGCAACAGAAAACGGAAAGATAACGGCTTACGAAAAATTTGAAGGCTCGTTAATGTTCAAGCTTCGTACAATGACGGTTGAGGACTTTCAAAAGCTCCCTGATGTAAACGAAGGGCTTGAATACAGAATATACGATGCTGTAAGAAATTCAAATACTTACAGCGAACTACTTGAAAAAATCAAAACAAAAAGATATACTTTATCAAGAATAAGACGAATTCTTCTTTTTGCATATCTTGACGTAACAAAGGAGCTTTTAAACACCCCTGTGCCATATATCAGAGTATTGGGCTTTACCGAAAAGGGTGCAGCTCTTTTGAAAAACAGTAAGGAGAAGGCAAGGCTTCCCATTATAACCCGCGCAGCCGATTTAAAAAAGCTTGAAGAAGGCGCAAAAAGCATTTTTGAGCTTGAGTGTAGGGCAAGAGATTTATTTTCTCTTTGCCTGCAAAATCCGGAGGTTTGCGGTAAGGAAATGACAGAAAAGATTATTATAGGGTGAATTGAGCAATCCGAACCTGCCTAAAAGC
>JAZNET010000033.1:0-3185 GCA_045588735.1 Acutalibacteraceae bacterium | reverse complement strand
GGTGAATTGAGCTATCCGAACCTGCCTAAAAGCGAGTATTTTCAAGTCTTTTTGGCGTTTCGGTCTTGAAAGGCGACAGCCTTCCTTCACCCTCAACCCCCAAAAATCCAATAAAAATCCTTCGCTTTATAGGTCGGAGATATTTTACAAAACGGATTTTTAGTCAATTAAGGCAAAAACACAGTGAATCCTTTATGGATTCACGAGTATTTTAACGAAAAGTGAATGAAAATCCGTCTGTAAAAAACACGGTTCGGATAATTCAATTCACCCTAAGCTCTGACGTTAACAGACTTTAACGTCAGAGCTTTTTTCTTTTTTATGTAATGAAAGTTTTAACATTTTATTAAAATTTTTATTTAAAAGAATTATTGACCGAAAAAAAATAATGTGTTATATTTCTTTTTGCAAAAAAGTGGAAAAAAGGTGTTATTTATGTGGTTTTGGTTTTCAATCATAGCTTTGCTTTGTTGGAGCGGCTCAGACCTGTTTTCAAAAATAGGCTGTGCAGATGCAAAGGACAAGTACAGTCACTTTAAAATGGTGACCGCTGTCGGTGTTGTAATGGGTATTCACGCCTTTTATGAGATTTTTGTTTCAAAGGTAGACTTTAACCTTGAGGCAATGCTCAGATATTTACCTGTTTCTGCACTTTATATAGGCTCCATGACCTTAGGCTACGTTGGCTTAAGATATATAGAGCTTTCTATTTCTTCTCCGATTTGTAATTCCTCAGGTGCTTTGGTTGCAATTCTTTGCATTGTTACAGGCACAGCACTTGCTGTTCCGCAATATATTGCAGTAGGTCTTGTTTGCCTCGGTGTTATAGGTCTTGGTTTTGTTGAAGCAAGAGAGGACGAGGATTTAAGAAAGAAAAGACAAGATAAAGCTAATTACAAATATGCAAAAAGTGCTTTAGCAATTGTGTTGCCGTTGCTTTATTGTCTTTTAGATGCTTTAGGTACCTTTGCAGACAGCATTGTTTTAGAAACTCTTGATGAGGACGTAGCAAACGTTGCTTACGAGTTAACCTTTTTAGTTTGCGGTATCGTAGCATTTATTTACGTTAAATTTATTAAAAAACAACGCTTTTTACCTAAAAAGGAAGGTCCTAAATACGTTGGTGCTCTTTTTGAAACAGCGGGTCAGTTTGCTTATATTTATGCAATAGGCGACGAGGAGCACGTTGCTATGGCGGCACCTATTATTTCCGCTTATTGTGCGGTTTCCGTAATCTGGGGCAGAATTTTCCTGAAGGAAAAGCTTTCATGGAAGCATTATGCTATGATTTTAATTGCCGTTGCAGGTATAGTTGTACTCGGTCTTTATGATGCGTAACAGACAAAAAATAAATCATCCTATCCAATGCACGGGGTTGCTAAGGACAGAAAAACTCTTGGGAGACACTTTGTAATGAAGTGCTCCCGATTTTCTTTTAATAAAAATTGACACTTTCGGCTTGAAAGTGTCATAGTGGGTTATATACATTGAAAGCAAATATGCCAATCTGAAAACATTTTTTCGGTATGTATAAGTGTTATTGCAAATTAAAATTTGCAGTTATATTTTTGATAAATCAAAAGTGATATTGAAGCCTCACGGCTTCAGTGTTATTTTATTCGCATAAAACTGTCTGAAAGACAATAACACTGTGCAAAGCACAATAAACCTGCGAAGCAATATCACTCGCCGCAAGGCCAATAAAACTGCCGAGTGTCCTTACGAACACTCGGCTAAGTGGTAGGATGATTTTATTTTTTACCATAATTTATTTTTCGGTTTCTTCTGTTTCAGGAGGTGTTTCCTGCATTATTGCCTTGCGTAAAATGATTCTCGCATCTGCACTGTCACAAATGCCATCTAAATTTACGTCTATGTAATACGCTCTGCTTTCATCTAAAACGTCAAGCTTTGCGTGTGCCTTTAACACAATGCGGGCATCTTCGGTTGTTACCTTGTCGTCGCCGTTTACGTCACCGAATTTTACGGCTTTGCCTAAATCTATAAGGTAAGGGTCAACACCTGCCTCAGAGGAATAAACAATAGCGGAGGCGCAGGTTGAATAGCAGGAAAAGCTGAAGCCTTGCACGTGTGAAAATACGTTGTCGTCTCTTGTGGCAAAGGCGTATCTGCCTACCGAAACAGTATTTTGCGGAATTGTAACGTTAAGCAGCAACGGGCAATTTTCAAAAGCATAGCTGCCAATTGTTAAAGAACCGCGCGGAAGAGTTAAGCTTTCTAATGCCGCATTATTTGAAAATGCACTGAGACCTATGCTCTTTACAGAGTTAGGTAGGGTAAGCGACGTAATGCTTATGCAGTTTGCAAAGGCATAGTCGCCAATTGTGGTTAGTGAAAGCTTCGGGAAGGTGATGCTGCTTAAAAGCTCGCAATCAGAAAATGCTCTTTTAGGGATTTCCGTAAGAGCGTTACCGCAATTAAGCGAGGTAAGCTTTTCACAGCCGTAAAAAGCAAATTCACCAATTGATTCTACGTTTTTTAAGCTGATGCCCGTAAGTGCTTCGCAAAGGTTAAAGCAACTGATGCCTAAGGTTTTTACGTTGCTGCCGAGTGTTACCGAGGTAAGCTTTTTACAGCTGTAAAAGGCGTAACTGCCTATTGAAACAACACTATCGGGAATTTTAACCGTTTTAAGCGATGATTTTCCCTTGAAGGCATTGTCACCAATAGCGGTAACAGGCTTGCCGTCAATAGAGTCTGGCACGGTAACGTCTGAAATGTGGAAGCTGTTAAAGCTTGTAATGGTTATTGAATTGTCACTGTTTACCTCGTAGCTATAGCTTTCATAAACGGCTGCATAGCACAAGGGTGAAGCTAACGCGATTATAACAATCGCAAGCAAAACTGAAATAAGCTTTTTCATAATATACCTCGTGAATTTTAATTTAGGGTGAATTGAATTATCCGAACCGTGTTTTTTACAGACGGATTTTCATTCACTTTTCGTTAAAATACTCGTGAATCCATAAAGGATTCACTGTGTTTTTGCCTTAATTGACTAAAAATCCGTTTTGTAAAAAATCTCCGACCTATAAAGCGAAGGAGTTTTATTGGATTTTTGGGGGTTGAGGGTGAAGGAAGGCTGTCGCCTTTCAAGACCGAAATGCCAAAAAGACTTAAAAATACTCGCTTTTAGGCAGGTTCGGATAGCTCAATTCACCCTA
>JAZNET010000032.1:0-25367 GCA_045588735.1 Acutalibacteraceae bacterium | reverse complement strand
GTGATTTTCAGTATTATATCAAAGGATAAAATTATCAATAAAGGTATAATAATTTTATCCTACATTCTTTTGCCGTTGTCTTTTATTAATGCTGTCATTTATATCTTTGAAAGCGGTCAGATATCAGTTGCGGTATGTGTATTAGTTTCCTTTTTGTGTATCTCCTTCTTGATAATAAAAAACGCAATGGTAAAAGCAAATAAAATCGTTGTTTCAATTTTGTGTGTATTGGCGACTTTTTTTATCCTCTTCTTTTCATTTGTTATGCTGATATTTGGCATCATGGGGCAAAATACAGTTATCAAAAACATTGACTCTCCAAGTGGGAATCTTTATGTGCAAATTGTTGATAGCGACCAAGGTGCTCTTGGCGGAGGAACTATTGTTGATGTATATGAAAAACGTGAAATTGATGTTGTTGTTTTTAAGCTTAAAGATAAACCTCAAAGAGTATATCTGGGAGAATGGAGAGAATACGAAAGCATGCATATTAGTTGGAAAGACGATAAATGTTTAGTTATAAATTCTGTTGAATATGAAATAGAATAATAACATCGACAATATATAGTGACAAAATTAACACACCATCATTTGCCTGTTTGTCGCTCACTTGCTAATTTCCTGCTAATGGGATTTTTGATGAAATCCTGCTAATGAAAAAGGCGGTTATTGTATCAATTGTTTTAAATCAACTATTTAATGTAAAGTGTATATATTAGATTGAATTTAGTATAGTGTTTGTGATATAATCAATTCAAAGAATAGATTAAAGGAGAATTGATATGGGTTTACTTGATATGTTACGAAAAAGAGAAAAACAACAGGAACCTGTTTCAATATTGAAAATTGGTTCTTGGGTAACACAATACAGTGCAGGTTATTGGAAGGTTGTTAATGTTTTTCCTAAATATGCAGATGAAGATTATAGTTACGAAGGAACGTCTTGGAAAAAGGGTGACCGTCTTGGCGAATGGGTAATCTTAAAAAAAGGCTTTACAAACAAAATGAAGCCCAGCAATGCATGTGAGTTTGTTGATTCACAGTGGTGCAAGCTTGTGTCAAACGATATTAAAGAAGCTATTGAAGCAGAATTTGAAAAGAATCCAAAAGCAAAACAAAAGTTTGAGAATGCACCTGATATGCCTAATCCTTCTATAGCAAGTACATGGTTAAAGCTTTCTGATGAACAAGCGGAATCTTTTTCAGAAATCATATCAAATATGCCTGAACAATTTACTATGGAACAATTTTGGAATTATGCAGACAATTATCATCAGCATGTAGTTGACCCGTCAAATGCTACACACATTTTGAATATGTGTAGTTATTTGTGGGAAATCAATGACAATTTTGAGCCACTTCACTTCAGAGCAGAAATAAAGAAACTTTGATTTATTATTTATATTTTTATTATATGTGTAAAGATTCGTTTCCCTTTTTTTAAGCCTTTGCTAACTGCTTGCTAAAATGAATAATTAAAATCAAATGATATTCTATGATTTTTATTGAGAAAAGAATAACAGCATAATAAATGAATAAGCAAGAAACAAAGGGACTTTAAGAGATTTTTTGTGATTAAAGCACTATGCACCTCACAAACTCCTAAGGGTTAGTTACAGGTTCGATTCCTGTTGGGGGTGTTAAAAAATCCAAGTCGAAAGACTTGGATTTTTTTATCCATTACAAAAGCAATTGCACATCATATTTCTGCAATTGTTTTGTATATAAAATATTTGGAATATTCAACACGATGTTTTTAGGATTTACTTGAAAACATCGTGATTTTTTGTTATTATTTTTATTGGGTGAGTAATATGAAAGGTAAAAAAAATTTAAAAATTATAGGAATTTTTCTTGTATTAGTGCTCTTGTTTTTTGCAGTAACTTCAGTAATAACAGTAGTGGGCAGAAGCAATAATATGAAAAAAATTGAAAGCTTCGAGCAGGTGAAAATCGAAAATCAGTTAGTGCCAATTGAAGATGAAAATGGTTACTGGACTTTTACGACAGATGAAGAGTTTAAAGTGCTTCAGATTACAGATGTTCACATCGGAGCAGGTTGGATGTGCCATGGGAAAGACTTGAAGGCACTTAATGCGGTTGCAGCAATGGTTACTGCAGAAAAACCGGATTTGGTAATTGCTACAGGTGATATTGCATACCCTATACCACCTCAGGCAGGTACAGATGATAATTTAGCATCTGCGAAGCTTTTTGCTACTCTTATGGAAAAGCTCGGTGTATATTGGACGGTTACTTTTGGTAACCACGATACAGAAGCGTATAGTGATTACAATAGAGAACAAATAGCAAACTTTTACGAAAATAGCGGTTTTAAATACTGCCTTTTCAAAAGAGGTCCTGAAAACATTGACGGTTATGGTAACAGTGTCATAAATATTAAAAACTCAAAGGGTGAAATTACTCAGTCAATTTTTACATTTGACAGCCACTCTTATTTGAATCATGATATTTTAGGTTTTGGTTATAATTATGATAATATTCACGAAAATCAAGTTAAGTGGTACAGAGAGTGTGTGGGAAAATTTACAGCACATAACAGAGCAATTTCCGGCGAAGAAACTTCTGTGCCAAAATCGACTGCATTTTTCCATATTCCGTTAAAGGAATATCAGGATGCGTGGTATGAATATATGGAAAACGGATTTAAGGATACTGAAAACGTAAAACTCCTTGAGGGTATTGCCGGTGAAGGCGGTATAATTGTTTTTCCGGGTGATGGTGAAGATGAGCTTTTTGAAGCGATGTTAGAATTAGGCTCAACAAAAGGTGTTTTCTGTGGTCATGACCACGAAAATAATTTTAGTCTTGAATACAAAGGAATTCAGTTAAGCTATGGCATGAGTATTGACTACCTTGCTTACATAGGCATTTCAGGCAGAGGCGCTCAGCGTGGTTGCAAGGTTATTACGTATTCACCGGATGGTAGCTTCACTTCAAAAAATGAAAGTTATTATCAGGAAAAGTACATTTCACAATTTGAGAAAGAAAGAGTTAATATGGAAGAATTGACTTATGCTACAGTGGTTGAAGAATAAAATTCAATAGGTTTACTGTGTAATCAATAGATTTTAATGAGGTGTTTTTATGGAGTTTTTTAAAGAACTTTGGGCGGTGAATCCGCCTGCGCTTTTTGCGGTTGTTTGTCTTATAGGTTATTTCTGGGGTATGGCTGTTGTGTTTATTACAAAGCCTATTAAAAATGCAGAAAGCTTTTCGGTAAAGCCTGTGGATAATGCCGGTAAAACAGAAATCCGTGTTTATTACGGTGGCATTTCCTTTGCTTTGGGAGCTTTTCTTTTGTATCTTACCGTTGCTTTAGGTACAGCGTATCATTCGCTTATTGGCGGTGTTATTTTCGCGACAACCGTTTTAGTGACAAGAACAATTTTCCTGTGTGTGGATAAGGGTTGGAAATGTCCTTACACAAAGCTTGCAATTCCTGCGGAAAGTGCATTCGTAGTCGCACTTTGGGTTTGCTTCTTTTTAGCACAAAAATACATATAATAAAAATGCACAGATGAAATTTCATCTGTGCATTATTTTTTATAAGCTTATTCTTTCACCTGTGTGTGCATTAACAAGTGCCTTGTGAACGCCTATATATGAATTTGAGATATATTTATCAAGGTGTAAGCTGCCAAAAAACCAACGGTCAAAATCACAGCATCTTGAAAGCTCGTCGAAATAGGCGTTAAGTGCCGTAACGTGAATAGGCTCATTGTTTCCGAGCTTCAGGAAATCCTTGATAAGTCCTGGTGGCTCGTGTGTTAATATTACGTTAACCTCGCATTTAACGTTCTCGAGGTTGTTTGCTGCTTCGAGTAATTCCGGTTTTGAAGGTGTTTCATCCTTGGACCAGGTTTTTTCTTCAATTCTGTAGTCAAGGTCAGGGCTTTCACCGCCGCCCATAGTAAAAATTCTGAGTCCGTCTATTGAGAAAATTTGTCCGCGCATAAGGTGGAAAATATTGTCGGAAATTTTGTGGACTTTTCCGCCCTTCCAGGCGGTTACAGGGTAGCCGTTAAGAATTTCAAAATTCTCATGAGAGCCATCTATAAAGCAAATATTATATTTTCTTTTTGAAAAGCTTTTAAGAATTTTTTCTTCTGCTTTAGTGTTATCCCAAATAAAGCCAAAGTCACCGCAAACTATTAAGGTGTCACCGGGCGCAAGCTCCTTTAAAGCAGCTTTTGAAAGTCTCTCGGGGTCACCGTGAGTATCGCCAGTTATAAAAACCATAAATTCACTATCCTTTTTTTAAAAATACTATTTCCTTTATTGAAATAAAATGTTATAATGTATATCGGTTATTATTTTACTACATTTGTTGGGTGTTGTCTATGAAAAAATTATTTATTTTTATAAATTGTTTCGTTTTGTTGCTAACAACGTTTTCAAACGTTGCTTTTGCAGCGAATAACAGTAACGGTTATAATATTCAGCCGCCAAGCTACGAGTCGGATATTGCGCTCCTTGTCAATGCAGATACCGACACGGTGATTTATTCCAAAAATGCCGATAAAATTACTGCACCGGCATCCTTGGCAAAAATTGTTACAGCGCTTGTGGTTTTGGAAAAGGAAGAAAATCTTCAAAAGAAAATTACCTGTACCAAAGAGGCTGTTAACAGCATTTTAGGCACAGAAAGCTCAATTATCGGTCTTTATGCAGGTGAAAAAACTACGGTGGAAATGCTTTTGTATTGCATAATGCTTCCAAGCGCTAATGACGCTGCAGCGGTTTTGGCGTATCATTACGGTAACGGAAACCCACAATTGTTTATGGATGAGATGAACGAGTACGTTAAAAAATTAGGCTGCAAAAACACCCATTTTGCAAATCCTCATGGTCTTGATGACGAAACAGTTAAGGGCTTTTCAAGTGATACTCAAAGCCGTACAACGGCAAACGATATGTACATTATTTCTAAGCGAGCTTTAGAAAACGAGGTCCTTAAAAAAATGAGTTCGCAGTACAGTAAAACAATGCCCAAAACAAATAAAAGTGAAAAAAGATATTTGTACAACACTAACCCGCTGATAAATAAGTATTCGTACTACTATATACAAGGCGGAGTTAAAACCTATGGTCTTAAAACCGGTACCACAGACAAAGCCGGTACCTGCCTTGTAACAAGCGCTACTAAAAACGGTTATACCTATATTGCAATAGCAATGAAGGGTAAGTACGCTTATTATGACGGTGAATCAAGAAATACCGCAAACTTAACCTGTAGTTATATGCTTAAGTGGGCGTTTAATAATATGGAAATGAGGATAATAGCAGACACCGAAAGAGTTTTAGGCGAGGCTGCAGTAGAATACGGCAAATCATATGACTACGTAAGTTTGGTGCCTGCAGAGCCGGTTAAGGCTGTTGTTTTAAAGGATGTGCCCGTTGAAGAGTTAACCTTAAAATTCCCCGAGGATTTTCCTGAAAAAATTAAAGCCCCGGTAGAAAAAGGGGAGCCAATAGGTAAAGCATATTTAATGTATAAAGATATAGTTATTTCAGAGGTAGAGCTTGTAGCAGGTAATACCGTTAAAAAGAATTATATCTGGGCAATGTTTAATTGGGTGGTAACGGTCGTAAAATCACCGGCGTTTTACATTGGTATAATTGTGCTTGCTGTGTTGCTTTGCTTGTTCTTCTCAACCACCAAGAAGCAAAGAAAACAGAAAAAACGACAAAAAAACACCATTCACGTTGTGAAAGATTACAGTAATTTGCGTAAATAATTGAATTTGGCGAATGAGAAAAACTATAGAAAAACGAAGAAAAATAAAGAAAACGAGAGAAATGCAACGTTATTTTAAATTTTGTTAAAAAAAGTGTTGACAGTCCCGTTTTGCTGTGATAATATATCAAGGCAAAACGGGATTACTATGTTCCAAAAAATTACGGAGGTAAATCATTATGTCTACTTATATGCCTAAAGGCGATATTAAAGATCGTCAGTGGTATGTTCTTGACGCAGAAGGCAGAACACTTGGTGAAGTTGCAGTTGAAGCAGCTACAATCCTTCGCGGCAAGCATAAGCCAACATTCACACCACACGCAGATTGCGGTGACAGCGTTATTGTTATTAACGCTTCAAAAATCGTTCTTACAGGTAATAAACTTAACGATAAGATTTATTACCACCACACAGGTTACGTTGGTAACATGAAGGCTGTTAAATACGGCACTCTTATGCAACAAAAACCTGAATTCGTTGTTGAAAAAGCTGTTAAAGGTATGCTTCCTGACAACACAATCGGTAGAAATGCTATGACTCGCATCCGCATTTATGCAGGTGCAGAGCACAAACAAGAGGCTCAGAAGCCAATTGTTAGAGAATTTTAAGGTGAGGAGGCAATAAACAATGTACGAAAGCAAACCATATTTCTACGGTACTGGTAGAAGAAAGAAATCTGTTGCTCGTGTTCGTGTTTATCCGGGTACAGGTAAAATCACAATCAATGACAGAGATATAGACGATTATTTCGGTCTTGAAACACTTAAACTTATTGTTCGTCAGCCTCTCGCACTTACAGAAACATCTGAAAAGTATGATGTTATCTGCCGTGTAGCAGGTGGCGGTGTAACAGGTCAGGCAGGTGCTATCCGTCACGGTATAGCAAGAGCTCTTCTTCAATCTGAAGATGAGGTTCGTCCTGTTCTCAAAAAGGCAGGCCTTCTTACAAGAGACCCAAGAATGAAAGAAAGAAAGAAATACGGTCTCAAAGGCGCTCGTCGTGCACCACAGTTCTCAAAGAGATAATTTCTTATCTTACAGAGCACAACACCCCCGAAACCAATCTTGGTTTCGGGGGTTTATTGTTATGCTTTAAAGCTTTATTTTGTAGCTCAACAGGGTGTTATTTTCTTGACTTTTTTAGTATAACATATTATAATTTACAATGTATGATTATTATTTAATAAGTTGGTAAATTATGAAAAAAGATGTCTTTACACCAAACAGAATAATTGCATTTTGCGCAGTCTTTTTTTTACTTACAACAGATACCTCGTTTTTTTCGCTTGAAACCTTCAGCGGTACAATAAGACTGGCTATTTCAATTGTTGCTGTTTCTGCAATTATTTTTACAAGATTTCAAAAAACTGTTTTATCTAACCCGTTTTTTTCGCGCTTAAAAAGAACGGTTGGATTTTTTATTGTTTCTTTAATTCTCCCTGTGCTTTACGGTAATTATAATATGAAGCAAATGATTATTACCGTAGTAATCTGGACGGTTGGCTATTTAACTGTTTTATTTGTGCCTTACGAGGAGTTTAAAAGCATTTTTACCTCAATCGTAGCGTTTTTAGCGGTATTTTCTCTCATAACCTTTGCGATTAAATTAGTGTCTGTTAATTTATTTAGCTGGTTACCAACTATTGAGAAAAACGGCGTTATTTATTACAATGCAGTTTTTGCAATAGTTTCTTCAAGTAATTTTACTTTACGTAATTTTGGTATTTTTTGGGAGCCTGGTGCATTTGCAATTTTCTTGAACATTGCATTGTATTTTGAATTGTTTGAAAGCAAATTTAATGCGAAAAGAATAATTTTATTCTTTATAACAATTATCACAACAGTTTCCACCTTAGGTATACTGTGCATATTCATTTTGTTTTTTGCGTTTATTACTGTGGATAAGAATTTTATTTCTAATAAAATTAAATTCTTCGTTTCGGTTGCTGCCATAATGTGTCTTCTTGTAACAATTCTTTTTGGTGATGACTATATTTTCCAGCTGTTCGGTAAGCTGGGTATTATAGAAGGTAGCACCGTCAACGATTCAACCAACGTAAGATTAAACGCTATTATATATCCCGGTACTGCATTCTTAGAAAACCCGATTATCGGTGTTGGCTACAATGAGTATTTGTTTATTCAGGAGCGTTTCTGTGAAAATATGGCAACCTGCTCGTTCTTGAACTGGCTTTGTATGTTTGGCTTGGCAGGTGGCGTGTTACCAATAGTTGGTTGCGTGCGCTTATTTGTAATTAACAACCAAAGATTCATTACAAAGTGCTTCTTGTTAGGCTTCGTAGCACTTCTGTTTTCAACTGAAAACTTTATTTTGTGTATTCTTATATATATACTTGTATTTTACGGCTATTCTAAAAGAAACCAAAAAAGCTTGGTTAAAAGGTTAGTATAATATGAAAAAGGTTTTAAGTTATTTAAAAAAGTACGTTAAAGAAACTATTTTTGCGCCCCTGCTTAAAATGTCAGAGGCGCTTCTTGAATTATTTGTACCAATTGTTATTGCTAATATTGTGGATTTTGGCGCGGGCAGTAATTTAAATTACGTAGTAAAACAATGTGTAATTTTGTTTGCTTTAGGTGTGCTGGGTTTGATTTTTTCTGTTTCTGCACAGTATATGTCTGCAAGGGCTGCAGTTGGTATGGCAACCGATTTAAAAGCAGATTTGTTTAAGCATATACAAAGCTTTTCTTATGCAGAACACGAAAAGGTTGGCGCAGCTACCTTAATTACAAGAATGACGAGTGACGTAAACCAAGTGCAGACAGGCGTCAATTTAACCTTAAGATTATTTTTACGTTCACCGTTTATTGTTTTCGGCTCTATGATTATGGCGTTTACGTTAGACGTAAAAGCAGCTTTAATTTTCGTAGTTACAATTGTGCTTCTTTCCATTGTTGTGTTTACCGTAATGGGTGTTACCATACCTAAATACAGAAGCGTGCAAGAAAAATTAGATTCCTTAATGCTCACAACTCGAGAAAATCTTTCGGGTGTAAGGGTTATAAGAGCGTTTTGCAAGGAAAAGTCCGAAACTGCAGCTTTTAATGAAAACAACGTTTTATTGAATACAGCTCAGCGGGCTGTTGCAAAAATATCGTCATTAACTAATCCTACAACCTTTATAATTGTCAACGTTTCTGCGGTGGTGCTTATTTGGGTAGGTGCTATCAGAGTAGATGAGGGCGACATTTCTCAAGGTACTGTAGTTGCTCTTTATAATTACATGGCGCAAATTCTTGTTGAGCTTGTTAAGCTTGCTAATTTAATTGTAAGCATTACGAAATCAATAGCAAGTGCAGGAAGAATTTCTAAAGTATTTGAGGTAGAGGATTCCGTTAAGGATTCTCTTAATGCAAAAAATTCCTTTGAGCTTGACGGGGAAGCTGCCGTTGAGTTTAAAAACGTAGCCTTTAAATATCCTGACTCTAACGAGAACGCTCTTGAAAATATCAGTTTTGCAGTAAATAGGGGAGAAACTGTAGGTATAATTGGTGGTACAGGCTCAGGTAAAACAACCTTAGTCAATCTTCTTTCGCGCTTTTATGACGTCACAGAGGGTGAAATAAAGCTTTTTAACAAAGGCGTTTCATCAGTAACGGAAAGCTATTTAAGAGATAATATTGCTATTGTACCGCAAAAGGCAGAGCTTTTCAGAGGTACAATAAGAGAGAATATTAAAATGGGAAAAACAGATGCTACCGAGGAAGAAGTTTTACTTGCATTAAAGCTTTCTCAGGCAGAAGAATTTGTTATGAAAAAAGACGAAGGGTTAGATTACTATATTGAGCAATATGGTAAAAATCTTTCGGGCGGTCAAAAGCAGCGCCTTACAATTGCAAGGGCGTTAATAAAAAATGCACCGGTAATAATTCTTGATGACAGTGCTTCAGCGCTTGACCTGGCAACGGATGCAAAACTAAGAAAAGCAATCAGGGAATTGCCGGGTAGTCCTACTGTATTTATTGTATCGCAAAGGGTTTCTGCTGTAATGAATGCTGATAAAATACTTGTTCTTGATGATGGTGAGCTTGTCGGTACAGGCACACATTCTGCACTTCTTGAGTCTTGCGAGGTCTATAAAGAAATTGTAAGCTCTCAGCTTGGGGGTGAAGAGCAATGAATATGAAAAAACAAACCCTTGAAAGGTTATTTGAAATAATAGGTAAATATAAAGCAATGCTTTTTCTTACCGTAATTTTAGCATTGGTGTTTGTTGTTATATCGCTGTATATACCAATTCTTATAGGTGAAGCGGTAGACGTTATTGTCGGTGAAAACAGTGTTGATTTTAATGCCTTGACGGCTATTCTTGTTAAAATTGCAATTATTGTTCTTTTAGGCGGAATTTCTCAGTGGGTAATGAGTATTATAAATAACTATATTACCTATAATACTGTAAGAGATATAAGAATTCTTGCATTTGAAAAGCTTATGAAGCTGCCCGTAAAATATATTGATACAAACGCTCACGGCAGCATAGTAAGCAGAATTATAACTGACGTAGATACCTTTGCAGATGGTTTGTTAATGGGCTTTACCCAGGTATTTACAGGTGTTGCGACAATAATCGGCACGTTAATTTTTATGCTTTCTATGAATCCGCTGATTACAATTGCGGTAATCATTTTAACGCCATTATCTCTTTTTGCAGCAAAGTTTATTTCCGGCAAAACCTACTCTCTGTTTAAAAAGCAGTCAGAGATAAGGGCAGAGCAGACAGCTTTGACAGAAGAGATGATAACAAACGAAAAAACAGTTAAAGCGTTTAATTATGAGGACAAAGCCATTGAAGATTTTAATACAGTAAATAATTCCTTGGGCAAGGTTTCTTTAAAGGCTATTTTTTATTCCTCACTTACAAACCCGGTTACAAGATTTGTTAACAGTATGGTTTATATGGCGGTCGCTTTAATTGGCGCTATTTTCGTTTTAAAAGGCACTTTAACGGTTGGTATGCTTGTTAGCTTCTTAAGCTATGCAAACCAGTATACAAAGCCGTTCAACGAGATTTCCGGTGTGATTACAGAGCTTCAGAATGCTGTTGCCTGCCTTAACCGTGTTTTTGACCTTATTTATGAGGATGAAAGAACACCTGACGGGGAGGAGACTTTAAACGGAACAGGTGTTGTGGAGTTTAAAAACGTCTGCTTTGCTTATAACCCTGAGAAGCCTTTAATTGAAGATTTTTCTTTAAAGGTTAATTCCGGTGAAACCGTTGCAATTGTCGGACCTACCGGCTGCGGTAAAACAACGCTTATAAATATTTTAATGCGTTTTTACGATGTCGATAAGGGCGAAATTTTAATAAACGGAAAAAATATTAACAGCATAAGCCGTGAGGAGCTTCGCTCTTGCTTTGGTATGGTGCTGCAGGAAACCTGGCTTAAAAGCGGTACCGTTTTAGAAAATCTTATGTTAGGTGTTCCAAATGCTACACAAGAGCAAATTATAGAGGCTGCAAAGCTCACAAGAGCACACAGCTTTATTAAAAGACTTTCTAATGGCTATAATACGGTACTTGGTGAAAGCGGCGGCTCGCTTTCTGAGGGCCAAAAACAGCTTTTGTGCATAACAAGAGTAATGGCAATGAATCCGCCAATGCTCATTTTGGACGAAGCAACCTCTTCTATAGATACACGAACAGAAATGAAAATAAGCAAGGCGTTTGATTTGCTTATGAAAAACAAAACCTCGTTTGTAGTTGCACACAGACTTTCTACAATAAAGGATGCCGACAAAATTCTGGTTATGAAGGATGGTAAAGTAATAGAAATGGGTAACCATAACGAATTGCTTGCAAAAAATGGCTTCTATTATAATCTTTATAAAAGTCAGTTTGAGGTTTGAATTTTGAGTTAATATAAAGAAAAAAGCTTGTAGCGTAATTGCTACAAGCTTTTTTAATTCCCGCAATGCCGGATGCGGTAATAAAAACCTGCTTCTCGGCAGGTGGGTGCTCTCTCTATGAGTTCACGCTCCCTTCGTCTGCACAGCAGGAGGTCTGCAATCCGTCACAGAAGGGCGAGCTCCCTTAAAATTGACATAGGGTTAATATTATCCGCATTTATCGCACACCGCAGGAATTACTTTTAATATTAGCTTAACAGTAAAAATTATTCTTCGTCGTTAAACTCGAATAAGTCAGCAAGTCTTTCTTCAAAAATCTTGCCTAATTTGTCAAAGAGGTTATCATCCTCAATCGGCTCTAAATAGAATTCGCCGTCCTCTTCTGTTACTTGAAGAATAATGAGCTCGCCGTCGCTGTCAATAATTTCTTCGGCGTCGTCGTAAATAGGGAGAAGAGCAATAAATTTGCCTTCATCGGTTTCTATTCTGTCTAACTCTTCAAAGGTATGCTCAACGCCATCCTCATCAACAACAGATACTATATCCGGGCCGTAGTCCTCGTTAATATTTTTTACAGCATCAAAGTTTTCTGCCATAGCTATCACCTGAACCTTTCATATTAATTTTATATGTTTATTAAGTTTAAGTCAACAGTAAATTATTCCGTTATTTCAGCATACCACGAAAAGGTTCTGTCTTCTTTTGCATTAAGCGACATAATTTCGCGTTTTTCGCTTAAGTCAGCCTTTTCGTCATGGTTATCATTTATTCCCCACCAAGGTTCAATGCATACGTAAGGAGCATTAGGCTTAGCCCAAATACCAAGAACAGGGGAGTCAAAGTTGAATCTTACTACTCTGTTGTGCTTGTCGCTTTTTAATGAAATAACCTTATCTGTGTAGCCGCTTAAAATTAAAGCGTCATGGTCAAAGGTGTTTTTTTCAATCGTAATGCGCTTTTCATTTTTTAAGAGTTCAACCTGGTTGTCAAGTAAAAGAGATTCATCATCAATTTGTTCGTTTAAAACCGTTTGAGGGGTGTCGAACTCAAGATAATCACCAATTTCACAATTGAAAGCAGGGTGCGCGCCAAAGGAGTAGTACATAACTGAGTCGTTTTTGTTAACAACCTTATGAGAAACCTCTAAGCCCTTGTCTTTTAAAGTAAAGGTTACAAGCAGCTCGAATTTGTAAGGGTAAATTTTCATAGAAGCTTCATCATCTGTTTGTAAGAAGGTGAGACTGGTTTTTGTTTGCTCAACCAATTTAAATGGCTTTTTTCTCACGATCCCATGCTTTTCCATATTATATTCTTTGCCGTTAAGACGGTACTTGTCGTTAAGCAGTCTGCCAATAACAGGGAAAAGAATAGGTGATTGACCATACCATATATCGGTATTTCCCTGCCAAATGTACTCAATTCCGCTTTTTTTAGATTTTAAAGAGGTAAGCTCAGCACCCATCTCCTTAACACTTAACGTAAAAAATTCGTTTTCTACTGTATAAATCATAAAACACACTCACTTTATTAAATTTTATAAAGCTTTACAGCAGTGTTGTTGTCGTATTCGGGCAACTCAACACAAATATGCTCTGAAAGAGATGTAGGAACGTTCTTGCCTACGTAATCAGGTCTGAACGGAAGTTCTCTGTGACCTCGGTCGCAAAGAATTGCAAGCTGAATACTTGCAGGTCTGCCTAATTTAAACAACGCTTCAATAGCGGCACGGACCGTTCTGCCTGTAAAAAGTACGTCGTCAACTAATACAATGTTTTTTCCGGTAATATCAAACTCGATTTTTGTTTTATTTACCTCGGGTAAGTCGTGAGCTTGTGACAAATCGTCTCTGTAAAGATTGATGTCAAGCTCACCTGTGTCAATTGCTACGTTTTCAATTGTTTTAATATTTTCGGCAATTGTTTTAGCTAAGGGGACACCGCGGCTTCTTATGCCGATTATTGCAAGATTTTTAATTCCATGGTTACGTTCAATAATTTCGTGCGCTATTCTCGTAAGGGAACGCTTAACAGCAGCCTCATCCATTAAAACAGCTTTTAATTCCATATTTCCTCCAGAAATTATAACATATAAACACCGGACTCCAACTCAACAATTTCGCGGTCGTTCGTCCTGAAATATCTATAAATAGGTTCTTCAAATTCCTTGTAGTCAGAAACTGTAAAGTTCTTAAGGTCAATTGTCCTTATTTTACAGGATTGATGGTTACAAATATAAAGAATATCGTTATAGTTTGTTATTGCAACCGGGTTAAGGAATGCGGTAGAGGCATCTCCGCCAATTCTTAACACAATCTTTTCTGTGGATGGTGAATATCTTATAACACAATTGTTATCAGGCACTACGCCCCAAAGGTATTTCTTCTCTGCAGCAACGCTGCTAACGGGGCAATCACGGTACTGTAAATCACCTGTCCAATAGAGCACTCCGTTTTCATCAAAAAGACCTAATTCACCCGTTTTATAAGAAACAGCAACGTGCTTGTTAGGTAAAATAACAGCATCACAGTAAAGAAAATCAGTAAGCTGCTCGGTAATCTTCTCATAAGCATCACCAAATTTGTTGAAAAGGTAAGCGCCTTTTGTGCTTTGAGAAGGTCTTTCTAACTTGACGTCGTAGGATATAAACGAAATTTTGTCTTCGCCGTTTTTGAGGGTATCTTTTCTTGCAACAATTAAGCCCTTGGAAAAAGGGATAATATCGGCAATATCAATATCCATCAATTTTTTCATTTTGTTTCCTCTTCTGAATTATCAATATTGTTAATCTGGTAGCAAAGCGTCATAAGAGAGTCGCCTAAATGCACGTTCTCAACGGCAATGCCATTGTAATTTGTAGCAATATCATACTGTGTAAAATTCCAAAAGCCTTTAATTCCTAATGCTACAAGCTTTTTTGCTGTTGCATCGGCAAATTCACTCGGTATGCAAAGAATCGCAACGCTCGGAGTGTTTGCTTTGCAAAACTCCTCTAAGGTGTCGGCATCCATAACAGTATGGCTGCCGATTTGTTGTCCTATAACGTTTGGGTTATTATCAAAAACACCAATAAGGTCAAAGCCTCGGTCCTCAAATCTTAAATGAGTTGAAATCGCGTGACCAAGATTACCCGCACCAATAAGCACTGCCTTGAATTTACTGTCCAAGCCGAGAATGTTGCCAATTTCGTTATAGAGCTGCTCAATGTTGTAGCCGTAGCCCTGTTGACCAAAGCCGCCGAAGCAGTTAAGGTCTTGTCTTATTTGAGATGCGGTTAAACCCATTCTTGCAGATAATTCTTTTGAGGAGATTCTGACAACACCTTGTTTTTTTAATTCTTCAAGATATCTGTGGTACCTTGGAAGTCTTTTAATTACAGGTGTTGAAACTTGTTCATTTTTTTTCATAATATTCAACTACCTTTTACACTTTTTAAAATTAAAGAGTTTTTAAAGTGTCCATAACGTATTGACCGAATTCCTCGCAGGTGCAACCGGTGTCGCGACCTGTAATGGTCATTTTCTTTTCGGTAATCATACAAATATCAAGAGCTTTTTCAAGCTTATCTGCTTCTTCTTGCTTACCAATGTGAGAGAGGAGAAGCACAGATGCACGGAGCATTGAGCATGGGTCAGCATATTGACCGCGGCCTTCTTTAACCATACGTGGAGCCGAGCCGTGAATTGCTTCGAACATTGCGTATTGTTTACCGATATTTGCGCTACCTGCAGTACCAACACCGCCCTGGAATTCAGCAGCCTCGTCAGTAATAATATCACCGTAAAGGTTAGGAAGAACGAATACCTTAAAGTCTGTACGGCGTTTTTTATCAACTAATTTTGCAGTTGTGATGTCAATATACCATTCATCAGTAATGATGTCAGGGTAATCCTTAGCAATTTCTTTACAAAGGTTAAGGAATTTACCGTCGGTAGTTTTAATAATATTTGCTTTTGTTATTATTGAAACTCTTTCTTTTTTGTTGTTTCTTGCATATTCGTAAGCAAGCTTTGCAATTCTTTCTGTACCTTCTGTTGTTGTTACAACAAAGTCAAATGCTAATTCACCGTCAACATCTACGCCCTTTGAACCAACTGCATAAGCACCCTCGGTGTTTTCTCTGAAGAAGGTCCAGTCAATGTTTTCTTCCGGGATTTTAACAGGTCTAACGTTAGCAAAAAGGTCGAGAGCCTTACGCATAGCAACGTTTGCGCTTTCAATGTTGGGAAGACCGTCGCCTGCCTGAGGAGTAGTTGTAGGTCCCTTTAAAATAACGTCACAAGCCTTTAATTCCTCCATAACGTCATCCGGAATAGCTTTCATAACCTTTGCGCGGTTTTCAATTGTAAGACCGTCTATATATTTGAATTCGATTCTGCCGCTTTCAACCTCATCCTTTAAGATGTATTTTAAAACATTTGCAGATTCCTTTGTGATGATTGGGCCGATTCCGTCACCGCCACAAACACCTATAACGATTTTATCAAGATTTTTAAAATCCTTGAATTCCTTTGTAGCTTTAATTTTTTGGTTTCTTTCGTCTTGCTCGATAAGAAGAGTTTTAAACTTCTCAAGAGCTGAGTTGATTTGTGCTTCGTTCATAATTAGTTATTCTCCTTTTTTGTGAAATCAAGAAGGCTACCTGCTGAAAGGATGTCCTTTTGTCTTTCGGAAACATCACAAACAAGCTTGTATTCTTCGTTTTTAGTCTTATTAACAAGTGTTACGTATTCGTTCTTTGCAAGTTCTGCCTTAATAGCCGGCAACTGAAGGTCATCGTTAACGTCAATCTTATCGTAATCATCAGCATTAGCAAAGTTAAGAGGAATAATACCTGCATTAACAAGGTTTGCTTTGTGAATTCTTGCGAAGGATTTAGTAATAACTGCTTTAACGCCTAAGTAAAGCGGTACTAAAGCAGCGTGCTCTCTTGAAGAGCCCTGACCGTAGTTTGCGCCGCCAATAATTACACAGCTTTCAGCTTTTTTGCAGTTTTCTGCAAAGTTTTCGTCACATTGACGGAAGCAGAATTGTGAAAGGTAAGGAATGTTTGAACGGTAAGGAAGAATTTTTGCACCTGCAGGCATAATGTGGTCGGTAGTAATGTTGTCGCCAACCTTAAGTACAGCCTTTGCAGAAATTGAATCTGCAAGAGGGGAGGTTTTCGGGAATGGCTTAATGTTAGGGCCGTAGTAAACCTCAACAGCATCTGCCTCAGCTTTTGTTTCGGCAGGTAATTCAATCATATTATCGTTTATAATAAAAGTCTTAGGAAGGGTAACGGAAATATCTTCCTTGAGCTCAGTCGGGTCTGTAAGAACGCCTGTTATTGCAGATGCAGCAGCAGTTTCAGGGCTTACAAGGTAAACCTTGCCGTCAGCTGTACCGCTTCTGCCTTCAAAGTTTCTGTTAAAGGTTCTGAGTGAAACACCTGAAGAGCAGGGAGATTGACCCATACCTATACACGGTCCGCAAGCACTTTCAAGAATACGTGCACCGGCATCAATCATATCTGCAAGAGCACCGTTAAGTGCGAGCATATTAAGAACCTGCTTTGAGCCGGGAGCAATACCAAGGCTTACGTTAGGGTTAACCTTTTTACCCTTAAGTATTTTTGCAACCTTCATCATATCTAAAAGTGAAGAGTTTGTGCAAGAGCCTATAAGAACCTGGTCAACCTTAATTTTACCTATTTCAGAAATAGCTTTAACGTTGTCAGGCATATGAGGCATAGCAGCAAGTGGCTTGAGTGCAGATAAATCAATATCAATAACTCTGTCGTACTCAGCATCAGCATCAGCAACAAGCTCTGTCCAGTCCTGCTCTCTGCCTTGAGCCTTCATAAACTCGTAAGTAATTTCATCTGAAGGGAAAATAGAGGTTGTTGCACCAAGCTCAGCACCCATATTTGTAATTGTTGCTCTTTCAGGAACAGAAAGGGTTTTAACACCTTCGCCGGCATATTCAACAACCTTACCAACGCCACCCTTAACAGAAAGGATTCTTAAAACCTCAAGAATAATATCTTTAGCGGCAACGTAAGGGGAAAGCTTACCTGTAAGGTTAACCTTAATAACCTCCGGTACGGTAATGTAATAAGCGCCGCCGCCCATTGCAACAGCAACGTCAAGACCGCCTGCACCCATAGCAAGCATACCCAAGCCGCCGCCGGTTGGTGTGTGGCTATCTGAGCCTATAAGTGTTTTACCCGGTATACCAAATCTTTCTAAGTGTACCTGGTGGCAAATACCGTTACCCGGACGTGAGTAACGAACACCACGTTTTTTGCAAACAGATTGAATGAACTTGTGGTCATCCGCATTTTCAAAACCTGTTTGAAGAGTGTTGTGGTCAATGTAAGCAACAGAAAGTTCGGTTTTAACCTTGTCAATATCCATTGCCTCGAGTTCAAGATATGCCATCGTACCGGTTGCATCCTGAGTAAGAGTTTGGTCAATTCTTATACCAACCTCGTTTCCCTTGGCGTATTCACCGTCAACAAGATGGCTTTTGATAATCTTTTCGCATAATGTAAGACCCATTGTTATTCCTCCAACGAACTTGTTTAATTTTTTAACAAAGTTATTTTATAATTTTTACGGCTTTTTGTCAATCAAAAGCGCAAAATATTAGTGTATAAAATTAATTCAAATTTTATAAAAATTTATATAATATATACAATACTGTAAAAACGCAAAAAAATATGTGAGTTTTTATATGATTTTATCGCCTCAAATCTTGAACTTTTTCAATAAATGTGTTAATATGTAATTTGGTTATTTTCGCTTTTTTGGGTACAATATACTCGGTGATATATTGTGTTTGATAAAAAAGAGAATAACGCTTTTGTTGGCTTTATTGCACCAAATCCTACAGAGTCTACGGCAGAGGAGATTGATGCAGAGCTTAATGAGTCGGCAAATGAAGAGGAAAGCGACGGTAGCGTTACAATAAACGTTAACGGAAAATATGTTCATTGCCTTACAATTATAGGTCAAATTGAGGGACATTACGCTTTACCCAATACAACAAAAACAACAAAATATGAGCATATAATTCCGAGAATCGTTGCAATCGAGGAAAATGACGAGGTTTCAGGCTTACTGCTTGTTTTGAACACAATTGGTGGTGATATTGAAGCGGGTCTTGCTATTGCTGAGCTTGTATCAGGTATGAAAAAGCCAACCGTTTCAATAGTTTTGGGCGGAGGTCACTCAATAGGTATTCCTTTAGCCGTAAGCGCCAAAAAATCCTTCATTGTACCGTCTGCTTCTATGACGGTGCATCCCGTAAGAATGAACGGTCTTATTTTAGGCGTGCCTCAGACAATGTCTTACCTTAAAAAGATGGAAGAACGTGTTCTTGGCTTTATTGAAAGAAACTCTAATATTAAAGCTGAAAGATTCAGACAGCTTATGCTTAACAGCGATGAATTGATTTCCGATTTCGGTACGGTTCTGCTTGGTGAGGATGCTGTAAGGGAAGGTTTAATAGACAGAGTCGGCGGTCTTTCAGATGCACTGCAATGCTTGTATGATATGACCAACGAGCAAAGCATTGCAAAAGAACAAGATTTTAAATTTTGAAAGAGGTGATATGGTGGACGTTTTAAAAGCTTTTTTAATGGGTATAATACAAGGCTTAACTGAGTTTTTACCGATTTCAAGTAGCGGCCATCTTTCGCTTTTTAGTCACTTTTTTAATATTGATACGCATATTTCGGGGTTGTATTCCTCGATGTTACATATAGGCTCGTTGATTGCAATTGTTTTGTTTTTTTACAAAACAATCTACGAGCTGTTTATTGAGTTTACCTTGTGTTTGAAGGATATTTCAAAAAAACGTTTTACTTTCAATTTTAAAAAAATTTCAACAACAAGAAGAATGCTTTTTATGTTCGTTGTTTCTTGCGTACCGCTCTTGTTCTTATTTTTACCTGTTAAGGATGGTAAAAATATTATTGAGTCTGTTGAGATTTTCTTTAATGATGACAGTATTCTTGCAGAGGGTATTTGCTTTATTGTTACGGGCGCTTTTCTTATCTTGGGTGGTTTTGCGGACAAGCTTTACAAAAAGAAGAGAAACGTAGGTCCCTTGGCAGCATTTTTAATTGGCTTAGCGCAAATGTTTTCGGCTTGCTTTCCGGGTATTTCCCGCTCGGGTACCACTATTGCCACAGGCTTGATGTGCGGTGTAAGCAAAAAGAATATGGTAATGTATTCTTTTATTTTGAGCATCCCTACAATTTTTGCTGCAGGATTGATTGAGTTTATAGATGCAATTCAGGTACCTACCTTTATTCCGGTTTTACCGTTGATAATAGGTGTGGTAACATCTGCAATTGTCGGACTGTTCGCAATAAATCTTATAAAGATTTTAATTAAGAAAAATAAATTCAGATTTTTTGGTTACTATTGTGCTTTACTTGGTGTAATAACAACAATTATCGGTATTGTTGAAGCTTTAATGGGTCGAGGAGTGTAAAAATGGCAAACAGTAAAAAAACTACGAAAAAAACAACTGCAAAAAAAGGAAAACCAACAAAAAAGTCGGTTGCAGAAACAAATAAAAGACAAGGCATTTTATTAGGTGTTTTTATATTTTCTATTTTAATGTCTGCAGTTGTGCTTATTGAGGCGGGTAGTGTCTGGGGACACGTAAGGCACTTTTTCTTTGGTGTCTTCGGCTTCACAGCATACATATTGCCCTTGTTCTTAATATTTGTGAGTGTTGTAGCTGCTCTCGGTAAGGATTCACGTAAATATAAATATCGTGTTGTAGAAGGTGTGGTAATTTACACGCTTGTAGTTGCATTTATTCAAATTGTTTCAATTGACGATACAACTACCACGTTTGGTGAACAAATAGCAGCAAACTTTAACGCAGGCAAGGAAAACACTCTTGGTACCGGTGTGTACGGAGCATTTTTCGGCGGATTACCGCTTCTTCTTACAGCAGGTAACAAGTTAGCAGCAGGCATTATTACCTTTCTTCTGATTTTCTCGCTTTTAATGATTTTCACGGGTACAACACTCTTAAAGCTCGTACGTTCATTAAAAACTCCTGTTGAGGTTGTCGGAGATTATGCAGAGGAAAAGCTTGATAATATGAAGGAAACCTACGAAACGGTTTCGCATGACGTTCAAGAGAAAAGAGCTAAAAATGCAGAAAGACGCAGGGCAGAAAGGCAAGAGTCGCAAGAGAATCAACATCGAAAAAGGTCGAGTATTGATATTCCTTTGGGTGAATATGAATCTGAGCCTGATATGGGAATCGAAAGCGTTTTTGAAACAAAGTCCTACAAAACCGTTGCAGAGTTAAATAGTTCGGCCTCTATCAACGCTTTTGGCGATTCTGCGCCTGAAAAAATTGAATTACTGGATGATTTTGAGTCAGATTACTCTGACGATATAAATATAAGTGACATCGGTGCTGAAAAGGCGGATGCAATATTAGAAAAGGCAGTAAATGATTTGACGGCTAAAGCAAACACAGCAAACGAGACTGCAAATTATAACATTACTGCTGAAACCGAACAGCTTGAACAGGCAGAGGAGCCTGAGGATGAGGAGCCTGAAGAGGACGAAGAATTTGTTGTTCCTGAAATAAAAGAGGTTGAAATTAAGTACGAGCTGCCGCCTATTGATTGTCTTAACTTGCCAAAGCATAAGGGTACTGTTGATGATGGCGCTGATTTAAAAGCAAAGGGAGAAAAAATTGTAGAAACACTTAACTCATTCGGTGTTGGTACAAAAATTGTTGATATTTGCAAAAGTCCGTCTGTTACACGCTTTGAGCTTCAGCCAAACCCCGGTGTTAAAATTAGCAAAATTACTGCTCTTGCAGATGATATTGCAATGAATCTTGCAGCATCCGGCGTTCGTATTGAAGCACCTATTCCGAACAAAAATGCTATTGGTATTGAGGTGCCTAACTCCGAAAAGGCAATGGTTACCTTAAGAGAAATTATTGACAGCCCCGAGTACAAAAGCTCAAAATCCAAGCTTACCGTTGCTTTGGGTAGAGATATTCAAGGTACGGCAACCTGCGCTAATTTGGCTAAAATGCCACACTTATTGGTTGCGGGTACTACAGGCTCGGGTAAATCTGTGTGCCTTAATGCCATGATTATAAGTCTTCTTTACAACGCAAGACCGGATGAGGTAAAGCTTATTATGATTGATCCTAAAAAGGTTGAATTTACCTCTTATCGTTCAATTCCGCATCTTTTGGTACCGGTTGTTTCAAATCCTAAAAAAGCCTCAGGCGCATTATCCTGGGCAGTTACCGAAATGGACAAGCGTTATGCATTGTTTGCAGAAAAGGGTGTAAGAAACCTTGAAAGCTATAATGAATATGCTCTTGCGCAAAATCTTCCGAAAATGCCTCAGATAGTTATTATTATAGATGAGCTTTCAGATTTAATGATGGCAGCTTCAAATGAGGTAGAAGATTCAATTTGCCGTCTTGCACAGAAGGCAAGAGCTGCAGGTATGCATTTAATTGTTGCAACACAAAGACCGTCTGTAGACGTTATTACGGGTCTTATCAAAGCGAACATTCCAAGCCGTGTTGCTTTTGCGGTTAAATCTCAAATTGACTCGCGAACAATAATAGATACACAAGGTGCAGAAAAGCTTCTGGGTAACGGTGATATGCTGTTCTGTCCGGTCGGTCTTTCTAAGCCTGTCAGAGTACAGGGTGCATATCTTTCAGATGATGAAATCGATAGAGTTATTGCCCACGTTACCGCTCAGGGTGAAGCTAACTACGATGACGAGGTAATTAAAGAAATTGAAAGAAATGCTAACAGAGAGGATAAGAAAAAGAGCGTTGATGTTGCTATGGATTCAACCGGTCAGGGTGAAGACGGTGACGAAATGATTCCCAAGGCAATTGAGGTTATCATTGAGCAAGGTATGGCTTCTACAACCTTGCTTCAAAGAAAGCTTAAGTTAGGCTATGCACGTGCCGCAAGAATAATAGACGAGCTTTCTGAAAAAGGTATTGTCGGTCCTTATGAGGGTAGCAAGCCGAGAAAGGTGTTAATCACAAAGGAGCAATGGTATGAGATGCAGGCGCGTTCTGCTTCTATAGCACCAAAGCAACTGACTATAGAGGAGGCTACGGCTGCGTCACCGATAAACACACCTACCTTTAGTGATTACAGCTCTGACGATTCCTCTGACGAGGATGACAGCTCACCAATTGACAGTAATACTAATTATTTTGGTGGTGCTGTAAGCAGTATTAATGATATTGAGGCGTAATTATGGATATTTTTGTAGAGCGCTTTGACGGCGATTATGCTCTGTGCAGACTAAATGATAAAGAAAAAAATCTTATAAAGCTGCCATTGAGAGAATTGCCTCAGGGTACAAAAGAACTTTCGGTTATAACGTTGAAAAGTAACGGAACAATGTTTTTGAATCACTATGCAAAGGAACTGCGCATGGAAAAAATTGCAAAAAATCTTAAATGTAAGAAATATAATTTTACAAATTACAAAGATTTTTAAAAAAATATCAAAAAACTATTGATTTTTAAGCAAAGTAGTGATATAATTTCGTAGCAAAATCTCACGTAGGGAAGATTAGAAGTGTCGTGTGCATCTAAAAGGGTGTGGCATTTTTAAGTTGATGCCTTACGGTGGTTTAACAAAAAGGAGGACAATATTATGTCAGTAGTATCAATGAAACAACTTCTCGAAGCAGGTGTTCATTTCGGTCACCAAACAAGAAGATGGAACCCAAAAATGGCTCAATACATCTTCACTGAAAGAAATGGTATATACATCATCGACCTTCAGAAGACTGTTAAGAAGCTTGAAGAAGCTTACACATTCATCAACCAAATCGCTCAAGACGGTGGCGACGTTCTCTTTGTAGGTACAAAGAAGCAAGCTCAGGATTCCGTTAAGGAAGAAGCAGAGCGTTGCGGCATGTCATTCGTTAATGCTCGTTGGCTTGGTGGCATGCTTACAAACTTCAACACAATTCAAAGAAGAATTAAGAGACTTGCTCAGTTAAAGGCTATGGCTGAAGACGGCACTTTCGACCTTCTTCCTAAGAAAGAAGTTATTAAGCTCAACCTCGAAAGAGAAAAACTTGAAAAATTCATGGGTGGCATTACAGAAATGAAGAAAATGCCTGCAGCAATGTTCATTGTTGACCCAAGAAAAGAAAGAATTGCAGTTCTTGAAGCAAAGAAACTCGGTATTCCGATTGTTGCTATTGTTGATACAAACTGTGACCCGGATGAAATCGACTACGTAATTCCCGGTAACGACGATGCTATTCGTGCTGTTAAGCTTATTGCAGGTGCAATGGCAGACGCTATTATCGCAGGTCGTCAAGGCTTACAGACAATTCCGGCTTCAGAAGCAGCTGAAGAGGCTGTTGAAGTAGAAGCAGATGCAGAATAAGTAATTACAGAATAAGGCGGAATCAATTTCCGCCTTGTTTTAAAATAAGGAGGAAATAAAAATGGCATTTACAGCTCAAGACGTTAAAGTATTAAGAGAAAAAACAGGCGTTGGTATGATGGAGTGTAAAAAAGCACTTACAGAAGCTGACGGTGATATGGATAGAGCTTTTGAAATTCTTCGTGAAAGAGGTCTTGCAGCTTCTGAGAAGAAAGCAAGCAGAATTGCAGCAGAAGGCGCAGTTATTGCTTACACAGATGAAGCTAACAAGGTTACAGTTCTTCTTGAAATCAACTCAGAAACAGACTTCGTTGGTAAAAACGAAAAATTCCAAGAGTTTGGTCTTAACGTTGCAAAAACAATTGCAGCTAACAAACCTGCTTCTGTTGAAGCTCTTGCTGAGCTTGCCCTTGCAGGTACAGACAGAACGGTTTCAGAAGGCCTTAACGACCTTATTCTTGTTATTGGTGAAAATATCAAAATCCGTCGTTTCGAAATCGTTGAGGGCGACGTTGTAACATACATCCACGCAGGTGGTTCAGTAGGTGTTGCAGTTAAATTTGAAACAAATCTTGCAGATAAAGCTGAATTTACAGCTATGGGTAAAAACGTTGCTATGCAAATTGCCGCTATGAGCCCTGAATATCTTTCCCAAGATTCAATTTCTGCAGAGGAACTTGCAAAAATGAAGTCAATCACAATCGATTCTTCACTTAACAAGCCGGAATCTCTTCCAAAGCCAATTCTTACAGCTCTTTTCGAAAAAGCTCTTGCTGAAAATCTTTTTAGTGCTGAAGACGTTGCTGCTTACGAAGAAAACAAAAAGAGCCAATATCTCTTCAACTTCCTTTCAAAAGAAGCTGTTGCTACTCTTGCTTCACTTGCAGTTGCAGGTAAAGATGAATATATCAACAACAAAATCTTCTCAGGCGCTGTTGAAGGCCGTATTAAGAAGCAAATTAAAGAAATTTGTCTTCTTGAGCAAGCTTTCGTTCGTTCAGACCTCTTTGACGGTACAGTTGCCGGCTACGTTGCAAACGTTGCAAAAACAACCGGTTCAGACATCAAGGTTGAAAGCTTCATTCGTCTTGTAAAAGGTGAGGGTCTTGAAAAGAGAGAAGACAATTTCGCTGACGAAGTTGCAAATATGATTAAATAATTTTTTAAATTTAAATTTAGGGTGAATTGAGCTATCCGAACCTGCCTAAAAGCGAGTATTTTTAAGTCTTTTTGGCATTTCGGTCTTGAAAGGCGACAGCCTTCCTTCACCCTCAACCCCCAAAAATCCAATAAAACTCCTTCGCTTTATAGGTCGGA
>JAZNET010000031.1:0-50638 GCA_045588735.1 Acutalibacteraceae bacterium | reverse complement strand
TGTTACAGGGAAAAGTGACTGTATTAAACCATATCTGGTTCGAACACACTCACTCTAAACTATTATTGACAAAACAAGTGATTTATATATAATAAATTTATATATTCATTGAAGAGAGGCGAAAGCAATGTCGGAAAGATTTTCACGCTCTGAAAGAATTTTTGGTGCGGAAAATATGAAGAAATTAAATAACAGCCGAGTAATTGTTTTCGGCTTGGGCGGTGTAGGCGGCGCTGTTGCAGAGGCGCTTACGCGAAGCGGTGTAGGTGAGCTGGCTCTGGTAGATAAGGACATTGTAGATATAACCAACGTAAACCGACAGCTTATAGCAACCGAAAGCACCGTAGGTATGAAAAAAACAGATGCCTGCGAAAAGCGTCTGCTTGAAATAAATCCGAATATAAAGCTTAAAAAATACGATTTGTTTTATCTGCCTGAAACAGCGGAAGAAATTAAGCTTGAGGACTACGATTATATAGTAGATGCAATAGATAACGTAACGGCAAAGCTCGAGCTTATAGAAAGAGCAAAAAAGTTCAACGTAAAAATTATTTCCTCAATGGGTACGGGTAACAAAATTCATCCGGAAATGTTAGAGATTGCAGATATAAGCAAAACGAGCGTTTGTCCGCTTGCAAGAGTAATTCGCAGAGAGCTGCGAAGCAAGGGTATAAATCATTTAACGGTTGTTTATTCAAAGGAAGAGCCTCAGAATTTAGACGGTGACAGAACACCTGCTTCATCGACTTTTGTTCCTGTCTCAGCAGGTATTTTAATTGCATCAAAGGTAGTGCAGGATATTACTAACAAGTAAGGAGATACAGTTATGAATTTTACACAATGCGACAAACCGGGCGTGGTAGAGTGCTTTGCACTTGTTAAAAGCTGTGACAAGAAAAATGCAAAAAACGGCAGCACCTACTTAGATATGCTGCTTGGTGATAAGGAAAGCGAAATTTATGCAAAAATGTGGGATTATAAAGAGGGTATAACCCCAATGCCTGAGGTGAATACAGTAGTAAAGGTGCGCGGTACCTTGCAGCAGTACAACGGCAACGACCAATTTATAATTCAGCGCATAAGACCATCCGTCGCAGGTGACAGCGTAGCCGTTTCTGATTTTGTAAAATCTGCAGATTTCAGCGGTGCGGAAATGTACGGCGTTATTACGTCTTTGGTAAACAGCTTTACAGATGAGGATTTAAAAATTGTTGTAGCCTCAATTTTAGAGGAGCATAAGGAGGAATTGCTTTTCTTCCCTGCGGCAGAAAAATTGCACCACGCTATGAACGGAGGGCTTCTTTACCATACGCTTTCAATTGTACGTTTGGCAGAATGTGTCTGTGCAATTTATCCGTCAATAGATAAGGAACTGTTAATATCCGGAGCAATTCTTCACGATATTGCAAAGCTTAAGGAGTACAAGGTGAACAAAGCAGGACTTGTGGATGGTCACACAGTAGAGGGTATGCTTTTAGGCCACCTTGTAATGGGTAGTGAAGAGGTCGGCAGAAAATGCGATGAATTAAACGTTCCTGCCGAGAAAAAGGTGCTTCTTCAGCATATGCTCATTTCTCACCACGGCAAATTAGAATTCGGTGCAGCCGTAAGACCGTCGTTTATTGAAGCAGAAATTCTTTCTCAGTTAGATTTGTTTGATGCAAATATGTACGAAATGGCAGAAGCTGTAGCGGGCGTTAGTGCAGGGGAGTTTACAGGCAGACTTTGGATGCTTGACAACAGAAAAATGTTTAATCACGGCAGAAAAATAGTTGAGCCTAAGGCAGATTTGTTAGGTGAATAAAATGGAATGGCAGGAAATAAAAATATCAGTTAATTCAGAGGATACCGAAAGAGCAAATAATATTGCTGTAATGGCAGTTCCTTACGGAATTTATACTGAGGATTACAGCGCCTTAGAGCAAGAGGCGTGGGACATTGCTCACATAGATTTAATTGATGAGGAGCTTTTAAAAAAGGATAGAACTAAGTCAGTTATTCATATTTACATAGGCGAAAACGACAACCCGCAGGAGGCACTTTCATTTGTGTCCTCGCGTCTTGATGCTGAAAAAATCCCATACACAATAGATACTTCTGCTTGTAAGGAAGAGGATTGGCTTAATAACTGGAAAAAATATTTTAAGCCTCTCAAAATCGGAAACAGGCTTTTTGTAAGACCTGTTTGGGAAGACAATTTTGATGCAGAGAACAGAGTTGTTTTAAACATTGAGCCGGGTGCTGCCTTTGGTACGGGTGCACACGATACAACCCGCCTTTGTCTTGAAACTCTCGATAAAATTATTAAAGACGGGGACACCGTTTTAGATATGGGCTGCGGCAGCGGCATTTTAGCAATTTCTTCGCTGCTTTTAGGTGCAAAGAATGCCTTTGGTGTAGATATTGACCCGCTTGCTGTGAAAACCGCAAAGGAAAACGGCTTAATGAATGATTTTAAGGAGCCCGAGCTTACCTTTGCTTGCGGTGACCTTGACGAAAACGTTAAAGGTAAATATTCGGTAGTAGTAGCAAATATTGTTGCAGACGTAATTATGATGTTTGCGCCAAACGTAAGAAAATATATGGCGCCCGATGGTGTGTTTATAGCATCAGGTATTATAGACACCCGCGCAGACGAGGTTATTGCTTGTCTTGAGAGTAACGGCTTTACCATTGTAGAACGCTACGAGCAAAACGGATGGAATTGCCTTGTAATGAAATAACGTTACAGAAACGAAACGTATTTTTTCAAAAAATCACTCATAAACTTATTTGAAGGAGTGAGAAAAATGAAAAAATACGTTTCTTTATTTTTATCGGCTGTTTTAATGCTTCAGCTCATAATAACCGCAAATGCAAAAACAGTAACAAAGGAATTTGAAGAGTCTGCAGCTGTTTTTAACGTAACGTCAACTGCAAAAACCGGCAACAAAAACAATCAAAAGCTGCCTGTGGATATTAAGGCTAAATCGGCAATTTTAATGGAGGTAACAACAGGCAAGGTGCTGTTAGAATATAATGCAGATGAAAAGCTGTTTCCTGCATCTGTTACAAAAATTATGACAATGCTGCTTGTAATGGAGGCAATTAAAGAGGGCAAAATATCACTTTCAGACGTAGTTGTCTGCTCTGAAAATGCCTCTAAAAAGGGCGGCTCTCAAATCTGGCTTGAGCCCGGTGAGGAAATGACTGTAAACGACCTGCTTAAGGCTACGGTAATAGGTAGCGCAAACGACGCCGCTACACTTTTGGGAGAATATGTTTCGGGCAGCGAGGAGGCTTTTGTTGCCTTAATGAATGAACGAGCAAAGGCGCTCGGTATGAATAACACTCATTTTGACAATGCCACCGGCTTGGACGATACTACCGAGACCCACTTAACCACCGCAAGAGATATAGGGCTTATGTCTGTAGAGCTCATGAAGCACGATTTAATTGAAGATTATACAACCGTTTGGATGGATTCCTTAAGAAACGGAGAGACCGAGCTGGTGAACACAAACAAGCTTGTTCGTTTTTACAATGGTACAACAGGAATTAAAACAGGTACAACAAACAAGGCAGGGTGCTCTGTTTCCGCCTCGGCTAAACGAGACGGCTTGCATCTTGTAGCGGTTGTAATGGGTAGTGCAAACAGCACGGAGCGCTTTGAAACGGCAAAGGCGTTGCTTAATTTTGGCTTTGCGAATTATTCACTGACGGAGCTGAGTATAGATGAAAGCGCTTTTTCAAGTGTAGAGGTGTTAGGCGGTGAGTCAAAGCTTGTAAAGCCTTACTTAAAAGAAGCACCAAGCCTTCTTCTTAAAAAAGGGGAGGCAGAAAAGCTTGAACAGACGGTTGTGCTTTCGGAAAACGTAGAAGCACCCGTAACAGAAAATCAGCGTTTAGGTACAGTGAAATTTACACTTGAGGGAAAAACAGTTGTTGAGCTTCCGCTTTTGGCTTCCCGGGAAATAAAAAAACTTACGCTTGTAGCATCATTTAAAAGACTAATGCACTTTTTAGCATGTGGAGAAAAAATAGCTTAAAAATTAGTATAACACTTGATTTTAAAAGAGTTTTGTTGTAAAATAACTAGGATTACGATTAAAAAATAGGAAGTGTTAAAATGTTTTACACGTCAACAAGAGATAATAGTGTTAAGGTAACTGCCTCTAAAGCAATTGCAGACGGCATTTCAAAGGATGGCGGCTTGTACATACCAACAGAGATTCCTGCTGTTTCCCTTGATGAGCTTAAAGCACTCTGCTCTGTAGATTATAAGGAAAGAGCAAAAAGAATTTTGGGTCTTTACCTTACAGATTTTACACAAGAGGAGCTGTCTTCCTGTGTGGAGGGTGCATATATGGACGGCAAGTTCGATTCACCTTACACAGCACCCGTTGTAAAGCTTCACGACAACGTAAGTATTCTTGAATTGTTCAAGGGACCTACCTGTGCTTTTAAGGATATGGCTTTGCAAATTTTACCTTATCTTTTAACGGTTTCTGCAAAGAAAAATCTTGAGAATAAGGAAATTGTAATCCTTGTTGCTACGTCAGGCGATACAGGTAAGGCTGCACTTGAAGGCTTTAAGGACGTTGAGGGTACAAAAATATTAGTTTTCTATCCTAATGACGGCGTTAGTCCAATGCAAAAGCTTCAAATGACAACCCAGGAGGGTAACAACGTTGGTGTTTGCGCTATTCACGGTAACTTTGATGATGCGCAAACAGGTGTAAAATCTATTTTCACTAATAACGAAATTCTGAAAAAGTTTGAAGCAAACAACCTTGTTTTCTCTTCAGCTAACTCTATTAACTGGGGGCGTCTGGCACCGCAAATCGTTTACTATTTTTCTGCTTATTGCGATATGGTAAATCAAGGCTCTGTAGAGTTTGGTAACCAAATTAACGTTGTTGTGCCAACAGGTAACTTCGGTAACATTTTAGCAGCATATTTTGCGAAGGAAATGGGTCTTCCTGTAAATAAGCTTATTTGTGCTTCAAATAAAAATAAGGTGCTCACAGACTTTATTACAACAGGTACCTACGACCGTAACCGTGAATTCTTCACAACTGACTCTCCGTCAATGGATATTCTCATTTCAAGCAACTTAGAAAGACTTTTATATCTTCTCAGCGGCAGAAATTCTGATACAATTAACGAGTGGTTCTCTGCACTCAATAAAACGGGTAAATATACCGTTTCTGAGGATGTTAAAAACAAGGTCCAGGAGCTTTTTGCTGCAGGTAGCTGCGACGACGAGGGCACAAGTAAGGCAATTAAGGAAACCTTTAAAAAGTATAACTATCTTTCAGATACTCACACAGCAGTTGCAATAAGCGTTTGTAACAGCTACGTAAATGAAACGGGTGACACAACCCCAACGGTTATTGCCTCTACCGCTTCACCGTTCAAGTTCTCTAAGGCGGTGCTTTCTGCAGTAGATGAAAGCGGTGCCGAATATCCGGATGAATTCAGCACGGTAGCTGCATTGGAAAAGCTTGCAAGCACAGCTGCTCCGTCACAGTTATCAGAGCTTAAAAACAAGCAGGTTCGTTTCAGCCTTACAGCCGATAAAAACGATATGGCTAAGGTTGTATTCGATATGTTGGGTATTTAATTATGTCACTTTTTGCAATCGGTGACCCGCACCTGTCATTTTCAACCGACAAGCCAATGGATATTTTCAGAGGCTGGGACGACTACGTTGCAAGGCTTGAAAAAAACTGGAACAGCATTGTAACAAATGAAGATACAGTCGTTGTTCCTGGTGATATTTCCTGGGCAATGGGGCTTGAAAACGCTAAAAAGGATTTTGAGTTTTTAAACAGCCTTAACGGCAATAAAATAATTCTTAAGGGTAATCACGATTATTGGTGGAATACAATGACGAAAATGAATTCGTTTTTGTCCGAAAACGAGTTCACAACAATAAAGATTCTTCACAATAATGCTTACAGAATAGGCGACTTTGCCGTTTGCGGTACTCGCGGATGGTTTTATGACGATACCTGCGAGGCGGACAAAAAAGTGCTGCTTCGTGAAGCAGGTCGGCTCAGAGCTTCTGTTGAAGAGGCTAAAAAATTGGGCGGAGGGGTAATTGCTTTTTTACATTATCCACCCATTTCTGCTACTCAGACCTGCGACGAAATTCTTAACGTGCTGCTTGAAAACGACGTTAAGCGTTGCTATTTCGGTCATTTACACGGCTTTGTAGCACCCGAGAATGCTAGCCTTGAATACGAGGGGATAAAATTTTCACTTGTTTCGGCAGATAAATTGAACTTTTGCCCTAAAATTATTGAAAAATTTTAAAAAGTTCATTCAAAAAGTAAAAAATGCAAATTTCTCTTAAAAATATCAAAAAAATGAAAAAAACAGTAGAAATTAGCAATTAGTTATGATATAATCAACGAGTTAACTAATGGTTTACAGTTAGAAAGGATGTTAGAAAATGAGTTTAAAGTCTTGCGAAAAGGCAGAAACAAACGTTTACGCTCTTGAAATTGCGCTTGAGGGCGAAGAATTCAAAAAAGCAGTTTCTAATGCTTACAACAAAAACAAGGGTAGATATAATGTACCGGGCTTCCGTAAGGGTAAGGCTCCAAAGCACATTATTGAAACCTATTACGGTAAAGAGGTTTTCTGGTACGATGCAATTGATGCTGAGTATCCTGAACTTTTCGATGCAGCTGCAAAGGAAGCAGGCATTGTTCCTGTTGCTGCACCTTTTGATGACGAAATCACTTCTCTTGATGAAAACGGCTTTACAGTAAAGCTTAAGGTTGTGGTAAAGCCTTCAGCAGAGGTTAAAAAATACAAGGGTCTTACAGCAGAAAAAGAAAAGGTTTCTGTTAAAAAGGCAGAGGTTAAGGACGCTGTTAACGCTGCACTTGAAAGAGATGCTAAAATGGTTACTGTTGAAGACAGAGCAGCAAAAAAAGGCGACACAGCAGTTATTGACTTTGAAGGCTTTATGGATGGCGTAGCATTCGAAGGCGGCAAGGGTGAAAACCATAACCTTGAGCTCGGCTCAGGTCAATTTATTGACGGCTTCGAGGACCAAATCGTTGGTAAGAAAACAGGTGATGAGTTCGACGTAAACGTTACATTCCCTGAAGCTTACGGCGCAGAGGAGCTTGCAGGTAAACCGGCAGTGTTCAAAGTAAAGCTTAACAAAATTATGAAGAAGGAGCTTCCTGTGTACGATGACGAATTCGTTAAGGACGTTAGTGAATTCGACACAATTGCAGAGTACGAAAAACACCTTGAGGAAGATATTTTAGCAAGAAAAGAAGCTGAAGCTGACCGCGTATTTGAAAGCGGAATTATGGAAAAGCTCATTGAGAATACAGTAGTAGAAATTCCTGAGGCTATGATTGAAAGAGAAATCGACAATCAAATCAACGAATACAACTACAGACTTCAAATGCAGGGCATGAGCCTTGATATGTACATGCAATACACCGGTATGGATATGGCTACCTTACGTGCTAATTACAAGGAAGGCGCAGAAAAGCAAGTTAAGCTTCGTCTTGCTCTTGAAAAGATTATCGAGCTTGAAAAAATCGAAATCTCTGACGAGGACGTTGAAACAGAGCTTAAGACTTATGCAGATTCTTACGGCATGAAGCTTGAAGAGGTTAAAAAGTACGTACCTGTTGAGGACGTTAAGGCTGACCTTGGCTGCAGAAAAGCTATGGACGTTGTTAAAGACAATGCTAAAGCCGGTGCAGCAAAGAAAAAGGCAGAGCCAAAGGCTGAGGCTGCAGAGGAAAAACCTGCTGCAAAGAAAACAGCAGCAAAGAAAGAGCCTGCGGAGAAAAAGCCTGCTGCAAAGAAAACAACAGCAAAGAAAGAAACAGCAGAGAAAAAACCTGCAGCTAAAAAGACAACCTCTAAGAAAAAGACAGAAGAAGCTAAGGCTGAATAATACTGTTTATTTCCGCCACAGTCCTGCAAAGTGCTGTGGCGGTTGAGTTTTAGTAAGATTATTTTTATTGAATAAATCGCTTTAAAAAACCAATACTCAAAAACAAATAAATTATGTTTCGGGAGGAATTTATTATGGCACTTATACCTTACGTTATAGAACAAACAAATCGCGGTGAACGCTCTTACGACATTTATTCAAGACTTTTAAACGACAGAATTATCGTTCTTTCAGATGAGGTTAATGATGCAACAGCCTCTGTTATTGTTGCTCAGCTTCTTTATCTTGAGGGTCAGGACCCTGAGAAGGATATCAGCTTTTACATCAACAGCCCGGGCGGTAGTGTTTCAGCAGGTCTTGCTATTTACGACACAATGCAATATATTAAATGCGACGTTTCAACCATTTGTATGGGTATGGCTGCATCTATGGGTGCATTCCTTCTTTCATCCGGTGCAAAGGGCAAGCGCTATATTCTTCCAAATGCAGAGGTAATGATTCACCAACCATCAGGCGGTGCACAGGGTCAGGCAACAGAAATTCTTATTGCTGCAGACCACATTCAGAGAACAAAGCAAAGATTAAACAAAATCCTTGCAGAAAACACAGGCAAGCCAATTGAGCAGGTTGCTCTTGATACTGAGCGCGATAATTGGCTCACAGCAGCAGATGCGCTTGAGTACGGCCTTGTAGATAAAATTATAGATAAAAGATAATTTTATAGATTTTTAAAAATAATCGGAGGTGCTCTTTTTGGCACGAGATGATAATAAAAACAATTCAAGACAAAACCCACATTGCTCCTTCTGCGGTAAGCCGCAGGGGGCGGTGCGCCGTCTTGTTGCAGGTCCCGGCGTTTACATTTGTGACGAATGTATTGACCTCTGCTTGCAAATAATGGAGGGCTTAAGCCCTGAGGAAGCCCAAGACGCAATGCAGGAGGGTGCAAACGACGAGGCAATAGTTCTTCCAAAGCCAATGGAAATAAAAGCAAAGCTTGACGAATACGTAATTGGTCAGGAGGATGCTAAAAAGGTATTGTCTGTTGCGGTTTATAACCATTATAAGCGTGTGTATTGCGAAAATCCGGACGACGTAGAAATAGGCAAAAGTAACGTGTTGCTGCTTGGTCCTACGGGTGTTGGTAAAACGCTGCTTGCTTCAACGCTTGCAAAAATACTTAACGTTCCGTTTGCTATTGCAGATGCAACCACTCTTACAGAGGCAGGTTACGTTGGTGAGGACGTTGAAAACATTCTCTTAAGACTTATTCAGGCAGCAGAGTTTGATATTAAAAAGGCCGAAACCGGTATTATTTATATAGACGAAATAGATAAAATCACAAGAAAAAGTGAAAACACCTCTATTACGCGTGACGTAAGCGGTGAGGGTGTTCAGCAGGCACTCTTAAAGATTATTGAGGGTACTGTTGCTAACGTTCCGCCACAAGGCGGCAGAAAGCATCCGCAGCAGGAATTTATTCCTATAGATACCTCAAAAATCCTCTTTATTTGCGGCGGTGCTTTTGCAGGAATTGAAAAATTAGTTGAAGAAAGACTCGGCAAAAACGTTCTTGGCTTCGGCAGTGAAATCCGCTCCAAAACCGATTTAAAGAAAATGGATATAATGTCCAAGGTTGTAACACAGGATCTTGTTAAATTCGGTCTCATTCCGGAATTAGTAGGTAGAATTCCCGTTATAACCTCTTTAAAGGATTTAGACGTAGATGCATTAGTAAGCATAATTACAGAGCCTAAGAACGCTCTTTTAAAGCAATATCAGAGTCTCTTTAAAATGGATAACGTTAAACTTGAGTTCACAGATGACGCTGTGAGAAGAGTTGCAGAGTTAACCATTGAAAAGGAAACGGGCGCAAGAGGTCTTCGTGCACTAATGGAAAAAATATTAGTTCCTGTTATGTACACCGTGCCTTCAGACGATACTGTAGCTGTTGTTAAAATAAATGCAGACGTTGTAGACGGTAAAACCGAGCCTGTTATAGAAAGATTAGAAACAAAGGAATAATTATGATAAAGAAAAACGCAATTACTACCGCACTTCCCGTTCTTGCAATGAGGGGTGTGGTGGTTTTCCCTAAAATGACATTGCATTTTGACGTGGGAAGACAAAAATCAATTTCAGCTATAAGAGCTGCATTAAATACAACCGGCGAGATTTTTCTTTCTGCTCAAACTGATGCAGAAATTGAAAATCCTGATTTTAACGACCTTAATAAAATTGGTGTAGTGGCAGAGGTTAAGCAGGTTATAAAACTCCCTAATACAGAGGTTTTAAGAGTTGTTGTAGAGGGAAAGTACAGAGCAACCGTTACCGAGCCAATTAAAACAAAGCCGATTTTAAAGGCTGTTGTAACCGAGGTTTTTGAAAAGCCTGTGCGAAAGGTGGATTCTGCCTACGGCGAGGCGCTAGTCAGAACCTTAAGAGATTTGTTTGACGATTACGCCGACCTTTTACCTCGAATTTCACCCGACGTAGAAATGACTGTTCACACTGAGGACAACATTGGCGCATTAGCTGACTATATGGTTAGTAACACTCATTTTGAGTTTGAGGATAAGCAAGCGCTTTTGTCAGAATTAAATCCGCTTAAAAGGGCTGAAAGACTTTGCAGCATTTTAATCAAGGAAACCGAGATTCTTGCCTTGCAGCTCAATATTCAAAACGAGGTTCACGAAAAAATGGATAAAAATCAGCGAGATTATTTCCTGCGTGAACAGTTAAAGGTTATTTCTCAGGAGCTTAACGAAGAGGAAACGCCTGAGGAAGAGGCGGAAAATTATAAGGCTAAAATAAACGCTTTACCACTTGAAGAAAAATATAAGAAAAAACTTCTTGATGAAAGCGACCGTCTTTTAAAGCTTTCAAGCAGCAGTGCCGAGGCAAACGTTGCCCGTACATATTTAGACAGAGTTTTAGCACTTCCGTGGCATAACGAAACGAAGGATTCCTTAAGCTTAGAAAAGGCAAGAAAAATATTAGATAAGGACCACTACGGCTTAACCGACGTAAAGGAAAGAGTTGTAGAGTTAATTGCCGTTAAAAAGCTTTCACCAAACGTTAATGCACAAATTCTTTGCCTTGTAGGCCCTCCGGGCGTAGGTAAAACCTCTATTGCAAAATCTCTTGCAAGGGCAATGAATAAAAACTATGCAAGGATTTCTCTCGGCGGTGTGCACGACGAGGCAGAAATTCGCGGTCACAGAAGGACTTATATTGGTGCTATGCCGGGTAGAATTATTTCTGCAATAGAGCAGGCAGGCTCTACCAATCCGCTTATTTTGCTTGATGAAATCGACAAATTAGGCAGCGATTACAAGGGAGACCCCTCTTCAGCACTTTTAGAGGTGCTTGACGGTGAGCAAAACAGCACCTTCCAGGACCATTACTTAGACGTGCCGTTTGATTTAAGTAAGGTTTTGTTTATTACAACTGCTAATGATGCGTCCGCTATTCCGGGGCCTCTTTACGACCGAATGGAAATCATAGAGCTTTACAGCTATACTGCCGAGGAAAAATTCAGAATTGCTAAAAAGCACCTTGTGCCCAAACAGCTTAAAAACTTTAATATACCAAGCAAAGCATTCAGTATTACAGATTCCGCCCTGCGCCTTATTATAGACGGCTACACAAAGGAGGCAGGAGTAAGAACGTTAGAAAGGGTTGTAACAAAGGTTTTAAGAAAAACTGCTGTTAAATTTGCAGAGGGCTTTGAAGGTAAAATTAAGGTTACCCCTGAAAGCTTAGAGGAGCTTTTAGGAGCAAGAAAATATAAGGATGCAGACCTTTCATTGGAAAATATGGTTGGTGCTGTAAACGGACTTGCCTGGACTAAGGTCGGCGGCGAAATTATGCAAATAGAAGCCTCCGTTTTAGAGGGTACGGGTAAAATTGAGCTTACCGGCTCTTTAGGCGAGGTTATGAAGGAGTCTGCAAAAATCGCCGTAAGCTTTGTAAGAAGCAGAGCCGCAGAATGGGGTATTGATACCGATTTTTATAAAACAAAGGATATTCACATACACGCTCCCGAGGGTGCTGTGCCAAAGGACGGCCCTTCTGCAGGTGTTACAATGACAACTGCGCTTGTATCTGCACTTACAAATCGTCCCGTAAAGCCCGAGGTTGCTATGACGGGTGAAATATCCTTAAGAGGTAATGTTTTGCCCATAGGTGGCTTAAAGGAAAAATCTATGGCAGCTTATAAAAATAAAATGAAAACCGTTTTAATTCCCAAGGATAATCTTCCGGATTTAGAAAAGGTAGACGAGGTAGTTAAGCAGAACGTTGAATTTATAGCGGTTTCAACTCTTGATGAGGTTTTAAATTTAGCCTTGACTAAGCCGCCAAAGCCCAAAAAAGAAAAGAAAACAGCTGTTAAAATTCAGGAGACAGAGTCGACTTCAGCAACAACAGTTTGCTGCTAAGTGTGAAAGGAGTACCATTATGAACTTTAATAAAGTAGAATTTGAAGCGGCTTTTGGTACGCTTTCGCAAATTCCTGACTCAACAGTAACTGAAATTGCTTTTGCAGGCAGGTCAAACGTTGGAAAGTCCTCAATGCTGAATAAATTGTTTAACCGTAAAAATTTGGCGCGTGTTTCCTCTGTGCCGGGTAAAACCATTACAATTAACTTTTACAGAACAGAGGACGTAAGAATTGTAGATTTGCCGGGCTACGGCTATGCAAAGGTTGCCAAGGGCGAAAAGCGCCGTTGGGCTGAAATGATGGAGGGTTATTTCCAAACCCCGAGGAATTTAAGACTCGTTGTTCAACTTGTGGATATGCGCCACAAACCGTCTGAGGATGACTACGTGATGATGCATTTTTTGCAGGATTGCGAAATACCCTTTATTGTTGCTGCAACCAAGAGCGATAAGCTTAACAAAACTCAGTATAAGGAGCGCGTTGAGGGGCTTAAGGCAGAGTTAAGTGAATTCGGTGAAGAGCTTACAATAATTCCTTTTTCTTCTGAAAAGGGTGACGGACTCGACGAGCTGAAGGCTGTACTTGAAAAGTACGCTCACTCTAAATAGAAATAATAAAAATGAAAAGACTTTATCATTCAAGGCTTTTACAAGCCAAAATGATAAAGTCTTTTTTGTTATGCTTAATTTTTAAATTTGTAGCCTTAATCAATCCTCATCAAGCTTAAGAATAGCCATAAACGCCTCCTGAGGCACCTCAACAGTACCAAATGAGCGCATACGCTTTTTACCTTCTTTTTGTTTTTCAAGAAGCTTCTTCTTTCTTGTAATGTCACCGCCGTAGCATTTTGCAAGAACGTCCTTGCGCATTGCTTTAACCGTTTCTCTTGCAATAACCTTACCGCCAATAGCAATCTGAATAGGTATTTCAAACATTTGTCTCGGAATGTTGTCCTTAAGCTTTTCGGCAATTTTTCTTGCTCTGCCATACGCCTTGTCAGAGTGCACCATAAATGAAAGTGCGTCAACACAGTTGCCGTTAAGAAGCACGTCAAGCTTTACAAGATTGGATTTTCTGTATTCGGAAATCTCGTAGTCAAGTGAAGCATAGCCGCGTGTTCTTGATTTTAACGCATCAAAGAAATCGTAAATAATTTCATTAAGAGGTAAATCGTACTTCAGCTCAACTCTGTCAGATGAAATGTAGTCCATATTCTTAAATGTGCCGCGCCTTTCCTGACATAAATCCATAATAGCACCAACGTACTCAGGCGGTGAAAAAATATGAGCGTCGGCAACAGGCTCTTCAGAAAAATCGATAGTTGCAGGGTCAGGGTAGTGGGTGGGGTTATCAATTTCAATAACCTCGCCGTTAGTTAAATGTATTTTGTAAACAACGCTCGGAATAGTTGTAACCAAGTCTAAGTTATATTCTCTTTCGAGTCTTTCTTGAATAATCTCAAGGTGTAAAAGTCCTAAAAATCCGCATCTGAAGCCAAAGCCTAATGCGCCGGAGGTTTCGGGCTCGTAAGAAAGCGCCGCGTCATTTAACTGCAATTTTTCGAGTGCCTCGTGAAGATTTTCGTAGTCAGCACCGTCTGCCGGGTAAATACCGCAGTAAACCATAGGTGTTGCTTGCCTGTAGCCGGGCAATGCCTCCTTAGCAGGGTTTGTAGCAAGCGTTACGGTATCACCAACACGTGCGTCGCTTACTGTTTTAATAGATGCCGTAATATAACCAACCTCACCCGCACAAAGCTTTTCGGTAGGCTGTAGGGAGGTTGCTCGCATATAACCGGTTTCCACAACTGTAAATTCAGCACCGGTTGCCATCATTCGCATTGTGTCACCCGGCTTAATTGTACCGTCAACAATTCTTGTGTAAACAATAACACCCTTGTAATTATCGTAAACAGAGTCAAAAATGAGCGCTCTTAACGGAGCTTCATCATCACCCTGCGGTGCAGGAACACATTCAACAATTTTTTCTAAAACCTGTTCAACGTTCTGACCTGTTTTAGCCGATACTCTCGGAGCATCCTCGCAAGGAAGACCGATAATTTCCTCAACCTCAAGGCTGACTCTTTCGGGATCAGCGGAGGGCAAGTCTATTTTGTTTATAACAGGCACTAATTCAAGGTTGTGGTCAAGTGCTAAATATGTATTACCCAACGTCTGAGCCTCAATGCCCTGAGTTGAATCAATAATTAAAATAGCACCCTCACAAGCCGCAAGAGAACGTGAAACCTCGTAGTTAAAGTCAACGTGACCGGGTGTGTCAATTAAATTAAGTTGGTAGGTATTGCCGTCGTTTGCTTTGTAATCAAGCTTAACGGCGTGCGCCTTAATTGTAATGCCTCTTTCCTTTTCAAGGTCCATATCGTCAAGAAGCTGTGCAGACATATCTCTCTTTGCAACTGATTGAGTTAATTCAAGTAATCTGTCTGCAAGGGTAGATTTGCCGTGGTCAATATGGGCAATAATAGAAAAGTTTCTAATGTTTTCTTTTTTTACAAGGGACATAAATTTATTGTTCCTTTCGTTTAATTATTTTGAGAATCCGAAGCCTAAGACCTCGTTAGAATCTGTAATTATAGTGAAGGCGTTATTGTCAAGCTCCTTTACTATAGAGGTAATTTCAGTTACCTCGTTAGGTCTTACAACCGAAAGAATAATTGTCTTACTCTCGTTTGTATAACCGCCAAAGGCAGGTAAAAGAGTAACGCCGTGCTCAACCTCGGTTATAATTCTTTCGGAAATTTCCTTTGGGTTTGTTGTTATTATCAACAGCATTTTACTTCTTGCGGCACCAAATATAATTGCATCTACTGCCCTTGAGGTCACAAAAAATAAAATAACCGAATACAAAAGCACCTCAATACTTCTGTAAACAAATAAAGTGGAAAGCACAACAACAGCGTCAAGCATAAAAACAAGTGTACCCATAGAAAGGTGAGGGTGCTTTTGCTTTAAAAGCTTTGCTAAAATATCTGCACCGCCCGTTGTGCCGCCTCTAAGAAAAATAATTCCGACGCCAATACCGACACAAACACCGCCAAAAATAGCCGCAAGCAGAGGGGAGTATATATAGTGCTTTTCTAAAATATGCGGAAAGGTATCAATAAGAACAGCGGTAAGCATTGTTGCATAAATTGATTTTGCCAAAAAATTCTTGCCGAATTTTTTAAACGATAATATAAAAAGGGGAATATTAACAATTATTACAGTAACGCCAATAGGTATTTTAAAAAGGTAGTGAAGCATAGTACCAATACCCGAGGCTCCACCCGGCGCTATGTTATTTGGCGCAGTAAACATAACTATTCCCAGTGCAAAAATAATGCTGCCTGCAGTAATTATTGTATAGTCAATTAAAAGCCTTTTAATTTTGCTCGCTGACTTTTTCTTTTCCAAAATATTCCTCACCCGTACTTATATTAAATATGTACGTAATGCGAGGAAAATCGCCAATTAAGTAAAGGTAGCCGTAAAGTGCTTCAAGACCGGTTGCATATCTGTAATCTGCATCACTTTGGTTTTTGGGAACGTGTGAGCTGTGAGCGTTTCTGCCACGCTTAAAAACAGCCTCCTCGTCCTCGGTAAGCAGGGGTAAAAGCTTTTTTAGCATTTCAGCCTGACAGCTTGCGTTTACAAGCTTAATGGATTCCTTGTGCAGTGCGTTTGTTGGTCGGTTTGCTGCCTTTACAAGCATTTCGCGGACCAACAGGCTGTAAACGGCATCACCTAAAAAAGCAAGCGTAAGTGGGCTGAATTGCTTTGCCTCTGTTTTTGTCAGCGGCTTTCCTGCGAAAAGTGATGAACTTAAAAATTCATTTTCGTTAAGGCACATAGTCAAACTCCAAATCGTAAATACTTACGGTGTCACCCTCGGTAATACCTTTTTCAATAAGAGCAGAAATAATTCCGCTTGACTGTAATGCGTTTTGAAAATACTGAAGTGATTCGTAATCCTCTAAATTCGTTTTTGAAAGAATTTTTGCGAGCCACTCAGCTTCAATAATATAAACGTCATCCTCAACACGAATTGTGAAATCGCGCTTGTTTGCAGTTTTGTAAATATCATCAACCGTAATTTCTTCGCGCTCGTAAATTTTAATAGGCGGAAGAGTGGCGAGCTTTTTTGCAACAGCGTTAATCAATTCTTGTGTGCCCTCTAAAATAGGAGCGCATATTTCAAAATATTCGTAGCCCTTGTCGCATATATATTTTTTAAAGGCCTCGCGCTGTTCATCCGTAGCAAGGTCAATTTTATTACCTGCAACAATTTGCGGGTAGCTTGCTAACTCTTCGTTGTATTTTTTCAGTTCTTCGTTTATCGTTTCAAAATCTGTAAATGGGTCTCTGCCCTCACTGCCTGCAACGTCTACAACGTGTACAAGCACGCGGCATCTTTCAATGTGTCTTAAAAATTCGTGACCTAAGCCTACTCCGTCAGAAGCACCTTCTATAATGCCGGGAATATCGGCAATAACAAAGCTGCTTTCAGGTCCCATTCTTACAACACCCGGTACGGGAATAAGTGTAGTAAAGTGGTAGTCTGCAATAATCGGCTTAGCCTCACTTACAACAGAAATAAGCGTGCTTTTACCTACGTTAGGGAAGCCAATAAGACCAACGTCCGCTAAAAGCTTAAGCTCAAGAGTAACGTCCCATTCTTCACCCGGCATACCGTCCTTTGCAAAGCGCGGTACCTGCCTTGTAGGAGTTGCAAAGTGGGGGTTACCCCAGCCACCGTTGCCACCCTTAGCAGCAATAAAGGTTTCATCCTTACTCATATCCGCCATAACAGCACCGGTAGAATTTTCTCTTATTACAGTACCTCTGGGGACTTTGATTATTAAATCCTGACCGCGTTTTCCGTTGCAACGACCACCGCGACCGTTTTCGCCGTTAGGTGCCTTGTACTTTCTTTTGTAGCGGAAATCTGAAAGGGTAGAGAGATTATCGTCCACCTGGAAAACTATGTTTCCGCCCTTTCCGCCGTCACCGCCGTCGGGACCGCCGGCAGATACGTACTTTTCTCTATGAAAAGCAACGGCACCGTTACCGCCGTTACCTGCAATTATTTTAATTTTTGCTTTATCTACAAACATAGTATTTCTTCCTTTTGTGATTTTAATACATATATAAGGGTATTATACTATATTATTATAAAAATATAAATAGTTTTTCGTAAAAAAATTTCAATTCTAAAAAACGAATACAACCGAACAAACAGGGGAACAAAATCGAACAAAAAAGTACTGAAAATCAGTAAAAAAGGCTAATTTTATATAAAAAACATACCAAAAGTACTATTAAAGGGACAGATGAACGAAAATAATTAGAACATTTGTGTTGACTTTTGTCGAAAAGATGCTATAATTATGACATAAACAAATGTTCGTTGGGCGTTCACCCAATATTCAGGAGGTAATTTTTATGACAGGTACAACAATTTTAAGATTTGTTTTAGAAACACTCGCAGTTTTAGCAGTAACCTACTGCCTTTTTCATCAAAATGAAATCAACGAATTCGAAAGAAAGTTAATACGCTTCCTTAAACGCGCGAAAAGAATAATTTCTGAAGAATACCGTGCAAGCAGAGCTGCAAGGGCTAAAAAAGAGGTTAGCAACATAATTGAATTTACACCAAAAAACGACGTTGAAGCTCAGTATGAGTTTTTGCTTAATCAAGTAAGCTGAGCACTTTTCGTGTATTTTGTATATTGACTAGCACTACTTATAGTTATACAATGAATTGGACAGAATAATTATCAGGTTGCAACTATTGTATAACAGGAGTTTTTTATGAATGTAGGAATTGATTCAGTTGAAATTAAACGTATTGAAGAGCTCTTAAAAAAAGATGGGTTTCTTACACGCGTTTTTTCAGCTGAAGAGCAAAAAGAGTTTGCTTTAAAAAATAATAAGCCCGAGCACGTTGCAGCTGCCTTTGCGGCAAAAGAGGCGTTTTCAAAGGCAATAGGTACGGGCATTGTCGGCTTTGCTTTAACAGAGGTTTCGCTGCTTCATTTTGAAAACGGAAAACCGTATTTAAGTTTTAGCGGCAAAGCGTTGTCAACTGTTGAAAAAAACAACTATAACTTTGACGTAAGCGTTACCCATACAGACTCCGTTGCAACAGCTATTGTTATATGCTTTTAGGTGGTGTGTCAGTTGGAAACTCGTCGTTTCGTTTTAGATTATTCCAAGGCGAAGGAATTATTACCGGTAAGACCTGCAGAGGCAACTAAAAGAGATTTTGGCAGGGTTTTAATTATTGCCGGCAGTGCCACAATGATTGGTTGCTGTGAATTAGCTGTTAAAGGTGCGTTAAGGTGTGGTGCAGGTCTTGTTACACTTGCTTTTCCCGATTGTATTTATGCACCGTTAGCATCAAGACTTACAGAGAATCTGTTTTTACCAATGCCTTCCGAAAACGGTAAGTTTTCGGTAGAATGCTTGCCGCTTCTTTTTAAGGCTATAAAAAGAAGCGATGTTGTTGTTTTTGGTTGCGGTGTCGGTCTTAATGATGATATTAAGGAAATTGTCTCCGAACTTGTGCTAAAATGCGACAAGCCTTTAATTATAGATGCAGACGGCATAAACGCCCTTGCCGACAACGTAGACGTTTTAAGTTGCGCAAAGTCTAAAATATTGCTTACTCCACACGTTGCGGAGATGTCCCGTTTAATTAAACGAGACGTTGCATTTATAGAAGAAAACAGAGAAAAGGTTATATTAGCCGTTTCTAAAAAATATAATGTTAACGTATTACTCAAGGGCCATAAAACTCTTATTTCAAGGTCAGATGCAGCTCTTATTTGTAAGAATAATACAGGTAATACGGGCCTTGCGAAGGGCGGCTCGGGAGATTTGCTTTCCGGTATGATTGCAGGCTTTACACCTGCCTTGAAGGGGAATTTGTATCAATCGGCGTGCCTTTCTGCTTATGTTCACGGTCTTACTGCAGAGCTTGTAAGCAGCAAAATGTCGGAGTATTCAACGTTACCGAGTGATTGTGCAGATAATATAGGTTATATTATAAAAGCGATTATTGAAAGTGAGTGACACCCTTAAAAAAACTATCATTTTTACTTGCTTGTCTTTTAAGCGTTTGCGCGTTTACCTCTTGCAGCAACAACTTTAAGACGGCAGGCTTTAAGAATGTTGATTTTTCAAAGGAACAAAGAATTCATATTGTAACAAAGGATTTTACGTACAATATTTTAGCTTCCTACAATTCCTATGGCTGTTTTACCATGAAGTTTGTTGATGATACGCCCGAAACATTGAAGGATGTAAGCATAGAGCTCGTGAATGACGTTTGTACAATAAAAACCGCGCACGTAAAGCACTCAGTCAGTATGGATGTGCTTACTGCGGAGTTTTTCCCGCTTGTGTTATACAAGTTTTTTTCTGCTACAGATTTTAACTCTGTGCAATGGGAGGTTAACGAAAATGAAAATACCTGCTTTTTTGAATCGCAGGTCTCGGGTAGGAAAGTTACTTTTACTGCTGCGAACTCCTTAGAGGGTGAAGAACAAATTTATATGATAGAAATAAAATAACCGAGGTTTTTTCCTTCGGTTATTTTTATTATTCGTATTGAAAAAACAATAAGATTATGTTATAATTATTAAAAAGTTGTGAATGTTTTTGAAAAGGAGAAGACATATGGTATATTTACCGACTTTGCCAGATGCTTTAGAAAGAGCTTTACTTTATTCAATTCCTAATATTACGGGTGTAATAATTCTTCTTATTCTGATTATCAGCAGAAGGAATACTTCCTTAAAAACGTCTGAAAAAATTTATTTCGATAATACTCTTATTTCAATTGCAATTTTTCTGTTCGTGAGCTCGCTTATATGGTTCTGCGAGTGCTCAACCTCGCCATTCCTGGTTTTTGTAAACAGGATTTCAGCATTTGCTTACAATATGATTCTACCTGTGATAGGTATGTTCTATGTTTTCTATTGTGAATGCCGAATGTCTCCTGAAAATGAGGTCCAAAGAAACAAAAAAATTATATTTATGCTCCCTGCAATTTTGAATTCAGTTATGTCGTTGTTCAGCATTTTTACAGGCGCATATTTTAAAATTGAGGATGCTAAATACGTTCGCGGCGAGCTTTTCACTATTCCGTTTTTCATTTTGTTTGCTTACTTAATTTACGCTTCAATTTCTACCTTCAGAACATCAAAAAAACAAATCAACTTAACAAAAAGACCGGAGTTTTTATACCTCGCATCATTCTCAATTCTTCCGCTTATAGGCGGTATATCCCAACTGTGTGTTTACGGCTTCGAAATTCTTGCAACCTCATTTGTAGTATCAGCCCTTATTGTTTATAACGAGTCACAAAACAGACTTATTTCCATAGATCCGCTTACCATTACAAACAACAAATGGCAGCTTAACAGATATCTTGAAAGAGTCGGCAAATCTCTTTCGCCGCAAATGATGCTTTTCGTTATGTTTATTGATATTGACAGCTATCGCTCAATAGTTAGGTCCTACGGCAGAGAGGCGGGTAACGAGGCGGTAGTAGAAGCAGCCACAAGACTTAAAAAGGTTGTTTCCGGCACACACGATTTCCTTTGCAGAATCGGTACGGACAGATTTGTTATTGTTTCTCAAAGGCCAACGGAAGCCGCTGCAGATATAACAAGAACAACCTTTGCTAAAAAGTTTGAAGAGTTAGGTATGCAGGACTTCAAGGCTTATGACCTTAAGGTTTCAATAGGTCTTGCAGGTACTGATAAAATTGAAAATATGGATGACGTAGATGCACTCATTGGTGAGGCAGAAGAGGATATGAGAAAGGTTCGCAGTGTTTCAAAAAGATTTTCAAGGCTTAACAAATCTTCAATTTACGGCGGCAATTTCTATGATTAAGTTCATAAAAGCAAAAATAAAAGGTTTCGGCGTTTCGCCGAAACCTTTTTTGTGACTAAAAATTATTTCTTTAAAAGTGAAGCTGCAGCCTCGTCAAGGAAAATAACAACGTCATCATGCTTTTGTAAAATTGAAGCAGGTACCAAAGGCGTAACCTCGCCCTCAATCATGTTTTTAATTGCTTCCGCTTTCTTTTCGCCGGTTGCAATAAGAACAATTTTCTTAGCTCTCATAATTTGTTCAATGCCCATTGTAAGTGCATAGTGTGGCATAGCGCCCTCATCAAAATAAATTTTGTTAGCGTTAATTGTGCTGTCTGTAAGCTTAACCTTAAATGAGCCAACGGTGAATTTATCAGCAGGCTCGTTGAAGCCGATGTGTGCGTTGTTGCCAATACCTAAAAGCTGAACGTCAATACCGCCTGCATTGTTAATTTCACTGTCATAGCGAGCACATTCCTTTTCTGTATCAGCAGCGTTGCCATCAAGGAAGTGAACGTTCTCTTCTTGAATGTCAAGTGAGTTGAAAAGCTGCTCGTGCATAAAGGTGTAGTAGCTGTTTTTGTCATTCTTAGGTAAATCGCAGTACTCGTCAAGATTATAGGTTTTTACACCCTTGAAAGAAATGCCGCCGTTGTTGTAGGTTTTAATAATGTTCTGGTATGTCGGAATAGGTGAAGCACCTGTTGCAAGACCAAGAACAGCATTAGGATTTGCTTTTACTGCATCTGTAAAGATTTTTGCAGCCTCAACGCCGATTTCTTCTGCAGTTTTGAAAATTTTGATTTCCATATGAATCATCCTTTACAAATTATTACCTTTAAATTATAACACAAAAAATAAATAATAAAAGAGTAATTTGACTTTTTTTATTAGAAATATTGAAAAAATTTAATAAAATGTTATAATAAATTTATAATGGGTTAATATTGGGGTGGTTAAATGATTAAAAATATCGTTTTTGATATGGGCGGTGTTATTTTGGAGTTTGATCTCAAAAAAACAGTAGAAGCAGAGTTTGAACCCCAATACCATGACGCTATATATGAGCACGTTTTCGGTGAGAACAGCGTGTGGAAAACGCTTGATGCCGGTACTCATACCTTTGACGAGGTGCTTCCCGGTATTTTAGAAAAGCTTCCCGAAGCAGTCCACGAAAAGATTAGTCGTATGGTTACGGATTTTTATGATTATATGCCGCCGTATGAAGAAACCTGTGAGCTTATAAAAGAGCTTAAATCAAACGGGTATCCTATTTATCTGCTTTCAAATGCAACGCCTCGTTTTTTTGATCGCTACATAAACGTACCCGCATTCAAGTATTTTGACGGCTTCTTTATTTCTGCGCTTTATAAAATACTTAAGCCCGACCGCGCTATATATGAAGCTTTTTGCAATAAGTTTTCACTAAAGCCGGAGGAATGTTTTTTTGTAGATGACCTTAAGGAGAATATTGATGGCGCAAAAAACTACGGTATGAGCGGCTTTGTTTTTAAGGCACATGACACAGAATCGTTAAAAAAAGCCTTGCGTGAAGCGGGCGTAAAAATATAATAAATAGAGGGTGAACATTATGAAAAAAATCACTTCCTTACTTGCATTAGTATTGGCAGCTACAATTGTTCTTTTCTGCTTTGCGGGCTGCAAAACCAATAGCAATAACGAAGAAACCACAACCACAACAGAAAATAACATAAGATACGGCTATTCTGCAGAGGTTTCGTCTACAAGCTTAAGAATTTACAAGGACGACGTGTTTGTTCAGGAGCTTAAAATTCCGGAAAGCAAGTCAGCAGAAATGGTTTTAGGCTTAGCGCAAAATAACGTATTGTTCCGTGATATGAACTTTGATTCTAACGAGGATCTTTGCCTTACAATCGCGGTAAATAACGGTGTTTACAACTATTGTTGCTGGATTTTTGATTCACAAAATGGTGAATTCGTTTACAACGAAACTCTTTCTGCCTTTACCTCAATTGCAATTGACAGCGAGAAAAAACAAATCGTAGCAACCGACAGTGAGGGCTACGGCGTTTACGAGTGGAACGGTAACGAGCTTAAAAAAGTGGATTCGAAGAATTCCTTGCCTGAAAACCTTGCAGGGGACATTCTTGGCTCAGCAAGCTCCAACTCAACTGTTTCAAGAGACCCTGAAACAACCGGCAACAAGGCACCTAACACCACAACCAAGCCAAACATTATTGTTCCTCAACCTGAGGTTACAAACAAACCGGGCTCAAACGGTTCGGGTATAGCGATTGGTGAAGATATTTACGGTGACGACTGGTATTAATTTTGTGAATTGAGGTTTTATTATGTCTGAAGAAAAAGTGGTAACAGCAGAAGCACCTGCAGAGCAAAAAATGACCTTAAAGGAGGAGGCAGAGAATTTTAAATTCTTTAAAAACTGCTCTTCCACGTTGAAAAAGCTTTCTCTTGCAGTGTTTATTGTTAATTTGTTTTTAATTGTAATCGGCGTCGTAGTAGGTGTAATAATTGCGGCAAATTTTGTCGGTATTCAAATTATCGCCTTGCTTGCCGTGCCGATTATTTCAGTAGTTGCAATTCTTGTAATTTTCGCAAGGCTCGTTTCGGCAATTATTTACGGCTTTGCTGAGATTGTGGAAAAGCACGAAAAATAAAGAATAGGGGAGTTATAATGAGGGAGTTGTTATTTGAAAAGCTAAGGGAGCAAAACTGTGATGTGGAGGGTGCATTGGCACGCTTTCTTGATGATGAGGAGCTGTACGTACAATTTTACAAAGAGCTTCTTAACGACAAGCTGTTTACAGAGCTTGGTTTAGCTATTAACGAGCGCAGAATTAGTGATGCGTTTGATTGCGCACATACCTTAAAGGGTGTAATAGGCAATATGGGGCTTACCCCGATGTTTGAAACTATATGTGACATTGTTGAGCCGCTGAGAGTAGGCAGTACCGAGGGTGTAAGCCCAAAGTACGACGAGCTTTTGGTACAAAAGATTTTTTTTGGCGAATTTATTGATTAATACTTGACAAAAAAAATCTGTAGGTATATAATTCCAATGTTCGGTGAAGAACCGCTAAAACAAGTAAAAGGAGGCAATTTAGATGATTCGCAAAAATTATTTTCGATTTTATAGCTTTATAAACTGCGGATTGTCTATGTGCTGAGAGTTACTCTTTAGTCAGTATAGTCAATCTGCATTTCTGCTATGATTTCGTAGTAGGTGTGCAGATTTTTTGTTTTTATAATATAATTTGATATTAGGAGTAAATTACTATGATTTCTGAAAAAATGATGGGACTCGGTAAAAAAAGCTCGGTTATCCGAGAAATTTTTGAGTACGGCAGGAAAAGAAAAGCAGAAATAGGCGCTGAGAACGTTTACGATTTCAGCTTGGGTAATCCAAGTGTTCCCGCACCTGAGGCGGTAACAAAAATAATGAAAGAGTTTTTAGAAAACGTTCCTGCAGAGGTGCTTCACGGTTATACCTCCGGCCCCGGTGATATAGGCGTAAGAACAGAAATCGCTTCTTACATAAAAAATAAGTTTAACGTAGCGGCAGAGCCTAATCTTATTTATATGACCTGCGGTGCGGCAGCTTCTCTTACCATTTCTTTAAATGCACTTGTAAATTCAGGGGATGAGGTTGTTGTGTTAGCCCCATTTTTCCCTGAGTACAGAGTATTTGCAGAGCAGGCAGGCGCAAAATTAGTGGTTGTTCCTTGCAAAACAGAGGATTTACAAATTGACTTTGATGCCTTACAAAAAGCAATAACAAACAAAACAAAGGCAATTATAGTAAACTCACCCAATAACCCTTCGGGTGTAATTATTCCCGAGAAGGATATTATAAAGCTGTCAGAGCTTTTAAATGCTTGTCAGAAGGAATTTAATACAGATATTTACCTTCTTGCAGACGAGCCTTACAGAGAACTTGTTTTCACCGGCGAAGAAGTTCCGTATATTCCAAAATACTATAAGAATACAATAGTTTGCTACTCATACAGTAAAGCACTTTCATTACCGGGTGAAAGAATCGGATATATTTTTGTTTCGCCTGAGCTGAAGGAATGTGCCGACGTTTACGCTGCTGTGTGCGGTGCCGGCAGAGCGTTAGGCTACGTTTGTGCGCCAAGCCTTATGCAATACACCATTGCAAAATGTCTTGATAAAACAGCGGACGTTTCAATTTATGAAAATAACAGAAAGGTGCTTTACGAGGCATTAACAGAATACGGTTACACCGTAATTAAGCCTGACGGCGCGTTTTATATGTTTGTAAAATCACCTGAAGAGGATGCAAACAAATTCTGTGAAACAGCAAAAAAATATGAATTGCTATTGGTGCCGAGTGATGATTTCGGTGTTACGGGCTTTGTAAGAATTTCTTACTGTGTTTCACCTGAGCAAATAAAAAATTCATTACCCGCATTCAAAAAACTTTACGAGGAATATAAAAAATGAGCGAAACAACTGAATTAGAGCAGGCAAGAAAGGTCATAGATGAAGTAGATAAGCAAATGGCACTCTTGTTTGAAAAAAGAATGAGCGCAGCAAAGCAAGTTGCCGCTTATAAAAAGAAAAACGGGCTTCTTGTTGAGGATATAGAAAGAGAAAAGGCATTAGTGCAAAAAATGCTTGCAAATATTGAAAACGAAGAGCTTAAAACGTATTACATAGGCTTTATAAATAATACAATGGAGCTTTCGAAGGCATACCAAAGACGCCTTTTAGACGGAATGAAGGTTGCTTTTTCAGGTGTCGCAGGTGCATTTGCCGATATTGCCGTTAAAAGAATTTTTCCTTATGCAGAAAGAGTTGCTTACAAAAACTTTAAAGCAGCATATAAGGCAGTAGAAAACGGTGAGTGTGACTGTGCTGTTTTACCAATTGAAAACAGCAATGAGGGTGACGTAGGTCAGGTTATGGACTTAACCTATTTCGGCTCGTTGTATATAAACGGTGTTTTTGATTTACCCGTAGAGCAAAATCTCTTTGGTACAAGGGAGTCAACTATAAATGATATAAAAACCGTAATAAGCCATAAGCAGGCACTCGGACAGTGTGCAGAATATATAAACGAGCACGGCTTTGAAACGGTTGAAGAGGTAAATACTGCAGTTGCAGCTAAAAAGGTGTTTGAGCTTAATGATAAAACACAGGCGGTTGTTTGCAGTACAGAAGCAGGCGAGGAGTATAATCTAAAGCTGCTTGACAGAAAAATTAACAACGACAGCCAAAACACAACACGTTTTGCTGTGTTTTCAAGAGTACAGCGTGAGCTTCCCTCGGACAGCGACACAAAGTTCATTTTACTGTTCACCGTTAAGGATGAGGCAGGCTCTCTCGGTAAGGCAATTTCTGTTTTCGGTGAGTCGGGCTACAACCTTAAAACTCTTAAAAGCCGTCCTTCAAAGGGTGTTATTTGGAATTATTATTTCTTTGTAGAGGGCGAGGGTAAGCTTTCAAAAGAGGCAGAGGAAAAATTGATAAATGAGCTGTCAGAGGTATGCACAAATGTGCGTATGGTAGGAAAATTCAGTAAAGAAATGAGAATCTAATGGTTATAAACGTTAAAACAACAAGCGGTAGCTACAATATTACGCTTAAAAGAAATGCATTAAATGAAGTTAAAGATATTATAGCTGTAAAGGGCAGAGCGTTAATTGTTACGGATAGCGGTGTGCCTGCAGAGTACGTAAAGACGCTTTCAGCGCAGCTTGAGGAAAGCGTAGTTTTTACCTTCCCGCAGGGTGAAAAGAGCAAAAACTTTGACACGTATTTAAAGGTATTGGAGACACTTGCAAAAAACAACTTTGACCGTAACGACTGTGTTATAGCACTCGGTGGCGGTGTTGTAGGTGATTTAGCAGGTTTTTCTGCAGCTACTTACATGCGCGGCATTAGGTTTTATAACATTCCAACCACCTTGCTTTCTCAGGTGGATTCCTCAATAGGAGGAAAAACTGCCGTAGACTTTTTGGGTTACAAAAATTTGGTGGGCTCATTTTATCAGCCGACAGCGGTTATAATTGACCCAACGGTTTTAAGCACCTTACCCAAAAGGCATTTTAACAACGGACTTGCAGAATGCATTAAAATGGCAGCCTCGTTAGATTCTGAGTTGTTTTCTCTTTTGGAGCAAAACGAGGCGGAAGAGGTTATAGATAAGGTAATAGAAAAATCTATTCTTATAAAAAAACGGGTAGTTGAAGAGGATGAAAAGGAAGCAGGGCTTCGCAGGGTGCTTAACTTCGGTCATACTGTAGGCCATGCCATTGAAGCGGTAACAGGTCTGGAGGAGCTTTTCCACGGAGAATGTGTTTCTCTCGGAATGGTGTTTATGTCTGAGGGTGAAGCAAAAAAACGAATCGAAAAGCTTCTTATAAAAAATAATTTACCGTGTGAATACAGCTTTGACCTTGAGGGTGCTTGCAAAGCGTTGCAGCACGACAAAAAATGCGAGTCGGGCAGCGTAAACGCGGTTGTTGTAGAACGCATAGGTGAATTTAAGTTTGAGCTTTTAGAATTAAAGCAAGTAGAAAAAATTATGAAAGGGGAAGAAATATGAAAAATACCTTTGGTAACAGCGTTTCAGTTACTTTGTTCGGTGAAAGCCACGGCAATTCAATCGGCGCGGTAATAGACGGCTTACCCGCAGGTATTACTGTAGACGAAGAGTTTATTGCCAATAAGCTTGAGCAAAGAAAACCTGTAGGTAAAATTTCTACCCCAAGAAAAGAAGCTGACAGGTTTACTATTCAGTCGGGTGTTTATAACGGAAAAACAACCGGAACACCGATTTGTATTACTATTCCTAACGAAAACACAAGGTCAAAGGATTATAATTACGGTGTAGCAAGACCGGGTCACGCCGATTACACAGCTTTTTCAAAATATAACGGTTTCGAGGATTTTCGCGGCGGCGGACATTTCAGCGGAAGAGTTACCGCAGGTTTAGTTGCGGTGGGCGCCATTGCTATAGCTTTGTTAAGTAAAAAGGGGATAAAAATTGCAACTCACATAAAAAGCTGCGCAGGTGTAGAGGATGCCGATTTTACTAACTATGAGTCTGATATTTCTGCGCTTAACAATAAGCTTTTTGCTGTTTTAGATGACTCCAAGGGTGAAGAAATGCAGAAAAAGATAGAAGCGGCTGCGCTTGAAAAGGACAGCGTAGGCGGAGTGCTCGAAACAATTGTTACGGGTATTCCTGCAGGTGTAGGTGAGCCGTGGTTTGACTCCGTTGAGAGTGTGCTTTCTCACGCGTTATTTTCAATTCCCGGAATAAAGGGTGTAGAGTTTGGGTGTGGCTTTAATTGTGCTTATATGACCGGCAGTCAGATGAACGACTCGTTTTTTGTCGAAGAGGGTACAATTAAAACAAAAACAAATAACAACGGTGGCATAAACGGTGGTATAACAAACGGGATGCCGATTCTCTTCAGGTCTGCAGTAAAGCCTACTCCTTCAATAAGCAAGGAGCAGGATACCGTGAATTTTGTTACAAAGGAAAACGTTAAAACAGAAATTCACGGAAGACACGACCCCTGCATAGTACACAGGGCAAGAGTCGTAGTGGACAGCATTGCGGCAATAAGCATTTGTGATTTACTTTCACAAAAATTCGGTACAGATTGGCTCGGTGAGGCTTAATGGAATACGGTTGCATAGGCGAAAAGCTGAGGCATAGCTTTTCAAAGGAAATTCACGCGGGTCTTGCAGATTATGAGTATGAGCTGAAGGAGCTCAATGAAAATGAGGTTGAGTCGTTTTTAACAGCGCGTGAATTCAAGGCGATTAACGTGACTATTCCCTATAAGGAAAAGGTTATTCCGTTCCTTGACTTTGTTTCAAACGAAGCAAAGGAAATAGGCGCCGTTAATACAATAGTTAACAAAAACGGCAAGCTGTACGGCTTTAATACAGATTTTTTCGGTATGAAAAGTCTTATAGAAAAAGTCGGTATAGTGCTGAACGGAAAAACTGTTGCAATATTAGGCAGCGGAGGTACGGCGAAAACAGCAAATGCAGTAGCAACGTTTCTTGGCGCAAAAAAGATTTATAAGGTATCAAGAAGCAGCAGAGCAGACTTTGTCACCTACGAGGAGCTTTATAATATTGCAGATGAAGTAAACGTAATAATAAATACAACGCCGGTAGGAATGTTTCCTGAAATTTATGCTTCACCGGTAGACGTTAAAGCGTTTAAAAATCTTTCAGGCGTTGTAGATGCGGTTTACAACCCGCTTCGTACAAAGCTTGTAGCAGATGCCGGAAGTGTTGGTGTAAACGCAACGGGCGGTCTTTTTATGCTTGTGGCACAAGCGGCTGCCGCAGTAGAAAAATTTATAGACGTAAAAATATCAGCTGAAGCAATTGAAAACGTGTTCCTTAAAATTTTCAATTCAAAGGAAAATATAGTTTTAGTAGGTATGCCGTCCTGCGGTAAAACAACGGTAGGTAATGCATTGGCAGAAAGGCTTAACAGACCACTTTACGACAGTGACAAGCTAATAGAGGAAACACAGAATACAACTATTCCTCAAATTTTTGAAAGCAAGGGTGAGCAGTATTTCAGAGCTTGCGAGGCGGAAGCTGTTTTTACGCTTTCCAAAAATAATTCTTCTGTTATTTCAACCGGCGGCGGTGCAATTCTTAACAAAAAGAACGTTGAGCTTTTAAAGGAAAACGGTAAAATTTTCTTTTTAGACAGACCGTTGGAAAAGCTTTTAACAACTGCTGACAGACCGCTGTCCTCCAACAAGGCGGATTTAGAGAAACGGTACAATGAAAGATACGAGCTGTACAAGACTTGTGCTGATGCTGTAATAGATGCAAGCGGCACGGTAGAGGATGTAGTAAATCAGATATTGAAGGTGATGGAATGAAAATTTTAGTAATTAACGGACCTAATATAAATATGCTTGGTGTTCGTGAGCCTGAGCTTTACGGACGCGAAACGTACATAAATTTAGTGGAAAAAATTTTAACCTATGCTAAGAATAATTGGATTGAGGTTAAATGCTTTCAGTCAAATCACGAGGGTGAAATTGTAGAAGAAATACAAAAGGCGTATAAAAACTTTGACGGCATTGTAATAAATCCTGCGGCTTACACCCATACAAGCGTTGCTATTTTAGATGCCTTAAAGGCTGTGGGGATTCCAACTGTAGAAGTGCATATTTCTAACGTTTCGGAGCGTGAAGCCTTCAGGCAAATAAGCTACGTCAGAGAATACGCGTTTAAAACTATTGTAGGTCACGGCTTAGACGGTTATTTAGAGGCGATTGATGCTCTGCTTGAGAAGGTGCGATGAATGGTAGTAGAAGTTTCAAAAAGTACAGCACAGGGCACGTTAAGAGCAAGACCCTCAAAGAGCTATTTACACCGTGCTCTTATAGCTGCGGCACTATCTGACGGAGAAACCTTAATAGAAAATTTTGAAGCGTCTGAGGACGTTACAGCAACAATAGAGTGCCTTAAATGCTTCGGTGTCGAATTTACCTTTTTTGAAAACAGTGTTTTGGTTAAAGGCGTTTTACCCAAAAAGAATAAACCGCTTTTAAAGCTTTTTGCAAACGAAAGCGGCAGCACGCTCAGGTTTTTAATTCCTGTTTCCTTGCTGTATGCACAAAGCGTTGAGTTCAGCGGCAGTAAAAGACTTTTAGAAAGACCGCAAACCGTTTTCGAGGAATTATTTCCCGAGAAAAATTGCTCTATAAAAAAAGTGGAAGAAAAGCTCGCTGTTGCAGGTACTCTTGCAGGCGGCAGATATGAGTGCAGGGGAGATGTAAGCAGTCAGTTTTTAACAGGACTTCTTTTCACCCTTCCTCTTTTGGAGGAGGATAGCGAAATTGTTTTAACTACAGAGCTGCAATCTGCTCCTTACGTAGATTTAACTATAGAAATTTTAAACGAGTTCGGTGTTAAGGTTGACAGACCGAATAGCAGAAGCTTTGTAATAAAAGGGAAACAGAGCTTTAAGCCTGCAAAGATTTATTCCGAGGGCGATTGGTCAAACGCAGCTTTTTTAGATGCCTTTAATTTACTTGGCGGTAACGTTACGGTTTTGGGCTTGAATCCTGAAAGTAGTCAGGGTGATAAAATTTATAAGGAGTATTTTGAAAAGCTTCAGCAGGGAGCACCTGTTTTGGATATTTCAAATTGTCCCGACCTGGCGCCCGTGCTAATGGCCCTGGCTTCGTTTTTGAACGGGGCTACGCTTAAGGGCACAAGCCGTTTAAAAATTAAAGAGAGTGACCGTGGAGAGGTTATGAAAAAAGAGCTTTCAAAATTCTCTGCAGATATTGTGGTTTCAGAGGATGAAATAATAATTAAAAAGTCACAGCTAACCCCTCCCAAAGCAGCTCTTTGCGGTAATTCTGACCACAGAATTGCTATGTCGCTTACGTTGCTGTGCAGCGTGTTTGGCGGCAAAATAGAAAATGCAGAATGTGTTAATAAAAGTTACCCGTTGTTTTTTGAAGATTGCGAGCAACTTGGTATAAAAATCTTTAAAAATGGAAGTGTTTTAAAATGAGTATGAATTTCAAAGGGAAGTTACCAATTCCTAAAGAGGTAAAGGAAAGATTTCCTTTAACAAAAGAAATGACTGAGCAAAAAGCAAAAAATGATGAAGAAATCAAAAAGATTTTTTCAGGTGAATCAAATAAATTTTTGCTTGTAATCGGACCTTGCTCTGCAGACTATAAGGATGCAGTTTTAGACTACATACACAGACTCCGCAAGGTGCAGGAAAAGGTGCAGGACAAAATATTTATTGTACCGAGAATTTACACCAATAAACCAAGAACAACGGGTGACGGCTACAAAGGTATGGTACATCAGCCTAATCCGGATGCCGAGCCGGATATGTACGAGGGCATTGTAGCTATTCGTGATATTCATATGTCTGCTTTAAAGGAAACAGGCTTTTCCTGTGCAGATGAAATGCTTTACCCTGACAACTACCGCTATCTTTCAGATATTCTTTCATACGTTGCAATTGGTGCAAGAAGTGTTGAAAACCAGCAGCACAGACTTGCTGCAAGCGGTCTTGAGGTGCCGGTTGGTATGAAAAACCCTACAAGCGGCGATTTATCAATTATGATGAACGCAATTACAGCTGCACAGCATAAGCATACGTTCATTTATCGTGGCTGGGAAGTTACAAGTGACGGTAACCCTTATGCACACGCAATTATGCGCGGCTTTGTTGACAGAGACGGTCATTCCATCTCAAATTATCACTACGAGGATTTACAAAAATTAAGTGATTTGTATTTGGCGTCAGGGCTTACAAATCCTTCAGCAATTATAGATGTAAACCACGCAAACTCAGGTAAGAAATATCTTGAACAAATCAGAATTTCAAAGGATATTCTTTACAGTATAAATCATAATAATGATATCAAGAAGCTTGTTAAGGGCTTAATGATAGAAAGCTACATTGAAGATGGCGCACAAAAAATAGGTGAAAATATTTACGGAAAGTCAATTACAGACCCGTGCTTAGGCTGGGAAAAAACCGAAAGACTTATTTTAGATATCGCAGAAGCTCTCTAAAATTCGGCAATTAAAAACGAAACGAAAATGCTGTGAAAAAACTTGCATTTCGTTTCGTTTTTTTGCTCTTTTTTCTGAAAAACTTAATAAAAAAGGGTTCGCCAAGTAATCAACCTGTTGAACCCTTAAATATGAATTTTAAACAACTGCTTCTTCTGCGGCAGACTGAAAATAAAGACTTGCCTTATTTGAATCAATTTCTCCGCCGGTCATAATTTCGTGCGAAGCATTACTAATGTGTGTAAGTATTCGTAAAATACCTTCATTCTTTATTCGTAACGCTTTAACTATTCTTAACGGCAGGGAAAGTGCGGCAGTGAATACCTTGTAATAAGTTGAATTAACGTCGTGCTTTTCAATTGAGCCGTCTAAAATAGAAAGAAAAGCAGAAAAAATCATATCTGTTAATTGTACGTTTTTTAGTTGCTTTGCAGCCTCTTTCGGTACGGCCTTGCCGAACGTGAAAAAATTCAGGATTTTAGCCGCCTTGTAAACAGATATATTGCCAATTGCTTTTACTAACCGGCCAAGGAAAAGCCAAAGCTTTTTCGCTGTCTTTTCAGAAACGCCTATTGCAACAAGCACAGTAATAAATTCAAGCTTACTGTTTCTGCTTGCGGCATCAATAACGTTTTTGAAAAGGAAGGTGGCGTGGCTTTTTAAGTGGTCGTTGTTATAGGTATTGCCGTTGTATTCATATTGCTTCAAAAGCTCTGTTTTAGTGTCAATGCCCTCGTTTGTAACAGTACAGTAAACAATCGGTGCAGGGTAACCGCAAATTGAGGCAATGTTGAACTCGTAAAAATGTTTTCCGTTTTCGTTTTCGAGTCTTCTTATATGGTGCATGTGCGAGTGCCCTGTAAACATAACGGAAAAATCAATATCTGCAAAATCACGACACATTTTTTCTTTTCTTTCAACCGCGCTTTTGCCGTTTATGGCTCTGTCAAGCTCGGTAAGAAAAACGTGGTGGTGCTGCATACCAAAAAATACGTCGCCACGCTTTTTAGCATTTTCAACCTCTTCTTTTATCCAGTTAAAATGCTCTTCGCTGTAACCGGAGCCGCCGTTGCCGTCCTGGTCATCATCTAAGCAGAAAACCGTAACACCCTCAGCGGGTCTTATAACGTAAGAAGATTTATGCTGATGAGTAAAGTATTCGCTAAGTGCCTCGTTTGGTCCGAAGTCCTTGTAAAAGTCTCTTAATTCCTCGGGCTTCAGCGTTTCAACGTCGGTAAAAAAGCTGTCACCCTCAAAGCGCTTAGGCTTGCCGCTGCTGCACCAGTCGTGAGTGGCGGTAATTACGTAAACAGGCATGTGCTTTTTAAATTCATAAAGCACGTCGCGCATCTCTTCGTGAGAAACACGCTCACCCTCGTTTGTAAGGTCACCGGCAATAAGCAAAAATTCGGCATCCGATTTTTTTATTTCTTCAAGAGCAGCTAAAATTACACTCTTTGAATGTGCGAGCATTTTTTGGTCGGAGTTTGCCCGCATTTCATAAGCGCTGCCGCAATTGCCTAATTTTTCTGAGTAGTAGTGCGGGTCTGCTATAATAGCAAATTTTACAGGCTTATTCATAGCTTTACCACACAATGTTAAAGGTGTCACCGCTTCTTGTGTAAGTCATTTTGTCGGTGAGCTGCTTTTTAGCTTCTTCTTTTAAGCCCTTTTCAAAGGCATTTGCCATTTTTCTGTTAGGAAATTCAATTGTCATATCAAGCTCAATGAATGAAGGTACACCTACGTGTAGGAATTTAAAGCCTGTAAGCCACCAGTGTTTTTCGGGACCTCTTGTAAATACAAGCTCATCCATATTATAAAAATCAAATGCCATAGTAAGCATTTCTTCATCTGTAACGCAGTCATAGTGCTTCATAACACGGTCGGTCGGCTTGTTGTAGAAGCCAATCTCAGCACCCGCGGTAATACCGTACTGACCCTTCCAGATTTCCATCATCCAATCCTTGTCGTCATATGTAAAGTAAATTTTTGCGGTAGAATAAATCATACCAACCATTGGCGCTGCAGTGTCGTAAACGCTGTTAAAGCCAAAGTTTCTTTGCCAGGAATCTAACTGTGTATAGTAAACGTCCTGAATAGGGTCGTAGTCAAAGCCTGCCGCAACAAGAATGTTCCTTGCTTTGTTTTCGTCCTTTTCAACAAAAAGTGCATCTTGAATATTTGCTAAGTAATCACCATCTTCAAAGGTGTTAATTGTAGTTGTTTCGGTAGGAACAGAAGTGTTGCTGCCCTGTGTAGGCGTGGTGGTTTTTACAGGAGCCGTGGTTGTATTAGCTGTTGTGGGTGTAGTTGTTGTGGCGTCCGGGTCAGAAATAACTGCAGACTGAGTGTAATCCTGGTAATAAACGTCTGTGTAAATTACGTCATTAGCAGGTGGGTTAGTGGGCTGCACGTTGTTATTGTTGAGCGTGCCTGCAATGTTTAAAAGACCGCAGCCTGAGCAGGTTATAACAACCAAAAGCACAACTGCAATTATTTTGATAAAGCCATAGTTTTTCTTCATTTTTTCATTCTCCGTCTTTAATAAAAATTATACTGAAATATAATAACATATATTTCCTTATTTGTCATTACTTTATTGGAAAAATAACGAATATTTAACAAATCAAATAAAATATAACTTGACGCTGATAAGAATTGACAACTCGGGCAGGTTTAATATATAATTACTACAATAAAAAAATTGCTTGAACGGAGTAAAAATGGCGGGATTTACACATCTTCACGTGCATACGGAATACAGCCTTTTAGACGGCGCTTGCAGAATAAACGATATTCTTGACCAAGCAAGGGCTCTTGGTATGGAAAGCCTTGCAATAACAGACCACGGCGTTATGTTCGGTGCTGTTGAATTTTATAAAAAGGCAAAAGAAAAGGGTATAAAACCGATTATAGGGTGCGAGGTATACGTCGCGCCCCGTTCCCGTTTTGACAAAAATCACGCCATAGACAGCGACAGAAGTCACTTGATTTTGCTTTGCAAAAATGAAACGGGCTACAAAAATTTAATTAAGCTTGTTTCCTCTGCCTGGACCGAGGGCTTTTACACAAAACCCCGTGTTGACCACGAAATATTAGAGCAATATTCTGAGGGACTTATTGCACTTTCGGGCTGCCTTTTTGGCGAGGTTGCAAAATACATTTTGGCAAGAGACTTTGAAAATGCGGAAAAAACTGCTCTTTGGTACAAAAATACCTTTGGTGAGGGCAATTATTATTTAGAAATGCAAAATCACGATATGGTAGAAGAGCGCGAGGTTATAAACGGCATTATTAAAATAAGTCGCAAGCTAAATATTCCCGTAGTAGCAACAAACGACGTTCACTACGTGGAAAAATCTGATGCAGACGTTCAAAGAGTTTTAATTGCAATAGGAACAAACAAAACCGTAAATGAAGAAAACGCGCTTTCCTTTGAAAATGATGAATTCTATTTAAAAAGCGAAGAGGCTATGCGCGAGGCATTTTCATTTTGCGAGGAGGCAATCACTAATACAGCGGTTATTGCACAGCAGTGCAATTTTGATTTTGAATTCGGCGTATCTAAATTACCGCTTTTCAACATACCTGAAAACGACCACGCTCTATATTTAAAAAATCAGTGCATTAAGGGCTTACAGGAGCTTTTTGGTAATATTCCCGCAGAGTACGAGGAGCGCCTTTTGTACGAGCTTTCCGTAATACACGAAATGGGCTTTGACGATTACTTTTTAATTGTTGCCGATTTTATTTCCTTTGCAGTTGAAAACGGTATTCCCGTAGGTCCCGGCCGTGGCTCTGCAGCAGGCAGCCTTGCTGCATTTGCTTTGGGTATTACGGGTATAGACCCCATAAAAAACAAGCTTCTCTTCGAAAGATTTTTAAATCCCGAAAGAGTAAGTATGCCTGATATTGATATTGACTTTTGCTACGAGCGCCGTGGTGAGGTAATAGACTACGTTATAAAAAAATACGGTGCTGACAAGGTTGCTCAAATTGTTACCTTCGGTACCCTGCAAGCAAAGGCAGCCATAAGAGACGTAGCACGTGCATTAGGGCTTCCTTACAGCGTAGGTGACGTCGTAGCAAAGCAAATTACAAGAGATTTTCCGGATATTAAAACAGCTCTGCAAAAGAATACAGAGCTAAAAAGAATGTACGAGTCCGAGAAGGATATTAAAACGCTTTTAGATACCGCCTTAAAGGTAGAGGGTATGCCAAGGCACGCCTCCACCCACGCGGCAGGCGTTGTTATTACAAGAGAGGCTGTTTCGAGCTACGTGCCGCTTGCAAAAAACGGCGACCAGACGGTAACGCAATTTACTATGACGGAAATTGAGCAGTTAGGTCTTTTGAAAATGGACTTTTTAGGTCTTCGTACACTTACCGTTATAAGTGATTGTGAAAAGCTTGTAAAAAAGGAAAATCCATACTTTGACGTTTCCAAAATACCGCTTGATGAGCCTATTGTTTACGAGGAAATGTGCAAAGGTAATACTGTAGGCGTGTTTCAGTGCGAATCTGCAGGAATGACAAGCCTTATAGAAAAAATGCAGCCGGAGCGTTTTTCAGATATTGCAACGGCAATTGCGTTGTACCGTCCCGGTCCAATGTTCTTTATAGACGACTATTTAAAAAACAGAAAAAACCCTGATTCAGTTCAATATAAATCACCGTTGCTTAAGGATATTCTTGATGAAACCAACGGCTGTATGGTGTACCAGGAACAGGTAATGCAGGTGTTCAGAACACTTGCAGGCTACTCTTACGGCAGGGCAGATATTGTACGGCGTGCCATGAGTAAAAAGAAGCACGACGTAATGGAAAACGAACGAGCTATTTTCATAAACGGCTTAACGGATGAAAACGGCAAGGTTGTTATTGAGGGTGCCGTGCGCCGAGGCTTAAACGCAGAGGTTGCTAACGGAATTTTCCAGGATATGACCTCGTTTGCATCTTACGGATTTAACAAAAGTCATACCGCCGCTTACGGTCTTGTTGCATACAGAACAGCTTACCTTAAGGTTAAGCATCCAAAGGAGTTTATGGCGGCAATACTTACAAGCGTAATAGGCGATGAGGGCAAAACCAACGTTTACGTAAATGAATGTAACCGCCTTAATATTCCCGTAATACCGCCGCACGTAAATAAAAGCTGTGAAAGCTACACAGTTTCAGAAAACAGCGTAATTTTCTCACTTTTAGGAATTAAAAATTTAGGCCGCGGCTTAATTCGCAAAATTGAGGCGGAAAGAAAAGACGGCGGTGCATTTAAAAGCTATTGGGATTTTTGTAAGCGTATTTACGGCACAGAGCTTAACCGCCGTGCGTTAGAGTGTCTTATAAAATCGGGCGCGTTAGACGGCTTAGGTCTTAACCGCCGCGAAATGCTTATAAATATGGACACCGTCATGGAGTGCGCTGCAAAGGAAAGTGATTTGTATTCAGGCGGTCAGTTAGATTTATTCTCTTCTGTAGGTCTTGAGGGCAGCGCTACCGTTGAGCCTGAGCTGAAAAGGTGTGAGGATTTTTCAAGCGGTGAAAAATTAGGCTTTGAAAAAGAGGTTTCGGGACTTTATTTTTCAGGTCACCCGTTAGAGGAGTACCGAGAAATAAGCGAGGGCATAAAATGTGTTAAAACAAACGAGCTTTACGAGAAGCTTGAAACGGGTCTTGAAGCCGAAATAGATTCTATGCCGGTGCAGTTTTTAGGCATTGTTTCCTATATGAAGAAAAAGGTCACAAAAAGTGACGCTGTTATGGCATTTGTTGAGCTTGAGGATTTATACGGAACTCTTGAAATGATAGTTTTCCCAAAAACACTCGAGCAATATTCAGGCATTCTTTCGGTAGGTAAGGTCATTTTTGTAAAGGGCAGAATTTCTACTAAGGATGAGCAAATTAAGCTCATACCCGATTTTATAGAAATTGCCGATAAGGCTTCACTTTCACAAAGAGTTGTAACCCAACCGCAAAAGACTGCTCAAAGCAGCAAAAAGAAAAAAAGAGGTCTGTTTTTAAAGCTTTCTCAAGAAAACGAACGCAAGACCGAGCAACTTAAAAACCTTCTTTCCATTTTCCAAGGGGATATGCCCGTTTATTTGTACCATGAGGAAACAAAAGAATACGAGTTCCTTGGTGCAGAGCTTTTAACCTGGGTGAATGACCCGCTTCAGAATGAGTTAGAGGCAATTTTAGGTAAAGGTAACGTAGTTGTACAAAATTAAACTTATAAAAAGCGTTTTTTCAGACAAATTTCTATTGTAAGTTGGAAAATTTTATGTTATACTACATAACTGTCTATTAAGAATTTTTTGGAGGTTCATAGAATTATGAAAACCATTGGTGTATTAACAAGTGGCGGTGACGCGCCGGGCATGAACGCTGCAATTCGTGCAGTTGTAAGAACAGGTTGCGAATCAGGTATGAGAGTTATGGGTATTCGCCGCGGCTACAAGGGTCTTATTGAAGGCGATATGTACGAAATGAATCTTCGCTCTGTTTCAGATATTATTCACAGAGGCGGTACAATGCTTTACTCTGCTCGTTGCCCTGAATTCAGTCAGTCTGAGGTGCAGGACAAGGCTGTGGAGGTTTGTAAGGAATTCGGCCTTGACGGTATTGTTACTATTGGTGGTGACGGTACTTTTATGGGCGCAAGAGCTTTAACTCTTAAGGGTGTTCCTTGCATTGGTGTTCCCGGCACAATAGATAACGACATTGCTTCAACCTCACACACAATTGGTTACGATACAGCTCTTAACACAATTATGGATATGGTTGACCGTGTTCGTGATACAACAGAATCACACGACCGTTGCTCTGTAATTGAGGTTATGGGCAGAAACGCAGGCTTCCTTGCTCTTAACGCAGGTATTGCTGTTGGTGCAACCTGCATTCTCGTTCCGGAAATTGACTACGATATAGATTCTTATATAATCGAAAGAATGAAGCGCACCATGCAAACAGGTAAGCATCACTTTATTATAATTGTTGCAGAGGGTGTAAAGGGCGTAGAGGTTGGCTCACTCGCAAAATATATTGAAGAAAAAACAGGTGTAGAAAGCCGTGCAACCATTTTAGGTCACGTTCAACGCGGTGGCTCACCATCTGTACGCGACAGAGTTCTTGCAAGTAAAATGGGTTACCACGCAGTTCAGCTTCTTAAAGATGATATAGGTAACAGAGTTGTTGCTATTGACCACGCAGAGGTTGTTGACTACGATATTATTGAAGCACTCAATATGAAAAAGACAATTGACCCTGAGCTTTACAAAATCGCAAACGCAATTTCTATATAAAAGAAAATAAATTTTAACGCTTGGAAAATTTTTCCAAGCGTTATTTTTTTGAGCTTTTGTTCAAATTTTTCATTCATAAAACCCCTGTTTAAAGGAAAAGTAATAAGGCAGATTTTTTTATTTCTGCAACTTAATAACGGGGGTGAAAATATTGAAGAAAAGACTGTTTAAATCAATGCTTGCGATTTTTTCGTCGTTTTTAATATTAGTAATGATTATAAATAACGGCTTGGTTTCGCAAGCGGTAACAAGTAATAGCGTAAAATCAAATTTAAAGGAAAAAATTACCGATTTCAGCTTTGAGCTTTTTGAAGGATATTTCAAAAATGGGAATTCTGAGGAGGCTAATAATAATTCTTCCACCAAAAGTGAAAATAATGCAGAAGAATTAGTTTATATTGGCGGATTCCCGATTGGTATTAAGCTTTATTGCGACGGTGTAATTGTTGTGGATACACAAAACGTTGAAACCTCGGGAGCATTTGAAAACCCTGCGCAAAAGGCAGGTATATTAAAGGGTGATATAATAAAATCTATAGACGGCGTAAAGGTAACAAGCAACAAAGAGGTTTCTGAAATCATAGAAGAAAGCAACGGCAGACAGTTGAAAATGGAAATTTTAAGAAACAACGAAATTAAAAACGTTGTTTTTTCATCTGTTTACTCAACTGTAGCAGGGCAGTACAAGGCAGGACTTTGGATAAGGGACAGCTCTGCGGGTATAGGCACCGTAACCTTTTATACACAAGCGGGTGAGTTTGCAGCATTAGGGCACGCCGTTTGTGATATAGACACAGGTGAGCTTTTACCAATTTTAAACGGTGAAACTACCGGCGCAAAAATAACAGGCTGCTATAAGGGTAAATCGGGGTCAGCAGGTGAATTGTGCGGTGTTCTTGAAAGTGATACAACGGGTAAAATATTTTGCAATAAAAATATTGGTATTTACGGCGTTTTTAACAGGGTGGATACAACAAAAACGCTTTACCCCTTGTGCAGGAAAAATGAAATAAAAATGGGTGCGGCACAAATTGTAACAACCGTTGAAAACGGTAAGCAAGAGGCATTCAGTATTCAAATTGAGCGTATTGACTACGCCTCCAAAGAAAATAAAAACCTTATAATTAAAGTAACGGACGAAAACTTAATTGCAAAAACGGGCGGTATTATTCAGGGTATGAGCGGTAGCCCTATTATTCAGAATGGTAAGGTCATAGGTGCGGTAACGCACGTTTTTTTAAACGACCCAACCGGTGGCTACGGAATTTTTGCAGAAACTATGCTTGAAACGGCAGAGGGCATGAACGAAATGAAGCTTGCCTCTTAGTATGATTAGGAAACAGGAAATAGGAAACAGGAAATAGAAAAAGGTTCTGTCATTTTCAGTTTACAGTAAGCTTTAAATGACAGAACCAATTTCCATATTTACTTCTATTTACAATCAAACGCGAAGCGTTTCACAATTCTTATTCGTTTTCCCACTTGTAGTTATGAAGCTCACCTTTGTTAGAAAGCTTTGGGTAACCCATTTGCCTTAGCGCCTCGTAAACACCTATTGCAACTGAGTTTGAAAGGTTAAGGCTTCTTGCATCATCAATCATAGGTATCCTTACACATTCGTCAGGGTGCTTTAAAAGCAATTCCTCGGGCAGACCCTTTGTTTCCTTGCCGAAAAATAAAAACGATTTATCTGTATAAGTAACGTCGGAGTGGGTTTGACGTGCCTTTGTTGTAAAAAAGAAGAATTTTCCGTCTTTGTTTTTCTCAAAAAAATCGTCTAAATTATCATAATACGTAATATCTAACAGATACCAATAATCAAGACCTGCTCTTTTTAATTTTTTGTCATCTATTGTAAAGCCCATAGGTCTTACTATATGAAGCCTTGCACCGGTAGCCGCGCAGGTTCTTGCAATGTTACCCGTGTTTTGCGGTATTTCAGGCTCAACGAGTACTATATTTAATTCACTCATAGCTTTTTTAATTCCTTTAATAAATATGGTATTCCACGCTCAAAATCCACACCGTAATGCGTGTCAGGAGCAGCTTCTTTTGTTCTTTTTATGCAGTCGCAGGTGTACCTTACGGCAATGCAGGTGGCTTCATAAAGTGAAAAACCGTTTAACAGTGCTCCCGAAAAAGCACTGGCAAAAACGTCACCCGTGCCGTGGTAATTTTCGGGAATTTTCTCGTTAAAATAATACTGTGGCTTTCTGTCCTTGCCAATGCAGGCTGCGCCTATTTTATTTTCCTCAAACGAAACACCTGTTAAAATAACGTTGCCTACACCTAAATCAAGCAGCTTGTTTAAAAGCTCTTCAACGTAGTCCTTTGTTTGCACGCCGTCTACGTACTCGGTGTCGGTCATAAAGCACGCCTCTGTAATGTTTGGTAAAATTATATCTGCAAGCGAGCAGAGTGAGGTCATTTTTTTTGCAAATTCTTCATTGAAAAGCACGTACATTTTTCCAAGGTCAGCCATGCAAGGGTCTGCAATTAAAACGTTGTTTTCGTTTTTGAATTTTTTTACAAAATCCTTAACAATATCAATTTGCTCTATAGAGCCTAAAAATCCGCTGTAAATTGCATCAAATTTTAAATCAATACTTTTCCAATGCTCTGCAATAAGTGGCATATCACTTGTTAAATCTCTGTACGTATATCCTGAAAAACCACCCGTGTGAGTAGAAAGTACTGCGGTAGGCATACAAACACATTCAATTCCGCAAGCAGAAATTATAGGGGAAGCAACTGTTAAAGAGCATCTGCCAAAGCCCGAAATATCGTTAATGGCTACAAGTCTTTTTTGTTTTTCCATAAAATCACCCCTAAATTTAACTGTAAAAATTTTACTAGTAAAGTATTATAACACTTCCCATTATTTATTGCAATGAAAAGAGTTTAATTTTTTTGTTTTAGTAAAAACTAAATTCGAAGGGGAGTGAAAAAATGAACAAAAAGACAACAGATATGCTTAAAATAAGCGGTGCTGTTATGGCTGCAGGCGCAGCGGCTGCCATGGCAACGGGTATGGGAAAAATGAAAAGCAATCCGAAAAAAGCCGTTAAAAAGCTTGTAAAAAAATCTGCAAAGGCTGTCGACGGAATAATGGGCAATATGCAGTATATGTTTAAGTAACGGTAAGGCTATTGGGTTTATACCTAATAGCCTTAAATTGAAAAATTGAAAGGTTGATAATATGAGGAAGCTTATTAGTCTTCTTTTGGTGTGTGTTGTTTGTTTTTTTAGCGGTTGCGGCAGCAAGCCGCAGAATACACAAGATGGCATAACCGAAAACAGTACAACAACTACTGATGAATTTACACAAACTACTACCTTCAGCGAAACAACAGACCCAACCGAAGCACCTTTTCCTGAGGGTATGGGGACTATTACCATAAACAAAAAATCTGTTTACGGCAAAAAAACCGGTACACAAAAAACCTACACGGGTCTTGAGCCCCTTGAGGAGATTTCTGTGCCTGTAGTAGATAAAGATAATCTTAAAAAATTAAGCGAGAAAAGTGAAAGTCATTCCTATGGTGTTTCAAAGGATGGAAAGCCACACGAAATATCTGTAAATTTTCAAAAGAGGTATGACGCCTTTAATGCGCTTTGCTTAGATACAAGCGGCAAAAAGGTAATTTACCTCACGTTTGACTGTGGCTACGAAAACGGCTGCACCGAAAAGATTTTAGACGTGCTTAAGGAAAGAAATGTGCCTGCAGCGTTCTTTGTTACCTTACCGTATTTAAAATCTGCACCGGAAACTGCCGCAAGAATGATTTTAGAGGGGCACGTTGTCGGCAACCATTCAGATACACACCCGAATTTTTCTACAATTTCGAGAACACAAATGGCAAAGGAAATAGAAAACGTGGACAATTACCTGAGAACACGTTTTGGGTATTCATCACCATATTTTCGTTTTCCGCAGGGCGCCTATTCGGAAAGTGCTTTGGATTTAGTTAATAATGCAGGCTATACCTCTGTTTTTTGGTCAAGTGCCTATGCCGACTGGGACGTTAATAACCTTAAGGGCAAGGATTACGCATTTAATACGGTAACCTCGCGCTTGCACCCGGGCTGTGTGTTGCTTTTACACGCCGTCTCGCAGGATAATGCAGATGCGTTAGGCGATATAATAGACTACGCAAGAGAGCAGGGTTACGAGTTTGAGCAATTACCGTAAAGATTAAAAACAAAGGCACTATTATTCGGCTTGTAGCTAAATAATAGTGCTTTGTATTATTTTATAAATTTTTCCATAGCCCCAATAAAAATTTCATTTCTTGTAGTGGAAATATTAGAGATGAAAATAATATCGTCAATCTTTTTATTCTGGCTAAATTCACTTAAGGTTGCCTCGTAATGCCTTGGGTCTATTATGTGAATTGTTTTGTAATGCGGTATAAGGAACGGTATAAAAGCATTACCAAAAGAATCTTTAATAACAAGGCAGGTTTCGCCGTTGGGGTTGTCAAGATTTTCAATTACGGAGTAAGGCTGGTCTGCACCAATAAAGGCTGTGTATTTCATACTTTGTCCGTAATCGGTTGCATCTGCTACAACGTCCCATTTAAAAACAGTGCCGTCAGTTTGTGTAATTGTAAAATCAACGTTGTTATAGGGCTCGTAGGCAATAACCGTATCGGGTGTTTTAGCAAGGTCTGAGGATTGTCCCGAGCTTGAGTAAAACGTTCCCAAAAAGCCGTCAAAGCTGAGCGTTTTATAATTTTTTACAGGTATCGGAGAAACACCCTTTGTGTAAATAAACTGCTCATAAGCGTAGTAAGCACCTAAGGCGGTCCAGTGGTGGTCTGTTCTAAAATATAAGTACTCTGCACGGTGGTTTCTTAAATTTTCATAAATACCCGTAACAGGTGTGGTATTTTTAAATGATGAATTAAAGTATTCAAGCGCCTTTTTCTGGTCGGAGGAGTTTATATCTCTCCTTACAGCGTCGTTAAGCGTTATATCTATGCTTGTAGGTACAACCAAGGTGTAAACGTTAGATTTATTTCCCGAAGCATTTTTAATGTTATTTACGCTTCCTATAAACCTCGGAGCTAAAGAGCTTGAAAAGCTGTAGTACTCATAAGCGGCGTCACCCGCAATTAAAATTGCACCAAGCGACTGAACGTTCATATCAGTCGGAACGGTATCCTGCAGGCTTGTAGTTTCAACTACAGCAGGTGAGGTCGGGTCAGGTGCAGTAGTAGTAACTGTTGTAGCCTCAGTAGTAGAAGGAGGAACGGTTACGTCAACGTCTAACGGTGTGTCGGGAATATCGTCACCGCCTTCAACATCTCCGTGAATTTTAACGGTAGAAAAGCCCGAGAGTGATTTTAAAAACGTGTTTGCCTTTGTTAAGCCTTCTCTGAAGGGGAAGGTGTCCGAAAACCAAAGTGTTAAATCATCAAAATAATCGCCCGTGTAAAAGGATTTAAAAGTAAGCTGAGGGAATTCTTGTAAAGAACGCTTTTCCGAGTCCGAATATGTAGGCCTTAACGGAATAATAAAGGCTAAAACAGTGCCAAGGTAAAGCGTAACAAAAAAGCTTGCAATTTTTATAAGCTCTTGCTTTCTCGGTTTTTGCTTTGCAACCGTGAATGCTGAAGCAGTATTAACTTTTTTCGGTTTTTCTTTTTTTACCTTTTTTTCAGGTGGCTTTGCATTCGGCACCTTGAAAATAAAGTCGCGTGGCTTGTTATATATCATTTAAGAGCTCCTTAAAATTGGAAATAAAGGAATGGGTTGTAGCTGTCTCCTACAAGAGTAAGAGAAGAAAGAATCAATAAAATAATCGGGATAATTATACCTGCAGCCTCAAAAGCCGCTTGTTTTTTCTCAGTGTTGCATTTTAACGCTATAAGCCTTTTAAGCTTTTTTGCAAGAGGTGTAACTGAGATTACGGCAATAATTATAAATATAGCGTTTGAAGCAAGAAGAGTCTTTGTTTCAAAATCAATAAAGCCGTTGTGGTTAAGACCTAATAAGCCCTTTAAAACAACAGGGATAAATCTGAAATCTGAAAACCTGAAAAGAATCCAGCCCAAATAAACGGTTATCAGCGTGTAAATAATACCAACAAATTTTGGTGCGTTTTTAAGGACTTTTAAAAGTCCGGCTTTTTCTATCATAAGAAATAAGCAGAAAAACAGTCCCCATAGAACAAAATTCCAAGAGGCACCGTGCCACAGACCGGTTAAAAACCACACAATTAAAAGATTTAAGTATGTTCTTGCTCTGCCTTTTCTGTTACCGCCTAAAGGTATATAGACGTAATCTCTGAAGAAGGTGCTTAAGGAAATATGCCATCTGCGCCAGAATTCTGTAATTGAGCCTGCAATGTACGGGTAGTTAAAGTTTTCCTTAAAATGGAAGCCAACCATAAGACCCATACCAATAGCCATATCTGAATAAGCAGAAAAATCAAGGTAAATCTGCAGCATATAGAAAAGTACACCGAAGAAAATACCTGTTGCCGAGCGTGTGGAAAGCTCAAGCAAGGCAGCGTTTGCCGTTTCTGCAGATGACATAAATGCGTCTGAAACCAAAAGCTGGTCTGAAAGAGAACCGCAAACGTTTGCAAGTAAAGTCTTTTTACCAAGACCTACGGCAAATCTTGAAATACCTTCGCAAACCTCGGAAAAATCTATTCTTCTGTTTTCAATTTCATTCTGCACGTCAGCGTATCTTACAATAGGACCTGCTATGCATTGGTAAAAAAGGCTCGAGTAAAGAAGTAAGCTTGAAAAGCTTCTTTGAGCGGGTACCTCTTCTCTGTAAACGTCCACAACGTAAGATATAAGCTGGAAGGTGTAAAACGAAATACCGATTGGTAAAATTATTTTAGGAATACTTTCAGGTACGCCAAAAATTGCATTGACGTTTGTAAGAAAGAAGCCTGTATATTTAAAAAAGCCTATTATTAAAAGATTAACAGCAATTGCTACAGATAAAACAAGCTTTTTTCTGCGTACGTTCTCTTGCGCCCCTTGAATTAACAAAGCAGAAAACCAGTCCACAAAAGTCATTGTAATTAAAATTAAGACATAGACAGGCTCACCCCATGTATAAAAAACAAGGGATGCCAATAAAAGTATGTAATTTCTGACGTTCGTTTTTTTACCTATTGCGTAAAGCATAAGCGTAACGGGTAAAAAAGCGTAAATAAAAATTAAACTTGAAAAAACCATATATACACCTAAAAGAGAATATTTTCACCAATACTATATTATATAGATATTCGACAAGAAAAACAAGTCTTTATTCATTTTTAATAAAAATTACCATAAACATCTGTATAAATTGTTTTTTTAAGGGGGAATTTACTCTTGACTTAAAGAGTGTAATGTACTAAAATATTATAGTAAAAAATATACATCCGAAAGGAGTCAAAATTATGAACTATTCACACGAAGTAGAAAACATGTGCATAGTAGCAAAAGGTCCACAGCACGGTCCTGCACCTATTCCTGAAGAGGCAAAATGGGTAAAGGCATACGAAATTAAAGACATTTCAGGCTTCACACACGGTGTGGGTTGGTGTGCACCTCAGCAGGGTACATGTAAGCTCACTCTCAACATCAAAAACGGTATTGTTGAGGAAGCTCTTGTTGAAACACTTGGTTGCTCAGGTATGACTCACTCTGCAGCTATGGCAGCAGAAATTCTTCCCGGCAAAACTCTTTTAGAGTGCCTTAATACAGACTTAGTTTGCGACGCTATTAACGTTGCAATGCGTGAGCTCTTCCTTCAGATTGTTTACGGTCGTAGCCAATCTGCTTTCTCAGAGGACGGTCTCGTAGTTGGTGCCGGTCTTGAGGACTTAGGTAAAGGTCTTCGTTCACAGGTTGGTACAATGTTCAGCACAAAAGCAAAAGGTGTTCGTTACATGGAAATGGCAGAGGGCTATATTACACGTATGGCTCTTGACAGCGACAACCAGGTTATCGGTTATGAATTCGTAAAGCTTGGCAAAATGATGGAAGATATCCGTCACGGTATGTCAGCAGACGAAGCTCTTAAGAATAACACAGGTAACTACGGTCGTTTTGCTGATGCTGTTAAGTATATCGACCCAAGAGAAGAATAAGATAAGGGAGGCTTCTTAAAATGGCTAATGATATGAGATTCGAAGGTAAAGAAAGAAGAATGGCCGGTATTGAAAAGTGCCTTGCCGAGTATGGTATTGAAAGCCTTGAGGCTGCCAGAGAGCTTTGCCTTTCTAAGGGTATAGACGTAGAAAAAGAAGTTAAGAGTGTTCAACCTATTGCATTCGAAAATGCTGTTTGGGCATACACTCTCGGTGTTGCTGTTGCTCTTAAGAGTGGTGCAACAAAGGCTGCAGATGCAGCTGCTAAAATTGGTATTGGTCTTCAGGCATTCTGCATTCCCGGTTCTGTTGCAGACCAAAGAAAAGTTGGTCTTGGTCATGGTAACCTTGGCGCAATGCTCCTTGATGACAATACAAAATGCTTTGCATTCCTTGCAGGTCACGAAAGCTTTGCTGCTGCTGAGGGTGCTATTGGTATTGCACGTTCAGCTAATAAGGTTAGAAAAGAACCGTTAAGAGTTATCCTTAACGGTCTTGGTAAAGACGCTGCTATGATTATTTCAAGAATCAACGGCTTCACATACGTTGAAACAGATTACGATTTTTACACAGACGAGCTTAAAATAGTTAAAGAAACAGCTTACTCAAACGGTGAAAGAGCAAAGGTTCGTTGCTATGGCTCAAATGATGTAAACGAAGGCGTTGCAGTTATGCGTAAGGAACAAGTTGACGTTTCTATTACAGGTAACTCAACAAACCCAACACGTTTCCAACACCCTGTTGCAGGTACCTACAAAAAATGGGCTATGGAAAACAATGTTAAATACTTCTCAGTTGCTTCAGGTGGCGGTACAGGTCGTACACTTCACCCGGATAACGTTGCTGCAGGTCCTGCTTCTTACGGTCTTACAGACACAATGGGCAGAATGCACGGTGACGCTCAATTTGCAGGTTCTTCATCTGTTCCTGCTCACGTTGAGATGATGGGTCTTCTTGGTGCAGGTAACAACCCAATGGTTGGTATGACAGTTGCTTGTGCTGTTGCAGTTGAAGAAAGTGCGAAATAATTAAGTTTAATTACTAAAAGCACCTTTATATGAAAACTATAAAGGTGCTTTATTCACTATTTTGAAAGAAGGATTTTAAAATGGCAAAGGTTCTTGTTGAAACATCTGCTCGTCACGTGCACGTTTCTAAAGAGGATTTAGAAACACTTTTCGGCGCAGGCTACGAGCTTACAAAGAAAAAGGATTTATCACAACCCGGTCAATATGCTTGTGAGGAAAGAGTTGCAGTAGTTGGCGCAAAGGGTCAATTCCCTGCAGTTTCAATTCTTGGTCCTACAAGACCTGCTTCTCAGGTTGAGCTTTCTGCTTCAGATGCTCGTTCAATTGGCGTTGCAGCACCAATCAGAGAAAGCGGTGACACAGCAGGCAGCGGTGCTTGTAAGTTAGTTGGTCCAAAGGGTGAGGTAGAGCTTTCAGAAGGCGTTATCGTTGCAAAAAGACATATTCACTTAACACCTGCAGATGCAGAGGAGTTCGGTGTAGCAGATAAGGAAATTGTTAACGTTAAGGTAGAAACTGAAGGCAGAAACCTTATTTTTGGTGATGTAGTTGTTCGTGTTAACCCTAACTTTGCAGCTGCTATGCACATTGATACAGACGAGAGCAACGCAGCTCTTGCAACCCCCGGACTTATGGGCGAAATTCTTAAATAATTATTACATAAAAAAGAGAGAACGAGTTACGTGCAGTAATTCGTTCTCTTTATTTTTTGCTTATAAAATCAAATATTTCTTCCTTGTTTTCACTTAATCTGTACTTTAAAATCAATTCTTTTTCGTCTATGCTCAACTCAGCAAATTTAAATTCTTTGTCGGAATTAGGCTCTGCTTGTGGTGTGGTCGGGTCATCATGCAGGGTAAGGCGGGGAGTGTGGCCGTAAAATTCATTAACAGTCACCTTGTAGATTTTCGCAAGAGAGGTAATGGTTGCAATATCGGGCGTTATAGTACCGCTTTCATATTTTAAGTACTCTTCAACAGATATATTTAAGGCTCTTGCAATTGTTTCAATCGGAATTTTGTTGTATTCACGAAACTGAATAATTCTGTTAAACAGCATGCTTTACCCTCCTTTGCAAAATTATCGCTTATATAATAACACTATTTCCGACTAATTTCAACACATTTCGACACCTCAAAGAAAAATAGTACTAAAATATTATTTCAGTACACTCGGGCAATATACCTTGCTTGACTATTTGTTATTTTGGAATTATAATTAGAGCGAAATGTACTTAGAGTGAGCGTGTTCGAACCAGATATGGTTTAATACAGTCACTTTTCCCGGTAACATCGTTAAAACTCTTGAAATACGGCAGTATTCCTGCGAGTTTTGCCTTGTTACAGAAAAAATTGCCAAGTATTAAACTTCGCAGAACCTTAAATGTT
>JAZNET010000030.1:0-13389 GCA_045588735.1 Acutalibacteraceae bacterium | reverse complement strand
GTATTCCATTGACATCACTCCTTTCATCTTATATAAGATTTCAGGAGCAAAGAATTAACCGCCTACCGTTCCGAATAGCCCTCGGGAACAAAAGTTCCAAAAACACTATATCACAATCACATTAAAATTTCAATACTTTTTACTACTAAATTTTTTAATAACATTATTTGCAGTTTTATACACTGGTGTTTCAAGTGTATTAACTGCATTTTTCAATTCTTTTCTTATCTCAATTGCTTGTGGGCAGTGGCTTTCACATTTGCCGCAATTTATACAAGCAGATGCAGGAGCATTGCCGCCAAACGAGGTTGCTCTTAAATACTCCTTAAAGCCTAAAAATTTATTGCCGGTAAAGTGTGTGTTGTACGCAGAGAACGTACCGCTTATATTTATATTTTGAGGGCACGGCATACAGTAGCCGCAGCCCGTACAGCCAACCTTCATTTTGTGATTTATTGCTCTTACAACGCCCTTGAGCATTGCTTCATCCGTTTCGGTAATTTCCCCTATTTTTGTTGTAGATGCCGTATTTATGTTATCGGCTACCATTTCCTCAGAGTTCATACCCGAAAGAACTGTTGTTACCTGCTCCTGGCTGAAAAGCCACTTAAACGCCCATTGTGCAGGTGTGTGCTGAACAGGATGATTTTTAAATATTTCCTTTGCTTCATCCGGCAAATTGTTAACTAATTTACCGCCGCGAAGCGGCTCCATAATCATAACCGGAATACCCTTGCTGTTGGCGTACTCAAGTCCCCTTCTGCCTGCCTGAGAATGCTCGTCAAGATAGTTATATTGAATAAGTGTCATATCCCAAGGGTAAGCATCAATAATCTCGCAGAACTTTTCTGTGCTTCCGTGAAATGAAAAGCCGATATTTCTTATTTCTCCACTTGCCTTCTTATCAGCTATCCACTGTTCAATACCAATTCCCTTAAGACGTTCCCAAACCTTGATATCACTCATCATATGAAATAAATAAAAGTCGATATAGTTCGACCTAAGTCGTTTTAACTGTTCCTTAAAAAGCTTTTCTAAAACGTCTGTATTTACCATTAACTGCGGCGGAAGCTTTGTTGCTATGTAAACCTTTTCACGGATATTGTTTTTTTCAAAAACCTCACCAATTGCACTTTCACTTCCGGGGTAAATGAATGCAGTATCAAAATAGTTTACACCATTGTTATAGGCGTTCATAATTTGCTTTTCACAAAGCTCCATATTTATTTTTCCGAGCTTTTTCTGAAAGCGCATACAGCCAAAGCCTAAAAGAGATAAATCGTTGCCATTTTTATCCTTACGGTAAATCATTACTTTCAACTCCTATTAAAAATTCGAAGCATGCATTTTCCTCGTACCACAACGGAAAATTAGTGCCCCACACGTTATTGTAAAACACGTAGGAAATACCGTCGTCTACTTTTTCAAATTTGTTATCAAACTCAAGTATTTTTCCTTTTCCTACGGAAACCAACGGTGTTGTTAAATTTGTTATTTTTATCGTATTATTGTTATTATTCAAAACTACGCTTCTTACGGCATGAAGATTCTTACTGCCGCTTTCCACTACAGAATAAGGGTCAATATGCGTGCCTAATTTTTCTAAAGTGACTTTACTTTCTGCAGGATAGAGCTTAAAGAAAATTGCCTCTGTTAATCTGTTAGCATCCTTATTAAACCACGAAGCTTTTATTTTCACTTGCTCTTTTGTAAGGGAGTAAATAATTTGAAGCTCTCTCGGAGCACCTGCATTTTCACACAGAGCTTTTTCACATTTTAGCTCGACAAATATTTTTGCCTCGTTTTCGTTTTTACAGTAAAAGGCTTTTTCTTTTTTATAGTAAAAGCTTCCCTTTTTGTACTTACCCTCTGCATATTTTAAAAGAGGTCTGCCAAAATCACCGTACACCCATTCTGCAGTTTCTTTTAAATTACGTGAGTAGTGCTCGTGCCAGTAATCGTAATTTTCCTTTGAGTATGCTCTGTACTCAACAACCGGCTCCGCGTTTTCTCTTATTACAAAAAGGTTACCCTTCTTCAAACAACCAATTCCGCCAAACTCATTTATTTTTATTTGCCAACCAAAGGCACTAAGCTCCCCGCATTCAAAAGACTCTGTCGGGGTTGCTTCTTTTTTTGCAGGGCGCAGCTTTAAAAGTGCGGACTCTGCCTCTGCCTTATGTGCCGCATTAAGGGAATTTAAAGCTTTTGTTATATATTCCCTTTGCTCTGCCCAGCTTTTTTCAATAGTACTGTAAGAGCCTTCAAAATAAGAGCCTCTTTTTCTTTCCTTGATTGTATTAAAATTTATGGGATATCCGCGAAGAGGGTGTCTTATTTTAACTTTATCTCTTTTTCTCGCCTTTGTAAAATCCTTTTTCAAGTAATTCTCGTAATCGGACAAATACATTTTACTGTCCATTCCGCAGGTATGCTCAGAAAGACACAAAATACCCTCGCAAAGCGCGTTATATTCATCTGAGCCTTTCGCTAAGCTGCCGTCGGAAAGCCATTTTTCTTTTAAATTTATAAGTGCTCTCAATGCGCCTGCTTTGTATGGGTCAGTGGTACTGCCGTGAATCCACGTGTCACCTATTTCATTTTCTATTACAGGTAATTTATTACGTTGCTCCCAAAGTACTGCAGCAAAATCATCCATTGTTCCGGCAACAACCTCGTAGCCCGGGTATTCTATTTTTATTTCCTCGATATGCGCTAAAACCTTTTCGGGTGAAGGCGCCCCGCGATTATCTAAGGTATGGTCAAAATACAGAATTTCTTCTAAAAATTCGTTTTTGTATGCACCGCCGTAGGCACCCGAATAAATTACCACAACCTCACTCTCGCCGTTTTTCCACAAAAAGCACTCCGGCACCTGCGGCAAGGCAGAGGCGCCGTTTACACCAATATGTAAAAGTTTTATCCCCTTTTTATAAAGAAACGTAACAAGACCCTTTGTGTGACCCGGCACGTCAGTCATTTTTGCACTTATTGTCTTTTTGCCGCTGATATCATCAAGCGCATCTACAATAGAAAGCCCGTATTCCAGCGTATCTGTATCTAAAAGCTCCGTGTGAAGAGTAAAAGGCAAAGCGTGAGAAGAAATATTTCCGTTTTTCAAAGCAGTAATCAGCTTTTGTTTGTTTGTTTCGCTTGAGTGTACTAACGCCTCCTTTAAAATCCAAGAGCCCGTAGTCCACACAAAATTCTTTTTACCCTCAACGTTAACCTTATTGGCAAGGTCAATAGCCGACGGTATAAATTCATTTATATATTTATCCTTAATATTTTTTGCAAAATCGGTAAACCCAAGGTCTAAATGAGTTTTTGAAACAACAATAACTTTTTTCATTGCTTTACCTCTTGTATTTAGAGTGGACAAAGTATATCCGCCTTTTTAAAACAGGTTCGGATTATTCTTGTCACCTTAGAGTGACTGTATTAAACCATATCTAGGTCGAACACGCTCACGCTAATAAAAAAAGCATACCATTTTTACGTTTTTATGTCAATTAAAATAGCATTGATTTACTCCCGTTTTTTTGCTATAATACAAAAAGAATTGAACGGGGTGTTTTTATGAAACAAAATCACAATTTTTTTAACGCTTCACTTACAAAAAACGAGGACTCTCAGGTTCTTTGCTACAGAAGCGGTACCTTAGTTTATGAGGAATGCTTTTTGAGCGGTGCATTGTTGTCCTCCGGCTACAACACTGCAGGCTACCCGTTAAACGTTTTAATGAGCTTCCCTACAAGGCTTAACAAAAATCATTTTAGCGAGCCGTTTGCTTTCAACGTTGAAATTGACGGTCAAGGTGTAGATTTTGACCTTGAATTTGCAGGCTTTGAAACGGTGAGCAACGAAAGCAGCGTAGAAGGAATCATTCTTTTAAAAAGCAGAATTAAGCCTGTAAATATTAAAATACACACCATTTTAGACGGCACAAACGTATTTACAAGATACCTGGAAATTGAAAACCTCTCCGACGAAAGCATTTGCTTAAGCCGCTTAAGCCTTATTGCAGGCGGAGTTGAGGAGTTTGACAGAAACAAATGTTACTCCTCAGACGTTGCTACGGAGGATATTTATTCGGTAGGCTACTTTGACAGCGATAAATGGGGTGAAGAAGGCTTTTTTAACTGGCACAAATTAAGTGCTGTTTCCACCTCGATTGATACACGCTTTAACCGTGACCGCTTCCGTCAGCCGATTGTATTTTTAAAAAATAACGTTACCGGCAAAATCTTCGTTGCTCAAATCGGCTTTAGCGGAGGCTGCCGCTTCACCTTTGATTTAGAGGGACAAAGCAACACGGATGCCCACCTCTCCTTTAAGGCAGAAATTACAGGGCACAAGCCGTTGTACGTTATAGAGCCACACGGGATTTTTAAGTCACCCGAGGTACACGTAGGCTTGGTGCAGGGCAACCTTGATTTATGCATAAATGAATTACACGCACATATAAGAAAATCTGTTTTAAATGCTCCTGAAATAAACCCTGTAAACCTTTTAATAGGCTGTGGTATGGGTGCAGAGCACTTAGATATGGGTGTTGAAATATGCAAGGACTACGTTGACCAATTCAAAAAAATGGGCGGCGAAGTGTTTATTATTGACGCCGGCTGGGTTTGCCCGAAGGGTAAGCAGGTTGAATGGGGCAACTACAACGGGCTTAACGTACCCAACAAGGATTTATACCCCAACGGCATTACAGAAATTGCCGATTACTGCCACGAGCAGGGCTTAAAATTCGGTCTTTGGATGGACGTGGAATCCCTCGGTAAATTCTGCCCGCAATTTGAGAAAAATCCCGAATGGAGAGCAAAAAACACTTTTGGTGAGCAAACAGATAAATTTATAGATTTCACAAACGAAGAAGCTGCTACGTGGTGTGAAACCGAGCTTGAAAGAGTTATTACCGAATACAAATTAGATTTATTAAGAGTCGACTATAACACCTCTTACCGTGATTACTTTAATATTCGTGACGTAGGCACAGGCAAAAAGGAATGCCTTAGCTTAAAGCATTTTTACAGAGTGTACAAAATGTACGAGAATTTGAAAAAGAAATTCCCTGAGGTTATTTTTGAAAACTGTGCAGGCGGCGGTGGCAGATGCGACTTAGGTCAAATGAAGAATTTTAACCACACATGGGTTTCAGACTGTCAGCGCGCACCAAGGTCAATTTATATTACTAACGGAATGACCATGTGCTTACCGCCCGAAAGAGTTGACAGACTTTTTGCAGGAATGGGCTGTCACGAGCACGGCTCGCTCGATTTGCAGTTAAGAAATATTATGCTCGGTCATATGTCTTTAAACGTAATTGCTCCAATGAAAACAGGCATCAACCCCGACCTTTTGGAGTTTGTGAAGCATAGTACAGATATTTACAAGGAATTTATAAGGCCGATTCTTCCGACCTGCTTAATTTACCACCACACTCCTGAAACGGAATCAGCTTACCAAAGCGGTTTTTCCGTTTTAGAAATTGCTACACCCGAAAAAACTAAGGGTGCAATTGCCGTATTTTCAACCGAAAAAAACAACGGCAATTCTATAGTGGTAAAACCTAAGGGTGCGAGCGTTTCTAAAAATTACAAAATATGGTTAGATAACGACAGAGTTGCATTTAACATTTCAGGTTTTTCTCTCATAAATAACGGAATTTTGATAAATTTAAATTCCCCTATGATTTCTGAATTGATTTTGTTTGAAGAAATATAAAAATAAGAGGAGCTCAACACCGAGCTCCTCTTTTCATATTTTATACGAATATTGTCCGCCGCCTACTGTAACGTTAACCTTTTCCTTTAAAATAATTTTTGCCGTTGATTTTTCCGGCACTGTAATATTCACACTGTAAGAAGCATCTTTTTCTTTTTGCCACTCTACTCTTAAAGCTCCCTGCGGAGTTTTAATTTTGCAGTTTACAAAATCTAAGCCGCAGTCTAAAACGGGTTTTATTGTAAATGTTAAAAATCCGTTTTCTATATCACAAACACCTGCAAAATGGGAAAACAAAATCTCGTCATAAGTAGCAAGAAAATAGTGGTTTTTCGAGCGGGTTGTTGTTTCCCAGCTCTCCCACGCAGAGTCGTCGCCCTTAGCAAGCCAATATCCCCAGCTGGGGTACGTAATAGCGGTTAAAACCTTGTAGGCTGTAGTAATTTCACCACTATCAAGTAAAACAGGTAGAATGAATTTTGTACCAATACACCCCGTGTCAAGGTGATAACCTTTACACTTGATATCAGCAACAAGATTTTTAACAACGACCTTTTTGTTCTCCTCCGGAACTAAATCAAAGGCTAACGGCAACAAATTTGAAGTTTGTCTGTATTTCTTTCGGTTACCTCTTTGCTCCCAGAATAAGGTTTCATAAACATTCTTTTCTTTGTTAAAGAATTTTTCATTAAACGCTTTATAAATATGCTTTCTTGCATTTTTATACTCTTCAATATCTTCGTTGTAATTTAAAGCTTTTGCAATATAAATCATACTTTCGAGCATTTTATAAACAAAAGCAGTTCCGCAGATTTCGGCGCCTTCTGAAGTATTTGGGTCAACCTCTTCATTTTCACTGCAAACAGGTGCAACCCAGTCAGCAAGTCCTCTGACCCCCCATACCCATTCATTTTCTTTTAATGCTTCTGCTTGCATTTTCGCAAATTCTTTAAGCTCCGAATAAATAGACCTTACAAATTCTTTTGAATTGCAAAAACGCAAAAGTGCTTCTGCGGTAAATACAAATGCAGTATTCCATACAGGCGAATTCTGCCAACCCCAATTTGCACTCGGCACCATAACGGGAACTGAATTAAACTCTTTAAAGCAGTCCTTCATTGTAGTTGCAAAGCTTTCTAAAAACAGCTTCAAATTAAAATTATACATCATAGATGTAAGGCCGCAGTTAAGGTCACCGAGCCAACCATTCTTTTCCCAGACAGGCGTGTCAGTTGGCTTACCCTGCAAATTATTAAGAATAGTTCTGTGCATAAGTGCGTGTAACTCATTTATAAGTTCATTTGAACAGCTAAATTCGCCTATAAAATCGACGTCATTTGCTACCTTGTAAAGCACTATATCTTCACTTTTAATTTCAGTAGGGCAACCTGCAATCTCTATATACTTAAAGCCTTTATAGCTGAATTTGGGCTCGAAAAAGCATTCCTCACCATTACTTATAAACGTGTCGTGCTGAATATAGTTTTCGGGCCACCAGTTACCGTCGTGACCTTCACCCTTACCTATCTTTTGAAACGTACCGTCTTTGTTTAACTGCTCCATATATGTAACTGTAATTTTAGTATCTTTCGGAACGTTAAAGCATATTTTAGCCCAGCCGGTAATCATCTCCGGTGCAGTTAAAATATATGAGCCGTTAGGCTGTTTTTTTATTTCTTTAACCTTATATTCCTTAATTCTTCTTATTGGCTCTGCTTTTTGAAGAGTTAATTTTCCGGTTGGTGCATCCGCTAAAATTACATTATTGAATTCGAGTTGGGTATTTCTCATATCGTGAGTTTCGCCACAGTAAATATTGTTTTCGGTAATTATTCCGTTTGTTGCGACCTTAAAGCTTTCGTCGCTCTTAATTATTTCTGTGGTGCCGTCTGAATATTCAATTACTAAATCGAGAATCAGCCTTGGTGTATTTCGCCAGGCCGCTACATGCCAATTCCACACGGCAGTAAACTCATTATAAAAGCTGTTGCCTAATTCAACGATTATTTCATTTACACCCTTTTGCAGCAAATCCCCTACCTCGAACCTACAGTAATATACAGTGCTGCTGTACTGTGAATGTGTCGGATTTAAAACACTGTCATCAGGCAGAGCACCATTGATTTTAGTCTCAAAAAAGCCTAAGCCACAAACGTAAAGCGTGGCTTTTTTTATTTGCTTTTCAATTTTAAAGCTTTTCTTAAAAACAGGCGCAAATCTGTCGTTTACGTCTGTTGTAGCACAAATCCATTTACCGCTAAATTTATAATCTGCCATTTTTACCACCTATTAAAAAGGTGATAGTATTTTGTACTATCACCCAAATGTAATGCTTATTTTACGCCGCCGTAAACATCACTTTCAATATAATCTACGTTCAACATTCTGCAGAAGTTGAGTGAGAAAAGGTCGTTTGCAGTCCAAAGACCAACCTTTAAGCCTTTTTGATGGAATTCCTCAACCATTTCCTTTGTTGCTACCTTGTAATCTGCATCTATATCAAAGCCGTAGTCAAAGCAACGTCTGTAATCGCCGCAGCCCTTGCCGTATGTAAGCATAATGTTAAGCTCAGGGAATGCCTCGTGAGCCTTTATAAGATTTTCAAATTCAAAGGATTGAAGAGAGCATTTTGATAAATCGTACTTTTCCTTTGCCATATTGAAAAGGTCGTTAATTTGCTCATCGGTCCACTCGCCCTTTAATTCTATAAAACAAATCATATTGCCCTGTTTACAAATATCTAAATATCTTTCAAAGGTGCAAACGTAGCAAAGCTCTTTAGATTTGTCGTTTAAAATAGGCTTTTGTGTAAGCTCGACGTAGGTTGACTCTGCAACAAGCAGCTCTGTGCCGTCGCTGAACTTAACCTCATCATTGTGATTAACCACAAATACGCCGTCCTTTGTAATTCTTACGTCTGTTTCAATACCGCCCGAGCCGTTTTCAACAGCACTCAGAAAGGCTGCCTCTGTATTGCCGGGATGCTTTGAACTGTGACCGCGGTGTGCTATCATGCAAATATCCTTATGCTTTTGTTCGTTTACCTTGTGAATGCCGAATAATGCTGCTGCACCCGCAGTTGCAGCCAAAATCAATGATTTTGCTTTCATTTTTGAAATCTCCTTATCTACTGAATACAAGTAAATAATAACACTCTTAAATTCTATTGTCAACAACGTCGTTTTGTGATAAAATGGAAAAAATTCAAAAAAGGTGATTTTATGAAAATTCTTATTGCTTCAGATATTCACGGCTCACAGAAATACTGCAACAAACTGGTAGAGCAATATAAAAAAGAAAACTGTGAAAAGCTTATTCTGTTAGGTGATATTCTTTACCACGGACCAAGAAACGATTTACCCGAGGAATATAATCCTAAGGGAGTTATTGCTCTGCTGAATGGAATAAGTAATGAAATTTTAACGGTTCGCGGTAACTGCGAGGCAGAGGTAGACGATATGGTTTTAGATTTTAACGTGCTTGCAGAATATGCTTTTCTGTACGTTAAAAACCGTCTTGTATTCCTCACGCACGGGCACAAGTTCAACCCACAGAATATGCCAAGGCTGAAAAAAGGAGATATCCTTTTTAATGGTCACACACACGTAAGCAAAATTGAAGAAATTAATGATATTTTATACGTTAACCCCGGCTCCGTTTCCATTCCAAAGGAAAATACCAAACGAGGCTACGTAATTTTAACCGATGAAAAAATCATTCACAAAAGCCTGGAGGGCGAAATTTTAGAAGAATATATATTATAAATTGTATTGCAATCCGTTGTCCGCTGCAACGGATTGTTTTGCTATATTAGAATTTTTTATAAGAATATACAAAAAATATGCAACATAGTGTATAATATTTTACATATTCGAATTTTTTTGGCTAATGTTGTACAATCTTTAGGTTGCCTTGTAGAAAATCACCAAAAACTATTGACTGTATTGCATTTTTATGTTTAAATTATATCCGTGTGGAACTATATATACATTGTTATAATATAAAAGCTACGTAACAATGCTTCCACATTTTCAGGAGGGTTTTATGAAGAGAAAAAAACAGGAAAAGCAAAGAAGTATCGGCTATATTATGGCCCGTATGTCTTTCATTATGGTTATGGTTGGCATGCTCCTTATTGGTATGGTTTCCATTTGCTCAAGCTTCGTTTCATCTAAAAAAATTGTTCAGGGTGATATGCTTGAGGTTGCAGTAATTGCAGCTGACAGAGTTAAATGGGAATTACAGTCCTACGTTAATTTAGCAGAATCAATCGGCACAGACTCCTACCTTTTAGACAAAGACGTTACTACTGCTGAAAAGCAAAAGTATATTGCAAACAAGGCTACCTCACACGGTCTTATTGGCGGCGATATGCTTGACACAAGCGGTATTGGTTTAGACGGCACAAACTACAGCTCATCTGAATCATTCAAGCACGCTTTAAACGGTGAAACTTACATATCTGTTCCTACCTCTACCGGTTCCGGCTCAAAAATGATGTTCATTGCAACACCTGTTTGGCAAAACGGTATTGAGGGCTCAAATGTAGTTGGTGTTATTTACCTTATTCCTTCTTCTACAATTTTAACAGATATTGCTACATCAATTCAATTCAGCGAAAATGCTACTTGCAATATTGTTGACGGTGACGGAAACGTTATTGCTTCAAGCAACACCGAATTAGAGGTAGTTGCAGGCGACGTTGATGCTACTGCAGGTGCTACAGGCGAAAGCACAGCAGCAACAGGCAGCTCTCCTTACGCTGTTCTTAATGAAAAAATGACTGCAGGTGAAACAGGCTTCCAAGCCTATAAGCATGAGGGTAATTCTTACTACGCATCCTTTGCACCTGTTTCAGGTACCAGCGGTTGGTCTCTTGCAATTATTTGCCCGCAAAGTGACTTTACAGGCGGTGCTATAACATCATCCATACTCGTTGGTGTGTTTATTATTCTTATTGGTCTTCTTGCACTCTACATTGCTAACAAGCTTGGCAAAAAGATTGGCGGACCTATGAGTATTTGTACAGCTATTATAAACGGCATTGGCTCCGGTGATTTCTCAAGAGAGGCTCCTGTTGTTAAGAGAAAGGACGAAACAAGACTTCTTGCAGAGGCAACCGGCAAGGCACTCCATGAATTAAGAGAAATTATTTACGACATTACACGCGTGCTTGAAGCTGTTGCAAACGGTGACTTAACTGTTGACGTTGAAGAAAAGAAGGATATGTACGTTGGTGATTACCAGAGCATTTACGAATCACTTACAAGCATTAAGACAAGCCTTCAGGCTACAATGGAGCAAATTGACGTTGCTGCAGAGCAGGTTACCTCAGGCTCAGAGCAGGTTTCAATTGGTGCTTCTAATCTTTCAGAGGGCTCAACCGGTCAAGCTTCTTCAGTTGCACAGTTAGCTTCTAACATTCGTACAATTGCAGATTTAATCAATACTAATGCGGATGACGCTGCAAATGCTAACGACTTAACAAACAAGGCAGGCGAAGCAATGGGCGACGCTACTGTTTCTATGAACAGCCTTGTTGAAGCAATGAACGAAATAGCTGACCTTTCAGAGGAAATTAAAAAGATTACAAAGGCTATTGAGGATATTGCATTCCAGACAAACATTCTTGCTCTTAACGCAGCTGTTGAGGCAGCAAGAGCAGGCGCAGCAGGTAAAGGCTTTGCCGTTGTTGCTGACGAGGTTAGAAACCTTGCAGGCAAATCATCTGAAGCTGCAAAGAACACAACCGTACTTATTGAAAATGCAGTTGTTGCAATTGAAAAAGGTACCGCTCTTGTAACCGACGTTGCTACTAAGATGAACGACGTTGCCGCTTCTGCAGGTGCTGTTGCTCAAATTAACGGTAAGATTTCTGCCGAAAGTAAAAATACAGCACTTTCAATAAATGAAATTACAATTGGTATTGACCAGATTTCAAATATTGTTCAAACAAACTCTGCAACCTCACAGCAATCTGCAGCTGCTGCAGAAGAGCTTGCAGGTCAGGCTAATACTCTTAAGAATCTTATTGAAGCATTCAAGTATTAATAACACAAATTAAATTTACCCCCCTTGACGTTTAGTCAGGGGGGCTTTTTTATACCTCTGTTATACCGCCCACAAGAATTCCTAAATTATCGTTATAAATTTGCGGAAACTGTGAAAGCGGCAACGGACTCATTCCCAAGCCTATCTCTATTGTATAGCCGGGTAAATTGTAGCTTTCTATAAACCAATCCTTGTACCCTGCAAAGCCTGAGGAATACGGCGTTTCCTCTACGCTGTAGCCGCTTACCCTGCCAAAATACTCTGCTATTCTTCTTGAATTTTCGGGCTCGTAATCAAGATATTTCCAATAAATTATTTCGCCCTGACTGTGGTAAGAAAGCGTAAGGCGGAAACTGTGGCTTCTTGTAAATTGATAAACGGCTCTTGCCTCGGGCTCGGTTAAAGGCGCATTACCCACAAAATCTCTCGGACCGGGCAGCGTAAAGCCCTGTGAATACTTAATTTCCTTTGCTCTTTCCCAATTTGCAGGGTACTGTAAATTTAAATCTACTCCGTTTACGTTTGCTTTCCAGCCGTTAGGGTATGGTATGCCGGGGTAGTTTTCGCTAAGCCTTTTTACCCGTGCGGCTGTATTTGGCTCACCAATAACCCCGTTTACTACGTCTACCCCATCAGGATTTACCATAGGCACTAAAAACAGGCTTGCTTTTTCATAAAGTGCTCTTGCACTGACGTTAAAAACGGTAGTGCCTACTGCATAGCTTTCGGAATATTCTTCAAGGAATTTTAAAAGCACAGGCGTTGTAAGCCATTCGTTTGCATGGTGAGAGGCATTGTAAAACACCTCCGTTTGCCCTACGCCTATTTTAATAAACGGTATGCTTTTACCCATTACACTTTTACCTATTGAGCCGCTGCTTAAAAACGGGTATCGTACCAAAAGCCCCTCTACGACAAAGGTAAGTAATTGGTAAGAATACGGCACGGTAGTAGGCACTACAGAAAAACCGAGCGGCACTCTTACGTTTGCACCTATTCTTAAATTCTCGGGATTTATTTCGGGATTGGCAATAAGAATAGCATTAAGATTTGTGTTATATTGCTGTGAAAGCTTCCACAACGTATCACCGCGCACTGTTTTGTGCACAATATAGCCCTTTAAATAGGGCATTAACGCATTCCAGGTACGTACCCCTACAATTCCATCCTGCTTTAAGCCGTTAGCTTGCTGAAAACGTAAAACGGCGTTTTCGGTACGCCTTCCAAAAATACCGTCAGGCTCTTCATTTAAATACCCCGCCCTTTGCAGAGCAAGCTGCAATATGTAAACGTCCGTTCCTCTGCTGTCTATTTTTAAAAGCTTCATATTTGCACCCCCAAAATAAATTATATTATTTTTTAAAGTGATTATGATTTCAAAATAAAAAACCTACCATTTTTACCAAAAGTAAAAATAGTAGGTTAAGGTGAGAAGAATAATCCGAACCTGTTTTAAAAAGGCGGATATTTTGCTCACTCTTCGTTAAAATACTCGTTAATCCGAAAGGATTAACTGCGTTTTGTGCCTTGATTGACCAAAAATTCGCACTTTTTAAAATCTCCGACCTCAAGGCGAGGAGATTTCGAGGGATTTTTGCTCAATTTAGG
>JAZNET010000029.1:0-78672 GCA_045588735.1 Acutalibacteraceae bacterium | reverse complement strand
AAGAACATCTAAATTAGCGGTATTACTCAACACCTTATCAGCCAATTCAAATTTGCTATTCTTAATTGAATATGTAAGAAGATTGGTATTCGCTGCTTTTGAGTAGATATCCTCAGCTTCAATAAGATCTGCAACAAAATCTCGTCTTGAAACATCGTTAAGAGAGTCATAGACAAGCAAAAGAGAAGCAAAAATATCTGATTCTTCAAGGAACTCATACAGAACTGCTTCTTCATCCGTTACCGTTGTGCTAATCTCTCTTAACTGTTCATAATTCTTCTTGAGTTGCGAAAAGATGTTCTTTGCATTGTTGGGATCACAAGCACCGGGAGTAATCACACTTATCATTTCATATGCAATTTTAGCGATTAATGTTCCGATGTAACGTGAAACAATTTTTTCGCATTCTATGAGATTTTTCTGCGCACTAACAAGTCTGCGGTAGGCAGTATCTAACAATGACTGACGAACCACATTTTTGATAGTGAAAAGTCCATCATAGGTTTCTTCTCGCTCGATCTCGGCGCCACAATAAAGGCACTGCCAAATCTTCTTTTCTTTTATGTACTTTAATTTACCGGCACACTGAGTACATTTACGTGCCACAAAACTTACTGCCATCGTGACGCTTCTCCTTTGCGATTACTTAGATATAGCGAGTTTCTTGTTTCTTTCAACATAAAGTCTTTCAAGATCGGCACAAGACTGCTTGGCGTCAGCAATCTGATTGTCATCGATATTGATTCGCAATTCTGAAATCTTTCTCATAATACGCTGCTCAACATCTGCCACTGCCTCGTTGGAAATAGGATCGGAATACTTGACAGTTTCAGAAAGTTTTCTAAGAGATGCTTTAAGTTCGGGATCAGTACAACCATCCATAAGCATTTCAATATCAACTAAAACAGATTTCAAATTCGAAACATGTTCTTTTACATTGTCACTGATTTGCTGAACTGTATCACGGGAAAGCAAAGAGATAATCGCAATGATTAAAAATACGGCTAAAACAAGGACCTGAATGACAAGAGCCAAAGTAAAACTTGCCATTTGGAAAATCATAAATAATGCACCAATAACCAATTCAGCGCCGAGATAGAAAACGGAGAAAGATGCCAACGGAATACCGAAGAATGCGGTTTCAACATCGGAAGACTTAAAGGACAAAAACATGCTTACAATCTGAACAACGAAAGCAAGAGTCATAAAACCATAACTCAGCCAAAAGACATCATTTCTTGATTTGGATATGGTAAATACTAAAAGATTGAATACGCCTAAAAGAATTACATAAATTAAGCCAAAGGCTACTGTATTTTTAGTTTTATTGTTTTTCATTTTTATTACACTCCTTAGATTTTTTCACCGCACTCGAGGCAGAACTTCGCGCCCTCGGGAAGAGTTGCACCGCATTTAGGGCAAGTATTGCTTGCAAAATTATAACCACATTCTAAGCAGAATTTTCCCTTTTGAACTATTTTTCCACAACCAGGACAAACAACCGTGTTTGCATCGGCAATCTGAACCTTTTCGCCACAGCTCAAACAGAATTTTGCGTTTTCGGGGAGATCTGCTCCACATTTTGCACACTTACCAGAAGCGGCAACAGTCGGAGTTTCTGCCTTTTCTTCCTTGGGTTTAAAGAAATCATTCACATCGATACTGTCGGGGCCGTTTCCTACATGGGAGCCTGTGCCACCTGCATCCTTGGGTGTTTTTCCAGAAGGAATGTTTTCGGGATCCAAGGCGTTTCTTGCGATTTCTACGATTGAACCGCCCATAGCTCCACCCATCATGAAACCGCCAACAGCACCGCCGACACCACCCATAGTGCCTTCGTTACCTGCAAATTTTTCAGCGATCATCATTTGGCGTTCTTCTTGCCACGTGTAACCTTCGATCATACGGCTGGTTCTGCGCTCTTTTGCTTCGCTTACTTTCTTGTAATCAGCTTCCGGCACTTCGATGGTTTCCAAATTAAAGTACTGAATTCTGATGCCGTATTCCTCAAAAATCACATCGAGTTTTTCTTTGATAACACCACTCAGTTCAAACAGATGAGCATTCATCATAAAGTAACTGAGTTTACCATTGATCATGATTTTCGAGATATAGTCTTTAACGTGAGAAGAGATAATTCCTCTAAATTTAGAAATCAATTCAGTAGCATCAAATCTGTCACGGAAGCCTACTGCTTTCAACATAAACTTACGAGAATTCTCTACAGAAATGGTCATACTACCATTTGCCATAACATGCATAAAGATATCATACAACGGATCTTCCAAAGCGATGGGGCCTTGAGTTCCCCAAAGCATATCCATTTGATGAACTTTATTAATAAAGAATACTTTACAAGGGAACGGAGAATCTCCACCGGTAGGAATCTCAATTAATTTTCTTGCAATAGGAATATTGGGAACAGAAAGCGTTCTTCTGCCTGCAGTAAACAGGTCTGCTGCATTACCGTTAACAACCAAAAGTGCTTCATGAGTTTCGTCAACGATAAGCTGCGATGTGGCGTTAAAGTCTTCTACAGGAAACTTCCACACCAACGCGTCTTGGGGGCCTTCAAATTTAATTACTTCTGCAATTGCCATTTTTATTTTCTCCTTTCACCGTGTAGGTGTTTGTTTTTATATAATCGGTTTCCCAAATTACTTACATATCTGTCGAGTCTTGTTTATTAGCTATGATTCTCTCCAATTTGAGCTGTACGGCTTTTAATTGAGGAGCAACAAATGATTCTTCTCTGAAAATCATATAGTTTGTTATTGCAGTGATACTCATATAAACGAACGGCGTAAGTTCTTGAACTTTGCAGTTCAACAACTGCGAAAACACATCTGAATAATAAACATACCTTTCACCCAAGGCATCAAGAATTGGCCTTGTTTTATCCCGATACTGCCGATCCGAGCAAACAGTAACAACAAATTGATACACCGGAGCCATTTCATCTGCCCTTGAAAGCAATCGTTTCATCATCTCTGTAGGGTTATCTATTTCTTTTTTAACTGGCAAAATCAAAGCTTCTTCAAGTCTTCTTATTGCGGCTTCAACACACGCAACGACTACATCATCTTTAGTGGGGAAATAATAATATAAGCCGCCACTTTGAAGTTGTAATGCTTTGCTAAGATCTCTTGTTGAAGTTTTATAAAGTCCTTTTTCAACAAACAGGTCGAGGCAGATGTTTACGACTTCTTTTCTTCTATCGGTTTCCATTGGATCACTCCTGTCACAAAGCATCTAATCAAGCGCTCGCTTGGTTTTGAGTTAAAAAAATTTGCTTGCCTTAAACAAGCCTTCGTCAAAATTCGACTTATTATAACACAATTTTACATTGTTGTCAAACCAAAAAGACAAGTCGACTATAATAATCGGCTTGTCTTCTTTAAAAAAATTCAACTCTTGATTTACTAATGCTCAATAGTAATTAAAATATTCCATTTCTGAAAATGGAATATTTTAACCCCGTAGAAATTATCATATCCAAATTAGTTGGTCATATATAGTTTCATCAGCTCTATTACGTATGTTATTCATTCGACAAACCCATTCCATCTGATTTGTTGCCTTGAGTTCTTCGGTGATGCCTTCGACGGCTTTATATTGTGAGATAAGCGTATCAAACATTTCCTCCTCTTGATTGTTAACATCAGCAAGATAGCGATTAAGTTTGCAGTCTAAAACCAAAGTAGTATAAAAACCTTTGCGGTGATGCTTGATATATTCCAAGTGTCGCTGTTCCCACACTCCAATTTCGACCTGTTCCTCATCAGGGAGTTTTAGGCAAGGACTGTAATAATCGCCTTGAAGTTCGTACCATAAGCCATTATTTTCATCATAGATATACTTATCCATAATCAAACCTCCTTCATCAAGTCTTGGAAAGGTGCTTCGTTGGATATAAACGTATCATATGCGAAATTAGCGCCAAGACGAAATCCCATAATAAAACTATCGAGATTTGATTCTCCGTCAGATAGTCTTCATTGAGCATCAAGTCTTCCATTTGTTTCTGCACCGCTTTATTTTCTTTGGTGCTTCTTGCTTGAGGATCGATATTGCCATAATAAAATTCTTCTATAAATTTTAACATCAGTATTTTCTCTTTCTTTTTGTATATACAACTTATCGTGTATATACATTTTAATGTATTGTTTTAGAAAACACCAATGTGCCGATTAGGTGAGGTAGAAATATATGTGTGATAGTCGGTTGTTTTAAGTTTGTTTTTTCGAATCCGTTAAGAACAACCGCACCAACAACCTTGGTAGATATACTAAGGTTGTTTTTTATTGTTCCACGCCTTTGGGAACAATAAAAAACACCGCATCCATTTCGGTAGCGGTGTTTTTTTATAATTCTTATTTTACTATTAGTTTTCAGACAACATTTCTTCAAAAACTTCTGTTGGTACCGGTTTTGAATAGTAATAACCTTGTAAATAGCAATTCTCAAATTGACGCAAGAACTCAACCTGTGAAAGAAGCTCAACACCTTCAACAACAACGTCTAAATCCATAGTATGTGCCATTTCAATTAACGCTTTCATAATAACATGGCTCTTGTCGCCTTCACCATCAAGGAATTTTAAATCAAGTTTAATAATATCCAATGGCATTTCTTTTAACATATTAAGTGATGAGTAACCACTACCGAAGTCATCCATAGCAATCCTGAAACCATCTGCCTGAAGTTCACGAATTGTATCGAAAATTTTCCCTGAATCTTCACTGCAAAGTGATTCTGTAATTTCAAGTTCAATATCGTGTGGCTCCAAGTCATACTTTTCAATCAACTCTCTGAACTGACTACGTAATTCACTGCCATAGAAGTGGATTCGTGAAACATTAATGGAAATAGGAACAGTTTTCATCCCTTTTTTCTTTAATTCTGACTGAAAACGACAAGTTTCTTCCCAAACGAAATGGTCAAGCGGATCAATAAATCCATTGCGTTCAAATATATTAATAAATACACCGGGAGACACAAGCCCCTTTTTGGGATGTTGCCAACGAACAAGCGTTTCACCACCGACAATTGATTCAGTAATCGAATCATATTTGGGCTGAACAACTATGAAGAACTGGCGTTCTGCCAAAGCTTGCTCCATTTCAGACTCAACTTCTTGTTCTAACTGAGCTTGTTTGCGTACGTTATCATCATAGAAATGGATATATTCCGTATATGTGTAGTTTTTGTTACGGGTCGCTTCTATTGCCCTGTCACACATAACGTTAACAGGCATTTCCTTATCTTCTGCCAAAAATACACCGTAAACTACTCGAACATCAATATCATCAAGGAATGTTTTAAAATTCTTAGGAAGTTCTATTTTTTCAAACTCAGATTTTGGAATACACATATAAAAATTATCTATCATAAAACGAGCAAAAATTATGCGTTGATTTACATCTAATTTTTGCAACTGTGCACCAATTTCTTTTAACAACCGGTCACCTACACTCATACCATAGTGCTCATTTACAACCTTAAAATTACAGATATTCATAGAGATAATATAAAAAAGTTCGTTTGATTCTTTAATAAGTTTCTCTGCTTCTTCATAGAAATAAGAACGATTATAAAGACCTGTAATCTCATCTTCTCTTGCTTTTTTCTGTAATATTTCAAACTCTCTTCTTTGGATTTTTGCATCAGCTAATTTGTTTGTAAAAATTCCATAACCAATTATTGCAAATAACAAAATTAAAACTACAACAATTATCCATTTCCAGTTCTGGTAAAAAAAGTCAGAATTCTCAAGTGGATACGGTGACATAAGCAATTCACGTTTTACGATTTCGTTTATCTCGTCGTAGGTAATGTGGTGAATTGCTTTATTTATAATATCTATAAGCATCTGTTGTTCTTCTAATGCTACTAAACACACATCATTTCCGTGGTCAACCCCCGGAACAACCGTAAGTTTATCTGAAAACTCAGGTTTCTGCATTAAATAACTTGCACGGTGTGTATTTTGAATTACCACACCAACTTTTTTATCGGTAAGCGCTTCAAAGCAGGATTTAGCATCATCAAAATACTGAATCTCATAGTCAGGATTTTCCTCAAGAAGCATTGGTTCTAAATATGCTAAATCCTTTGTTAAAGCAATAATATGGGATACATATTTATCTTCAACAAAAGCAGCTTTACGCTTAACATATGAAATGGAAACGTTTGTAATAGAATTCGAAAGAATAGTATCGTCCAAATCACTCATATACTGTAAAGCATTTTGTGTATGTAAAAGAAGGTAACCGTCGTTCATAAAGTCCTTGTAGGTTTCCTGAGAGTAATTTTCAACATCTCCGCCTTCAAGAACAATATTGATACCGCTTTTCTGAGAGAGAAGTTTTATAACCTCTGCCCATATACCTTTGGTTTCGCCGTTTTCCATATAACAAGATGGATGTTGATCCTGAATAAGCTTAACCTTTATAGTTCCAAGGTTTTTAATGTAATTCAACTCTTCTTTTGTGTAAAGAGGCATACTGCTTATTGACTCGTGATTAAAATACTTTGCCCTCAAATTACCTTCAAAAGAAGGCTCGTCTAACATAATTTTGTGAAGAACGTCATCTATCTCATTAATTAAATTCTGATTTTTAATTTGTGTAATACAATAAAATGGGTCAGTACCGGAAATATCAACTAACTTAAGCCCTGAAGTAGCATAACGGCTACCAACCACCATCATATCAATCCCGCCGTTACTAAGGACATCCTTCATCTCGTTTACTTTATTAAAATAAACAGCCTCAAATGAAATTCCCGTTTCATTTGCATACTTTTCAAAGTCGGAAGCAGAATAACTTTCTTCAAGCAACCCTACTTTAATTCCTTGCATCGTTTCGTAGTCCTGGTAGAAATATTTGCTATCTGTTTTTGCATAAAGAATAGATGTCTCATAACCGATAGGCATTGACGAATATAAAAATTCTGCCGCACGCTCATCGGTATAGTGAGCAGTACAAATTAAATCGATACTGCCATTGCGCAATTTTTCAAGCGAATCGTGCCAACTATCATCTTTGACATATTTATATTTCCAACCGGTGTATTCAGCGATTTTTTCAAGATATTCAACACCATATCCGTAATAGTGTCCGTCGCTTTCTTTAATAAACTGAGAGTTGCTGTCATAACCAACTCTTACCACCTTTTCTTCTGAAGCAAAGACGGTTTGCGGAACTATTAAAAAAGCAACCATCAAAGACAATAAAATACAACAAATTGATTTAACCGGTCTTAAAAATTTGCACATAATTTTCATATTTGAAGCCTCTTTTTTATTTTATATCAAATACAATTACATTATAACTTTTTTAATATAAAATTCAAGTAATTTTGAGCTTTTACACTTAAATTCGATATTTCAATTTAATTTTTTCTGATTTTATTCTAGTTTATTTAATAAAAAACACAACTAAACAGTTGCGTTTTTCTATATATTGTTGCCAGGTGGCGTGACCTTTAGGTTCTTGTGCCGAAAGGTGTACAGGTTCAAGTCCTGCTACCCGCACCAATAAGTGTGCCCTCCATTCACACAAAAACTTCGACTTAAACTCGAAAACATAATTAATCACCTTTACATTTCCCCCAAATTATGATAAACTACCTAACCTAGACAATAGTTAACAATTAAAGCTTTTGTTACGCTAAAAATAAAGGAGAAACTTATGAAAAATATAAAAATAAATAAAACCAACTTAAGTTCTATTGGCTATAAAATTTATATATATGATTTTGTGGTATGGCTTTTATCAATTGTGTTTTCATCTCTTTTAAAAGTCATTTTAACCGACAAATTCACTTTGAATGTATCCCTATGCGAAAATTTTGAGTTGTATTGTAGTATAGTAATCGCAAATGTATCTATAGTATTTTTAACAACTTCATTACTATCTGTATTATCCGACAACTCAAATATTTTGTATTGGAAAGACTTAGTTAAAGAAGTTTTAATCGAGCCAAAAGGGTTAAGTTTTTACAATCTATCTATATTAGCTTATACATTTGGTTTTAGTTCTGTTTTATCACTTTTTTTAACCACCCTCCCTAACTTTGCCGGCATTTGGTTAATCACCAGCACAATATGCAGTATAATTACAATAGTAATACTATTCAACAGAATGACTTTAATCTATTTCAAACGAGATAAATATGCAAAAAAAAGCATAAAAGAAATCGATGGACTCATTAAAGATAATAATGCTATAGCACTAAACAAGAAAATATACAAATTAAACGCTTATACATTAAAACAAATTGAAGAAAAGAACATTGATACTGTATTAGAAAATTTAAATTTACTTATATATATAAAATCGCAAAAACCCGATTCCTTACATTTAGATTCTTTGATTATGCATTTATTAAAAGAATCAGCAGGAAAACTACCTGGTTTAATAAAACTTTTAATGGATACACAAATCGATAAAATACTAACAAACAATCCTCAAAAACTTAATAAAATCTACGCCTATATCTCTTTTTATCTAATTGATGATGAAGAATTTTTCCAAAAATTAGACTATTATCAAAAAATTGAATTATTATTGAATTCTCTTGTTTTCATATTTCTAAGTTATTTAGATGAAGGTAATGAAGTAGATACTATGTTAGAACTTGAAATGGACGAGCACAGTGTATTCGCTGTCTGCGATAAAATCAATAATATATTTTTAGAAATAAATAGGGATAAACAGGAAGAGTATGTAAAAATGATTTTTGATTATCTCGATCTTATTTCTTTAACTGAAGCATACAAAAATTGTTACAAAAAATGTGTTGATATAAGCGCTCAATACACAGACAGCAATTTTAAAGACTTCAAAGAAATTGTACTCGGACAATTAGCATTATCTAGCGATGCATGTGGCGATATTGTTTTACACCTTCTCACAAAAGATTCTTTTGAAAACAAATACAATTACACATATTTGATTTGGCTTATAAACAATTCTTTTGCCGTGGAAGATGAAAATTTCAACAAACGAAAAGATTCGTGCAGAAATTGGTTTGTTAGAAAATGTCTTGATTATAAGAACAATTCTAATACCACAAATATTTTCACTTTATCTTTACTTTCAGATTTAATTAGCGCATTTTGCAAAGACGTCAATTATTCCATAAAAAAATCAAATAATCCTGATGCTATTCGCGAATATTACGGTTTTAATTTTGTGTCTAATATTTGCTTACTGCGTGAGCATTTTAAAGATGATTCAAAAGAAATTATAAACTGGACTGAGCTTTTTGACACTTATAAAAGTTTATTTCCAAATAATCAAACTATGAAAGATGATAATCTTTTTAATTTTCTTGAAGAACTATCAAAATCTGAAAACGTTTGAATTTCTACGAATCAAACGACATTCTCTTTTATTCCTTTTTTATAAAACTTTATGTTACGCTCCACGGTCATTTACACAAAAACTATGGTACCGAAGAAAATGAGCATTTCGTTTTCTTCAGTTTAAATGGTTATATGAAAGAACTAGCAGAGAAAAATAGAAATATTATTTTAACATAATTATTATTTAGGAGAATAGCTTTATGGAAGTAAGATTTATAAAACCTGAGGAGGCGTCGGACTACCTTAAGGTTTCTGCTGCATCGTTTATATGGAAGTTTGACAAAGAGGTAGACAACAAGGTAGATATGCCTGTTCTTGGTGCATTTCATAACGGAAAGCTTATTGCAGGCGCCGAGGTTTACACCCACAAATGCAACTATTGCGGTAACATTGTTAATGCAATAATTCTTGACGGCATTTGCAGTCAGCCCGAAAACCGCAGAACGGGCGGTGTAAGAGCGCTCTTTGACAAGGTGGCTGAAATTGCTGCAAAAAATGACGTAATTCTCGGCTTTCTTTCACCTTTTGCTATTTCCTGCTACGAAAAATTCGGCTTTGCAAACCTCAACCGCGCATTCTCGGTAAAAATACCTTTCAGCAGTCTTTCTCATGTAGAGCGTTACAATAATGTTGAGCTCTATAACGGCGAGCAATTTAACGAGCTGTGTGAGTTTTACAACAAATGTGCGCTTAAAGAAAACCTTATGACTTTAAGGGAACGCAAGGAACAATTTTGCAGCACGCCTCTTGAAAGCGCAGACTACACGTACCTTAGCCGTAACAAGTCAGGTGAAATAGACGGCTACGTGCGTTTTACCGTAAAGCGCCCCGACGAGCTTATTGCAGAAGAATTGTTCACTTTAACCCCAGAGGCTCTTATAAAGATTATTGGTTTTTTGAGAAACTATGACGGCTTAGTAAAAACTCTTGTCGTAAAAAAACAGTACTTAGGCTCCGCATTTTCCTGCTTTGCCGACAGAACAGATAATGCAAGCTATGAATACACAGGTGGCATTGCAGCAAGAATTTACAACCTTAAAAAACTGCTTGAAAACAACTCTTACCCAAAGGAGCACGGTAAATTCAGCATATTAAGCCTTGACGAGCTTAACGAAAACAAGGGCATTTTTGACGTTGAATATGAAAACGGCAGGGCCACCGTCACCAAAAGAGACAGCGGTGATTACGATATAGCTCTCACCCCACCTGCCGCTGCAAGATTACTCCTTGCAGGTGAAGGTCTTACTGCAGAAACCGCTCTGTTTATTGACGGTGTCGAGCTTAAAAACAATGCCGAAGATTTTTTCAAGGCATTCCCCCGCCGTGCAACTCGTTTTACAGAATTCATTTGCTAAATATTTAATCAACCTACAAATAAAAAACACAAAGGCATCCGTTTTAAAATAAACGGATGCCTTTTTTATGAAATTTTATTATGCTCTGCAAGGTGAAGCTGCGCTTTACAGAACAAGATTATTTTTTTCTGTTACATCACCCACGCAGATGCTTTCCACCTGGAATGGCTTGTCGAAAATATTGTTTTCAATTTCTGCTTTTTCTAAATACTCAAGGTGAATTCTGTGCTTTCCCTCGTAGCAATTTTTAAAGAAATTTCCGCTTAAAACAAGCTTGCCGTGAACAAACTCCTTTGAAGCCTCGTTCATTACCTTAGGCGTATAACGAATTACGGGTGCACCCATAAACGTTCTGCCGAAATCACAAGAATCCACTACGTTGTTTTTAAACGTTATTTCTTTTGTGTATCCGGATTCAAACCAAAAATTGCAGTCATCCTCTACTAAAAGCGCAGGACCCCACAGCTTAAAGAATTTGTTATTTTCAATAACCACCTTGCCACGTGTAGTGCAAAGTATTCCTCTGCCCGAGGTCTGACCGAAAAAGCAGTCACGAACATATAAATCGGGAGTCCAGGTTGCGTTTTCCACTACGTCCTTACCAATTTCTATATCAGGCAGGTCGCTGTCAAGGGTAAGCAGAATATCTGTATCGCTAACCCTTGTAAAGTTCTCAACCTTTACGGTGTAATATGGCTTCAGCGTATCCCACTTTATGAACTCGAGCTCGTCGCCCTTTGAAAAAGCGTTAAAGCCCCACGTTTCATTGTGCATGAAGCGTACGGTTACAGTTCTTTCCGCTTTATTTTCCACTACAACTCTTAGGTGTGTGCCGTGTACGTTTACGTAATCATCATGCGCACCGTATGCCACGCAATTTAAAATCTGCAATTCACCCTTACAGCCTGAAAACTGAAAGAAATCTGCCGTGCTTGCTATTGTTCTGTTTTCAGCAGGGGTAAAATCACAATTCACAAACAACACGTTTTCGCAAAACTGAGAAACAACACCGAGACCGTGCATAAACTTCATTCTTATATTATCGAAGCACAAATTTTTGCAGCGTTCAAAAAAGCTGCCAACCTGGTCGCGGACTATGTTTCGTGTCTGAATTATAGTACCTGCCTTAAAGCATACCTGCGGATTTTCAAAATGCACCCTTAAAATGTTGTCACCCAAATTTTCTATTTTTGAAAAGCTTAAATCTGCTCTTTTAAAGTCGCAGGTTTCAAAGCTTTCGGGGTCAAAAACCTTAATATGCCTTTTATTGCCGTGGTAGCTGTCTTCCCAATAAGGGTTACCGTTTCCGTCCTTTTCACCAACCCAGAAAAGCTCGTTTTCACGAATATCAAAAAGACAGTCATCGTTAATTTTTATATCGCACACACCGTTCTCGGCTCTAAGCACCTTGAATTCAGACATGGTAGGGCACGCATAATCTACTGTAAGATTTTTAACAACAATATTTTCGCAGGCATCAAAAAGCAAGGGTGTCATTTTGCCGTGCACTAAAACAGTAGCACCGTTACCGTTAATTGTAATGTCCTTTTTTCCCTTTAAAAAAATTGCCGTGTAGCGTGTACCGTCGGGATTTTCATCTTTTTTTGCACTGTTTGAGCAGTAATAGCCTTTAAGCACGAAGGAGTCATCCTGCCTTACGTGGTAAATTTTATTCTGCTCTAAGGTTATTTCCGTTTCATTTTTAACGTCAAGAAAAAGTGTGCTTAATTCATTCATTTATTTTCACCCTATTGTAATTGTTTCTTTGAGTCTTATATCGTTTGAAGATGCACCAACAAGAATTTCGAACTCACCGTTTTCCACAACCCATTCAAAATCCTTGTTAAGAAGCTTGAAGGAATCGAATCCGAGTGTGAATTCAACCGCCCTTTCCTCGCCTGCTTCAAGAGAAATTCTTTCAAAGCCCTTAAGCTCCTTAAGCGGAGTTATAATTGAGGAAACCTTATCGTTAACGTAAAGCTGTACAACCTCATCACCCTTTACCCCGCCAACGTTTTTAACGTTAAGTGTAACGCTATAGTCAAGCTCCGAGTGCTTGCTGACCTTAAGGTCAGAGTACTCAAATTTTGTGTAAGAAAGACCAAAGCCGAATTCGTAGCGCGGTCTTCTGCTGCCCTCAAACATAACCTCTGTATTATTAGGCAGCACGGTGTAGTAGCAAGGAATTCTGTGTGAATCCTGCGGGAAGGAAACAGGTAATCTGCCGGCAGGGTTATTTTCACCTACAAGTGTTTCTGCAATTGCCTTTGCACCTGTTTCACCGCCAAACCAGGCAATTAAAATAGCGTCGCAAATGCCGTTTTCTACCGATAAATCTACCGCTCTGCCGTTTTCTAAAACAAGCACAACAGGCTTACCTGCCTTTGAGGCTTCTACTACTAATTCACGCTGCTTGCCGGGTAATTTTAAGTCAGCTCTGTCGTGACCCTCACTGCTTGTAAAGGTGTTATCACCACCGACAATAATAACAAGGTCGCTTCTTTTGGCAATTTCAATTGCCTTTGGAATGCACTCCTTTTCGTCCTCGTCATAAACCTCTACAAGGTGCGGCTGACCCTCCTGCGTTTCTACGTGCACATCCTTTGGAATGCCGCAACCGTTGCAATACTCTATTTCCACCTCGTCTCCCAATAAGAGCTTAAGCTCATCTAAAACAGATTTTAATTCATAGCCGTCGGGCACTGATGAATAACCGCCTAATCTTTGACGATTTGCAGACGGTCCCAAAAGAGCAATTCTTTTATATTTACCCTTTTGTAACGGTAACACGCCGTTATTTTTAATAAGAGTCATGGATTTTTTTGCCGCCTCGTGAGAAGCCTTTAAGTGCTTTTCGCATCTTATTACACCTTCGTGAAGCGTTTCGTCTGTATACGGATTTTCAAAAAGACCAAGCTTGAATTTAATGGTAAGCACTCTTAAAACAGCATCATCAATTCTTTCCATAGGAATTCTGCCGTTTTTCACGTTTTTTACAATTGTCTCCTCCCAGGTTTTTGTGTCGTAATCGCAGCAGCCCTGCATATCAAGTCCGGCGTTTACTGAATCGCATATTGCATCCTCGTCAGTTGCTGCGGTAAAGTGTCGGTTTACAAGTCTTACAACCGAGCCCCAGTCTGCTCTTACGTAGCCCTTCATTCCCCATTTTTTACGAAGTATATCTGTCAAATAATACTTAGAGCTTAAAACAACCTCACCGTCTATTGCATTGTAGCAAGCCATTACGTTATATGCCCCGGCCTTTTTAATTGCCGTTTCAAAAACAGGTAAATAGCTTTGCTCTATTTCACGTCTGCCGACTCTTGCCTGAGCACAGTTTATGCCGTTTTCAGGTATGCCGTGCACACAATAATGCTTCGGCTCGCAAACTACGGCATCTGCTCTTTCTATGCTGCCGTCCTGCTGCTCACCCGTAACAATCTGGTAAGCAAGCTCGCTTGAAAGGTAGGTATCCTCACCAAAGGTTTCCTCTACTCTGCCCCAACGCGGCTCACGGGCAACGTCTAAGTTAGGTGCTAAAATCTCGTGCATGCCTAAAGCGCGTGTTTCACTTGCTATGGCTCTGCCTATTGTGTTTACGTTTTCCCTGTCAAAGCTTGCTGCCAACGCTAACGGCACAGGGAATACGGTTGCACCCGGCCAAAGAATTCCGTGTAGTGCTTCACCCGTGAACATACACGGTATGCCGAGTCTGCTGTTTTCAACAACAAATTTTTGCAGCTTATTAAAAAACACAGGGTGCGAATAGCAATCGTGAATAAAGCCTATGCCTCTGTCGCCTAAGGCTTCCTTTAATTTTTCAGGATTTATTTCCGAATCTATATGCACTGCACAATGGTATAATTTATGAGGCTTGGTTGAAAACTCAACGCCTCTTATAATATCCATTTGAGCCACTTTTTCCTCTAAGGTCATTAAAGCAAGAAGGCTTTTTGCCCTTTCTTCAGGTGTTAGGCTTGTATTTTTGTAATCCATAAAAATTCCCCAGTCAATAAAATTCTAGAAAAATTATAGCATTTAAAGTATTCACAGTCAATTAAATGTAATTGCAAAAAATATATTTTTGTGCTAAAATGTAAATATCAATTTTTGAGTGGTGATTTTTTGACAAAAGCCTCTACTGAAAAACTAAAAAAGCAAGCCCTAAAAAGAGAAAAGGAAATAAAAAAATGGGAAAAAGAAAAAGCAAGACCTAAAAAAAGCTTTTATTTTGCTTACCTTGTTTTTATTATAACGCTCATTTACGGTACAGACGAAATTGCCTCTCAAATAGGCACGCTTATGAAAACCGAAATTGCCAACGACCTTTTAAGCAAATTTGGTGAAAGCTCCGTTGGTATTTTAGATATTCTTTCAATTTTAGTCGTACCCTTTCAAGCAATAGGTCTTTTATACAGACCGTTAGCAGACCGTTGGGGCAGAAAAAAGTTTTTAATAATAAACACCTTTGGTATGAGCCTTGCTCTGCTTGTGATTTTTTTGTCCGACAACCTAATTCTTTACTTTTTAGGCGCTGCATTAGTTCAATTTTTCATCCCGCACGATATGCACGTGGTTTACATAATGGAGTCCTCTCCTTCAAAGCACCGTGCAAGGGTTTACTCTTCAATTAAATTCATTGCAAATATGGCGGTAATGGTTATTCCGCTTTTAAGAAGATTATTAATGTCATCTGCTTCGGAGTGGCGTAACGTTTACCTTATTCCCGCAATTATAGGTCTTGTTACCTCGTTTGCAGCACTTTTAACCGCAAGAGAAACAGACGTATTTATTGATTCCCGTCTTCGTTATTTAAAAATGACTGACGAGGAAAGGCTTCTTGAAAAGAAAGAAAAGAAAGCCGATAACGCACAGGGCGGTCTTGTCCCCGCACTTAAATTTGCATTTAAGCATAAGCAGTTAAAGTGGCTTTACATTATTTCTGCAATTGCAAATTTAGGCTTTATAGGCACCATAAACTATCAGGTTATACTCTCCTATGGCTATGCGCAGAATTACGTGGAAAAAGGTCTCTTCAGCTCGCTTGGTGACGAGGTTATGAATGCCGTAAGCATTGGACCTGTAACGACTGCTATTTTTATGTTCCCGGTAGGTCTTGCAGTTTCTCAGGTTATTATGGGCTTTATTTCTGACTGGAAGGGCAGAAAGTCTGCCGCAGTTGTTACTGCGCTTAACTGCCTTTTAGCTTTTGTAGCCTTCTCAGTTGGTTCAAGGCTCGCGTGGGAGCCGTATCTCGTCGGCTTTTTATGCGGTGCTGCAATAGGCAGCTTTTACTCTACAAACGACGTTTTGATTATGATGATTGGCGAATCATCTCCTACGAATCTTCGTTCTTCTTGTATGTCAGCACAATTTATTGTTACCGGAATCGGCGTAGCTGTTTCTTACGGAATAAGCCTGCCGCTGATTACAATTTTAGGTAACAGCGTAACAGGAATTGTAGCCTTCGCTCTTTTAGTACCCGGGTTTATTGCGGCGTTTATTGCCTTACTGAAAAAAGCAAACGAAACCAAGGGTATTAATATGGACACCGTAACAGGTGCAGAGTGGGACTAAAAAATATAAAAATTTTCAAGGGGTAATTTTTATGACAGCAACAATTTTTGAAAGACTTATGGCATTATTCAGTGCCATACTCACACTTTTAGGCTCGTTCAGCTTTAACACAAGCTTTGACCGAGCAGATGATGAAATTAAATTTGCTATAAATGCAAATGCACCGGGCAGAGAGCTTCAAAACGTTGTTAATAACGTTAACGTGTGGTCAATAGAGGGTAACCCCTTTAAGGATGCACAGGTAAACACCGAGAACAATATTTTTGAGTTTGTTGAGTACGTGCAGCTTATGCAATGCTCAGGCGGTACAGCAGAAAGAGATTTATTTGTTGACCCGTTAAACAAAGACGTGCTTGACGATTACGACTTTACACGCCTTTTGGAAAACTGCCGCGGTATACTTAACCTTGGTGCAAAGCCTATGCTTAAATTAGGCAGTGTTCCGCTTAAATACTCCGCAAAAGCTACAACCGAGCACGGCTTTGGTATTAACCCTTACCCTCCGGATGATTACGACGTTTACTACAATTACATTTATGCTTTAGCTACCGCTTTAGTTGAAGAATTCGGCAAAGAAGAGGTTTTATCATGGCGCTTTGGTGTTATGACAGAATTTGAAAATGCTGCCTGGTTCATAGCTAACGACGGAAAAGCAAAAACTGCCTTTGAGGAATACTGCAAGCTTTACGATTACACCGTTCAGGCACTTATTGATGCAATTTCCGAGGACGTTTACGTAGGCGCTCACGCAATGGCTGTTACAGAAGGTCAGTGGGACGAAAGAGATTTTATTAAACACTGTGCAGAGGGTAAAAACTATAAAACGGGTGCAAAGGGAACAAAACTTTGCTACCTTTCAGGCTCTTTTTACGACAGCGACCCTGAAAACTACACAAGCGGCTACAACCTCCCTGACACTATCAAGCATTTAAGAGATTCAGCAATTGAATACGGTCTTATAGACTTAGAATTCGGTATAGATGAAGGCAGAATTCTTGAGGGTGTTCACGCAGGCAGCATCGGTTCAGAGCTTCTTTCAAGAACTGTAGGCTACACCTACCAGGCTTCTTATGATGCAAGACTTATTACTCAAATGTTCAACAATGATATAGACTATTTCTCTGCATGGGGATACCTTTCAAACGGTCTTTTAGAGGGCAACCCGACAGTAAGCTACCACGTAGCTAAAAATGCAGCAGGCTTTGCAGGCACAAGACTTTTACCAACCGCAAAGCAGCTTGAGGGAAATATTGAGGGGGCAGATATTGGTGCTGTTGCTTCATTAGATGAAAACACAGGCACAATTCGAGTAATGGCTTACAACTTTAAAAACACGCTCGACTACAACCAGACTATAAAAACAACGTTTGTTATAAATGCACCAAAGTATGACGGTCAAACCTTTAACGTAAGAGCTTACGTTATTGACGACAGTTGCAACTATTTTGACGACTGGTGCGAAGACAGAAAGACCTATAACATTACAAATGCTTGCTTTGGCTGGTCACCTGATGACCCGCAAATTGACAACCCAACCACTCTTAGTGATGAAAGTGCAAGAAGCATTTATTTTAACGAGCTTTACCCGAAATACAAAGAGGCTTCAAAATTAACACCGGTTGATTCAACTGCAACAGTTGAATACGGCAAGCTTACTCTTGACATAGAGTTAGCACCGCACGCAGTTGTGTTCTTTGAAATCACTCCACAATAATATGTTAGAATTTAAATTTGTAAAAACACAGAACGACTTAAAAGCGGCTCTTGATATAAGACGAAGCGTTTTTATAAATGAAATGAGTGTTCCCGAGAGTATTGAGCTTGACGAGTTTGATGCTCTCGGCTCTCAATGCGAGCACGTTTTAGTTTTATATAACAGCAAGCCCGTTGGCACTGCAAGGTGCAATTTAATATCAGATACCGAATTAAAAATTCAAAGATTTTGTTTCTTGCCTCAATACAGAAAATCAGGCCTCGGAAAGCGTTTGCTTGAATTTATAGAGAGTGAATTTTCAAAGCGTGGCTTTAATTATTTTTACTTAGAAGCAAAGTTTGCCGTATATGAATTTTATGAAAAATGCGGCTATAAAAAAGTAAGCGACGTTTTCACAGAAGCAAACGTACCGCACGTAAAAATGGAAAAGCGGGTATAAAGAACAAAGCCTTTTTAAAGGCTTTGTTCTTTTTGTATACAAAGCACGCTTTCGGCAATCTTTAACTTATTCTGTTCTTGACTAAAATTTTAAAAAAAGGTAAAATAATATCATATATTTTAAAGCTTAAAAAGGTGTTTCCATAATGCAAAAAGAGTTCAATGTAACGGGTATGACCTGCGCGGCGTGCCAGGCAAACGTTGAAAAAACGGTAAAAAAGCTCTCCGGTGTAGAAAGCGTATCTGTTAATCTTTTAAATGAAAATATGTCAGTTCTTTATAATGAAGAAGAAGTAACTGACAGTAAAATAATAGATGCAGTTATTTCTATTGGTTATGGTGCTGCGCTAAAAAATGCAGGCACAGATGAAAAAAGCACAATAAGAACTGACTGGAACAAAAGAAAAGAGAAAGAAACAGAAAAGCAAAAATCAATGAAAAAGCGACTCTTTTCTTCTGTTTGCTTTTTGTTACCTTTAATGTACGTCGCTATGGGCGGTATGCTGAATCTTCCCCTGCCACAGCTTTTAACAGGCACCGAAAACACATTGGTAAATACATTGACACAGTTAATTTTAACAGTGCCCGTTATGCTTATAAACAGAAAATTCTTCACCTCGGGCTTTAAGGCATTGAGCCACAAAGCGGCCAATATGGATTCATTGGTAGCAATTGGCTCAGGTGCTTCATTCCTTTATGGGCTTATTTCGTTTTACTTTATGTGCTACGGTGCAGGTCACAATAATTTACACTTAGTGCACAAATATTCACACGAGCTTTACTTTGAATCTGCTGCTATGATTTTAACACTTGTTACAATCGGCAAATATTTAGAAACCAAAAGCAAGGCAAAAACCTCTGATGCTCTGGGAAAGTTAATTGATTTAGCGCCAAAAACTGCCAATGTAATAAGAAACGGTACTGAGACAACCATTCCTGCCGAAGAGGTTAAAGCCGGTGATACCTTAATAATTCGTCCCGGTGAAAGCATTCCGGTTGACGGTGTAATTATTGAAGGTGAAGCCTACGTTGACCAGTCTGCCGTTACCGGTGAAGGTCTGCCGGTTGATAAAGGAAAAGATGACACGGTAATTTGTGCTACAATAAATAAAAACGGTACTTTTAAAATGGTTGCCACAAAGGTTGGTAACGACACAACGCTTTCACAAATTATAAAGCTGGTTGATAATGCAAGCAACACCAAAGCACCTATTGCAAGACTTGCCGACAAGGTAAGCGGTGTGTTTGTTCCTATTGTTATTGGAATTGCACTTATCACGTTCGCAGTTTGGCTTATAAGCGGCAAGCCTATTGATTTTTCTCTTTCAATGGGAATTACCGTTCTTGTTATCTCCTGCCCGTGCGCTTTAGGCCTTGCAACACCCGTTGCTATTATGGCAGGTACCGGTAAAGCAGCAGAACACGGTATTTTAATTAAATCTGCCGAAGCCCTTGAAGGCTTGTCCTCAGTTGACACTGTAGTGCTTGATAAAACGGGCACCGTCACGTCAGGTGAAATGTCGGTTTCAGATATTTACGTTTTAGATAATGCTTTGACAGAAACTGAATTTTTGTCTTATGCTTATTCTTTAGAAAATTCAAGTGAACACCCCCTTGCTAATGCAATAAGAGCAAAAGCAAAGGAAGAAAATACCACACTCTTCCCTTCAACTGAATTCTCTGCAGAAATAGGCAAAGGGGTAAGCGCCACTATTAACGGTGATTTTTGGCTTGCAGGAAATTACAAATTTATGTTAGAGCACGGAATTGCCGAGGGTGAGTTCAAGGAAAAAAGTGATGAATTTTTAAAGCAAGGCAAAACAAGTCTTGTATTTGCAAAAAACAAAAAAGCAATCGGAATTATTGCAATTTCCGATACAATCAAGCCATCAAGCAAACAAAGTATTGAAGCCTTGAAAAAACTTAACAAAAGGGTTATAATCCTTACAGGTGACAATACTTTTGCCGCAGAATTCGTGGCAAATGAGGTTAATGCAGATGAATTTATTGCCGAGGTTTTACCTGCCGATAAGGAAAGGTATATAAGAGAATTAAAGGAACAGGGCAAAAGAGTGTGTATGATAGGTGACGGAATAAATGATTCTCCTGCACTTATTACCGCTGACGTTGGTATTGCAATTGGTGCAGGCACCGACATTGCAATTGACTCTGCCGATATAGTTCTTATGAAAAATTCTTTACAGGATGCCGTTACTGCATTCGAGTTAAGCAAGGCAGTTATTAAAAATATTAAAATGAATCTTTTCTGGGCATTTTTCTATAACGCCTTAGGCATTCCTGTTGCAGCAGGTGTATTTTACCCGGCGTTTGCTGTTAAGCTTACACCTATGATTGGTTCATTTGCTATGAGTCTCAGCTCTCTGTGCGTTGTTACAAACGCTTTAAGATTAAGATTTTTCAAAACAAAATTCACTTTTTCTGATGACAAGGAAGAAAAAGAAATTACTAAAAAAAAGGAAGAAGCCACTATGACAAAAACAATTTTAGTTGAAGGTATGATGTGTAATCACTGTAAAGCTCACGTTGAAGCTGCTTTAAAGGGCGTTAGCGGTGTAATTGATGCCGAAGCAAATCTTGAAAACAAAACTGCTACTGCAACTCTTTCTGCTGACGTAGACGTAAGCGCTTTGGTAGATGCTGTTAAAGCGGCAGGCTACGAAGCAAGTGCTCAATAATTTATAAGGTAAGGCGGATGGAAATGAAAAAGAAAATTATTGCTATTGTTGCAATTATATTAGTAGTTGCCATTGGTGCAGGTGTTATTTACCTTGCAACTGCTAAAGAATCAAAACAAATGACTAAAGATAACTTAAACCTCTTTTATGACGTAACCGTTGAAATTACAGACTATAAGCCGGGTGAGAAAACTACCTTTTTCGGAATCCTTCCAACCTATACCAGCTCCAGAGCAAAGGTGCACGTAGTAGTCACTCCTAAAAGCGACGTAACCTGCGACGGTGGCGCACTTGTTTACAACCTTGACGCTTCCCCCTGGGGGCTCGTAAATGAAAAAAAGTATGTCAATAAAGACTACAATGAGCTAAGGGTAAACTTAAACGCTGAGGGTGTTACTGAGGTTTATATTGATATTGAGGCTGACGTAAAGCTTAAGCCTGCAGAAACTCCTGATGCAGACGACGTTGTGCTTACTGCCGCATACGGTACGGTTACCTACAAAAAGTTTTTTAAATAAACATAAAAACTCCCGAAACCTCTTTGGTTTCGGGAGTTAATTTTTTAATATACCCATTCGCCGCGAAGAGCTGCCTTTATTTTCATTTCACCGGTAGCAGAATCAAAGAACTGTGTTCTTCCGTAATCCTTACCGCAATCCTCTGCTAAAATGGGGATGCGAAGCTTTTTAAGCGTTTCCTTAACAGCTACAATATTTCTTTCACCAATAGATGAAAGCGACGTGTTATTAAAGCCGGGGAACATTTGCGCACCACCTGCAATTTTGGCTTTTATTCTGAATTTATTTGCACCTAACTGCTCCATCTTCTTAATTAAATCCGGAATAGCTGTATCGGCAAACTTCCATATTTCCTTACCCTGAGGGTTAAAGCCCTCACTTGTAGGCAGCATAATATGTGAAAGTCCTGCTACCTTTACGCTTTCATCATAAAGGCAAATTCCTATGCAAGAGCCCAGCGCATATGTAACAAGAACGTCTCCGTCCTTTGCCACGTTCAAGTCGGATATACCCACTACAACATTTTGACTCATATTTCAGCTAACCCCAAACTTTCCATGATTTTTTTCAGAGAGTCAACATCAGGAATCAAAATAATTTGTGATGATGCGGCATCTACTTCATCTAACTCATCCTTAATAAAGATGATTTTATCACTGATATTTGCATAATAGATTGCAGGAAGGCTTAAAACGGAGCCTACCATATCTACAGAAAGCTCGGGTGGAGAAATTTCGATAGCAAGACCTGTAAGCTCTGCAATAGCGTTAACGTACGAAGCAGCAATAATATTACCAACCTCTTTAATTGCAGACTGACTCATTTCGTCAAGGTCAAAGTTATCTTCAATATCCATGCCAAGAAGATTGCTTAAAAGAATTTTAACAAACGGCTTATGAATAAGGAACATTATCATACCGGAAACATCGCCTGTAAGGGACATTAAAATACCTGCAAGCACGTTTTCAGGACCGCCAAGATTGTCCACAACCTCGTTATAGTCAAGAATATTTATTTGCGGAACGTTCATATCAATAGGTCTGTCAAGCATTGAGGACAATGCAGATGCAGCGTGACCTGAGCCTATATTACCAATTTCCTTTAAAGCATCAAATTGCATTTCGTTTAATTCATAATTTTCAAACGCCATAATTATCTCCTAAGCTCGTTTATTGTTCTTTGGTTTTCCTCAGCAACAGTAACCACTCTTGCTGATAACTGGTATGCTCTCTGAAGGGTAATCATTTCTACCATTTCTTCTGAAAGCACTGTTGCGGATTGCTCAAGTGCATACTGAATAATCTGACCGTCGTTATTATCTACTGCTACTGCCGGCCCGCTTTTTTCGGATACTGCAAAAAGATTATCCTGCACAGGTGTTAAGTAGTTAGGATTATCAAAAGTGAAAAGACCAATTGTATTGGTTAAGCTTGTTGTATCAAAATTGTTTGTGCCTTCTATTTTTTGAAGCACAATTCTCTGACCGTTCTTATCAAGAACAAAATCACCGCTTTGTGTTACAAGGTAACCCTCTTCACCAATTAAGCCAACGTTAAAATTACCTGCTCTTGTGTAACCTATTATACCGTCCTGCTCAACTGCAAACAAAGCGTTGCTTGTAATTGCAAAGTCTAACGGATAGTTTGTAGGAATTAAAGAGCCCTGTGTAAAGTTTGTATCATTTATTTCAACCTTTACACCGTTTCCCTTTTCGGGGTCTGTTGGTGTATTTACGTACATCTCATCATATATAAGCGACTGAAACGAAACATTTTGAGGTTTGTAGCCCACCGTGCTTACGTTAGCAACGTTATTACCAAGGTTATCCATTGCCTTTTGGTTAGCAATTAAACCACTTGCGCCCGCATAAAAAGCTGTTCTCATAAACCTTCCTCCTTATTATACTGATGCTATTTTAGAGGATGCTTGCTGGTCCATCTGGTCTACAATTCGCATTGCAGATGAGTAAAGCTGGAAGGACCTTTGTGCCTCTATAAGCTTTGTAAGCTCTGTGTTTATATCTACGTTTGAAGCCTCTAAGGAACCCTGAAGCACTGTGTAATTTTCAGCCGCAACCAAATCCCCCTGATTTTGTATTACAAATGCAGAGTTTTCAATTTTAGTAACAGTAATACCCTCTGCAGGTCTGTTAACAAGAAGAGTATCAATATAATTTCCGTTTGCAGAATTTATTACGCCGTTTGGTAAAACCTGAAATCCGCTTTCACCAATGTAAATTTCACCGTTTTGACCTAAAACTCTGCCAACGCCGTTAAGAACAAGGAAGCCCTGCTCATCAAGGTCAAAATTACCGTTTTTGGTAATTGCTGTCTGACCGTCCGGTGTGCGCACGTTAAAAAAGCCGTCACCGTTTATTGCCATATCAAGCTCTCTGCCTGTTTGCTCAATAATACCTGCATCCATTATGGTATGAATATCTTGAATAATAGATGAAACCTGGCCAACACCATCACCTAAAGTAGTAGCTTCTCCGTTTTCCATTCTTACCATTAGCTCCATTTCAAAAGCAGAGGTTTCAACTCTGTCTGTTTTGTAGCCCGGTGTTTTAACGTTTGTAATATTATTACCAAGAACGTCTATTTCATTTTGTCTTGTAAGAATTCCTGAAGCAAGTGTGTAAAAACCTGAATACATAAGCTTACCTCCTAATCACAATTATATTCTTTCATTTGCTCGTGCAGCTTGTCGAGCGCTCTTTTACGAAGTTGCGATACTCTTTGCTGAGAAATATCTAAAACCTCACCTATTTCTCTTAAATTGAGGTTTTCGTAATAATAAAGTGATATAACTTGTTTTTCCTTCGGGTCAAGGCAATCAATTGCCTTTGCAAGCTCTCCGCGAAGCTCGTTTTCCAATAAATCGTTATCCACGTGAGATTTGGAGGTATCCATTGATTTCTCAATAACACCTTCCCAGGCTTGTTCTATCATTTCCTCAAAGGAGATTGTATCTACAGATGCAATTTCAACAATCCTTTGACCTAACTGCTGCTCTGTAATGCCCAAATACTCAGCAAGCTCTGCATCAGTTGGTTCTCTGAGCAGCTTTTGCTCTAAAAACTTTCTTCCCTGAGAAATTTTGTTTTGTGCATCCCAAGCTCTGTTTGTAAGCCAATTTTGCTTACGCATATATTTTAAAATTGCACCGCGAATTGCTAAGTAGCTGTAGGTGTCAAAGCTTGCGCCTCTTGTTGGGTCATAACGCTCCAGGCAATCTATAAGTGCTATAACACCCTGGTTGAAAAAGTCCTCAAACGGCACGTTAGATAACAGCACGGAACGCATACTGTAAATGGCTAAATTTACAAGGTTAAGGTAATGCATAACAAGCTTGTTTCTCAGCTCTACGCTACCGGTTGCCTTAAAGTCGCTCATAACCTTTTCAGGGTTATCTAATTTTACTTCTTTAATTGCAAAGGATTCGCCCATAACTGTTATCACCCCTTTTTACGGTGGACAAGTCACACCTAAAATCTTATTATGGCTAAATTTACATTGCCATAAGTGTAATAGTGCCAAGAGATTGAATTTGTACGGATGTATCAATATCATTAAAGGATAACACCGTAATATCCGGATAAAACTGGTCAAGCAGCTTTTTAAAGTAAATTCTTACAACGGGAGAGGTAATTATAATAGGCTCTTGAACGAGCTTTTTCATTTGATTTATCTGCTCCGTTGTGCTTGTAACAATTTTCTGGATTACATCCGGTTCAAGTGCTAAGTAAGCACCGCCTTCAATTTTCTTAATGCTTTTTATAATTAAATCTTCTATTTCAGAATCAAGGCTTACAACCTTTAACTGACCTGCTATTGAGAATTTATGAGTAATAGTTCTTCTCAGCGCCTGTCTTACGTATTCCGTAAGCATATCGTGGTCCTTTACGGTTGGCGCATAGTCAGAAAGTGTTTCGAGAATAGTTTCCATATCTAAAATAGGAATACCTTCTCTTAAAAGATTTCTTAAAACTCTTTGGAGCTCGTTTAGAGAAACAATTGCAGGAACGGTATCCTCAACAATGCTTTCGTTGCTTTGCTTAAGATTTTCAATCATTCTCTTAACCTCTTGTCTGCTGAGAAGCTCACTTGCGTGGCGCCTTATAATTTCAGACAAGTGTGTAACCATAACAGAGGTAGGGTCAATAAGTGTGTAGCCTGCAATTTCTGCTTTGATTTTCTTATCATCACTAATCCATTTAGCAGGCATACCAAATGCAGGCTCTACAGTTTCAATACCGTCAACGTCGTTTTCAGGTGTTTCTGCAGGCACAAGACCTAAGTAGTGGTCAAGTAAAACCTCACCTATAGCAACAGACTCGCCCTTAAGCTTTATTTCGTATTGATTAGGGTTAAGCTGTGAGCTATCCTTAAGACGAATAGCAGGAATAACCATACCCATTTCATCAGCAAAATGCTTTCTGAGCATAACCACACGGTCAAGGAAATTACCACCGCTGCTTTCATCAACAATAGGTAACAGGCTGTATCCAACCTCAACACAAATTGCATCAACGTTAAGAAGGTTGTAAACGTTGTCGAGGTTTTTGTAGTAGCTTACCTCGCTTGTAACCTCCTGCGCAGACGGAAGCTCTCCGATTTCGCCCTCTGCACCCATTGGCTCCTTTGATTTTCTTAAAAGAACTATACCCAATGCAATAAGCGCCACAGAAATAATTGAGGTTTGAAGTGCAGGGAAGCCAATTAAAATCAAGAACGGTAAAATCACGCCCGCAATAAGTATAACAAACGGTTGATTTGAAAATTGCTTAAGAACGTCGGAGTTAAGGTCAGCCTCAGAGGATGAGCGTGTAACAACAAGACCTGTTGCCATTGAAATCAAGAGTGACGGAAGCTGGCTCATAAGACCGTCACCTACTGTAGCAATTGAGTAGGTTGTGAGGGTATCCATAAACTGTCCGCCGTTTATAATACCGACAACAATACCACCTATTAAGTTTATTAAGGTAACAATAATAGAAATAATTGCGTCACCCTTAACAAACTTGGTAGCACCGTCCATAGCGCCGAAAAAGTCTGCTTCACGTTGAATTTTTGAACGTCTTTCTCTTGCCTGCTCCTCTGTAATGAGACCTGAGCTTAAGTCAGCGTCAATTGCCATTTGCTTACCGGGTAAAGCATCAAGTGTAAATCTTGCAGAAACCTCTGCAACACGCTCGGCACCCTTTGTAATAACAATAAACTGAACTAAAACAAGAATTATAAATATAATAAGACCAACTACGAGGTTTTTAATCTCTATAGTGCCGTTGCCTCCGCCTATAACGAACGAGCCGAAGGTTTCAATAACCTTGCCTGCAAAACCGCCGTTTGTAAGAATAGCTCTTGTTGACGATATGTTAAGGCTGAGACGAAAAACTGTAGTAACAAGTAACAATGACGGGAAAATAGCGAATTCAAGCGTTTCCTTTATGTACATTGTTATAAATAAAATAACTAAAGAAATAGTAAGGTTAAGTATAAACATAAAGTCAAGAATTCCCGTTGGAAGCGGAATAATTAAAAGTGCTACAACCGCAACCATAAGAAACGCAACTGAGCTTGTTTTAAGCCTTGATTTTATGTTCATTTTCTAACCTCCTTTTCTTTTATTTTTTATCTGCTTTATTTTTTAAGCTGTAAACAAATGCTAAGATTTTAGCAATTGCCTTGTAGAATTCCTCGGGAATTTCATCCCCGACCTCTACAGCATTGAAAAGCGCACGCGCAAGCGGTTTGTCCTCGGTAACGTAAACGTTATTTTCCTCAGCCACCTTAACAATTCTTAAGGCAAGCTGGTCCATACCCTTTGCAACCACACGCGGAGCTCTGTCTTTATCTCTGTCAAATTTAAGTGCAACCGCAAAGTGAGTAGGGTTACGAATAACAACGTCTGCCTCGGGAACGTTTTGCATCATTCTCTGACGGGAACGCTGCTGCTGAACATTTCTTTGTCGACCCTTAATTTGCGGGTTACCTTCAATTTGCTTATATTCATCTTTAACCTCTTGCTTACTCATCTTCATATTCTTTTCGTAGTCCCACCACTGATAAAGGTAGTCGGCTGCAGCTAAAAATACAAAGGCTATGCCTGACTTAAGCACTACGTCCATAATAATATCACCTGTTTTGTTTATAACGGACATAGGTGTCATATTTATAAGCATAGGCAAGGTAACAACCTCGTCTATAAGCACTGTGTAAACAACGTAAAGTAAAATTGTAATTTTAAAAAGTGATTTTAAAAGCTCAACTATTGCTCTCATAGAGAACATTTTTTTAATACCGTTGAGTGGGTTGATTCTGTTAAATTTTGGTGCGAATGCTTTTGGGGAAAAAAGCATTTTTGTTTGTGCCATTGTAGCTATTACCGCAACCAACACAGAAATAAGCACCAACGGCATAGCGCATTTTAAAAACACAAGCGCTAAATCTGTAAAAGTAGTAGAAATATCTGTTGACAAAAACGCATCTGTGGTACCTGCTAAGGTAAAATACTTTTCTACCATTTCCTGAATACTGTCAAAAATGGAGGGTGCAAGCATTTTCAAACCATAAAAGGATGCAATAAGCGACACGGCAGTAACAGCGTCTTTACTCAGAAAGACGTTACCTTTCTTTCGTTCGTCCCGTCGCTTTTTGGGCGTCGCTTTTTCGGTTTTTTCACCAGCCATTTTTAACCACCACTTTTCACAGTAAGAATAAATTTAAAATAAAACTATATTACAGCAAACAGCTTGTAAAGATTTTCCATCATTATTACAACATAGTTTTCCATAAAATTTCCTACCGGAACAGAGAAAGCAAACAAAAGCAATAAGCCGGCAAAAATTTTCAAAGGGAAATGAATTGAAAATATATTGATTTGCGGCGACAGCTTCATTAAAACGCCTAATGCTACCTCTATAACAAAGGTTGCTGCAACAAACGGTGCTACAAGCTTTATTATAAGCACAAAGGCTGAAACAAAGAGCGTCATTATAAACTTTGCCGTGTCCTGCCCTATTTCTACTGCGCCCATAGACACTACGTCGTAGGAGGAAGCCATTATTCTTATAAAAGTAAGGTGACTGTCCGTTGCAAAAAAGTACATTATAAACAAAAGCTCAAACAGCTTACCTGAAACTGAGGTTTGAATATTTGTACCCGGGTCAAATGCCTTTGCCATTGAAAGACCGAAGCCCATATCTATAATATCGCCTGCGGCAAAAAGCATATAGTAAAAAATTTGAAAAATAAGACCTGCGGCAAAGCCTACCATAAACTCCATAAGCATTGCAAACAGAAACGCAAGACCGTCTAAGTTTGCTATTCCCGTTGACTTAAGCGAAGGAGTTAAAATTAACGTGATACCTAAAGCAAGGCCTATTTTAACAGCTGAAACAACGTTTTTTCTTGCAAGCAGCGGGTTAAAAAACAGCATTCCGCCCATTCTGCAAAAAACGAGTATGTAAGCGCTAAGACCTTGTACCAATACCTGCCCGGTCATTTACTATAACCCCGACATATATGACATTATGTATTGGAAAAATTCCTGTATACTAGCAATCATCCAAGACCCTGCCAAAATAAGAATAACGCCTATTATTAAAATTTTAGGTGCAAAGGAAAGGGTTTGCTCGTGAATTTGTGTAGCTGCCTGGAATATAGCAATTACTAAACCCACGCCAACGCTTATTATAAGCAATGGTGACACAAGCTTTACTATTAAAAGAATGGCTTCTCTGAATATAACAAGAGCATCATCTTGTGCCATTACGATTCCTCCCTTCACAAAATTTAAACACTAAGCGTAGCTAATTAAAGCTCGTTATAAGCGTTTCTATAAGCAGTCCCCATCCGTCAACCACTACGAAAAGCATAAGCTTAAACGGCAGCGATATCATAGACGGAGGCAGCATAACCATACCCATTGACATAAGGGTACTCGAAACTATCATATCAATTACTAAAAACGGCAGGAACAACAGGAAGCCCATTGTAAATGCACGCTTTAATTCACTTGTAATGAAAGCAGGAACAATAACAGAAAGACTTAATTCCTTCAATGATTCCGTGTTTCCGCCTTCTACCTTTTCCTCATCACCTGCAAGTGATAAGAACATATTTAAATCCTTGTCCTTAGTTTGTTTAAGCATAAACTCCTTTATAGGGTCCTGCATTTTTTCTAAAGCAACCTCTTCGGTAATTTTGCCCTTTTGCAAAGGCTCAATAGCATCCTTATTTACAGTTGAAATAACGGGTGCCATTATAAAGAGTGATAATGCGAGTGCAAGTCCTATAATAACCTGGTTAGGCGGTGTCTGCTGTAAACCGATTGCATTTCTTAAAAGCGACAAAACAATTACAATTCGTGTAAAGCTTGTCATCATCATTAGTAAGGAAGGTGCTAACGCAAGTAACACAAACAAGAACAAGAGCTGTAATTCACTCATTGCGCCGTCCTGCGTGTCACTGTTAATATCAACGCTTACTGATGCTGCATTTACAGTAACTGCGAAAATAATAGTAAAAACAGTTATGGCAACAGTTAATACTATCAGACGTCCCCACAACCGTTTTATTTGCTTAGAACGAGGAGATTTGCTTTTTTCAGCAGCGGGATTTTTATTCATCTGTTTCATCCCCCTTCTCCTCATTCTTTTTATTCAACAAATTTTTATAAGCGTCCGTGAAGAAGTTCATAAAGTTTTCGCCTGTTTTCTGAACCTCCGTGTCCACAGGAAAAAGTGAAGAATCCATTTCTTCAATCTTTGTTACGCTTTGCGCTGTAAATGCTATAAGAAATACTCTACCGGAAACTCTGACTAAAGCAAGTGACTGGTCCTTACCCACTACCATTCGTTCTATTATTTCTATATTTCTTGCGGCACCAAACTTTGGTTGATATTGCTTTGCCGCAAATTTAGAGAAGAAATAAGCTCCGACGAAAACAAGCAGCATAAGGACAATTGTACCAATTCCTACAAGAACTGTTTCAACAGTCTGCCCCATACAAAGCCCTCTCTTTATTATCTTATAATGATTATAGTTATTCGAAACAGTGTAAATTTACGCTGTTTCGATACCAAATCTTATATTTGGTATCGAATTTTCTTCGAAAATTCGACTAATTACAATTATTATAACGGTAAAATTTTAGTTACAGTTTGAACTATTCTATCTTGCTTGAAAGGCTTAACAATAAAGTCAAGAGCGCCTAATTTAATAGCCTCCATAACCATTGATTCCTGACCCATAGCAGAGCACATAACTACCTTTGAGTTAGGGTCAATTTGCTTAATAGCAGCAAGAGCCTCAATACCGCTCATATTTGGCATAGTAATGTCGAGAAGTACTAAGTCAGGCTTGTGTTCCTGGTAAAGCTCAACAGCCTGAGCACCGTCTGCTGCCTCAACAAAATCTGTGTAACCTGCACCACTTAAGTGGTTTTGAATCATTTTTCTCATAAAGCCTGCGTCATCAGCTAACATAATCTTATACATAGATCTTCCTCTTTTCTAATTATAATGAATTTCCAAGTGAATCTAAAAGCTCTTTAGCGCCAACAATTTCTGTTACACGAACGCCGAAGTTGTCACCAACTACAATAACGTCACCGTAAGCAAGTAATTGTCCGTTAACTATAATTTCTGCAGGAGCACCTGTTTGCTTATCAAGCTCAATAACTGTGCCCTGACCAAAATCCATAATATCCTTAATCTTTTTCTTTGAGCGGCCTATTACAACTGAAATATCGAGTTGAACGCCCATAAGAAGGTTAAGATTTCCGTTATATGGGTTTTGTGGATTTCCAACCTTTTTACCGAAATCCGGGAAATCGGCTGTTTTTATTGTTACAGATGGGTCCTGTTGCCCATGTGGAGGCATTCCGTAACCCATTGGCTGCTGCATTGGCATTTGGTAGTACGGATTCGGCATCATCCCCTGCGGCTGATACTGACCCTGATACATACCCTGAGCCATATATTGCTCCTGACCGTACATTGGCGGCTGCTGAGCATACATATTTGGCATACCCTGATTCATTTGCTGAGAAGCAGGCGGTGTTTGCTGTACCGGCTGTGGTGCCTCTTGCACAGGTGCCGGAGCAGGAGCTTCTGCTACCGGTGCAGGTGCAGGTGCAGGTGCAGGTGCAGGAGCGGGTGCTTCTACTACAGGAGCAGGTTCTTCTGCAGGACCTGATATTATAGAAATAATTTTCTTTGCCAAATCTATTGATAAGTAAGAAGTAAATATGGTGTCAACAATTGTTTTACCAATGAGATTATCCTCAATGGTTAAGTTAAAGGAAACTGCTACAACGTTTTCCTCTGTGTGGCCCTCTGCCTCAAATGACTCAAGCACGTCTGTACGTGATGTGATGAGCTTTGATTCAGGAGTTGAAATATTAACACTCATACCGAGGATTTCTGAAAGTGCTGTTGCAGATGAGCCCATCATCTGATTCATAACCTCACAAGCAGCACTAAGACTCATATCGTCAAATTCAAATTCTTCCTCTGAGCCCTGAGTGTAGTCATTGCCCATAAGAATATCTAATATTATTCTCATATCGTTTCTTCTGAGAATAATTACGTTAGAACCTTCTATGCCTTCAACATAGTTAATTTTTACTAAAATTGCAGGTTCAAGTTTTGAGTAGTCGATAGTATCAAAGGTATTCAACTCAACGTTAGGAGTTGTAATTAACACCTTTTTATCTAACATTGAAGATACTGCAGTAGCGGCAGCACCCATGCTTATATTTAAGACTTCACCAATGGCGTCGAGGTCATCTGGTGTTAAAAAGTTTTCATTGTTAGTCTTCAACTGTTGCACCCTCCCTTTGTTTTTCTTGTGTCTGGTCGCCTAATGACTTAACAAGCTTAATTGCCTTTTTGTTGTTTGATTCACCCATTCTTGCAGTATACCAAGGCATACCCTCAATGTGAACCTCTATGTCGTCGTCAATACGCTTATTCAGCATTAAAACGTCATTTACTCTTAAGTCTGTAACTTCCTCAAAGGACATTGTGCACCTGTCAAGGTAAGCTTCAATGTTAAGGTCAGACTTCTTAAGGTAATCCATAAGAAGGTCTTGCTTTTGCTTTTCCTTTTCCTGGTCTTGCTGTCTTTCACCCTGAGAGTATTTCTGACTCAGATTATTAATGACTTCTTCAAATTTATCAGCAGGCATACACAAGTTTGCCGTACCTTCGTAGAACTCTTCTTTTATGTCAAACGTAACAATAAGAACTATATCCTGCGGAGAAAACGCCTGAAGCAGTCTACCGTTTGTTTGAAGCCCCTTAAAAGAAGTTTCGAGCGGGAAATAGGTTTGCCAAGCATCCTTCATGGTTTTGGCAACCTTTGTCATTACGTGTTCAAGTAATGCCGTTTCTATTTCCGTATAATCTCTTTGCAGTATTGTAGGTTCACCGCTACCACCCATCAATCTGTCAATCAACATATAACCGAAGGAGGTAGGGAATTCTAAGAGCATGGTTGTTTCACCGAAGCTCGAGGTTTCCGGCTCAAAGCCTATAATACCTACTAAGGTACTATCCGGAATTGCATTGTTAAACTCAAAATATCTTTGTTCCTCTGTTTGACTGACGTCTACCTCACAAATGCTGTGGAGCGTGTTAGTAAAGTAAGAAGAAATAATTCTTGCGAACGTTTCAAGAAAGTTGTTTAACGATTTAAGCTGGTCTTTCGTGAACTTTTTCGGTGAAGCAAAGTTATATGCCTTTATTCGCTCTTCCGGCTCGCTTTCAACCGGCGCGCCACTTTTCATTCGCTGCAAAAGTTCATCAATTTGGCTTTGGGATAACGCTTCTGCCATTCAGCTACTCAACTCCTTTCTCGGAAAATATAATAAGTTTATCATTTAGTTGTTTTTTTACCTGATATTTGCGGAAGCAAAACATCGTTTACGTCACCCTGCTTTGGATATTCGTCACTGTTATAAAGGTCTGCAAGAGCGTCGTAAATGCTTGTATTAATGTTACTGTTTTTACCTATAATAACAAGCTCAACACGACGGTTTTTCCTCATGTGCTCTTCTGTATCGTTAGGCTCTACCGGAAAATTGTCACCGTAGCCTAAAATAGTAATTTTCTTTTCGTCTATATTTTTATCAAGCTCAAAATAGTTTGCAACAACTGCAGCTCTTTCGCCTGAAAGACGCCAGGTTCTTTCCGGGTCCTGCTCAACAGCCGGCTTTGCAGTGTGACCGCAAATGTTTATAAGCTTAATTTCCTTTTCATATTCCTTTAAGCCGTCGCCTATGAACTCCAATACCTCATAAGCATCCTCCCTCAAGGCATACTCGTTAGGCTTAAAGAATATAGCGCTGTCAAATCTTATGTATATAACGTCCTCAATTTTTGCAATCGAAACTGAAGCCTGCATATTATTTTCCTGAACGTATTGCTCCAGTTTTTCGTACAAGGTATCCATTGGAGCTTCATCAAGCTTCTGGTTATTACCCGAGCCTTCGCCGCCACCTTGCTGAGTTGCATCAAGGTATTCTTCAAGCACTTCTTTATCAATATTCTGGAATGATTCAAGGAAAGCGTTGAACTTTTCCTGGTCAATAACTGACATACTAATCATCAAAACAAAGAATGTTAAAAGCAAGGTAACCATATCGGCATAGGTATTAAGCCACGCCTGACCGCCTCCGCCACCGCCGGACGAATTTCTTTTTCTTGCCATTTTTTACCAACCTTTACATAGTTATTGGAATAAAATTATCTTTTACCTTTTTTTCCGCCTTCACCATCTGATGAACTGCTATCTCCCGGATTAAATTTCTTTTGTTTATACTCCGGTAACATATGTATAAGTCTTTCCTGAACGAGCTTCGGGTTTTCACCGGCTTGTATTGCCTGTACGCCCTCTGCAATAATTGTCATACAAAGGTATTCTTCTTCGTGACGAACTCTTAATTTATTTGAAATAGGTAAGAAAAGTGCATTCGCTAAAAGTGAGCCATAAAAGGTTGTAACAAGTGCAACCGCCATATTAGGACCTAATGTGTCAATATCGCTCATATTCTGAAGCATATTTATAAGACCTATGAGTGTTCCTATCATACCGAACGCAGGACCAAGCTCTGCACCCTTGTCATAAAATGCCCTGTCTGAATTATGACGGTCGTCAAGGTTTGCAAGCCAGCAATCCATTTGTTCTTTTACTTTTTCCTGGTCGACCGAGTCAACTACCATCTGAAAACTGTTTTTCATAAAGGCATCGGTCATTTCATTTGTATCTTCTTCAAGTGCTAAAAGACCGTTTGCTCTCGCTTTTTTAGCACATTCAACTATTTTTGCTATATAAACTTCCGGGTTATATACTTTTGGAGAAAATATTATTCCTAAATGCTTTGGTATTTTTGCAAATTGTGTAGGTGGAAAACTGAACATTAAACATGCAAAAACACCGCCGATAACAATAAGTATACTTGGTGGGTCAAAAAAGTGTTTTATTGTTGCAAGAGTAAACTCATAACTTTCCGTTTCCAGATTCTTATTACAGATAATACCAAACACAACCATACCAAAAGCAAGTATAAGTCCGATTATTGACATTATATCGATTTTACGTTTCATAAAGCCTGATACGCCCCTTTTACCCTTTTAATTTATTATCCTATTTTTTATAATCAGTTTTTATAAATCGCCGATATTAGGAATTACTTTTGCTGATGAACCACCTGAAATAGCACGATACTCGTATATTTTCCGTGTTACTTCTTCCATTGGTTCTTTAACAATAATAATATTCTTCGTAACTAATTTAATTGTTGTGTCCGGAGTCTCTTCAATTGTTTCAATAAAGTCCGGATTCAATGAAAACTGAACGTCGTTTAATTTTGTTAAGATAATCATAGTTTTTCCCCATTTTTAAAATATTTATTGTAATTACGGCGACAACCTACGCAACAACTCATAAGCTGCCGCCGCATTATTTTAAAAGATTTATGGTATGGGTTTATAAGTTGAAAATCAACTTAAAATGCATCTCGATACATTCTGAATAACATACCAAAATGCATTGCTTTAAATATGGTATATATATTCAAAAGACTTATGGTACGTAGTTAAAACAAATTTGGGTACGTCCTAACTACAACCTATTATCTCTTAAGATTTATAAGTTCTTCTAACATTGAGTCTGAAACTGTGATTATACGAGAGTTTGCCTGGAAACCTCTTTGTGTAGTAATCATATCTGCAAATTCTGCAGAAAGGTCAACGTTAGACATCTCAAGAGCACTTGTAACGAGAGAACCTGTACCATCTGAGCCTGGGTCGCAAAGATTAGGTTCACCTGAGTTTGCAGTTGCTGCAAAGTAGTTTGTTCCTTGTAATAATAAGCCTGCCGGGTTTGCAAAGCTTGCAAGAGAAATTCTACCTGCTACAACGTTACCAAGCTCGCCGTGAGAAACAGTGATTGTACCGTCAGCTGCAATAGCAATGCTGCTGATTTCGTCAAGAGTAACAACGCCGCCTTCAGTACCGCCTGCAAGTGTAAACGGCTTTGAAGAAAGACCCATTTCTCTTGATGCAACAGAAGGTGTAACTTCAATAGTATCGTTACCGTTAAGAGCCTGAACTGAGTCGCCTGTTGCAGGGTCACGTGCAGGGTTTTGTTGGCTTCTGAAATACTCTGTCATACCGTCAAAGCCCGGGTTTGTAACCTGAATGTAGTCACCGTCAGGACCTTTGAGAAGTAATGATGAAGCAATTGTACCCTCTGAAATTGTGGTTGTGTATTCTTTACCTTCAATATCAAGAGTTACTGTCCAGTAGGAGTTACCGTCATCTACGCCTTCAACGTAAGAAGCAGTAAACTTATCCGGTGTAACTGTGCCCTTACCTGAAAAGTCTGTGCTTGTTTGCATAAATAACATACCGCCGCCGAAGAAACCGTCCTCAACAGCACCTGTCATTTGACCGGTTGTTACAGAGAAGTCTGTACCTGCAATTTCAGCACCTGTAAGAGGCTCTGTTACAGCTTCCTTAGAAGCAACTGATGCATATGAGTGTAAATCAACACTGTTTAAAAGCAAATCGTTAAGTGCTGCGTTAAAGCCTGCACTGTTTATATCTAAACCGTAGTTCTCAGCCATTGTTGTGAGAGCAGGAATAGAAAGTGTAATTGAACCGTCAGCCTCATTATCTGTTTTAAGAGTAATTTCCTGGCCCGGTACTGCAGGGTTTTCTGCTGTGTAGGTAATACCTGCAATTGTAACTGTAAGGTCAAAGGTGTGGTTTGTAGCATCAAGATTTGCAATAGCAAACTCCATTGCACTTGAGCTTGGGAATTTTTCACTAACCTTTGAAATCTGTGCACCGCCAAGGAAATATTGAGGTGCAGAAACTGTACCCGTTACAGGTGTTTGTACAGCATTGTTTAAATCGGTCTCAGTAATTTTCTGACCTAATTTTGTATTGAGCTCAATAGAGCCGCCGCCTGCTGACTCAAGAGTTACAGGATAAATAGAAGTACCTGTTACCTTTGCTGTGTAATCAATACCGTTTACAGAAGCTGTAAGTGTATATTCAGCAGGATTTGTATTAGCTACCGGAGTAGTTGTAATTGTAATTTGTGAACCGTCAGCAATAATCTGTGTGGTTTCTTCAGGGTCAAATTTTGAAACTGTTATTTTGCCCCCGAATGCATCTGCCGGTAAAGTAATTTCTGAAGGCTCTGCAACTGCAACACCCTTAAAGGTACCCTCAGTAGCCTCTGTACCGAACATGTTTTTTGTTGCGGTAAGTGTAAACTTACCTGCTGCGTGTTGGTTACCGCCGTTAGCCTCTGTAATAGCGTCGTTAATAGCTGTGTTAAGCTCATTCATTGAGTTGAACTTATGGTAAGCATTAAGCTCAATTGAAATAGCGCCTGTGCTTGAAATAACTGCTTTTGCAGGAAGACCATCCGGAAGACCTTCACTTGAAGAAATAGAGATTGCTACGTTACCGAATTTATTCGGATTTGAAGCAGTAATAGTATAATCAATACCGTTAATTGATTCTGTAACTGTTGATTTCTTTGGGTTAACAGTACCAATGTTGCTTAAGCAGATTTTTTGTGTATCTGCTGTACCTGTAGCTGTTGTACCAAGAACAAAGTTACCGTTAATATCAGTTAAATAACCGTTAGCATCATAGTCAAGCATACCGGCCTTTGTATAGAAGATGTTACCGGAAGCATCCATAACCTGAAGGAAGCCTTCACCGGTAATAGCAACGTCCATACCGTAGCCTGTTGTTTGCATACTTGATTGAGACATTTGTGTCTGAATGCCGGCAAGCTGAGAACCGTAACCAACCGCTGATGGGTTTTTACCACCCTGGCTTGCAGTACCTGCAGAAGCGTTTCTGAGAGCCTGGTAGTAAAGGTCACTGAACACAGCACGCTGTGATTTATAACCGTATGTGTTAACGTTTGCGATGTTATTACCAATAACATCCATTTTTGTTTGGTGGGTTTTTAAACCTGCCACACCTGAAAACAAAGCTCTATTCATATTTATTTCTCCTTATGCGAAGCTGCGCATAAGTAACCTATTGGTATAAAAAGGGTAAAGCTCACTACCCGAACACCGTTCGGTTAATTTACCCTAAACGAAGTGGCATCTATCAATCGGTCAAGATGCCGTAAGCCTCCTCCAAAGGTCCGGCTTAAGTTTATGTAATAAGTTACACAATAACAGCTCCGTTAATATTTGTAAATACATTGCCTTGAATTGAATTGTTGTTTACTGTTGTGATTACAGTGTTGTTTTTAACACTAACCACAAATGCTTTTTCACCAACAAGAATCAGAGTGTCGTCAAGATTTTTCTCGCTTGCAAGTCTCACACCTTCATTTAATCTGCTGAGCTCGTCGTCCGTTATATCCATATTGTGGTCAACCGCTCTTTTAATAGCATGATTTGAAAAGTTAACCTCACTGTTTTTTTCGATTGTGTTTCTTAACACGTCTGCGAAAGAAACTGAAGGCTCGTTAACCTGTGTGTTACCTGTTGTTGGCGGATACAAACCATGACCCGCACCCGGAGTACCTGTTACGATAGGCGAAAAGTGTTTAAAACGAATATCCTCCATGATATACTCACCTTTCTGTGTTTTTTACTCTGTTTATGTTTTATTCTGTTTTAGTCTGAACCTTAATTGGTTTGTAGGAATACTTGTTACCCTTTGAATCCTCAACTATTACGTTGAAAAAGTATTCTGTACCGGCTTCTAATCTTGTAACGATTTGCTCCTGGTAATCGCTCTTAATTGAAGAGCCGCCGAGAGTACCGTTTTTAAGAATTTCATCTACAGTGGTAAAAGCAGAGTCCTTTGAGTAATAAATGCTGTAAATAAGGTCCTGAGCAATTGCTTCGTCCTCTGTAGGAACCTCCCAATTAAGCTTAACTGAATTTGCGGCTACGTCGCTGAACGTAATGCCGTAATTTGCCGGGTTAATTGTAGCAGAAACGTCATTTGAATCCTGCACTGACATAATTTGTGAAAGTGTGTATCTTTTACTGCCAATGTAGAATACGTATTCGTCATCTACTAAGGAAACCTTGTCGATTTTGCCTGTTGTAGTATCAAGCTCACCGCTAACGGTAAAACGAGAAGCTGTAACAGTCTTGCCAACTAATGACATAGCGTAGCTCGTTTTTGAATATGAAAGCATTTCTTGCATAGCCTGCATATTTGAAAACTGAGTCATCTGGTTTACCATTTGACTTGTATCCGCTGTGTTGTTCATATCCTGGTTAGTCAGCTCTGTAATCATAAGCTTTAAAAAGTCTTCCTGAGTAAGAGTTGAGTTATCCTTTTTGTCTGTAAACACCGCGTTATAGGTCTTGGAACCGCCTAACACTCTGTCAGTTGTGTAATCGCCCACTTAATTTCCTCCTTTCAGAATTTGTAATTCTCAAGAATTACACGTACGTGTCTAATCCGTCAACAGCCGACCTAATCCTACCGGAGTAATCTGCAGTAACCTCACCCGTAGCAACTGAACTGTGCTGTGCTGCGTAATAAGGTGTATTTCCCTGCTGTTGTTGATTTTGGAATGCTCTTTGCTGCTCTGAGAATTGCTGACCGGTCATATTAAACTGTGCGTTGTTTTGCTGAACGTCCTCAGGGGGCGTAACCGTTACCTCTCTCACCTCAATGTTCATTGAGCCGACAGATTCACGAAGTGCTACTAAATCGCCGTTTAACATTTTGGCTGTTTTCTCACTTGCCGCGGTAATGTCTAAAATCATTTTTCCGTTTTCTTCAACAAGCTTTAAGGTTAATTCGCCTAAAGATTCAGGATTTAACTTAACGGTAAATTCAGTTTTCTCAAGATTTACGTTTGCCTTGATGCCATCTGTAATTTGCTCCGCAACGTTAAATTCGTTGAATAACGGATTGCTTAAGGTTTCAACCTTTGGCAATTCGACCTCCGTCATAACCGGGTTAGCATTTGCATTCGCCAGTGCAATTTCGCCGAGAGTTGTGTTGAAGTCGTTATTCTCGCCGTTGTTATCATCAGCATTCAATTGCCCCAAGGCGCTTAAATCTGCTTTGATAATTCGTTGAGAAACCATATTTGGCACGGTAACACCTATTGTTGGTTGAACTAACTGAGCTTCATTAGCCTTTTCATAAGAAACTGAAGTTATTGGTATTTCGTTTGCCTCTGCGCTTGCTTTAGCGTTTTCAGTTCTGTTAACGGCTGTAGCATCTGTAGTCGTTGTATTCATTGTGCCTGTTACAACCTGCGCTGTGTCATCTGCTGCAGAACCGGATTCTACGTAATCCCTTATTGCTTCTAACTGAGCATCAAAATAGTTGTACGTGTTGTTGCCCATAGTATAAAGCATATCTGCTGCATTCTCATCCATTCCCAAGGCCTCAAAGAAATTGTTCTCCTGCAGCTTAGAAACCAAATTTGGAATTTCTACACTGTCAAGACCCTTTACGTTTTCTAATAGCGAAAGAATATCCTGAGAAAGATTGCCACCGTTTGACTGTAACAATTCACTAAGCATACTCAACAATGAAGCATTATCTTCAACGTCCTCACCGTTTTGCAAGCTTCCGCCGAAAAGTACATTTGTTACATCTGAATTTTCACCGTCCACAAGGTTTTCAAGCATACTGTCAATAAGCTGCATAAAACCATCTGTTCCTGATGAAGCTTCACCTGTAAAACTGCCCTTTGAACGTGATACTCGCATTTGCTTAATTGCTTGCAAAGTCACCTGTTCCACTTTTTCACCTCCTTAAATAACATTTATATAATATAGTATTTTTCACAAAGACAAGCTATTCTTCCTCAGCAGTTTTTTGGGCTACTAATTCAAGAATTTCCTCTTGTGCTTCCTTTGCTTCCAAATACTTATATTCCTCTAACTGTTTATCTCGGAGTTTGTCAAGTCCCGAAACCTCTTGCGAAGCGGCAACAACAACCTTGATTTGTGCATCTATTCGTGCTTCGGCTTTTTCAAGCTCCTCGTAAAGATTATTTAACTGCAGGCGGGTGTTTTCAGCGTGAAACTTGTAAAGTCCAAGCTCCGTTGCCATTAACCCGTTTTTGCTTTGTTTAAATTCATTTTCACGAGCCGTACGAAAATTCTCAAGATTTTCAATATCTGTTTCTATTTTCGCCTTTTCTGCCTGAAGCTGCCTTAAGGTTGTTTTTTCCTTTTCGAGAACTTGCTCCTTATAACTACGCATTTTTGATAATGAAAATTGAAACGATTTCATTTTACACACTCTAATTTACAGCAAGTTTAAGGAGTCGAAGTGTTTCTTCGAATCCACAAGGGTCTTCAACCCTCTGTTGTAGGAATTCGTTGATTTTCGGCATATGACTTATTGCTCTGTCAAGCTCAGGGTTATTACCCTGCTTATATGCACCAATTGAAATAAGGTCCTCGTTTTCTTTGTAAATGGACATCATATTTCTCAGCTGACCTGCTGCTTCTTTTTGTTCCGGTGAAGCTATGCCGCTCATAAGACGGCTAAGACTACTCAGAACGTCAATTGCAGGGTAGTGATTCCTTGATGCAATTTTCCTTGACAAAACTATATGACCATCAATGATACTTCTTACGGTATCAGAGATTGGTTCGTTTGTATCATCACCCTCTGAAAGAACGGTGTAAATACCTGTAATAGAGCCGGTTTTAAAGTTACCGGACCTTTCGAGTAATTTTGGTAAAGCAGAATAAATAGAAGGCGTGTAGCCTCTTGCTACAGGTGCTTCACCGGTGCTAAGTCCAATTTCACGCTGTGCCATTGCAAAACGAGTTAAGGAGTCCATCATTAAAAGAACGTCCTTGCCTTGTCTTTGAAAGTACTCTGCAATAGCCGTTGCTGTTTGCGCACATTTGTAACGCATAAGGGCCGGCTGGTCAGATGTTGCCACTACTAAAACGGAGCGTTTTTGTCCCTCGGGACCTAAGTCACGCTCTATAAATTCAACAACCTCTCTGCCACGCTCACCAACGAGTGCAATTACATTTACGTCGGCCTTAACGTTTCTGGCAATCATACCCATAAGTGTACTTTTACCAACACCACTTCCCGCGAAGATGCCCATACGCTGACCCTTACCTATTGTAAGAAGTCCGTCTATGCACTTAACACCTAATTCAATAACCTCGTTGATGGGTGGTCGTGCCATTGGGTTTTCGGGCGCGCCGCCTATGGAAATGGACGTACCCTCGGTAATTTCTTCCTTGTTATCAATAGGCTTGCCGAGAGCATCTACTGCTCTGCCTATAAGCTGATTGCTTGCAAGTACGGTAAGCTTTTTACCTGTGTTTATAACCTTGCAGCCGTAGCCTATGCCATCTACCTCTTGATACGGCATTAAAAACGCCGTGCTTTCGGAAATACCAACTACCTCAGATAAAACTACTCCTTCTTCCCCCGGAAGAAAAATTTTGCAAATATCGCCAATACTGCAGGTCAAGCCTGTCGCTTCAACGGTCATACCGATTATTTTGTTAATTCTGCCCTCACGAGTGAGAGTATCTGTTAACTTTAATACCTTCTCGTACTTATTCAAATCAATACTACCGGAATGCAACACTCTTAAACCTCCATCTCAGCCTCTCTGAAAGCGAGGCGAAGATTATCTGCCTGAACAGATATAGTAGCGACAACTGCGCCTGTTTCAGTGCTTACAACGCAAGTATCATCCGCACAGGCAATAGGCTTAACCTCTGCCACGCCACGATACTCCGGCTTGGAAAGCTCTGCTTTTGCAGCCTCAACAAGACCCGCTAAAGCATCTGAAACCTCAAGTGTAAGCCAATCTGTACCCTTGCATTCGCTTACGATTTTCGTTACAAGCTCCTGCAAATACAAATCGTCCTCACTAATTTTTCTGCAGACTAACTTTTCTGCAATATCTATAGCAAAAAACTTCAGTTTTCTTTCGTATTCCTTCAAGAAGGAATTCTGAAGCTCTTCCATCTCGTTAATTTTTTGAGAAATACTGTCAATGCTGTGCTGAAGCTCCGCCTTTTTACTTTGCAGTGCATCAGAATACGCCTTGATTTCTACCTCTAAAGCAATTGCATTGAGCTCATCTCTGTAAAACTCTGCCAATTCCTCACGCGTAGGGTAAACAAGTTTTTCAACCTGCTCCTCCGGTGCGGGAGGTACCTCTGCCTCAAAGCTTTCAGGCTTAAACTCCATAAAAGCCTCTTCAGGCGGAAGCTCTGCTTCTGTTTCAATAGTCACCTTTGGTAACTCAAATTCGACGTCCGGAATTTTCACGGAATCCTTGTCAGCTGCATAATTGTAGGTTCTGAAAATATCACTCAATTATTGCATCCTCCCCTCCGTGAGAAATTGTAATTTCTCCGGACTCCTCTAACGTACGAATTATATCAACAACCTTCTGTTGAGCCTTTTCAACGTCACGCATACGAACGTTTCTGAGGTACTCAAGGTCAGAAAGAATGTTTTCTTTAGCACGTGCAGAAATGTTGGAAAGCAATACGTCCTTGATTTCCTCTGTAGAACCCTTGATAGCAATAGCAAGGTCCTGATAATCGACGTCTCGAAGCACTCTTTGAATAGTGAACGGGTCGAGATGAACAATATCTTCGAAAACAAACATAAGCTTTTTGATGCTGTCTGTAAGCTCAGGGTCAGTAGCACCGAGCTCATCAAATATACGCTTTTCAGTAGCTCTGTCTGTATGGTTCATAATATCTGCAACGTGGTTAACACCGCCGATTTCTGTCATATCAACAGAAACAACGGAGGAGAAGCGTCTTTCGAGAATAGTTTCAACAGTATTAACAATGCTTGGTGAAACGCTGTCGAGAGTCGCGATTCTCTTAATAACACTAAGTTGTGTGTTTGGTGGAAGTTCAGAAATAATTTTAGATGCTTCTTCAGGCGGAGCATAAGAAAGAATGAACGCAATTGCCTGAGGGTGTTCACCCTGCAACATCATTAAAAGGTTTCTTGATTTTGCTTTTCTTAAAAATTCAAATGCTCTTGTCTGCATAGCACCTGCAACTCTGTCCATATAGGACTGAGCAAGCTCGGGGCCGAAAGCCTTTTCAAGAATATCCTTTGCATATAAAACGCCACCCTCAGAAATAATTTTCTGAGTTGTGCAAAGGCCGTAGAAATCGTCTACAACCTCTTGCAAATCTGACGGTGTAAGCTTTTCTAATTTAGCAACCTCGACGGAAAGTCTTTCAATTTCGTCCTCAGTTAAATATTTGTATACACCTGCAGCCTCGTCTGCACCGAGAGCAACGATAACAGCCGCTGCTCTGCCTATTGGCGAAAGTCCTTTAGTCGCATTTCTTGCCATTAATCGTCACCGTCCTTTATCCATGAACGAAGGAGGTTAGCCGTAATCTTCGGATTAGCCTTAGCAAAGTTACGAACCTCTTTAAGGATAGCTTCGTCTTTCGGGTCAGCGTCACCCATAGCAAGGTCTGCAAGCTCCTTCTTGTAGCGGTCGATTTCCTGCTGCAATTGAAGCTGCTCTGCTGCACGTTCGTCTTCGATTTGTTGAAGGTATTCTTCCATACCGTCCTTTTTCTTCTTCTTTCTCTTTTTTGCGATAATAATAACAGGAATAAGAATAATAAGAAGAACAATAAGCACAATAACGCCAAATATGAGAATAAGCTTCCACAATTCCAATTCAGCAAGCTTTTCAATGAAGGTTTTGTTAACAACCACGTCGTCTTGCGGCTTTTCACCAACAAAGGATGAAACGCTTATGTTTTCAGGAGCTACGTCTACGCTCTTTGAAACAATGTCTGTAATTTCATCGCGAGTGGTATTAGAAAGGTTGGCTTGCTTAACCATAACGGAAACCGTTACTCTGTCAAGCACGTAGTTACCCTTTTCAACCTGTGTTTTAATGTAGCCGTAATCATAATCACGAAGCCCCTCAATCATAGTTTCGCCATTGAGCGCACTTCCGTTATTATATTGATAGTTAGGAATATCCGTATTATTTTCCTCACCGGCAACTCCACCGGCAACCTGCTGCTGACCGCCCTGGAAGGTACCCTCCTCATGGGTCAAGAAGCCCTCCTCCTTAGAGTTAGGAATAAGCTCCATTTTTTCAGTCATCATTTTGTCGTAGTTAATGGTTACCTTAGCAACTGCAACTACACCGTCATCACCGTATTTAGGCTTTAAAATTCTTTTTACGTTATCTTCAATCTGATTTTGGATAATCTTCTCCAAATCAAGATTTTGGTTGTATGTAAGTCCGCCGTACTTGTCTTCATCTATAACAAGCTCTACCATTGTGCTTGCATCTATAACGCAAACGTTTTCAGGCTCAAGCTTCGGAACTGCAGATGCAACAAGGTTTTTAATAGCGGTAATCTGCTCGTCGCCAAGCTCCACGTCTTCTTCAAATTCAATATTTACACTGGCAGTCGGCTTGTCATCCTTTTCGGTTTGCTGCCATACGTAATCTGTAGTTTCAGGAATAGCAAGTGTAACGTCTGCAGAAACAACACCCTTAATTCTCATTAAGGTATCCTGCAAACGGTTTTGAGTTTGGTGAATAAGTGCTTGCTTTCTGTCGGACTCAGTTGCTGTAAGCCCTTGAGAGGATTCAAAAATATCGTAGGTGAGGGCAGATTTTGGATAACCCTCCTGCGCGAGCATTAAAAGACACTGGTCGTAAAGCTCTGTAGGCACGACAACATTGCCGGTGGAATCTAATTGTGCATCAATTCCATCAGCAAGCAATTCCTGGTAAATTTCCGCCGCCTCAGTAGGCTCAAGACCTTGATAAAGCGCAACGTACTTATCACCCGTAACGTTTAATATAATTGCCAAAACTGCTGCAAGTACAACAATACCGGCAGCAATACCAAAGACAGCATTACGCTTTTTCTTTGGCATATCAGCAAAGTAATTTTTTATTGAAGCGAGAGTTTTTCCGAGTGTTGTATTTTCGTCCAACAGCTTGGATTTCATATTCTCTAAAGCATTACTATTTTCTGCCACTTGACACTACCCCGAATTTCTTTTTTAAGTCTTTGTTCATTAATATATATAGTATACAAGCTATATATTAAACTTGAATTGACATAATTTCTTTATAAGCGTTAACTGCTCTTGAAGTAATCTGAACAGTAGTCTGAAGCATAGTTTCTGCTTTTAACATATTGATTTGAATCTGCGCCAAATCATCTGCATCTCCCAGTGAAAGTGAATTACCGTCAACATCTGAAAGTGCATCCGCTTTTTTAAATTCGTCAATTGCATTATCCAAAAGACTTGCAAATCCGCTCTCCGTAGCTTCTGCTGCAGTCTTAACATTTTCTACCTTAGAAAAATCCATTTTTTCCATTGGTGTAATAGGTACTATATACATTGCAGTTTCCCCCTTCGTATACTACACCTTGTGGTAATTTGGACAAATCACCCGTGAATTTTTCGTAACTTTTTGCCATTTTGTACATTTTATTTTTCTTTTCTGGCATAAAACGATACAAGGGCACTATGGTTACTAACACATAATAACATATAAAATCAATCTTGTCAACTTTATATAAAAAAGAAAAAACTGGTAAAAAACACTCTGTTTTTTCCCAATGAGAAAAAACAGAGTTTTACAAGACGACTTTGATGCTGAAACTGAAACCAAAAATTGATGCGTAGCTTTAGTGCATAAGACGTTTTCTTCATCCCGAAAGCGTATAAGGATACGTCAAGTGGGTGAAAAAACGGCTTTGGTGCTGAAATTGAAACCAAAAATTGATGCGTAGCTTTAGTGCATAAGACGTTTTCTTCATCCCGAAGACGTATAAGGATACTTCGAGTGGATGAAAAAACGGTTTAGGCGCTGAAGCTACGCATCAAGAAAAAGGAAAAGCCTCTTCAGGTGGGTAAACCCGAAGAGGCCTTGGTTGTTAGTTTGGGTATTTTATTTTGCAACCCCTCCCGGGGTCACCAGACATTTACTTAGCAACGAATGCTAAATCAATGTAAAAAACTATTATCCTCTGTTCAATGATTACTGAAGTAACTGAAGAACTGATTGAGGTTGTTGGTTTGCTTGTGCAAGCATTGCCTGAGCAGCCTGAGTGAGAACGTTCATCTTTGTGTAGTTCATCATCTCTTTAGCCATGTCAGTATCACGAATACGTGAGTTAGCTGCTGACATGTTTTCAGCTGTTGTATCAAGGTTGTTGATTGTGTACTCAAGACGGTTCTGGATAGCACCGAGGTTAGCACGAGCTGTAGAAACTGTATTGATAGCAGTTTTAACAGCAGCCATTGATGTGTTAGCAGCAGATGCTGAAGAAACATCAAGGTCATTTACGCTAAGAGATGTAGCGTCGAGAGCTGTAACAGAAACTGTAAGAGTATCTGTACCCTCTGAACCGATCTGAAGTTGAGTGTTAAGATTACCATCAAGTAACACTGTGTTGTTGAAGTTAGTTGATGTTGTGATACGAGAAATCTCAGTTGCAAGAGCTGTAAGTTCAGCTTTGATAGCTGGACGGTCAACACCTGAATCATAAATGCCGTTAGCAGCTTTAGTTGTTAATTCAACCATTCTGTTAAGCATGTTGTGAATTTCAGTTGTAGCACCTTCAGCTGTTTGAACGAGAGAGATAGCATCCTGTGCGTTTGCAGAAGCTTGTTCAAGACCCTTAATCTGAGCCTTCATCTTCTCGCTGATTGCAAGACCAGAAGCATCGTCACCAGCGCGGTTGATTCTGAAACCTGAAGATAATTTCTCAAGGCTCTTAGAAACCTGGCTGTTGTTCATGTTTAACTGTCTGTTTGCGTTAATACCCATTGTGTTTGTTCTAACTACCATACCCATAAATCTTTTCCTCCTTGAAAATTGTGTCACCGGTAAGCTCCTTGCTTACTCATTTAAGTAACACATTTTAAAATTATTTATTTCCAATGCCGGGCTGCTACCCAAAAACAGCCCATATGGCATTAAAAACCTAATTCATGCAGCTTACCTTGGGGTAATGCTACAAACTATTCACAACTTCAGTTTGTAACATTACCGGATTAACCAACGTAAGTCAATTCGGAAAGAGTTATTAACTAAGTAATTTGCGTTTCTTGCAATAGGCTTTTACTCTGCCCCTGCGGGCTGTGGGTACAACCCGCAGGATATTACGGAGTAAATTATTGAAGTAACTGAAGAACAGCTTGTGGCTGTTGGTTTGCTTGTGCAAGCATTGCCTGAGCAGCTTGAGTGAGAACGTTCATCTTTGTGTAGTTCATCATCTCTTTAGCCATATCAGTATCACGAATACGTGAGTTAGCAGCTGACATGTTTTCTGCTGTTGTATCGAGGTTGTTGATTGTGTACTCAAGACGGTTCTGGATAGCACCGAGGTTAGCTCTTTCAGTAGAAACTGTATTGATAGCAGTCTTAACTGTTGCTAATGCAGCGTTTGCAGCAGATGCTGAAGTAACGTCGAGGTCAGCTACGCTGAGAGAACCAGCGTCGAGAGCTGCAACAGATACTGTAAGAATATCTGTACCTTCTGTACCAATCTGAAGTTGAGTATCAAGGTTACCATCAAGTAATACTGTGCTGTTGAACTTTGTTGATGTAGTGATACGAGAAATCTCAGTAGCAAGTGCATCAAGTTCAGCTTTGATAGCCGGACGGTCAACGCCTGTATCGTAGATACCGTTAGCAGCCTTTGTGCAAAGCTCTGTCATACGATTAAGCATGTTGTGGATTTCTGTTGTAGCACCTTCAGCTGTCTGTACAAGAGAGATAGCGTCCTGTGCGTTTGAAGAAGCCTGCTCAAGACCTTTAATCTGAGCTTTCATTTTTTCACTGATTGCAAGACCGGAAGCGTCGTCACCAGCGCGGTTAATTCTGTAACCTGATGAAAGTTTTTCGAGGCTCTTTGAAACCTGACTGTTGTTCATGCCTAACTGTCTGTTAGCATTGATACCCATAATGTTTGTTCTAACTACCATACCCATAATAATTTCCTCCTTGAAATCTGCATCGCCTACCTGACGTCCTTGTCTGGCTTTTTTGGCAACGCTATTTTAAATTTATTTTTTGTAGGTGTTCAACTCAGCGGGTGACTGTGTTGTCCTTACACTTATAGTTATTCCTCGCTTTTAAAGTTTCTAAAGTCTTTTTTTCAAATTTTTTTAATTTTTTTATTTATTTGTGCCTTTTGCACAGTTGAGTAGGTTGCAGATTAGCTATTTATACCAATAAAATGCCTGTTTTCCATACTAATACCGGGTTTTAAGCGTAAAAATCTATTTTTACTTATTCAGCTTTTTATCTATACAAATAAAAAACTCTGCTATTCTTTGGTTTATAAAACCTTAAATAACAGAGTCATTTTACTTTAATTCAATTGAAAAGCTGGAGTATATTCTGCGCATTGCTCATTTTATGTGTAAGCACCGTAACTGCCACTTGCTCTAAAAGCTGATTTTTTGTATACTCCATCATCATCTTTGCATAATCGACGTCACGTATTCTCGAATTTGCCTCAGCAAGGTTTGAATAAGTTTCCGTTATATTAGCCAAGGTATATTCAAGTCTGTTTTGAGTAACACCCACGTTAGCACGCTCGGTTGAAACCTTGTTGATTGCATCCTTTACTACCTTCAAAGCCTCGGTTGCCTTTTCCGGTGAGGAAACGTCTATAGCATCCAGGCCTAAAGCAGAAGCATCTAAGGCAGCAATAGTAACAACCATTGCATCTGATTCCTCGGAGCCGATTTGGAATTGAATATTATTAAAGCTACCGTCCAATAACGTTTTATTATTAAAGTTAATAGACTTGCTTATTCTGTTAATCTCATCCTTAAGGGCGTCAATTTCAGATTTTATTGCAGCTCTATCTACGCTTGTGTCGTAAACACCGTTTGCGGCCTTTGTGGTAAGCTCAACCATTCTGTTAAGCATATTGTGAACAGTACTCATACCGCCCTCTGCCGTTTGAAGAAGAGAAACCGCATCCTGCACGTTTAACTCTGCCTGCTCAAGACCTGTAAGCTGACCTTTAAGCTTTTCGCTTATTGCAAGGCCTGCTGCATCATCTGCCGCTGAATTTATTTTATAGCCGCTTGAGAGCTTTTCCATATTGCTCTGTACATTCTTCTGATGAATTTTAACGTTTCGCGCTGCATTCATTGCAGAAACATCCGTCTGAATTGAATTGCTCATAATGCTACCTCCTTTTAACAAGCTTCATACACCATACATTATAATAGTATAATATCATACGAATATTATGTTGTCAATTATCTTGAAACTTCCGTTTTTTTTTGCTATTATATATAATAGTATATAAACGAGGTGAATTTTTATGGCAGGACCCTTACTTTCAATCGGTATGATTGTAAAAAATGAGGAACGTTGTTTAGAAAAATGCCTTAGCGCACTTACACCGTTAAGGGAGGCTATTCCCTGCGAGCTTGTTATTGCAGATACAGGCTCCTCTGACAAAACAAAGGAAATTGCTGCAAAATATGCAAATATTCTTTTCGACTTTGAATGGGTAAACGACTTTTCTGCTGCAAGAAACGCCGTAATGGACAGATGCACGGGTAAATGGTACCTTACACTTGATGCTGATGAATACCTTGCTTCAAGCGTTGATGAGCTTGTAGGCTTTCTTACAAGCAAGGCTGCCGACAAAATGAAGGAGGCTACCATAATACAACGCAACCATTTTTCAAAAAATATGAATGGTAAGTACTCCGATTTCAATGCAAAAAGAATGTGCAGAATGAATACGGGTGCACGCTACACAAGCACAATACACGAATATTTTGACAAACCCGTAACTTACGATGAAATATACATATTAAATAATACTATTTTCGACCACGACGGATATGCTCATATTTCGCCCGAGCACAAAGCAAAAAAAGAGGCACGAAACTTAGAGTTGTTAAAGGAAAAGCTCGACAAAGATCCTAACAACCTCCGCGTTATTCTCCAGTGCCTTGAATCCTCTGCGCACAATGACGCTAACCGTCGTTACTACACAAAATATGCTATCGAAAAATTACAAAACGCTTCCTCTACAGACAAGCATTGGGATTCCGCTGCTGCAAACTGCGCAAAGCAAATAGCTTTGTATTTGAATCACGACAACGACCCGTTTATTGAAGAGTGGCTTGAGTGGTCCTTCAAAAAATTCCCTAAATCCGAGCATATTACAATTGATGCAAGATATGTTCAGGCAAAGCATCTTTTCTCTAAGGAAAAATACGTTGAGTGCATAAAGGTCGGAAAAGAATACTTAAAGGCTTTATCTGAAAGAAAAAAGCAGGACAACGTTGCAACCTTAGAAAAAATTTCCGCAACACTCCTTCACGCCCATGAATACCACAAAAATGAAATTAAAATTATTATAGCCGAAGCTATGATAAAATCAGACCGTGAAGACGAGGCTGTTAAAATGCTTACCGAGGTCAACCTTTATAAACAAGAAGAAAAAATAATTTCCGATTGGTTTGTTGTAATTGCACACCTTAGCAAAAGCAGTAAAAACGCCACTAAAATAAGCAAGTATCTTTCGGAAATTTTAACTAAATCCAAAGAAACTGCCGCTGACACGTACAACATGTTAATTAACAAACTTTTCGCTTGTTTCTCTGTCTCAACCGAGTCGGATACTTATTTATTATTTGCAGAAATCCCCGGTTCAATTGGCGCATCTGCAATTATTGCTGATGAAAAAGAAAAAAACAACGCAGAAAAACTGCTTAAAAAAATTGAAAACTGGGAAGAGTTTATGCCCATTGCATTAAAGCAATCACTTTTGTTAAAATCTGATTTACCTACAGAGCTTTTAATTATGCAGCACTCCGCTCTTTTAAGACTTATAAATAATATCAGCTTACGTGCAGAAGAGCTTTACGAAGTATTGCTCGAAAAATACTGTACAAAGGCTTTTTGCAACAGTTACCCCCGTACATCATTTATCTTCAATTTACTCACCGCTATGCTATTCAACAACAACGTTGAATTAAGTGAACCTGCAAAAAGCAAGCTGTTAGATACTTTTATAAATATTGCAGAAGACTATTTAGCTTATCAGTACAACCCTGAATTATTAAATGAGGAAAGCTACATAACCTGTCTTACAGAAGCACACGCCCTTGCGTGGTATTTGGTAAAAGCAGAAAAAGAAAAAGAAGAAAACCCGTTAGAATATGTAAAAACCTTAAGAGTTGCTCTTAGCAAGATACCGCAAGCAAAGGAAATAATAGAATTTCTTATTGCAGACCTTCAAAGGCAGGAGGAGCAAAAAAAGCAGGAGCAAATAAAAAATGCGGCTCCCGAGCTTCTCCAAATGGCAGAGCAATTAAAAGTAATGCTCGCAGCATTCCCTGCTGATTCTCCTGAGCTTTTAGCAATAAAGCAGAGTCCTGTTTATAAGCAGGTTGCATTTTTAATGGAAGATTAAGCTACAAAAAAAGGGTTCTTACAGGACATACACCTGTAAGAACCCATTATTTTTTTAACCTACCGGCTCAGTTACCTCCGGTGGTACCGTACCTTCAAAACTACTTGAAAAATTCTTAAATATGTCTCTTAAGAAATCCATAAACATATCAAAAACAGGAAGTAAAAGCTTTGACATGGTATAGCTGAAATCTGTTCTTGTGCCACCGTCAGAAATTGTTGAGCCGCCTTGTGTTGCAAGGAAGCTTGAGGTTAACTCGTAAGTATGGTAGCTGTCAAGGTCACCCTCATCAAGCTCAATAATTCTTGCACCCTGAAGCATATTGTTATAGTATGAGTGGTACGTTGCACCCGGTGTCTGAACAAGGTCAATGCCGTTAATATCTGCAACGAAGCTGTTAACGTGGTCGTGACCTACAACAACTGCAAGCACGTCGCCGCCTGCAAGCATTGCATCCCACTGACCGTCAGAGCCGTTACCACAGCAGCTCTTTTCAAATATGTAGCCGTCAAATTTTTCGATTTTAGGAACGAAGGAATAAATTCCGCCGTCGTTAAAGTTATAGGTAAGTTCACCTAAAGACGTATCTGTCTCGTAGAAGAGAACCTCAACCGCTTCCTTTGGAATAATGTGCTGGAAAACAATTGAATAAACAAGCTCGCCGCCATTAGCAGCAGTAATTTCATCACGGGTTTTGTTGTACCATTCAATTTGGTCTGCTCTCACCCAGTCGTAACCGAGCCACTCACCATTATCTGCATGGAGAGAAGTACCCGAATCAAGCATCCAAAGGTTGAATGCAATATCGTTACCCGTGCTTGAGTAAATCAAAAGGTTGTGGTTTGCACAGCCATGAAGAGCCGGGTCTGCATCATACGCTAAGCAGCCGGGGTATTTTTGGTACTCCGCCAATTGCTGCTCCGCTGTAAAATTCTCTCTTTCAACGTCATGGTTACCAAATACAAAGGTAAACGGAACACCGCGCTCTACAAGAGGGAATAACATTTGCTCGTAGCCGCGAACGTCTTCGCTTACAATATTGTCACCGCAGAAAACAACTAAGTCCGGCTTTGCATAGTCAAGTGATTCGTTAATGAATGCAATCATATCCTCCTGTAACGGATATTCATCCTGCACGTCTGCAAGCACAAGGATTTTAAAAGTACCGTCTTTTCTGAATCTGAGCACGTTACCCTCTGCTTCAGCAGCAAAAGCTGTTACTGAAAATGAGAGCAACATTGAAATAACAAGTAAAACAGAAATAAGCTTTTTCATAACCTTCTCCTAAAACTTAAATTTTAACACTTCATTGACCATATTTTACTACTAATTCCTTAAAGTGTCTACCCTTTTCTTCAAAATTTTTATAATAATTGTAGCTTGCTGCAGCAGGAGAAAACAGACAAACACCATTATCCTTAGTATATTTGAAGGCGTTTATAACCGCATCCTCCATATCCTCTGCATAAACTGTATTCACAGAGGAATTTTTGAGCCTCACCTCATCCAATATATCGTGACCGGTTTCCGGAAGCCCTATTAAATTCTCTATTTCGCCTTTTGCCAAAACGTCAATAAATGCGTTGTAATCAATACCTCTGTCAAGACCACCGAATATTAAGGTCTGCACGTTTTTAAGTGCTTTAATCGCACCAATGACCGCTGTAGGAATTGTGGCAATGCTATCGTTGTAAAACGCTGCACCCTTGAATTTACCTACAAACTCCATTCTGTGCTCAATGCCGCCAAAGCCTTTAATAGCTTTTCTTACAGAGTCGTCGTCAACGCCGAAAATTCTTGCAACGGTAACGGCATAAGCAATATCCTGTCTGTTATGCTCGCCCTTAAGGTGCTCGGTGCTCTGCCACAGCTCGTTAACAAATTCGTCCTTTTCAGCCTTAGAAAATCCCACCTTCAAAGGTGTACCGTTTATGCTTTTTTCAATATCAAGACCGTGACCTACGTCCTGCTCGTCATTGTAAACAAGGTAATTCTCTTTCGTCTGGTATCTTGTTATGTTAAGCTTGGCGTTTGCATAACCGTCAAAGCCTGTTTTGTAATGGTCAAGGTGTTCCTCATAAATATTAACAAGCACTGCAACCTCGGGTGAAGCCGTTGTAAACTCAAGCTGATGCGAGGACATTTCTATAACGGCAATCAAATCCTCACCCTCATCTGCCTTTTCAAATACGGGCACGCCTATGTTACCTATAAGGCAGGTATTTTTCCCACCTGCTTTAAGCATTTCGTAAATAAGCGTTGAGGTGGTAGTTTTACCCTTTGAGCCTGTAATACCGACAACCACAGGCTTTGCAAAACGCAGAAACATATCCGTCTGACAGGTGATTTCTGTTGAAGCCGGATATTTAACGTCATCTAAAAAAGCAATACCCGGACTTTTGAAAACAATGTCAAAATCACCTAAGCAGGAAAGGTAGCTGTCACCGCAAATTAAATCCGCGTTACTATCCTCAAGCTTTAAAAAATTCTTATCTGCTATTGCGATTTTCTTTTCCGGTAAATGCTTTCTTATATAATTATAGGTGGAAATACCTTCTCTGCCAAAGCCGAGAATAAGAACTTTTTTATTTTTTATATACTCAATTATCTGCGACATATAAATCTCTCAATTCTAAATTCCACTTCCCGAAAACGAGAAGTGGAATTTTTAAGTACAAAATAAATTACTCTGAAAATGCGTAGCCGTTTTTACCGTGCTTTTTAACGTAGTACATTGCCTCGTCTGCTTTTTCAAACAAATCGTTATAATCCATACCCGTTTCAGGATAAATTGAAACACCGATTGAGCAAGACATAACCGTACCTGCCGCCTTATCAAGCATTACGCTGTGGCATATTTTTTCAATTTCCTTTGCTTTTTCCTCAACAAGCTCTTTAACGTCACCCAAGCCGTTAACAAATATAATAAACTCCTCACCGCCTACTCTGCCTAAAATATCTGTAGAGCGGAATGAAAGTGCTAATTTACTTGTAAACTCACGAAGGAACAAGTCGCCCTCGTGGTGGCCGTAGGTATCGTTAAGATGCTTAAAGTCATCAACGTCAATAAGGAACATCGTACCCGGCTCATTCGGATATTCTTTAATAAGCTCGTTTATTTTAAGACCTGTTGAAACCTTGTTAAGGAAGCCCGTAAGCTGGTCTGTTTCAGCTTGTGCAATAAGTCTTGATTTTTCCTTCTTTTCCTTATCGATATCTGAAATAGTACCAATAAATCTTACCGCGTTTCCGTCAGCGTCAAAAATAGTTGCAAACTTAATTCTGTGCCATACCACATCGTTACGCTGATTTATAATTCTTGCATCAAAAATATTTATTCTTTTACCTGAAAGCGCATTGCTTACAGCTTCAATGAAAAGCGGAATATCTCTGTGGTCGAAAACGTTGCCGTAGGTAATGTACTCAATAGCCTCTTCAACTCTTGTTGCCGTACGGAGTGTTCTTAAAATTTTAGGCGAGCACTCAAGCACATCTGTTGCAACGTCGTAATTAAAAATAATATCGTCTGAGATTTCTTCAATAAGCTCGTATCTGTCTTTTTCTTCCTGAATTCTCATCTGCAAGCGCTTCATCTCAGTAATATCAACAATATTACAAATAAAGCGCTGCTCGCCTTCTTTTGCATCGTGCGGCTTTCTTACGGAGAAAAGTGCCCAGGTAACCTCGCCGTTTTTTTTGTTGCAACGGCACTCAAATTTTTGCACCTCACCCGGCTTATAGGCTGTGTTAACACGATGAAGAATATTCATAAAATCATCGTAATGGAAAAGGTTGAGTCTTGTTTCCAACGGAAGCTCCTCGTACTCATCTCTTGTGTAACCAAAAAGACTGAAAAAACCCTCGTTTGTGTACTCAAGCTTAACACCCTCTTCGTGAGGACAAACCATTGCAATACCCGCAACCGTTTCGCTTAAAATCATCTCTAATTCTTTTTTAGAGAGTTCACTTTCCTTTAATCCGCCGTATTTCATAAGGGCACCCACCTTTGTATAAAATAATCAAAATTTAAAAAGAAGATTATATATATTTGTAATTATAACACATTTTCCCGTCATTAACAAGGTTTTTTTGAAAACACTTGAATAAATCTCTAAAATTTTATATAATCTATCTGTTATAGTATGTATTGTTTATACTAAATTTTAATTCATTGGTGAAATTATATGTTAGAACTCATAAATTTATCCTTCAGGGTTGACGATGAAGGCGAAAAAAAAGAAATTTTAAACAACGTTTCCCTCACCCTTGAGGATGGGAAATTTCTTGTTATCACCGGTCCTAACGGCGGCGGTAAATCTACCCTTGCAAAAATAATAATGGGTATAGAAAAGCCTACAAGCGGCAAAATTCTTTGGAACGGTACAGATATTACAAACATGTCCATAACAGAAAGAGCAAAGCTGGGAATAGGCTACGCTTTCCAGCAGCCGCCACGCTTTAAGGGTCTTACCGTAAGAGATTTATTAAGTCTTGCACACGGCAGCACCCTGCCCGAGGACCAGTGCTGCACCTACCTTACAAACGTAGGTCTTTGTTCAAAGGATTACCTTAACAGAGAGGTTGATTCAACCCTTTCCGGCGGTGAAATCAAAAGAATAGAAATTGCTACCATAATGGCAAGAAACGTAAGTCTTGCTATTTACGACGAGCCCGAGGCAGGCATTGACCTCTGGAGCTTTAATATGCTCATAGAAAGCTTTAAAAACATCTCTGCGCAAAACAACCGGAGCATGGTTATAATTTCTCACCAGGAGAGAATTATGAAAATAGCAGACGAAATTGCCATTGTAGCAAATGGCACCATAACTAAAAAAGGCGCTGTTGATGAGGTTTTCCCTCTTTTAATGAATGAATTCAACAACGCTTGTAATTTCAGATAAGGGGTGAATGCTGTGCAAAAAATTGATTCTCGTATGTTAGAGGCTATTGCCGATTTGCATGACGTACCAAAAGGTGCGTACAACATTCGCCGTAACGGAGAAAGCGCAGGCCGTGCTTCAACAGAAAATATAATAATAGAAAACAAAAAAGATAAGCCGGGCATTGATATTACAATTAAACCCGGCACTAAAAACGAAAGCGTGCATATTCCTGTTATAATAACCGAAACCGGTGTAGACGATTTAGTTTACAACGACTTTTTTATTGGTGATGATGCAGACGTTTTAATTGTTGCCGGCTGCGGAATTCACAACTCAGGCGACAAAAAGAGTGAGCACGACGGCATTCACCGTTTTCATATTGGTAAAAACGCCCGTATAAAATACGTAGAAAAGCATTACGGTGAGGGCACCGGCACGGGAGAAAGAGTTTTAAACCCCGTTACGGAAATATTTATGGATGAAAACTCATACTGCGAGATGGAAATGGTGCAAATTGAGGGCGTTGATTCCACAAAAAGAAACACCGTTGCCAAATTAGAGTCAGGTGCACATCTTCTTATTTTAGAAAAGCTTATGACTCACGACAACCAAGTTGCTCATTCTGATATGACAATCGAGCTTAACGGACTTGATGCCTCCTCGCAAATCATCTCGCGCTCCGTTGCAAAGGATAATTCCGAGCAGGTGTTCTACCCAAAGGCTGTGGGCAACGCAAAGTGCAGAGCACACGTTCAGTGCGACTCAATTATCATGGGCAACGCACACATACGCTCGATTCCTGAAATTGCTGCAAACCATTGTGATGCAAATATTGTACACGAGGCAGCCATAGGAAAAATAAATAACGACCAGCTTTTAAAGCTTCAGACATTAGGTAAAACAGAGGAAGAGGCAGAAGAAATTATTGTTAACTGCTTCTTAAGGTGACAAGAGTAATCCGAACCTGCCTCAAACCGGCATATTTCGGTTTTTTCACCCTATTTATTCTTGTAAGGCGACATTACGTTGACGAAAGGGAAGTGTTCTATTTGGAAAAGAGAGTTCTTGCTTTTGATTTTGGCGCATCAAGCGGCCGAGCAATTTTAGCTACCTTCGACGGTAAAAAAATCGACCTTAAGGAGGTTCACCGTTTTTCAAACGACCCCGTAAGCATTAACGGTACTATATACTGGGATATTCAAAGACTCTTCTTTGAAATCAAACAGGGTATGGTAAAGGCAAAGGAATTTGGCGGATTTGAAAGTATAGGTATAGACACCTGGGGTGTAGATTTTGGCCTTTTAAGAAAGGACGGCACCTTAGTAGAAAACCCCGTTCACTACCGCGACAAGCGCAACAGCGGTATGATAGAAAAAGCAGAGGAATACATCTCTAAAGAAGAAATGTATGACGTTACAGGAATTCAGTTCATGGATTTTAACACTGTATTTCAGCTTCTCTCCTTAAAGGAAAACCGTCCTTATATTTTAGAGGAAGCAGACACAATGCTTTTTACACCTGACCTTCTTAACTATATGCTTACCGGTGTTAAATCTACTGAATTTTCAATTGCAACCACCTCACAAATGGTAGATTTAAAAACCAACGACTGGTCAGACAGAATAATAGATGCCTTAGGTCTTCCGAAAAGACTTTTAACAAAAATATCACCTACGGGTGCTGTTGTAGGCGCATTAAGCGACGAAATTTGCGAGGAGCTTTCCTTACCTAAAGCAAACGTAATTGCTGTTGCTGCACACGACACGCAAAGCGCTATTACGGCTGTGCCCTCTCAGGAGGACGACTTTGTTTTCATAAGCTGCGGCACGTGGTCCCTTTTTGGAACAGAGGTTAAGGAGCCTATTATAAACGAGGCTTCAAAGCGTCTTAACGTTACTAACGAGGGCGGCTACAATTACACAACAGCCTTCCTTAAAAATATCATCGGCTTGTGGCTTATACAGGAAAGCCGTCGTCAATGGAAGCGTGAAAACGTAGAATATTCTTATGCAGACCTTGAAAAATTAGCACTTGAATGCGAGCCGTTCAAATGCTTTATTGACCCTGACTCACCGGAATTCGGCTCTATGGGTAACATACCGAAGCGTGTTCAGGAATACTGCAAAGCAACCGGTCAATACGTTCCGCAGACTCCGGGCGAAATCATGAGATGCATCTACGAAAGTCTTGCCTTAAAATACCGTTACACCTTTGACGGCATTAAGGAGTGCACCCAAAAGGAATACGACAAAATTCACGTTATGGGTGGCGGCACAAAGGATAAGCTTCTTTTGCAAATGACTGCAGAAAGCTGTAACGTTAAGGTTTACGGCGGTCCTATTGAAGCAACCGCTTTAGGCAACGTTGCTGTTCAGCTTATTTCCTCAGGTGCTATTAAGGATATTAAAGAAGCACGAAAAATTATTGCAGAGGGTGAAAACCTTACTTGCTACCTTCCTACAGAAAATGAAAAATGGGAAGCTGCATACAAAAGGTTTAAAGAGATTATTTTAAAATGACAATTACACCAAAACTATCTACAGAAAATATAGACTACGTATTTTCAATTGCAGGCAGAATTCTTTCTGAAAGCTCCGACAGATTACCTGCTTCACCCGGTGAAGCATACTCCGCAAGGCTTATTATGAATGAATTAAAAAACTATTGCGACGAAACACGTGAAGAAACCTTTACAACCAATTTAAAGGTTGGTACGTATCTTCTAAAAATACTTTGCTTTGGGTTAATTGTTTCCGCATTTATTTTAAAGGCTGCAGAAAAGCGCGGCTCAGTTATCCCCGTTTGCATTTGCACAGTTTTGAGTATTTTGATTTTTTCTGTGTTCGCTTACAAATTCTTTTTTGACGGCAAGGCGCTTGATGCGCTTTTCCCAAAAAGAACCTCGATAAATATTTTTGCTAAAAGATATGCGCATTTTGAACCGCAAAACAGAGTTGTGCTTGTTGCCCGTGCAGATGCACCTAAAAAACAAAGATTTTTCCTTTTTAAAACAAATCTCACAACGGTTCTGCTCGCTTGCTGCATAATTGGTAACACTTTTACCTTCTGCACTTGTATTTTATATCTTTTTGCAGGTGCTCCCGAAAGCAACCCTGCATTTAAGCTTCTTTCTTCTATTGCTCTTTTCTTTTGCGTGTTTTACTTGCTTTCAATTCTTTTGGTGCATCCGTCAAATGCCGCAAGCGGACTTTCCTCAAGCATTGTACCTGCTGCAGCCATCACTGCAATTATGAAGCAGATGCACGAAAATAATTTCAGGTATAACCAAACCGAGTTTTGCTGCCTTATTACAGGTAGTGAATACTCAAACCACGCAGGCGCTTACGCCTTTGCCGCTAAGTACAAAAAGCTTATGAGAGACATCCCCACGGTGTTCATTCCCGTTGAGGAGTTAACCACCTCAAAGCAGCTTGCCGTATTTTTTAAAGATGGCAGCGGTAACGAGGGCAGCAAGGACACTGCTAACATTATGGCAGATGCTTGTGACAACCTGAATTTAAAAATACGAAAGGAAAGTACAATAATAGGCACCTCAAGCTTTACACCTTTTACAGTACATCACTTTGCATCATGTTCGCTGGGCACTTCTAAAAAATACATAAACAAATGCTTCAGCAACAAGGATTTACTTGCAAACCTTTCAAGAAAAACAATATTTGATGCAGCCAACATTTTAATGGAAACTGCAAACTACTACGACAACGCAAGATTATAAAATTTAAAAATGACGTAAAGGAATTTTAGTTATGGCAAAAATTTTGAATTCAACCGTAAAAAACATCCCCTGGCAGGACAAGCCCGCAGGCTACACAGAGCCTGTATGGCGCTACACAGAAAACCCTATTATAGACAGAAGCTTTGTCAAGAATGCAAACAGCATATTTAACTCCGCTGTTGTAAGACGTGACAAAGAGGATGATTTTGCAGGGGTTTTCAGACTTGATGATATTACCCGTGAGCAATACCTTGTAACCGGCTTCAGCAAGGACGGTATCCATTGGGAATTAAACGACGAAAAAATCTTTCGCGGCTACGACCCACGCCTTTGTGAAATAGACGGAAAATATTATCTTTCTTGGGTTTGCCATACAGACCGCGGCACATCCATAGGCATTGCCGTAACAGAGGATTTTATTACCTGGGACAGAAAAGAAAACGCTGTTTTACCGGTTTCAAGAAATGGTGTTTTGTTCCCGAGAAAGGTTAATAACGAATATATGATTTTTACAAGACCTTGCGACAAGGGTCACACTCCCTACGGCGATATTTTCTTAAGCCACAGCCCTGACCTTACCTACTGGGGTAAGCACCGCTTTGTTATAAAGCCCGAAAACAACTGGGAAATGACAAAGGTTGGCGCAGGCCCTACACCAATTGAAACAGATGAAGGTTGGCTTTGCTTTTACCACGGTGTTATTACAAGCTGCAACGGCTTTACCTACAGCATGGGTGCAATGATTACAGATATTAACGAGCCCTGGAAGGTTTTACACAGAGCAGACTGCTACCTTTTAAGTCCTCGTGAAACTTACGAATTTGTCGGCGACGTGCCAAACGTTGTATTCCCTTGCGCAGCCTTAGCAGATGCCGACACCGGCAAAATTGCAATTTACTACGGCGGTGCAGACACAGTAGTCGGCCTTGCCTTCACAACTGTAGACGACGTTGTAAGCTTCATTAAAGAGCACGATATGGTTAAATAAAATGAACGTTAAAGCATACATAGGCAATAAAAGCTTTTACAAAATGTCACTCGGCATCGCCGTGCCCATGATGGTACAAAATTTAATTTCAAATTTTGTAAGCCTTTTAGACAACGTTATGGTTGGTAAGCTCGGCACGGAGGATATGTCGGCTGTATCTATTGTAAATCAGTTGTATTTTGTTTTTACGCTTGCCCTGTTCGGAGCAGTAAGCGGTGCAGGTATTTTCACCTCCCAATTCCACGGAAAAAGGGATGATGAAGGAATCCGCTACACAATAAGGTTCAAAACTGCAACCGTCCTTCTGCTTACAGTAATTGCAGCGCTCATATTCTTTTTTTGCGGCGATTTCTTAATCGGACTTTTCCTCCACGAGAGTGACGGTACCTCAAGCTTGGAGTTAACTGCGGCAATCGCAAGAAAATACCTTAATATAATTATTATAGGACTATTTCCATTTGCAATTTCCAACATTTTTTCAAGCACGCTAAGAGAAACCGGTCAAACAGTTATACCAATGGTTACCGGATTTGTTGCCGTTTTTATAAACTGCTTTTTAAACTACGTGCTTATCTTCGGTAAATTCGGTGCACCTGCGTTAGGTGCAGCGGGTGCCGCAATAGCAACCGTTATCGCCCGATACGTTGAGTGCTTTGTTTTTGTGATTTATACGTTAAAAAAGAAAAACGACTTTCCGTTCTTCAAGGGCGCCTTCAAAACGCTTTATATACCAAAAGCCTTGCTCAAGAATATTACTGTAAAGGGTACCCCTCTTTTAATCAACGAATTTTTATGGGCGGCAGGCATGTCCGTTTTAAGCATGAGCTACAGTCTTCACGGCATAGCTGTTGTTGCAGGCTACAGCATATCATCAACCGTTGTAAATCTTTTAAGTATATCCTTCCAGGCATTAGGCTCAAGCATAAGCATTATTGCAGGTAAGCTGTTAGGCGCGGGTAAATTTGATGAGGCAATTTCTGCCGTTAAGAAAATGTTTGCCTTTACGTTTTTTGCAAGCTTACTTGTAGGTGTTTCAATTTTCATTGCGAGCAAGCCTATACTATTGCTTTACAACACCTCGCAGGAGGCAAAGAATTACGCCGATTTCTTTATGAAAACCGCGGCGTTTGTAGTACCCATAAACGCTATTGCACATGCCTCCTATTTCACTTTAAGAAGCGGCGGCAAAACTATGGTAACATTTTTATTTGACAGCGTTTTCCTATTAGGCTGCGTTGTCCCCTTAGCATTTATTCTTTACTATGCATTCCACCTGTCCATTTTCATTATTTTCCCAATAGTACAATGTACCGATATAATAAAGGATATTGTGGGTCTTACGCTAATAAAGAAAAAGGTTTGGGTAAATAATATTGTAGGTTAAGCTGTAAACAGGCACAAAAAGAATTAAAAAAACGGGCTGTAAACCTTGCGGTTTTACAGCCCGTTTAATTATTTATTTTCTTCTGCCGCAGCTTTTTCTGCGCGTGCTTTTTTTGCTACCTTATAAGTATACATATTGTCATCCATACGCTTCATAAAGCCGTCACAGTTTTCCTCTTTACCTACTGTAAACTGAGAATAGCCGTATGAGAAATCTAAAACGTAAGGATAATCGCCGGAAGCATTTCTTTCCTTTGCAACCTCTGTAAGATTTTGCATAAGAGTTTCTATACTCTCTGTGTCAAGCATATAGGTTATAATAATAAATTCGTCACCGCCGTAACGAGCAGCAAAGGTACCCTTGCCTAAATTTTCTCTTAAAATTTTACCTACCTGAGAAATAGCATCGTCACCCATATGGTGTCCGAAATTATCGTTAATCTGCTTGAACTTATCCATATCTACCATTATGCCTGTAATGGTAGTACCCTTTTCCCTATGCTTTTTGTTTTCATTTAAGGAAGTAAGGTAATCGTCCAGATAGCGTCTGTTATAAACACCGCTTAAACGGTCAATATAAGCGTATTCTGTTTGTGTACTTGCATAAAGACCAACAAGTGAAATAGTTAAAACCATTGCAATAATTGCTGTACCCGGCACCAGGAAGGACACGAACGCACCTATGAAAATAGGTGTAACAATAGCGGTCATCGGTAAAATCATATACTTGTTAAGTCGTCTGCGGTTTGAGTTAATGTAAACAACGCCAAATACTAAGTACGACATAATTGCCAACGCAGGAAGCAGCATTAAATCGCCGCGAACGTACTTGTTGTTCTCATTTATGGAGAAAACCCAATTTGTAATAGGGTTTGTAAGGAGCGCAACAAGCCCTATTATTGCCGGAGCGCAAATAAGTTTTGCATAACGCTTAACCCTTCGTGGGCTGCCATACATTTTATGCACAGCGTAAAGACACCAAATATAGCCAAATACTAAATTCACACCGAAATATAATATGTTAAATACCATACTCACAGAGCGGTCTATGAAAAGTCCGACCGCCTCATTCGGTAGCAGTGCCGAAAAAATTGCCCTGTAATTCCAGGAATTGGCACCTGCCTCTACAAAGCACATAACCATTGCCAAGTCTAACATAAGTGTGAACAGCTTTTGGTCTAAAAGGAAGCTGTTTTTAATACTTTTGTGCTGAATTCTCAAGAACAAAAGTAAAAGCAGTGCCGAGCAATTCACCACGATATTTTCCATATCATACCAGGCAAAATTGTCTGCCGCTGCATATGCTGCTATTCGTTCCGCAACAGAAGAAAATTCTGTAGCAAGTGCTAAACCGTCTATGGTCTCCACCCCATTTCATTACAAAAATAATCTCTTTCCTAAACATATTGATCTATTATACAATATCGTGTATATTATATTATATTTTCACACTAAATGCAATAGTTTGCAGTTATTTTGTTCAAAAATTTCGTTAATTTTTTGTAAATATCTACTACAAACCTATAGGGATTTAAGGGGATTTTAGTAAAAATAAACGACAGAAACGCTAATTTCTGTCGTTTTTTTAATTTATTCCACGCCAAAGTATTTTTGAGCATTCCTAAAAGATATATCCTTAACAACCTCACTCAAAAACTCCATATCATCAGGGTATTTCCCTTCTTCAACCAAATCACCTATTATTTCACAAACAATTCTTCTAAAATACTCGTGTCTTGGGTAAGACAGGAAGCTTCTTGAGTCAGTAAGCATACCAATGAATTTTGCGAATGCTCCTAAGTTCATTAACGCACTCATTTGAGCTCGCATACCGTCGTAGTTATCGTTAAACCACCAAGCCGTACCGAACTGAATTTTAGAAGCAGCTTCATCTGTCTGGAAGTTGCCGAGCATTGTGCCTAAAACCTGGTTATCCTTAGGATTAAGTGTGAAAAGAACGGTTTTAGGAAGCCTGAACTCAGAATGCATTGCATTAAGAAGCTTAGAAAGGTTTATTGCAATTTCATAATCGGCAATTGAATCGTAGCCGGTGTCAGGACCTAATTTTTTAAACTTTTCGGTGTTATTGTTTCTCATAGCACCAATGTGAATTTCCATAGCCCAGTTGTTTTTTGCATACTCGTTAGCAAGGAATATTAAAAGCTCTGTTTTATACAAGTCAATTTCTTCAGCGGTAAGCTCGGCACCGCTTAATTTTTTAGTGAAGAGCTCATTTAATTCATCTTCACTACCTCTTACGTAAGGAATATAGGTTAAGGCGTGATCACTTGCACAGCAGCCCATTTCTTTAAACAAATCAATTCTTGTAAGAAGAACCTTTTTAAGCTCTGTAAAGGATTTAATAGAAGTATTTGAAACGCTTTCAAGAGAAGCAAGCCACTCTAAATAACCGTCAAGCTCAATGCCAAGCGCCTTATCCGGTCTGAAGGCAGGTAACACCTGACATTTAAAGGTTTTATCCTCCTTTAAAAGCTTGTGGTATTCTAATGTATCTGCCGCATCATCTGTTGTGCAAAGATATTTAACGTTACTTTTTTCAATAAGCTCTCTTGGGGTGTAGCCGCCGTTTTCAATTAAAGAATTTGCTTTTTCCCATATAGCGTCACAGGTTTTTTCACTTAATGGCTCATAAATATCAAAATATCTTTGTAATTCAAGGTGTGTCCAATGGTAAAGCGGGTTGCCTATTAAATTAGGCATTGCCTTTGCCCAAGCCTTAAATTTTTCGTAGGGAGACTTGTCACCCGTTATATATTCCTCACTAATACCGCAGGAGCGCATAGCACGCCATTTGTAGTGGTCACCTGCAAGCCATAAATAAGCAATGTCACTAGGTGCATTGTTTTCATAAATCTCTTTCGGAGACAAGTGACAGTGCCAGTCAAAAATAGGCTCGTTTTCACAAGCCGCAAAAAGCTTTTTTGCCGTTTCAGTTTTGAGTAAAAAATCTTTATCCATAAATTTTTTCATAACTTGCACCTCTGTATTATACTTAAAATTCTATAATATTATGATAACATATTGCACTTTTTTTTGCAATGTTAAAAACAAGTAAAAATGCAAAAGAGCAGGTCATTTGACCTACTCCGCTTTTTCAACTGTATTTAAAACCTTGTGCAACAACTCGTGGTCTGCAGTGTCACCTGATTCGGGTTTGTAGTGAATCTGGTAATAACCATCTTCAAATTTGTCGTTATAAAAATATATGTACGCGTTGTATCGTTCATATTCGCCACTCTCTTTAACTTCAAGCTGTTCCTTTTCGCTTAATGTTACACCTTTTGATTTTACTATTTCCGCATTAAAAATACCATTATCAAAATATTCCATTTCATCTGTGTCATTCCAAGTATATAATTCACGCGTTTTAATCATAACAAAATATGTTATACACTCTTCAATATCAAATATATTAGCATCGTCAGGGTCAATCGAATGTAGTAAACGATAGTATTCCTGATTTGTTGAAGGAACATATCCGAAAGTATTTTTTACCATACGACTAAAACCTTCACCTTCTTCGTCAAAGAACAATTCACTCGGTATATCTAATGGTTCAGTTGATATATTCTCAAGATGGATTATTGAAAATAGAAAATCATCACAACCTTTTTTCCCGAATTTTAATCCCGTGCTATATTTATGCTCTAATTCTTCAAGAAGTTCGTATTCTTCGGGTAACGAAACCTTAATTTTCTCAAGAGAATATTCTGTTAAATTTTCTTCAGGGAATGAAATTGCAATTTCATCATAAAATAATGCATCTGGTTTTGCAGCAAGACTTCTTTGGGCAAGTGTTTTAAAAATTAGTCCGGGTACAAAAAGTGCAAGAACAGAAAGGATTAAAACTGCAACTAAGCAAATTGCTATTACTTTCTTAACATTTCTTTTAACTTTGTTTTCCGGTTTTACTTCTGTTTCTTTTTGTATTTCAAGCAAAGATTGATATTCAATCACTTCATACATTATGTAAATCGGGAAAAAATTAACTAAAATAATTTTAAATATATTTGTAATAACAGCTAAAGAAAGTGAACCCACCACTACTCCGTACCCAACTAAAAGTAACAACACTAATGTTCCTGAACATAAAAACATTTCACGCTTTGGTAGTGTAATATTTTTTCCTTTTTTATATTTAAACCATTGAAAAAATCCAGAGATTCCTATCAGGATTAAGAAAATTAAATCACACAATAATATGGAAACACGCGCTTCATTTAAATTATACAATGTCGCCAATAATTGTGAACCTATAGATACAATCACCATATCCCATAAGTAATCATATTGTTTATAAGTTATTTTATTGCCTGACTTTAAAAACTTTTTTAAAACCACAAAAAACAAAACTATGGGTAAAAGTGGCAGAAAATCGCTGAAAAAAAGGTAACTACCACTAATTGAAATACCTGCAAATTCCGCCTGTACAAAAACCACTGCTTTTATTATAAAATTCAACACAGCAGCAAATAAAACTACAATTAACTGGTTGTCTATCTCTTTCTTTATTTTTGTAACTCTCTTTTGGTAAAATGATTCATACGCCTCAAACTTTTCTGTTTCGGTTGTTTTCAATTCTTCTGTCTGTGAAAGTAAATCTTCGTAAGTAACAGAAAAGCAGTCAGCAATATTTTTGAGTGTTTTAACTCTTGGCATTGCTTCACCGGTCTCCCATTTTGAAACCGCTTTATCTGAAACTCCCAGTATATTTGCAAGGTCTTTCTGTGTTAAGTTACTTTCGGTTCTTAACTTATAAAGTTTGTTACCAAATGTGTATTTATCCAATATGAACACCCCCAATATTTCACAAATTAATTATAGTTTAACATAGTCTCTTTTTCAATAAGCACGGTAAAAATATAGGTAGAATTAAAGTAGAACTTAAAAAAGTAAAACAAAAGTAAAGTGCTTCCCTTGCGGACGGGAAGCACTTTACTGTGTTTGTGGGGTATATTTGAATAAGGAGATAGGAATGAACACTCGTAATTTATGTTTATATATTATCCGCTATAATTAAAGTCAATATTAATTAGTTGTTAATAAATTGTTAATTTGGTTATATAGGAATCAGGAAACAGTAAGCAGTAAAAATAAATACACCCTATCATTTTCAGTTGACTCTAATACATACTAAAATGATAGGATGTTATAAATTTAAAAGCAATTCTTGATTTCTATTTACTATTCCTAATTTATTACCTCGTACATTGCTGCGGCGTCATCCTTTTTTGCGTACTCGTTAATTGAAATCACCTTGTACTTAGTAAGATTTTCGCCCATCTGAATTTCAATTAAATCGCCCTCCTTAACCTCATAAGAGGCACGGGCAATTTTTCCGTTAACGGTAACGTGCTTTGCGTCGCAAACCTCATTCGCTACCGTTCTTCTTTTTATAATTCTTGAAACCTTTAAATATTTGTCTAATCTCATATTAATACCTCAAAACCTTTATAATGCTAACGCAGTTCCGAAACTATTCACTCTTCACTCGAGCGCAGCTCGTCATCTTGTGCCCGTCCAGAATAAATGGTCTTTTATGAGTACAGCTCTGCAGGGAGCAGCCTCAACGTCGCTTATTTTAAGCGGCTGTGCCATTAAAAAATATTTGCCCGGCTCAACCTTGCTTAAATCGAGTCCCTCTAAAACAGCAATATTTTCCGTAAGCAGGGCACGGTGCACAACCTCGTTTGCACTGCCGTAACCTATTGACTGTGAATCTGTACCGAGCAATTTTACCTTTGAGTCAGCAAAGCAATATGCACTGCTTTCCATTAAATAAGAATTACCGTTACCTTTAATTAAAATTCTTTCGGCACCCCAAGGGAAATTATCCTCGGCAAAAGCACCTGTAATAGGACCGGGCGGCGCCTCTACAACAACACACTCACCTATAAAGGTTGCTAAATCAATAGAATCTATGGGCAAGCCGTTATTAACAAAATGAAGCGGTGCATCAATATGGGTTGCTGTATGAAGGCAGGTATAAAAAGCATTAAGATTGCACTTTTCACCCTTTTTCATAGATTTAATTTCATCTAAATATCCTTCAGGGTCACCGGGATAAACCGGCGTTTTAAGAATATCTCTTGAAATATCTATAATATCCATTTTTACACCGCCTTAAGTTATTAAATACCAAAGAAGGAGGCATCTGCTATGCCGTCCATACTGTCCTTTACAACAGCCTGGAAAAAGTCCTCTGAAAACTTGTCGAGTGAAACCTCTAATTCTGTACCGTCACTCATATTTTTGAGCTTAGCCTTATTTTCAGCTAACTCGTTGTCACCTAAAACAACAGTATATTCTGCGCCGATTTTATTGGAATATTTCATTTGCGCCTTAATTGACCTGCCAACAGTATCTACTGAAACGCTGTAGCCCTCACTGCGCATACCCGTAGCAATTTGAAGCGCCTTTAAAAGTGCAGCATCACCTGCAGTAACTATTGAAAGATTATATTTTGGTGCTTCAGGGAACGGAATTTCTGCGCTCTCCATAATAAGCACAAGTCTTTCAAGACCCATACCAAAACCGCAAGCAGGAATACTTGCACCGCCTAATTCTTCAATAAGTCCGTCGTAACGACCGCCGCCGCAAACTACAAGTCCGTTTGTTTTTTCATATTTTGAAACGAACTCGAAAACAGTTCTCGTGTAATAATCAAGTCCGCGGACAATTTGCGGGTTTACTTTATACTCAATGCCCATTGTATCAAGGTATTTTTTAAGCGCTTCAAAATGCTCACGGCAATCGTCGCAAATAAAGTCTAACACAACGGGAGCATCCTCAGAGATTTTTGAGCAAACAGGACTTTTGCAGTCAAGAATTCTCATTGGATTTCTGTCAAGTCTTGAGAGGCAGGTTTCGCAAAGGTCTGCCTTTTTATTTTCAAAGTGTGCCTTTAATGCTTCTAAATATTTTTTTCTGCATTCAGGGCAGCCTATTGAGTTGATTTCAAGCTGAACGTTTTCAATTCCTAAATAATTCAGGTACGTGTACGCAAGTGAAATAACCTCTGCATCCTGCACGGGTGTGCCTGCACCGAAAGCCTCAACACCAAATTGATGGAATTCTCTGAGTCTGCCTGCCTGTGGCTTTTCATAGCGGTAGCAGGAGGTTAAGTAGCATATTTTTTGCGGCAGCGGCTCATTAAAAAGACCGTGCTCCAAAAATGCTCTTACAGCACCTGCGGTGCCCTCCGGTCTTAAGGTTATTGAGCGGTCACCCTTGTCGTTAAAGGTGTACATTTCCTTTTGAACAACGTCGGTAGTTTCGCCAACTGAACGGTCAAAAAGCTCTGTATACTCAAACACGGGCGTACGCATTTCTAAAAAGCCAAAGCTTTTTGCCGTGTCGAGAGCTGCCTGCTCTATATATTGATATTTGTGAGATTCACTTGGCAAAACGTCGTTTGTACCTTTAATTGCTTTTACACTGAATGCCATTTTTGTTCCTACCTTTTAAACATAAAAAATTCAAATTTATAAAGTCAAAAAATCGGGAGCGGAAAAAGCACCCGATTTTAATAATATTTTATCTTTTTTTCGGATTAACAATATCACGCCAGTCAAGGTCGCCGCGTTCAAGACTGTGAATAAGCGCCTCTGCCGTTGCAATGTTTGTTGCAACCGGAATGTTATGTACGTCACAAAGTCTTAAAATATTATTTTCACTCGGCTCGCCCGGGTTAGGAGAAATAGGGTCTCTGAATAACAGAAGGACGTCAATTTCATCACAAGCAATTCTTGAGCCGATTTGTTGGTCGCCGCCTTGTGAGCCGCTTAAATATTTTTCAATTTCAAGGCCGGTAGCCTCTGAAACTAATTTACCTGTTGTTCCTGTTGCGCAGAGCTGATGCTTGCTTAAAATACCACAATAAGCAATACAAAACTGTGTCATAAGCTCTTTTTTTGAATCGTGTGCCATCAATGCAATATTCATTACATCACCCTCCTACTTTTTTCACACACCATAATTTATATTAAATACATTATATAACTTAAATAATCTTATTTCTATTGTAGCAGAAAGAAACCGCTTTTTCAATACAAAATTTTCAAGTAAAGGCAAAATTTACGCATTAAGCTTTTCAAAATTCTTTTTGTTTGCAGCGTGTAAATTCTTGTATACCTCGTAGTACTTGTCGTAGATTTTCTTTTTCTCCATATCCGGAGTAAAGCTCTTGCTTACAGGAATCATTTTCTTTGCATCCTCAATAGAGCTGCAAAGTCCGAGACCTACTGCAACAAGCACGGTAGCGCCCATTGCACCAACGTTTTGAGGCTCGCACACAGTTTCAACGGTTTTACCTGTACAGTCTGCAAGAATCTGACAGGTTAAATCGGAAAGCGCTCCGCCACCTACAAAACGAATTTTTTCAGAGGTTTTAATCTTTTTTTCCTCAGTTTCAATAAACCATCTTAAGTGGTAGCAAACGCCCTCTAAAACAGCGCGAATCATTTCTCTTTTGCCCGTTTCAAGGCTTAAGTTAAAGAACATACCGCGAGCATTAGGGTCTTCAAAGGGACAACGGTTGCCATGAAGCCAAGGTGTGAAAATAACACCGTTAGAGCCTGCGGGCACCTCTGAAACAACCTCTGTCATATAGTCATAAAGGCTGGTGTATTTTTTCTCGTAGCCATCTGTGATGTTTTTCTTTTCCAAATAAATATCTATTTCATCAAGAGCCAAGTGGTCCTTTACCCACTCAAGACACTTGCCTGCAGTTTCAAGCTCTGCAAAATAATTATATTTTCCCTCTTCTGCGCCTACTACAGCCGCAATCATAGCAGAGGCATCTACAATGCTTTTCGGAACAACTGTTGAAACCCAGCCTGAGGTACCGCTGTAAACGTGAGTATCGCCTAAAGCCACGGAGCCTGCACCAACGCCTATGAGTGATGCGTCACCGCCGCCGCCGAATACTGCCGTACCCTCTTTAAGACCTAATTCCTCTGCTGCTTTTTTTGTTAATTCGCCTATTTTTTCACTTGAACGCTTAATTTCAGGTAAATGGTCAAAATTAACGTTCAACATTTTGCACATTGTTTTGCTGAAGCATTTTTTCTTTATGTCGTAAAGCTCTGTTGCAAAGGCAGAGTCGTGTGTCATGCAGAATTCACCGGTCATACGCGCAATAAAATATTCTTTAACGTCTAACCATTTATGTACCCTTTTAAAGTTTTCGGGCTCGTGCTTTTCAACCCATTTATATTTCCAGACAGGGTCCTTAACAGATGCTGCCACAGCTCCCGTAATTTTAAGTGAAACTAAAAGCTTGGGCACGTTTGCACCTGCAATTTTAAAGCCGTGTGCAATACCATCCTTTAATTCCTCACGTGCTCTTTGGTCCATGTAGCTCATAGCACGCCTTACAGGAAGACCGTCCTTATCTACAAGCACAACTCCCTGCATTTGTGAGCAGAAAGAAATACCTACAATGCTTGCTGTGTCAAGCCCGCTTTTTTCAAGCACTTTTTTTGTTGTATTACATAATGCAGACCACCACTCGTTTGGGTCCTGCTCTGCACCGCCATCAGGAAAAACGTAAAGCTTATACCCCTCAGAAGCTGCCGCAACAAGCTTTAAATTTTCTGCCAACTCAAAAATACAAGTCTTAACACCTGTTGTACCAATATCGTAAGCAATGGCGTATTTCTTTTCCATAACTATCTCTCCAAGTATAAGAATATTTGAAAATTTCCACAAATACTATTATGCAACATTTTTTGTAAATAATCAACATCTTTTTTAGAAAAAAACTTGTTTTTTTAACTAAAATCACATTTTTTATAAAGCGATAAAAAATTTTTCATTTTTTTCGAAAAAAAGTATTGACTTTTATTTTCAGCGTGCTATAATGTAAACACTGTTTCGGAGGATTCAAGGTTCTCCGTAGTCGGTGTTGATGGCGTGGAGGGTCCACCCGTTCCCATTCCGAACACGGTAGTTAAGCTCAACAGTGCCGAAAATACTTAGCGGGAAGCTGCTCGGGAAGATAGGGCGATGCCGGCACAATTAAAAGCAACCACCCAATAGGGTGGTTGTTTTTTTTTATTAAGAAGCAAAAAGCTCTGTCACTTTCGCATTAAAAATGACAGAGCTTTTTCTTTTACAATAAAATTACAGAGTTATTTTTGTACTGCTTACCATATATGAGCTTTTTGCGCCCTCACATATCGCACGGACAGTATAGTTATAAACCTTACCCGCCCTTGCAGAGGTATCCACCCATCTAAAGAGGTCGCAGTCTACAGTAGTTAAATTTGTCCAGCCGGACCATTTACCGTTTATTAACTCGCGCCTGTAAACAACGTAGCCTTCCGCACCCGGGCTTTGTGTCCAGGCAACGCTTATACCCCCTGCCGCCGCATTCATTTCCACTCGAGGCTGCTTCAGATAAATCAGCGCCGCACTTTCCTTATAGGCACTTTTATAATTACCGTTTATTGCACGCACCGTATAAAGATAATTACTGCCGCTATTAACGGTTTTATCGGTAAATGAAAGCGTTGTACCGTTTTTGGTTGTACCTAAATTTTTCCATCCGCTTGCATTGCCGTTAACTACATCCTTTCTGTAAATGACGTAGCCCTTTGCTCCCGCAATCTTTTGCCAGGATAGCTTTATACCACCGCTTGCATTTACTACCTTCACGTCAGGCTTTGAAAGATAAAGCGTTGTATTAGACGCCTTGTAGCTGCTTTTTGTTGAGCCGCTACAAGCCCTTACCGTATATCTGTAATAAGTACCGCTTTTTGCTTTTGTGTCTACCCACGAGGTCGCAGCAGGCTTTGCGGTACCCCTGTTGGTCCAGCCCGACCACTTTTTAGTAGCCGTATTATAGGTTGAAGAATACACAGTATACCCTGTTGCATTTGCCGCCGTACTCCAGCTTACCTTTACACCGCCATTTGCATTACTTACCTTTACCGTTGGTGTTACGTTATATTTTAAGCCCTTTGCAGCAATATATTTACTTTTCACGCTGCCGTTTACAGCACGTACGGTATAGCTGTAAATTACACCGAGCTTTACCGATTTATCTACGTAGCTGTTACCCTCATAGCCAATGCACAGCACCGACCAAGACGAATACTTTTTAGCAGAAGGGTTGTACGTTCTTTTGTAAATAATATAGCTTTCTGCATTTGCTACGTCATTCCATTTAAGGACTATTCCGTTTGCAGAATTACTCGTTGCTACCACGGGTGTTTCTAACGAGCTTACTTTTTTTATTACCTTACCCTCAAGCTCCTCGTAACAAACAACGCACTCCTTATATTTATATCCGTCCCTGCCATCTGTCGGGTAACTTGATACAATCCAGTCGCTCGGCTTATGTCCCGGTGCCTTTATAACGGTGCCGTATTCAAAATACGTACCACAGTTTTTGCACCTTTTATCACCCGTATAGCCATTAACCGTACAAGTAGCGCTTCTTGCGTTATACGTATTTATACTGTGCTCTGTTCTGGGTATAACAATGGTTTCTGCTACGTCACCGCAAACAACGCATTTTTTATATTTATAGCCGTCCGCCTTGCAGGTTGCCGTTTTTCCTATTAACCACGAGCCGCCTGCAACGTGAGCTTCAGTAGTCGGTATTCTTGTTAAATCAATTTTACTGTCACACCTTGTACAATGCCTTGATTTAACGCCTATGCTTGCACAATCGGCTTGTGTATCCACCGTAAACGAGGAGGAGTAATTATGCCCCAATGCATTTACGTTTTCCCATATTTGTGCATTACAGCCCGAGTCCTGACAGCTTTTTACTCTTTTTGCTGAATTTGTGCAGGTCGGCTTTATATTACCCTCATAATACCAGTCGCCCCATCTGTGATTACCTAAAGCAGGGACTACCTTTTCCTCAAAAACGTAATTGCAATTCACACAGGTAACGGCAGCTTTACCCGATTTTGTTTCGGTAGGTGAAACTATAGAGCGCCAGCCCTCACCTCTTGTGTGAATCTTTTTAGAAAACGGCTTTGCAGGCTTTTCTGCCTCGTAATACTCGGACGCAATTGCATACTCACCCGAAAGCGTACAGTCGGAAAACTCAAGTCCGTAAATTGCATAGCCTTCGCCTGCAGACTTTTTAACCTCCTCAGGTGAAATGACCATTGCTTGTTCTTTTGTTTTCGGATTATAGCTCAAAACAGAATCGGACGCTGAATAATACAGCACACCGTTGCCAACCGCAAGCTTTGAAAAATTGTTGAGCCACGCTTCATCGTCAATAGGGTCTACCCACTCGCCGGTAATTTCCGTTATTACCTCAGGCGTAGTATCATAAGCATCATCTAAAGCAATAATTCTGCCGTTTCTGTGATATTTTCCTTCTGCCGCATAGTCGTTGTCTATATAGTAAATTTTATCGTCAAGCAATTGGAAGGCGGTAATAGAATCCTGCCAAAAATATTTGTCGTAGGTAGTATCAGTCGGGGTTGTAATATAATCTGTTCCGCCAAACAAGCCGCTCTTGTGACCCGTTTCCTTTATACCCTTAGTCGACCTTAAAAAATTAGTATGAATCACCTGACCGCTTACGTTGCCGGTTGTTACCGTATCGTCCCAGGTAACGTCTACGTGGTATGGCTTGTTATCAATAAAAACAATATTCCAGGCGTGCTCCAAAGCATTTGAAGCGCAATACTGCGACTCTATGCCGACACGCTCTAAAAGATAATCGTACGCCAGGGCATAGCCCATACAAACAGATATACCCTCACCAAGAGTGCCATAAATATTAAACGCCTTATCGGGCAGGGTACCGTTTTCAAAATTAACAACGTCATACTCGCAAAACAGCGCAAGTCTGTCGTGTAAAAGAAGTGCTTTTTCTATGTCGCTTAAGCTGTTATTACCCTCTATTCCCTCAAGCAATTTGTCAGCATTTGCTATTGCCTTGTTATAATCTCTTACGTAATCAGTTGGATTTTCGTAAATATAGCTTGTGCTGAGACCCACTAACAAGCTCTCGTTTTTGCCACCGAGCTCCGCAACAAAGCCCGTTACCCTGAAAAGCTCGGGACTTTCGTAAAAAATAAACTCACAAATGCTATGATACAAATTTGTTTCGGCAGGTAATTTATATTTTTTTAAGTCAATATACCCATACCCGTCAGGGTCACTTAAATTACTGTCATCTACCATAAGCTGAAAAAGAATATCGTTTTTGAATGAGACTAAATCGGGTATATATTCACTTATGGTAATGGCTGAATCAGCAGGCGCATTATACAATTCGCGTGTTACCAGCTCTGTTGTTATTTGCTCCTCTTCTTCCACCGCAAATGCAACGGATGGTGTTGTAAAAATAAAACTAAAAGCAAGAATTAACGAGAATACAAGTCTCAATTTTCTTTTCACAAAAACACCTCCAAAAATAAATATTACGTAGAATTAATTTGTATATGGGTTACCTAAAAATAGCTGAACCCACGTTTTTGCATCTTTATCGTATCCCACTATCAAATGCGTAAAATCAGGGTCAAGAATGTTGGCCTTATGTCCGGGAGAATTCATCCAGGCATCCATTACTTTTTCAGCAGAATAATATCCCGTGGCAATATTTTCACCTGCAAAATAATAGTTTATATTATTTTCTTCTAAAGCTGTAAAACACATTGTTTTATCCGGTCTTTCGTGAGAAAATTTATTTATTATTTCTTTCGCACGGATATCTGCCGCCTTTTGACCCGCCTCATAATACTCAAGCGGATTAAGACCCGCCTTTTTTCTTTCAGCATTCACTAAATCTAAAATCTGCTTTTTAACATCAATTGAAATTTCAACACCTGCTGTGTTGTATGAGGACCACGCGTTGCCCTTATACGCTCTTACAGTATAAGTGTATGTGTTGCCGTCCGAAATTGATGAATCCGCGTAGCTTGTGCCGCTTATTGTAGCAACAGCTGACCAGCCGGATGCATTATTTGTTTTTTTGTAAACTCTGTATCCGCTTGCACCTGCGATTTTGTTCCATGTGACATTTACACCGTCTAAATTGGCGGATACCTTTACAGTTGGCTGAGCAAGGCGAACAAGACCGCTTGTTGCCATAAAGGTACTTGTGTAAGAGCCGCTGATTGCTTTTACCGTGTACTTGTAATAAGTACCGCTCTTTGCAGACGTATCCGTCCAAGAAGTTTTTGTTGTAGTGCCGCGTGACATCCAGCCGCCCCACTTTTTAGTTGATGCATTGTAGGTTGAGCTGTAAACCTTATAACCGGTTGCACCCGGTACAGCACCCCAGGAAACCTTCATTCCGTTAGCTGCGTTTACAAAGCTTACCTTTGGCTGTGCTAAATAAAGAACTGTATTTGAAGCCTTGTAGGTACTCTTTACGCTGCCGTTTACCGCTCTTACTGTGTAGCGATAGGTTTTACCGCTGCTTGCAGATTTGTCAACCCACGAAACAGTAGAGTTTTTCTTGATTGTACCCATATTCTTCCAAGAAGTCCACGCACCGTTTGAAAGCTCTGAACGGTAAATTGTGTAGCCTGTTGCGCCTGCAATTTTATTCCAAGAAACCTTTACACCGCCTGCATTGTTTGCAATTTTTACTGTTGGCTGTGCAAGGAACAAAAGCTTTGTACCGTTTTTATTGTAAGTACTTGCTACCTTGTTGTTCATTGCCTTTACAGTGTATCTGTACTGTGTGCCGCTTTTTGCTTTTGTGTCGGTCCAGCTTGTATTTTTTGTAGTACCTCGGTTAGTCCAACCGCTCCACTTTTTAGTTTTGGTGTTGTAGCTTGAGGAATACACCGTGTAGCCTGTTGCATTTGCAGCCTTGCTCCACGTTACCTTTATACCGTTTGCAGCCATTGCGGTTTTTACGGTTGGCGTTACGTTATATCTTAATCCCTTTGTTGCTGTAAATTTACTTTGCACACTGCCGCTTACCGCTTTTACGGTATAGCTGTAAATTGTTCCGAGCTTAACCGTTGTATCTGTATATGTTAAATCTTTGGTTGTTTTAACCGCCTTCCAGCCGGAATATTTCTTTAATTTTTCGTTATA
>JAZNET010000028.1:0-11921 GCA_045588735.1 Acutalibacteraceae bacterium | reverse complement strand
CTCCTCGCCTTGAGGTCGGAGATTTTAAAAAGTGCGAATTTTTGGTCAATCAAGGCACAAAACGCAGTTAATCCTTTCGGATTAACGAGTATTTTAACGAAGCGTGAGCAAAATATCCGCCTTTTTAAAACAGGTTCGGATTATTCTTCTCACCTTAATTATTCGGAAACTAATTCGATTGTTTTCGTTTCGATTCCAATAGCATCTATTGTAATTTTAATTTTACCTTTTTTGTCGGTTGTTCTTACCCAGAAGGCTCTGTCACCGCCAACAAGCGGGAATTCCTGCGGTCCTATAACGGTAGCAGGTCCGTCTACGGTAACCTTTACGGCACTGTCAGCAAAAGGTACTCTGTTGCCGTTTTGGTCTTTTACTACAAGCTCAATTCTTGTAGCGTCGTAGGTGTCACCCTGTTTCAAGGTGTAAGAGTCTGCGTTAACCTCTAAATGAAGTGATTCAACAGCTGTTCTTATAACAGTAGCAACGCATTCGCCATCCTTGTAGCCTTCAAAGCGGTAGGTTATTTGTTCTTCACCCCAACCGCCAATGTACTTTGTAACAAGGTCAAACATTCTGTTGAATGAAAGTCTGCCTGTAATCATAGCGGCGCCGGCAAGAAGGAAGTTGTGCGGTGGCATCTTGAATTGCTCCATTTGTGCTGCAACGAGTGCAGGCTTTAAAATAGAAGCAGTTGTTGGGTCTAAGTTGTCAACCTCTGTTAATGCATCGCCAATAAAGTCTGCAGCAATAACAGGTGGGTGAGGAAGATTTTTAAACGGTGACTGCTCAGGGTAAACCGTGCTTGTGTATTTGCCGTTTTTGTAAAGCTTTACGTAGTCACAGTTAGAGTAAATGTACACCTTACCTATAACACCGCCCGGATGCTCACCGATATCCATAGCAGAGGTAACCTCTAAATATGGCTCGTTTTCTTGTTGCGAACGGTAAACTGCAGCACCTAATTTTGGTACGCGGAACATATCGGTAACGCCGTGGTAGCAGATTTTATCACCGCTGCCAAAGTCCTTGTGGGTGTTGTAGTCAGCCATACACCAGCCAATAGCACCGCTTATTCTGTTGTTGCCGTAGGCTGTGTTAAGAACTCTTGTGTGTCTTAAGGCGTGCTCTGTTCTTAAAGCTTCGCGGTCAAATGATTTTGTCGGGAACATATGACCGTTGTGCTCTGTAACTAAGTAAGGAGCAGAGAAGCCTGTAACAATAGCAGGCGGTAAAAGGTGAATTGCACCGCCGGAATGTGAAAAGTCGTTGTAGGTGTAAACGTCCTCGAGTAAATGGCTTCTCGGAATGTTTCTTACACCGCCTGTTTGACGGGTGTCGTCAAGAGAGCGGGCCATTTCGTTCGTTTGTGCATAAAATTCGTCGCAGTCAAGACCCTCGTTTACACGAACACCCCAAAGAATTACAGAAGGGTGGTTTCTGTCACGTATAACCATTCTTTTAACGTTATCAAGACAGATATCGCGCCATTCGCCTTCACCAAGGAATTGCCAGCTTGGCATTTCGGTGAAAACTAAAAGTCCGATTTCGTCGCAACGGTCAAGGAAATGAATGCTGTTAGGGTAGTGAGAGGTTCTCACTAAGTTAACCCCTAATTTGTATTTAAGTAAGTCGGCATCTGCCTTTTGTACGTTTTCAGGCATAGCGTAGCCAACGTAAGGGTAGCTTTGGTGGCGGTTCAGTCCGCGTATTTTAATCTTTTTGCCGTTAAGGAAGAAGCCGTCTTTTCTGAAGCGTACCTCTCTGAAGCCGAAGCGTACGCGGTATTCATCCTGTTCGTTAAAGGAAACGTAAAGATTATAAAGCTCAGGGTTGTTAATATCCCAGAGCAATACGTCCTCAACAGCCCATTTTGCATTTATTACAGAGCCCTTGACGGAGCATTCTTTTTCGCCAATTGTTTTTCCGTCCTTTTCAAGGCGGAATTTAAGCGTGCCCTCAGTGCTTTCGGAGAAGGTGACGTCCATATTAAGCACCTTTTTAGGCTGAAGAACGTTTTGTGTTCTTACAAATACGTCCTTAATGTAAACTGTGGAGACCTCTTCAATCCATACCTCGCGGTAAATACCGCCGTAAACCAAATAGTCTACAACGTTACCGAAGGGTGGAATTTCGGGTCTTTCGGATGAGTCTAACTCAACAACCAAAACGTTATTTTTCTTGTTGACAACGTCTGTTACATCAAATGAGAAACGGTTGTAAGCGCCCTTGTATTCACCTAAAAATTCATCGTTAAGATATACCTTGGAATAAACCGCAGCACCTTCAAAATGAAGAATGTACTTTTTGTTTTCCTTTTTAGGTAAATCAAAATGCTTACGGTAGCAGCTTACAAACTGATAGCATTTTTCATCAAAATAGTTAAAAGGAATTTCTTTATTAGCGTGTGGAATATCTACCGTTTCAAAAGCTTTGTCGTTGAATTTTGCTTTTGTCATTTCCTCTGAAAATTCCGGTGAGTATTTCCATTCAAAGTTAAGCGGATATGAATTACGCATAATTTCACCCTTTTCTTAGTTTTTATGGCACACAATATACCATTATATATAATCGCTTATATTTTATACTATTATAATAGCAATGTCAACTTAAAAAATCTAAAAGAGCCTGCCTGTTGTTTTGCACCTTTTCTTCCGTTACAGCGTCTAAAAGCTCCTCTAATTTCTGACCTATCTGCTCGTTTTTAAAGCCCGCCTTTACTAAGTCGTTACCGCTTATTTTTAACTGTGCTATTGTTACGCACTCGTTGTTTCGCTCTATTTCCTCAAGCCATTTTAAGACTTTTTCGCTTTCTCTGCTTATATCTCTGAAGGCCTCGGCTAAAGCACCGCGGTCGCTCTTTTTAATAATGAGCAGGGTGCGCACGTCCTCGGGGGTTAACAGCTTTAACTTTTTCTTTAATTCAAGCCGTGTTTCAGGCGGCTCAAAATCGTGGTGGCTTACTAAAAACGAAACGCGGTTTATTGTCTTTTTGTCAAAACGCATGCGAGTTAAAATTTCCTTAGCCATTTCACCGCCGACCTTTGCGTGATTCTTGAAGGTGCTGTCGCCGTTTTCGTTAATTTTGTGTGTAGGGATTTTTCCTAAATCGTGAAGCAGCATAGTGAGTCTTAATACCCTGTCGTTAGGAATTGTGCTTACTGTGTGGCAAATGTGCGTCCACACGTCGTAGGCGTGTTTTTTACCGTGCTGCTTAAAGTCAATGCAGTCACCTATTTCAGGAACGATAACCGCAAAAACATCGGAGAATTCAGTTAAAACCTTAAAGACGTTGCTGCCAGAAAGCAGCTTTACAAGCTCAACGGAGATTCTTTCTGCCGAAATATTTTTCAAAAGCTCCTTTTGCTTGTGGATAGCCCTTGCGGTTTCTTCCTCTATAGTAAAATTCAACGTGGCTGCAAAGCGTAAGGCACGCATAATGCGAAGCCCGTCCTCGTTAAAGCGCTGCTCTGCATTGCCTACTGTTCTTATTATTTTATTTTCAATATCGGCTATGCCGTTATATAAATCTATAAGACCTGTGCTGTGGGAATAGGCAAGTGCGTTAACCGTAAAATCACGCCTTTTTAAATCCTCGGCAAGGCTTCTTGTAAAGCTTACGGCGGTAGGGTGGCGGTTGTCCTTGTAGTCACCGTCTATTCTGAAGGTTGTTACCTCAATTGCCTCGTGATCCTTTATTATGGAAACAGTGCCGTGCTTAATGCCTGTTTCAATTATTCTTTCAGCCTTGAAAAGTGATTTTGTTTCATCGGGTAAAGCAGAGGTGGTAATATCCCAGTCGCCTATAGCCGTACCCATTATGCTGTCACGAATGCTTCCGCCGACGCAATAAGCCTCGTAGCCCTCGCGCTGAAAGGTTGTTATAATTTCATTTACTTTTTCAGGTATTTCAATTTTCATAGTGCATCCCTTGTGTTGTGATTTTACTGCGTAGTATTGTATATAATATTATTGCCTTAATTTGTGCCTGTGTCAATAAAAAAACAAAAAATATACAACATTTTGATTTCAAAAAGTTACAAATTGTAATTTTTGCAATTATTTACAAAAAGCCGCTGAAAAATATGCGACAAGTGTTGCATAAAAAACAATATAGGGTTGGAAAAGGTCGATTTACAACATTTGATTTGTGCATTTTAAACAAAAAGCAGGGGTTTTAATTATTTGACAATAACAAAAAAATGGGTATAATACACCTTGCCATAGGATAAAACGATATTTTTGCTCTTGTTTATGTGTTGAGTTTTTTTAAAAAAATTCAGCTGTAACCCTGAACAAGAATATCTAACAACGGTAATTTCTATATATAAATAAGCGGAAATTACTTGTTTAAGGAGAATTTATACCATGACATTTATAAAAAACGGCGGAGTAGCAGTACCTTCACCAAACAGAAAGCTTGCGCTTCTTATGGTGGTTGTCTTATTTTTCGTATCAGTTACTGCATTCGCTAAACCGTCTAAGCCTTACGATTTAGTAATAAAGGACGGTCAAAAGGTTATAAGCCTTTCAACCTCTGAAACCGACGCGGAAAAAATCCTTGAAAATGAGGACGTGTTATTTAACGCGGCGTACGGTGACAAACTGGACCTTAGTGAGTTCAAGGCGGGTGTTGATGGCTCTGTAATCACAATTCACAGAGGCGTAAGCGTTTCTATTACAAACTATGACGGAGCAGTTTACGCAGTATTTGCTTCAGGAACGGTAGAGGATGCCATTAAGGCAGCCGAAATAAATCTTCCTGAGGGTGCATCTGTAAATTATTCACTTGAAGACCCGCTTTCCGAGGGTATGGAAATTGAAATTTACGGTGCTTACGACATTAAAATTAAAATTGACGGTGCAGTTTATGAGAAAACTGTATCGGGCAAAACAGTAGGCGATGCTATAAGCAAGGTAAACCTTAATATAAGCAAGGATGACGTTACAAAGCCGAGTGCAGACACACCGCTTATGAACGGAATAGAAATTGAGGTTATTAAGGTTAAGACCAAAACCTACACTATTAAGGAAACCCTTTCTTACACAACAAAATACGTTTATACTGACGACCTTGCAGCAGGTAAAACCCGCGTTAAGGTAGAGGGTAAAAACGGTGTGAGAGAAATAACCTATAAGGAAAGCTACATTGGCGATACCCTTATAAGCTCTGTAATTAAAGAAACAAAGATTTTAACAAGACCTGTTGACAAGGTTCTTGAGGTTGGTACCAAGGCAAACATTAAGCCTTCTACAACACCTTCTTCAACACCTATAAGTGACCTTGCAGTTCCGTCTTACGTTAACATTGGCGCAAACGGAGTTCCTACGAGCTACAAAAAGGCTATAAATGCAAAGGCAACGGCTTATTGCATACCGGGCGGAATTACCTCTACCGGTGAAAAGGCAAGAACAGGTTATATTGCAGTTGACCCTAATGAAATTCCCTATGGTACGGAAATGTATATTGTTTCTGCTGATGGTAAGCGCGTGTACGGTTATTGTATAGCGGCAGATACCGGCAGCTTTATACACAACACAGACTGGACGGTTGACCTTTATATGGACACCGAGCAGGAGTGTGTAAACTGGGGTCGCAGAGATATTATAATTTATATACTGTAATTTTAAAAAAAGGCGTTGAAAAAAGCGCAGACCGCATAAAGCTATATAAAACAAGGGGATTCCTGCAGGACTGATACCTGCAAGAATCCCCTTAAGTTATCAAAAAACTTAAATCACTAAATTTTTCTCTTTTATGCTACGAACAAAGCTCTGTGCGTTTTGACCGTTCTGCATCTTTTTCTCGCCTTTTTCTTTATTTAGAATATTTTTAAAAAAACGAGAAAAAATAATTTTCGGTGAAGAAAATGAAAAATTATCAGTATAATAAATTAGTGGAAAGAATCACACCTAAATCTCCTTTGAAAAGAGATTTAATAAACGCCTTTTTATTCGGCGGAGGAATAAGCTGCTTCGGGCAGGTGCTCAGAACACTTTATTCAATGACGTCAATGACGTTGACCGAGGCAAAGACACTTACCTCAATAACTCTTATTGTAATTACAGCTGTGTTAACAATAATAGGTGTTTTTGACAAAATTGCAAAGGTAGCAGGCGCGGGGACGTTTGTGCCTATTACGGGTTTTGCTAACTCTGTTGTATCGCCTGCACTTGAATTCAAGGCAGAGGGGTTTATTCTTGGTACGGGTGCTAAAATGTTTAATTTAGCAGGGCCGGTTATTGTGTACGGCTGCTCTGCAGCAAGTCTTTATGGGCTTATTTATTGGGTAACAACGTTGTTTTAACAAAAAAGGCTTGACCGAATCGGTCAAGCCTTTTAATCTATTTTTGGTGTGGTATAAATTGGGGTGTATTATCTTCGCACTCAATATATCCCGCAACACCGGTAACAACATAAGCAAGGTTTGCAAAATTATTATTTTCAACATTGATTTTTACAGACAATACAGAGTAGAATAGTTTTTCGTCAATATCGGGATCATCAGTAAAAATATTGGCAGTTGACTGCGCAACAATCAAATCTGCGTTTGGCGTGTCGGTGGTTGAGGTGTCATAGAGAATCGTAGATTCTTTAGAAACGGAATTGAACACAGAAATTATAGAACGATGCATTCCTGAACCCCAAGAAGACGCCACCAGTAAATCCTTGTTGCCATCGTTGTCAAAATCACAGGGAACGGCATTTACAAAACCATATCCACCAAACCATTCGCAAAGGGTATAAATTTCGTTGTCTAACATTACAAAAGAAGCGCAAGAATCCGAAAACTTAAAAATTTTCATATCAGTTTCCGCAGCAACCTCAGACGGTGTAACATTATAGCAGTTTTTTTCATTAATTTCATAACCGCTTATTAGTCCGCTGGGCTCAAATTTTTCCATCAAGGACATAAACTCTTTGACGGAATCTTTTGTGATAGAGGTCTTCATTGTTTCGTATTTATTTGCTTGATGAGCGTTGTCATCTTTGCAAGAGCAAAAACAAAAAAGCATCGTCAAAACACAAAATATACAGAGAATCTTTTTCATAATTCCCACCTCACTTTATTTTATTATACCACATTGCCGACTTTATGTAAATATTCTCACAAACGAATGGGTCCTACTTGACCACAAGCAGAGGGCTTCATCCTCGGCGTCGGCGCCAAGATGTTCACAATTGCTGGGCCTGTTATCGTATATGGAGTGGTGGCTTCGGTGATTTATGGTTTTATCTATTGGTTGATGCAAACGATATAGAAATTCAATCAAGGCAAATCTGCGGCAGAGATAATCACTACCTCTGCCGCAGATTGTTATTTAGTCAATTTTTTAAGTTCGCCTATCATCGCACCGCTGATTATAAGCGCTGCACCAATAATTTGCAACGGCAGCATCGTTTCTTTTAAGAATGCTACCGAGAACAACACTGCGGACATCGGCTCTAAATATCCACAGATAGCCACCGTCTGCACCTTCAGTTTTCCGATTGAAGAAAAGTAAAAATAGCATCCAATACCTGTATTCAGCAAACCAAGTATAAGGATTGGCACGATACTCGTTGGTGTAATCTGCATAGCGTAACCTTGCTTTAATCCCACAAATATTGCTACTGTTAAAAATGCTATGGTAAGCTGCAACGTGGAATTTTCAAGTCCAACAATATCCTTTGCCTTCTTGTTGCAGATAACCATAAAGGCATACATAACGGCAGAGAGCAAACCGCAGGCAATGCCGAACAGATCACCCTTGCCGTCAAAGGTGTTCCTGTTTATAAGTATAACGCCTATTACTACCGCAAGAAAACCGAGCACTTTATTTGCAGTCAGTTTTTCATTGAACAGCAAAGGCGATAAAGCCATTACGATAACCGGACCGCAGTAATATAAAAGTGAAGCGATACTGACACCTATCCGAGAGTATGCTTCGTATAGGAACATCCAACTCGTTCCCATTGCAATGCCCGATACTGCAAGAAACAAAAACTGCTTTTTATGATTGTAAAAAGTTAGTTTTCCGCCGCTGATAAAGAAAATAGCAATCAGCAGCATACTGCCTATCAGAGTGCGAAGCAGTACAATGTTCTGACTGCTTAAATCAATAAAACTCGCAACAATGCCGTTTGAGCCAAACAGAAGCAGAGCAAATATGTATTTGAAAAATGCCTTATTATTCATACGATACCTCTTGTATTTGAACTGAAAATAGTATATCATAATATCAAACATAACAAAAGCGAATGTTTGTAATGTTCAAAATCACAATTCAGAATAGGTTTTCTTTATGGATATGAATCTACAAAAATATCTCTCGTTTGTAAAAACGGTGGAATACGGCAGCTTTACAAAAGCGGCGGAGATATTAAACTACACACAATCGGGCGTCAGCAGAATGATAGCCGATCTTGAAAAAGAATGGGGCGTAACGCTTCTTGAGAGAAGTAAGTACGGTGTTAAGCCTACAAGTGACGGTATGAAACTGTTGCCATACGCTCAAAATCTCTGTGCCGATTTTGATAAGTTGAAAATGCAAGTGGATGAGCTGAATGGCTTACAATCGGGCCTTATCCGAATCGGTACATTTTCAAGCGTGGCAACCCATTGGTTGCCGAATATCATAAAAGAATTTCAAAAGGACTACCCCAACATCGACTATGAACTTCTGCTCGGTGACTATACCGAGATTGAAGAATGGATACACACGGGCAGAGTAGATTGTGGGTTTTTGCGTTTACCGACACACCCCGATTTTGAAACCATCTTTTTAGAGAAAGATAAACTGATGGCGATCATCCCCGAAAATCATCCTCTAAAGGACTGCGATAGATTTCCCGTAGCTGCTCTTTGTGATGAGCCATTTATGCTTCTTGAAAAGGGTGCAAAGGCAGAAATTTCAGAAATCTTTGAGCGTAATAATCTAACCCCTAATGTGAAATTTACCACTTGGGATGACTATGCGGTAATGTCTATGGTGGAAAGTGGACTCGGCATAGCAATACTTCCCGAGCTAATCTTAAAGCGTGTGCCGTACAGAATTATAGCCAAAGAACTTGACATTCCGGCATATCGCAATATCGGGCTTGCGTTGAGAGATAAGAAATCCGCCTCACTTGCAGTGAAACGATTTATTGATTATTTACAGTACAAATAAATACAAATAAATTTCAAAAATTAATGGGTCCTACTTGACCACAAGCAGAGGGCTTTATTCTTGGTACGGGTGCTAAAATGTTTAATTTAGCAGGGCCGGTTATTGTGTACGGCTGCTCTGCAGCAAGTCTTTATGGGCTTATTTATTGGGTAATAGAAAAAATATAAGGAGTCAACTGACCTTTTGGTCAATTGACTCCTTGCTTTTTAATCCTCTAAAGCCATTCTAACCTTACATAAAAATTCAACCTCGTTAAAAGGCTTTGTAATAAAGCCTTTAGCGCCGGCTATGAGCGCTTCACGTGTTATTTCAGGTTTATTTATGGCAGAAATAATAACAATTCGTGCATCCCTTTTTATTGCTAAAAGCTCGTGAAGAAGCTTTAAGTCACTACTATCGGGCAGCATAATGTCAAGAATTGTTAAATCCGGTGTTTCTTTTTCTAAAAACAAGCGCGCTTCATTTGCTGTTCCTGCTTCAAAAATATTGTCAAAGCCTGCATTTAGCAACGCCTGCTTCATAACGCCCCTGGAAAACTTGGCGTCATCTACTATTAATATGTTTTCTCTCACGTAAAGTCACCTCACAAAACGGGTGTTATTTTTTTTCTAATTGCTGAGTTAATGCCTTTTCGTAATCTTCAACCGGCATTGGTCTGAAGAAGTAGTAGCCCTGTGCTTCGTAAGCGCCTATGCTTACAAGGAAATCTGCCTGTTCTCTTGTTTCAACGCCCTCCACAATAACCTTAAGGTCAAGCGCGTCTGCCATAGAAACAACAGATGCAAGAATTTTTCCTGCTCGTTCATCACTTGTGGAGCTCGGTAAGAATTTAATGTCGATTTTAAGCACGTCAACCTTAATATCCTTAAGGGCGTTAAGTGATGAGTAGCCGCTTCCAAAGTCATCCATAAGAACGTGGAAGCCTGCTTTTTGAAGGTTGTAGGTGAGTTCAACAAGCTTGTGGTTATCTGAAATAAACGAGCTTTCAGTAAGCTCAAATTCAATGTACTCGTGCGGTATGCCGTGGCTTTCTACAATTTTTAATATATTTGTAAAAAGGTTGGGGTCATAAAGGTCTGCTCGTGAAATGTTTACCGAAACAGGGAGAATTTCGAAGCCCTCACTCCGCCATTTTGCGAGCTGCTGACAGGTGGTGTCAAAAATATAATAGTCAAGCTCTGTAATAAATCCGTTGTTTTCAAAAATCGGAATAAAGCTTCTTGGTGAAATAAGACCTTTTTCAGGGTGGAGCCAACGAACAAGTGCCTCTGAGCCTATGATTTTTCCGGTTCTCATATCGCATTTTGGCTGAAGGTAAATTTTAAATTCACCGTTTTCGAGAGCACGCTTCATTTCTGAGACAATGGTAATCTCAATTTCCTCCTGCTCGCGTAAAGCCTCGTCAAAATATGAAACGTGAGTTTTGTAGTTGTTCTTTGTTGTTTTTTGTGCAACGCCTGCTCTGTCGAGCATGTGTCTTACTGAATACTCTGAATTTTCCGCTATATAAATACCGAAGGAAAGGGTGATGTCAAAATTAAGCGGATACATTTTTACCGCTGCGGTAAGAGTATCTATTATAGAATTTAATAATTCTTCGTTTTCATAAGGAATGGCGAATGCAAATAAGTCTGAAGAAATTCTGCAGTAAGCAGAGTTTTCAATAGGCTCAATAATCTCCTGAAGCTTAACGGCAATGAATTTTAAAATTGAGTCACCCTCAGAGGTGCCGAAAAGCTGATTTATAATTTTAAAGCCTTCAATATCAAAACGTACAATTGCAAAGTTTGAAGCTTTGTTTTCTTCAATTATTGCCTGTGCCTTTTCTACAAAGGTGTTGCGGTTGGGGATTTTTGTGAGTCTGTCAATAGATGAGAAAATTTCAAGCTTTTTAATTGCTTCCATCTCATTATTGATATTGTTGAAGGTAATAAACGCCTTTGTTTTGTTTCCTTCTTCCACGTAAACGGTAAGTGCTAAGCGGAACCACTCGTAAACGTTTTTGTTTGTGAGAATTCTGATGTTTATGTAGCGCTGTGTTGTTTCGTGAAGCTCACCGGTATCAAGAAAAGAAATGAGTGCATCCAAGTCCGGTCTGTATATAATACCAATCATGGTGGTAGGGTCAAAAATATCTATAGTGCAAAAATCTCTGTGAACGTAGGAGGCGTATTCGGGGTCGAGAATCGCCTTGCCTGTTTCAAAGTTATACTCTGCCGAGAAAGCGCTTGCCTGGCGCATAACTATGTTGTGGCGTGCCTCTAAAGAGGAGGCGGTAGATAATATTTTTTGGTTTTCTGCTTCGTGGCGAGCAAGAATAGCCTTTACCTTTTTAACGGCATTCTGCGGGTTGAACGGCTTGTATATTACGTCTGTTGCGCCAAGGTCCAAAAGCTTTTCCTCTGCTTCGGGTGAATTGTCCGTTGTGGAAATAACAACGGGAATATCGGCGTAGTCAGATGCTCTTAATTTTTCAAGGAAGTAAAAGCCATCGTATTCAGGCATAATAATATCGAGAACGACAATATCAATTTTGCCTTCCTTCTCAATAAGAATATTCAAAGCATCATTGCCGTCCGTTGCCTCTAAAACGTCAAATTCATTTGAGAAAAGCTTGGATAATATTTTTCTGTTTATTTCGGCATCATCAACAGCCAAAAGCGTTTTCTTGTCCACAGAAAAGACCTCCGAAAAATAAATATAAGTAAACCGTATAAGGGATTGATAACCTCAACAACGTGTTCGATAACATACAGATTAGCAAAATAAAC
>JAZNET010000027.1:0-3097 GCA_045588735.1 Acutalibacteraceae bacterium | reverse complement strand
TTTTTGGTCAATCAAGGCACAAAACGCAGTTAATCCTTTCGGATTAACGAGTATTTTAACGAAGAGTGAGCAAAATATCCGCCTTTTTAAAACAGGTTCGGATTATTCTTCTCACCTTAGACAAATAATAACCGTTAGGAGGCAGGAGAATGTCACAAACAAATGAATTAACAGAGCAAAAGACTGCGTCTTGCCTTGAAACGGGAGAAAGACTTGTTAAACTACTGTCGGGAATAGTAAATAACAGAAAAGCAGAGCTTCCCGAAGATACAGATTTTGAAAGACTTTTAAAGCTCGCCTACGCTCACAGAGTAAGCGGTATGGCAGCACACGGCGTTGAAGGCTACAGTCTTGACGCTTCAACAAAAAACAAATTCAGCTCTGAGCTTTTTAAAACAGCAGCAAGACACACCGCTCAGGAGCGTGAGGTTCGGGAGCTTTCTGCGGAATTTTCTAAGGCAGGCATAGAGCATTGCTTTTTAAAGGGCTTAAAAATCTCAAAGCTATACGACGTTCCCGAAATGCGCTTTATGCTCGACATAGATATTTTTGTAGGCTTTGAAAAATTTGATAAGGCTGTAAAACTAATGGAAAACAGAGGGTATGAGAAAATTTCCACCGACGAAAAGGACTGCTCTCTTTCCAAAAAGCCGTTTCTGAACGTAGATTTACACCGTGAATTAAAATATGATTTTGATTTGGGTTACGAGTTTTACAAGGACGTTCATTCAAGACTTTTAAGCGTTCCCGATTCTGCAGAAAAGGTAATGAGCAACGAGGAGCTGTACGTTTACTTGCTTTCTCACACGGCACACCATTTTGCTACCGCGGGCACAGGTATAAAAAGTGTAATTGACCACTATTATATTTTGAAAAATCTTGTGCCGCAGTGCAATACCGCAGTTTTGGAGGAATATCTTGAAAAAAGCGGTCTTTCTGAATTTAATAAAGCATTTACAAGGCTTACCAAGGCTTGGTTTATGGAAGGCGAGTGCGACGAAATAACAAAGCAAATGGGAAACTACGTTATTTTAAGCGGTGCTTACGGCACAGACGCTAATTACTATATAAACGGCGTTTTAAGAATGGGTCTTACCGAAAACAAAAAGCAATACTTTTTCACAAGACTTTTTCCACCGTACAAAACAATGTGCTTTAGGTATCCCGTTTTGAAAAAGTGCAGGCTTTTGCTTCCGCTCTTTTGGACTGTAAGAATTTTTGCATCTGTTTTTGCGGCAAAGAGAATCAAAAACGAAGCAACCGGCTTTTCTAATATGGATACCGAAAACAAACAAAAGCAGGACGAATTTTTAAAAAACGTCGGTTTGTAAATTTTTTGAAAAACTCTTGTAGAAGCAATATGTTTTATGCTATAATAATTGGCAGTGCTTTTATATGATATTTATATATAATTTTCGGGGTGAATTAAATGGCTTACGAAGAAAAAGTTAACTATGAGGACGATACAAGCTTTTATTCCTTTTTAAGACTTGTAAACATTCTCGCGAAAAAATGGTGGTTTATATTACTCTTTATGATTCTTTTTGCAATTGGCGGTTTCCTCGTTTCAAGAGTAACCTACACAGAGCAATATTCTTCACAATTAATGATTAACGTTTCCAATAAGGATGAGGATATTGTAGGACTTCCTTCTACTTATATGACTCAGTCTGACGCGCAGGCTTCTGCCATGCTCGCAAAAAACTTTAAGGAAATTGTTGAAAACAGTAACGACTTTATTACTGCAGTACAAAAACAGGTTAATGAAAAAACAGGTGAGGATTACAGCAAAAAGTATATCCGTAGCTTAATTAACGTAAGACTTGTTACAGACGGTACTCTTGTTTACGTTACAGCTACCTCTACTGATAAGGAGCTTGCTTTTATAGTTGCTACAGCTGTAAGAGATACTTATGAGGATATAACAAAAGCTGCTTTCCAGACTGCTAACTTTACTATTGCCGACAACCCTACACCGGCAGAGCTTCAGACAGATACCTCTATTTTTATTTATACACTTGTTGGCTTGGTTTTCGGTGCAGTTTTAGCGGTTTTAATTCTTGTTATACAAAATAAAATTAAAAATATTCTTCTTTCCAGTGAGGATATTAAAAACAGATACGGCGTTAGCATTATGGCTATCGTTTCAAAAATCGACGTTAAAAAGTCCAATATTACGCGTCTCCTTATCACAGACAGAAACGTTGGTCTTCCGTTTATTGAAACCTTTAAGCTTATAAGAACAAAGCTTGAGTCTACAAAGCTTAAAAAGGGCTACTCTGTTTTTGCAGTTACCAGCTCTACAGAGAGTGAGGGTAAAACTACTTGCTCTGCAAACATTGCACTTTCACTTGCGAAGAGCGGTAAATCAGTTATTCTTATTGATGCCGATTTAAGAAGACCTGCGGTTTGTAAAACTCTTGGCATTACACTTGACGGTGACCGAGGTATTTACGAAATTGTTACAGGTCAAAAAACCTTTGACGAAACAGTTAAATACGTTGAAAGATATAATCTTTATCTTCTCGTTTCCGACACGCAAACCGTTGACCCTTCTGAGGTGCTTGCTTCTAAGGGTATGCAGGCTATTGTTGAAGAGGCTCGCAAGAATTTTGACTACGTTGTTATTGACTGTCCTCCGGCAGGTGTTGTTGCCGATGCTGCAATTATTGCAAACTATGCAGACTCAATTATATTCGTAGCATCTGAAGGCAGAGTTTCTCTTTCTCAGGTTGAGTACGCGTTGTCAGACCTTATGACTACAAAGTCAGATATTCTCGGTTGTATTTACAACTACGCAGACCCAAAATTCCTCCCACGTGGCGGTTACTTTACGGGTGCTTACGGCAACTACAGAAAGTACGGCAACTCGTACGCTTCAAGCTATTACAGAGCTTCTTCGTCAGATTCAAGAAACAGACGTTCTGTGAAATAAATACAGTAAAGCTTTTAACCCGGTGCAAATTCTTTGCACCGGGTTTTTGTCGTTTTTTTGTACTTTTTTTAGGTTTTTCGTGACTGTTTCGTGAATGAAAGGGGAGTGTTAAGAGAATATTTTAAAGGAAATCTTATTTTTAAATTTTGTGAACAAATTGTA
>JAZNET010000026.1:0-17534 GCA_045588735.1 Acutalibacteraceae bacterium | reverse complement strand
TATTTCAAGAGTTTTAACGATGTTACCGGGAAAAGTGACTGTATTAAACCATATCTGGTTCGAACACGCTCACTCTAAACTGATTTTTATATTTACCGTAAAATTATTCTTCTAATACAAAAGCTCTTCTAAATAAATATTCCGAAGAGCTTCATTTATTAACCCTTAATATATGCAATGCCCTTAAACACAAAGGTCAAAATTGTCATTAAGCTCTGGAAAAGCTTGTCGAGTGAAAAATCTAATGCACCTGCAATGTTTATAAAGCTGTCTGCCGAGCTTGTTCTTGCATAGCCCTTTAAAACGCCCGTGTTATCCGGCACGTTGTCGTCATTTGCAAAGCTGTCAAGAAGCGGTGAAGCAAGTGCAAGCAAAAAGCTTTGTGCACCGTGAGAATAGCCTAAATCGAGCTTCAATTTTTCTGCTAACTCATCCGGCGGTGTAGAGCCGTAAAGCGCTGTTATGGCAATTGCCGCATCCATTAACTCCTGCTCGGTTATCATTGCAAGCTCTGTGTCTAAAATAAGGCACATTGTTCTCAAAAGTATTGTAACATCTCTTTCCATTAACGGGTAGTGCTCTTCACCTGCATAGTGCGCCGCAACCAATTCAGTTGCTACGTCCCAGCCGTCAACATAGTCGCTGTTGGGAATAATTATGCCCTTTTCAAGCGCCATTTCCTGCACGCCGCCCTCACCGTAAAGCGGGGTGTTAAGAATATCGTTAAGCGCATCTACAGCCTTTCTTACAAGGTCGTAGTAAAACGCGCCCTTGTCAATGCCTAACTGCTCATCCTGGAAGCCTCTTTCAAGGCGCCATTCAACACCGTTTTTAAGGAAATTTTTTGCATAGGCGTTCATACCCTTGTTCATTTCAGTTATATGAGCGTCGGTGTAGCCTACTACGTCGTCCTTTAAATTCTCCGTGTCAATTTTCTCAATTGTTGCTACGTCATAAAAAATTGATTCGTCGGACATTTCAATAATTCTGTATTGTAACGGATACATTGTAAGCGCTGTTGTAGCAAAGTCTGTAATTTGCTTTCCCTTTGAGCTTGTAAAGGTGTTAGCATCACTGCAATGCTCGTGACCGGTAAATACTATTTTTATTCCTGCATTTGCAAATTTTTCTGCAGTTGTAAGGTGATTTCTTATAATAAAATCCTTACTTAAAAGCCCTTGAATAGGCATATGGTCTAAAAGGTTGTGGTGCATCATTAAAATAGGGTTTTTACCCTCTGCAACAGCCTTTTCTGCCTGCTCAACAACCCAGTTTACTCTATCCTCTGTCATACCGTCACCGGTTGAACGGTTAATGTCACAGCTATCTGCGGCAATAAGGCGGTATTTTTCATTTAAATCTACCGTGTAGGAAAGGTTGCCCTCCATTGTGCAGAGTGCTTCACCAAAGCCGAATTCATAGTAAATCTCCCTGAAATCCTCAAGGCTGGTTTCACCTTCATTTTCGCCCTTGCCTGCGTCGTGGTTACCGTTTATAACGTAAACCTGCTTACCGCTTTCCTGCTCAAATTTTCTGAACTTTTCAGCCATTTGAACGTTCTGCTCTTTAAAGGCTCTGCCCTCGTTGGAAATATCACCGGGAATTAAAACGAATTCTATTTTTTCATTTTCTGCACACTGTCTTAAGAATTCGTCTATTATATATCTGCTTTCATTTTCCATTGCAGCTCTGCGGTTTGCATAACCGAAAACAGGGTCCTCGGAAAACCATTCAAGGTCCTCCTGGAATTCGTAATGCAGGTCCGAAGCCACCGCAAACGCGGTATCTACAACAGACCAGGCTGCGCTTGTCGGTACAACAAAAAGTGTTGTAGCAAGCGACAATATGAGAAGCGAAGCAATTATTTTCTTCATTTATATCACCCTATACAGAATATATTTATATATATTTAGAATATATCAAAATTGCTATTTATTGTCAATCAATTCCCGAAACTTTCTCGGTTTCTTAAAAAATTATTAAGATATGTTAAGAAACAGTAAACTGTATTGAAAAATACTGTCAACAATTGTAAAATCAAAACATAAAAGATTTGCAACAAAATGTATCGTAAAATCATCTAATAAATATATAGACATTTTCCAATTAAAAGGTTAAAATTTAATCATATAAAAAGAAAGTCAGGTGGCGCAATGTTAGAGGTTAAAGCATTAACTAAAAAATTCGGCACGTTTACAGCCCTGCAGGACATCTCCTTAACTGTTGAGGATGGCAGCATTTACGGTCTTGTAGGCTACAACGGCGCCGGTAAAACTACTCTTTTAAAAAATATTTGCGGTATTTACAGGCCGGAGGGCGGAGAGGTTTTATTCGACGGCGAAAACATATTTAATAACGAAGCTAAAAAAGAAGAAATATTCTTTATGCCGGACGACCTTTATTTTGGCGCTTATGCTACTATGAATAAAATGGCTGCCTTTTACAACGGCTATTATAAAAGATTCAGCTATGACACCTTTAAAAAGCTGACCGAAAGCTTTGGTCTTGACCCCACAAAAAGAATAAACGGCTTTTCAAAGGGTATGCAAAGGCAGGCAGAAATGGTATTAGCACTTTCCACACACCCTAAATTATTACTGCTTGACGAATCCTTTGACGGAATTGACCCGCAAAAACGAATTCTTATGAAGGGGCTTTTAAAGGAAGCAATGACTGAAGGAAATTTGTCGGTTATTATTTCCTCCCACAACCTGCAGGAGCTCGAAAACCTTTGCGACCACATAGGCATTATAAACGGCAAAAAGATTTCCGTAACGGGTGCTGTAAGTGAGCTTTCTTACGGAAAAACAAAATTCAGACTTGCCTTCGCGCGTGACTTTACACTTGATGAATTCAAAGATATTCCTTGCGAAAACCTTGTAAAGGACGGTCAGCTTGCACTCTTTACCGTAAGCGGTAACACAGAGCTTGCAGAAAAGCAGATTGCCGCTTTAAAGCCTGACGTTACTGAAAAAATCAATCTTTCTCTTGAGGAAATATTTATGCAGGAGATGGAAGGAGGTAAAGAAAATGATAAATCAGAAGCCAACTAATGCTTTTGCCTACACACTAAAAACAGGCTTTAAGGGTCTGCCTGTTTTGCCTGCTTTAGGTAACCTTGGCATACTCGGATTTTTTATGATTATTCTTGCAGGCTCAAGGCTCTTTACTACCGAGCCGCTCTTTAACAGCTCGGGTGAGGTTTCGGGCTACGTTTCCGCTAGGCAAAAATACGTTTCTCTTTTCTTTGATGATGAGTATTCCGTTTTAGTTTGTCTTGTTATGATTGCCCTTTGCGGCATAGCAATGGCAATTTGTACCTTTAATTTTATTACCTCTAAAAAGCAGGTAAACGTTTATTACAGCCTTGGTATTACCCGCACAAAGCTCTTTTTGGGTAGATATATTTCAAGCGCCCTGCTTTTGAGCGCATCTGTATTTTTACCGTTACTTATTATGCTTATAGCCAACCTTTCCGCATTAGGCTTTTCGGGCATAGTTTTTGAAAGCTTTTTCTTCTATCTTTTAACGTTTTTAGTTGTTTCACTTTCTGCCTTTACAATTACCGCGACTATTTTTGCTTGCGTAGGCACTGTTTTTGAAGCAGGCGTTTTTTCAACCATAATTCTCTTTTTACCGGATATTTTGCTTTACGGCATTCAGTCAATTATGTCGGTTTTCCTTTACGGTAACCCCTACGGCTTTGATTTTACCCCTGCAAACAACGAATCCTGGGACAACTCCTATGTTGCAACCCTTTCTGAGAAATTCGACTTTTTAAGTCCCGTATTTTTTGCAAAGGCTGAGGCTTCAAAATTCACCTGCATTGAAAGAAGCACGGACACCGCACAGCAGGTTATTGAAAACCCCTCCTTCACAAATATAATTCTGTGGATTATTTTCACGGTAATTATCGCCTTACTCGGCATTAAGCTTTTCAACAAGCGCAAGGCAGAGATTGCGGGCTTTATAGGCACAAACGGAATTTTAAACACCTTGGTTTCTTACCTTGCAGGCTTCTTTGTTTTTGCATTTGCTATTTTAGCTTTAGAGGAGCTTGTTGCAGGTCTTGTTTTCGGCTTATTGTTCTTTACAGTTGTTCATTTAGGCTTGCAGCTTCTTGTTTTACGAAATTTAAAGAAATTTGTAAAAGGGCTTTACAAATTACCTATTGGTCTTGTAGCCGTAAGCCTCTTTGCCGTTTCCGTAAATGCAGGCTTCTTCGGCTTTTCGAGTAAAACTCCTGAATTTGAAAAAATTAAAAGCGTTTCCGTTTCTATTGTGGGTGATTCCTCTCAATTTGCACTTTTCGGTGACGGCGCACACTACATTACGGAATATAACCTCTTCTTTTTAAATAACTCTAACGTTATTACGGGTGAAATAACTGCTGAAGATGACATAAAAAAAGTACTTAAGGCGCATGAATTAATTGCAGACTCCAAGGAGGATGAAAGAACCTTAGAAAATGCAATTCAGTTCTCTTACACCTTAAAGGACGGCACTACCTTTAAGCGTAACTTTAACTGCTCTACTCCGGAGGCGTACAGAGCCCTGCTTTACCTTGAGGAGAGCCAATATTTTAAGGATGCCTTGTATAATTTATTTAAGGGTGAAATTAAATTACCCGACCCTAAAACAGGAAAGACCTTAACTGATGAGGAACACAAAATCTCATACGCACAGTTTGCTTTAAGAGATTCCTTTTCAAGCCTTAATATCTTTTCAAAATATCTTGATGCGTTTGCTGACGTAAAGCTTTGCGACGCTGACAGAAAGCTGCTTTTAGATGCTCTTTACAACGATTTGAGCAAGCGCTCCGTTACAGATAAATATTACCCGGATTCAACCCCTGTTGCGTTTATGCGCTTTGATGGTTACTGGGAAAATTATTATTGGGATATTGTTAACCCGGCAGAGGGAGTTTTTCTTGACGAGCCTGCGGATGAAGGAAAAAAAGAAAAGCCTAAAAAGACAACTTTTACCGTATACGATTTTTCTTCAGATAAAGTAGAATTCCACACCTCAAGTCTTTATAACCCGCTTCCGTTTTTTGTAATTACACCGGACATGACCGAAACAATAAAGGTATTAAAGGACTTAAAGCTTTACGAGGCTGTTACTAAAACACCTGACTTTGTTTCAGCAAAAATATCACCTGCAGGCATTTGCTACGACGGTGCACTTGATTCTCCTTACGGCAGCCCAAAGAGCTTTTTCTCAAGGTATTTCCTTACGTCGTACACCTCTACTACGTTCCAACTGGTTGACGAAAACGGAAACCCCGTAAGAGATGACTACCGACGTTACCACAAAAACGTGGGCTCCGAGTTTGACGGCTACGTTACAAACGATTTAAAGGACGTTGAAAAGCTTTTAAGGTATGCTTACACCGCCTACGAGCAGGATGACCCCGAAAGCGGTTATTTTGTAACCTTCTACACCTCAAACGGTGACTCGTCACTTTGCTTTATTCCTGAAAACAAGCTTCCGTCCGAATTTAAAATAAAGCTGTAATTTAAAAAAATAAAAAATGCATTCTATCTTACATAGACTTCAAAAAGTCTTACGATAGAATGCATTTGTTTTTTATTTTATTATCTTACTATTTTTTCACCGTCAAATACAATTACGCCGTTTCCGCTACCTGTTTTGCCGCCGTTTAAAATATGCTGCTTAAAGGCTTTACGCATAGAGGTATCCTCCGGCCAGTGCTTTGGCTTTTTGTAACCGTACTTTGCAAACACACGCCAAGCATCGTTAAATTCATCCTTTGCTTCGCTTTTTACAATTTCAAAGTCGTTAAGGAATTTAATTGTATTGGATTTTTCAGGCAAGATTTCTCTGTTACCCTCATAAAGAAGCCAGGAGCCACACTCGAAAATTATAAGACCGTCCTCTCTTCTCTGGTCCTTAAAGAACTCGTAAGCCTTTTTGTATGCATCAAGACGCACCTCATCAGTAAGCGGCTCACCTGAGGAAGGTATGTGGAAGCCTACTGTTTTGTCGCCCTTTTTAATGGTGATGCCTGCGCTTGTTGTAAACTCATCTGTTACGCCAAAGCTTGAATACTCAAACTGGAAGCGACCTAAGGCAAAGCGGTTAAGCTCGTAAAAGCCTGTGTACCAGTGACCAACAAAGGTACCGTAAACCTCTTTACAATCTACACATTCCTGGAACTTATATTTTAAATCCATCATAGAAGCCCAGTAAATTTCTTCAGAAATGCCCTTTTCCTTATAAAGCTTGAGCACTTTTTCACTTGCAACAATAAGCCATACACAAACTAAGCTGTACTCCTTAACACCATGAAGTATTCCGAGGAATTTCATTTCATCACACATTTTGCCGAAATCGTGAGCCTTAGGCGACATATATTTTTCTATAGAAGCGTCAAATTTTTTTGAAAAACTCTTGCTTTTTTCTATTTTTAAAGCGATTTTTTCAAAAAGCTCAACAGCCTCCTTAGGAAAGCCAAGCTTTTCTTCAACTAACTTAAAATGTTCGTTTAAATATTTCATAACCACATATCTCTTTCTTTAGAATACATATATTGTATATAGTTTTGTCATAAATTGCAAGTGTTTTAACGCAAAAAATAAAAAGCAGAGAAGCAAAGCCTCTCTGCTAATTATTTAATAAGTAAAACTTATTTTACAGCGTCTTTAAGAGCTTTACCAGCCTTGAAAGCAGGAACCTTAGCTGCAGCGATTTTAATTGTTTCGCCAGTTTTTGGGTTACGACCTTCTTTAGCTGCTCTTGCGCGAACTTCGAAAGTACCAAAGCCGATAAGTTGAACCTTGTCACCCTTTGCGAGTGCGTCTTTGATTGCACCGAAAACAGCGTCTACTGCTGCTTCTGCATCTTTCTTTGTGCCGCCGTTAGCTGCTACAACTGCATTAACTAAATCTGTCTTGTTCATTTTAAAATCCTCCATTTTATAGATTCTTTTTATTTACCAAAAGACAAAGAACTTGTCTTCAAATTGGACCTTTTAGTTTGCGTTATCTTCTAACATTTTAACAGATTCCCAAAGTTTGTCAAGTGTTTCTATAGAAGAAGTCTGCATATCTATGTTTTTTTCTTCCGCCAGCTTCTCAACCGCGGTGTATCTTCTCATGAATTTTTTTGTGGCTTTTTCCAATGCGCTCTCTGCATTACAGTCACAAAAACGAGCAACGTTTACTACTGAGAAAAGCAAATCGCCGAGCTCATCCTCAATTTTTTCCTTGTTGCCCTCAGCAAATACCTCTTTAAGCTCCTCGGTTTCCTCAAGCACCTTTGCAAAGGCACCTGAAGCATCCGGCCAGTCAAAGCCTGCCTTTTTAGCCTTACTCTGTACCTTTTGCGCTTTCATAAGTGCAGGGAAGGTGTCCGGTATAGCCGCCATAGCAACGCTTTGAGTCGTTTGACTTTTTGTTTGACGCTTAATGGTGTCCCAATTGCTTAAAACCTCTTCAGTACCGTTAACGGTAACGTCTGAAAAAACGTGAGGGTGACGAACTATAAGCTTTTTACAAATACCGTCAGTAACGTTATTTATATCAAAGTCGCCGTCCTCCTTTGAGATTTGTGCATGGAACACAACCTGTAAAAGGACGTCACCTAATTCCTCCTCTAAAAGAGGCTTGCTTTCGGTGTCGATTGCCTCAAGCACCTCGTAGGTTTCCTCTAAAAAATCTTCTCTTATAGATTTATGGTTTTGCTCCATATCCCACGGACAGCCGCCCGGTGAACGAAGAATTTTTACAATTTCCACAAGGTCTGAAAAGTCGTATTTTTCTTTGAAATTAAAGTTTACTGACATAATTTTACTTCCTTTTTATTTTACCCTAAAAGTTTATATTTTTCAAGTATTTCTGCGATTTTTTCTCCTTTTGGGAGCATTAAAATATCGTCTTTTACAATTGTTTTGGAAACGAGTATACAAATTGCATAAACCATCACGGCAATTATTATTGAAACAATACAAGCGAGTGTTTCTCCGTTTAATCGGCTGTCAGGACTGCCGAACACAACGTAGGTTGCTACAAGCTTGTATGCACCCCACGCAGCACCGCCGCAAAGAGCAGAAGAAATGAGTGGCTTTACAAAGCCCTTGCTCCAATCGAGCTTGATTCCCGTTTCTTTTTTTAGCACCGCATAATCGTAAAAAATACAGAACAAATAGAAGAAGCCCGTGCCGAAAACAGCACCCTTAATATTTATTTGCGGAATACCTATTAAAATGTAGTTAAGACCTATTTTAAACACACAGCCTAACGCCAACGCCTTTGCGGGAACGTCTGCTCTGCCTATTGCCTGCAAAATATTTGTAAGCGGAGAGGAGAAGGTTAAAATTGCCATCATAAGCCCGTAAAGAGCCAAAACAGGCGCTGCAACCGCTATGCCCGACTCATTTTCGCTGCCCTTGTAAAGAAGCGTTAAAATGGGCTCTGCAAGCACTAAAAAGCCTGCACCTGCAGGGAGCGCAATTAACATTGTTGTTCTGAAAACCGTGTTTACGGTATCACCAACAAGCTTAAAGTCTTTTTTAGCCATTGCAGAGGAAATAACCGGAATAGCACTTACACCCAAGGTCATCATAACCGTAGGTACTAAGTTTCTGAAGTCTAGTGTTGTGTCGTAAGCACCGTAAAGGAAGGTGTGAATATTCTCCCTTACAATACCGCCCGCCGTTATTGAATCGCCGTAAAGGCCCATTATTGCATCGTAGCTGCTTTCCACAACGTAGGAAAGTCTGTTTTGAATCATAGCGGTATCTATAAAGTTAGTAACGTTCAGAACAAGTGAGCTTATTGCCGTAGGCACTGCTATGGCTATAATATCCTTCATTGTGGATCTTCTGCTTTGCGCCAAAGGTGAATTAACAAGCATTTCCTGTGTAATTCCGTCTTTTTTAAATTTGTGTCTGAGCACAACGTAAATTGTGCCGAGCACGGTGCCTAAGGTAACACCGAAAACTGCAGCTGCAGCTGCAAGCGCATAAACAATGGCTGTGTCTGCCTGGGTTTCAACCTTAAAGCCGAAAACAGCACCCGTTGCTTCTATTTGATTTGTAGCGTAACCGAGCACTACGTATGAAAGCGAAAGACCGAACACAAGCTTACCTACAGACTCAAGCACCTGCGAAATTGCCGTAGGGTACATATTGTTAAGACCCTCGTAATAACCGCGGTAGGTACTCATAATACAGCAGAAAAGCACGCAGGGTGCAATGCAGTAAATACTGTATGCAGATAACGGTGAATTTACTATGGATACAGAGTAATAATTTGCAAGAAGCATAAGCAATCCTGTACCAATTACACCAAGACCTAAGAATAACGGAAACGTTACTTTGAAAACCTGCTTTACGTCGCGGTATTTACCAAGTGCAACATTTTTGGAAACTATTGCAGAAACTGCAACAGGAAGGCCCGCCATAGAAATAGCGTAGACCGGTGTATAAATGTTATAAGCCGAAGCAAAATAGCCGCGACCCAACGAGCCTATAATGCCCGTAAGAGGAATTTTATAAATTGCACCTATTATCTTTACAAGTGCAGTTGCTACAACTAAAACCATAGCGCCGTTAAGCACGTTTTGTTTTTTTACGGATTTTTCTTGTGACAACCCTATCACCGCCTTAAAATTTAATAAACTCTCGCATAAGTGAATTTTCAGGAATAAATTCCTTACCTAAGCTCGGAAATCCCTCAAGATTCCTTATAAGTCTTTGAGATTCCTTATAAAACGCAGAATCTTTTTTTACTTCCTTTAAAAGACTTATTGCCGTATCCTTAAGCACGCAGGTTTCATAAAGATGAATTGTGTTGATTTTAACGTCTGCATTGTGTCTGTACGGGAATAAATAGGTATCCTCACCGTAGCGGACGGTTACCCACATTTCAAAGGTTTTTTCAACTGAGTTACCTCTGAAATTATAGTCCCTTACAAGACGGCGCACAAAGCGCATATTTCTCTTGTTAAGCACAATTTCTTTATTATTGTCGTAAATTCTTGAAGATACGTTAATGTATATTTTAAAAAGTCTGTCGCTTGGTAAATCCTTTGTAATTATGGGGTTGAGTGCGTGAAGCCCCTCCACTATAATTACCTCCCGCTCACCAACCTTAATGTGGTTAAGCTCCTCTTTTCTTTTTCCCGTTAAAAAGTCAAATTCAGGTAAATCGGCTTCGCCTGTTTCAAGAATCTGCCTCATTACCTCATAAAAGAAGGGAATATCTAAGGCGTGAACAGTTTCAAAGTCCGGTGTGCCGTCGGGGAAACGAGGTGCGTTACAATTATCAAGATAAAAGTCATCAAGTGAAATAGCGTAGCTGTTTACACCGTTTGCCTTTAACGCCGCTCTTATTTTTTTTGCGGTTGTGGTTTTACCTGCCGAGCTGGGTCCTGCAAGCATAATAATTTCTATTTTGCCGTTCTCGGCAACCTTTTTTGCAATATTCTCTATAATTCTGTTGTACCTGCCCTCACATTGCTCAACAAAGGCTTTCGGGTCTTTTGCCTTTTCAACAATATGCTCAAGGTTATTGTTTATGTTAGACATATTGCACACTCCTTTATTTAATAGGATATTCCTTGAAAAAAGTATTTATTCTGTCTTTTCTTTCTATAAGCTCATTAAAGCGGTCAATGTACTCAAACGGGAATTTAAAATTAAAAATTCTTTCAAGCTGACTGCCGCAGGGCTCCTTAAGCTTTGTAACGCTGCCTGCCCCTGCAGATAAAACCGTCTGACAGTCACCCATCATATAAACGTTATAAAAGCATTCCTTATTTTCCTTGCACCAGCCAACGTTTTCAAGGTTACCTAAGGATTTGCTTTGTCTGTACATATAGTACGGAATATAGCCGTTTTCGGAAAGCAAAGTATTTGCATACTCTACCATATCGCTTGTAATGCTTGCATCAAGCGAAGCCTTTTCATCCTCGGTAACTATTGTAGATGACCTTTTCAGCGCAAGCGTATGCACCGTTATATTTTCGGGATTTAACGAAACAGCCTTTTCAATGCTGTGCTTGAAGCCCTCTACCGTATCGGTGGGAAGTCCTGCTATTAAATCCATATTTATAGCATCAAAGCCTATTTCTCTTGCCAAAAGATATTTTTCAACAGTTTCCTCTGCCGAGTGATTTCTGCCAATTTCCTTAAGCACAGAATTGTTGAAGGTCTGCGGATTTATACTGATTCTGTTAACGTTATGCTTTTTGAGCGTTAACAGCTTTTCCTTTGTAATAGTATCAGGTCTGCCTGCCTCAACCGTATACTCCACACACTCTGAAAAATCGAAGCTTTTTTCAATTTGTGTAAGAATAACGTCTAATTGCTCTGCCGTAAGCGTTGTAGGCGTGCCGCCACCCCAATAAACACTTTTTAATTTAAGTGAATTTTTCCTTGCAAGCTCTGCGATGCTTCTCAGCTCCTCGCAAAGCTTTTTTACGTACTCGGGAATCAGCTCCCTTGCCTTTGCATTTGAAATGGAATGTGACACAAATGAGCAATAGCTGCACCTTGTAGGGCAATACGGAATAGATATGTAAAGGCTGAAGGTATCGCCCGCCGCTGTGCTTATAATTTTTTCCTCTGCCGTTGCAACGTCAAAAGCCATTTCTGCCTTTTGCGGCTTTGCAAGGAATTTTTTTACAAAATGCTCTTTGGCGTTTTCCTTGCCTACCTCTTTTATAACGGATGCCATAAGCTTTGAGGGCCTTACACCTGTTACAATGCCCCAGTTAGGCAAAAACTTAAATTCCTTTACAAGCTGCTCAAAAACAATGCCCGCTAAATAAAGCTCCGCTTCATTTTCGGTTATATTAAAATATTCTTTTTTATCCTCGTAAAAGCTACCGTTATATGAAAGCTTTGAAATAAGCGTAACCTTTTCGTTTTCCTGCTGCTTTTCGGTGTAAAGATATTCACCTAAAGGCTCCTCCCACTCCTTAAGCACAACAATTTTTAAAAAGGGGGAAAACAGTCTTACTACGTTTTCAAGCTCGTAATGATAGCTGTGTGAAATGCAAAATAGTTTCATATTCTCTTTTTTCTTAAATATCTGTTTCTTACTCGTTCGTTGCCTATTGTTGTAGAAATGTTGTGACCTGTGTAAACCGTATAATCGTCTGAAAGCTTCATAAGCTTTTCAACGGAATCTAAAAGCTCGTTCAGATTACCGCCCCACAAATCTGTTCTGCCGACAGTAAGCTTAAAAAGTGTATCGCCTGAAAAAAGGAATTCTTCTTCCTCGCAAATATAGCACACACCGCCTAATGAATGCCCCGGTGTTTCTATAACACGCAGGCTTTTTGTACCTATTTCAATAACGTCGTTTTCTTTGACTAAAACGTCAGGCTTAAAGCACTCAAAGTGCGTACCGAAATAATTTGCCGCGTTTTTGTCGCAGTCCTCTGTTAAAACAGCATCCTTTTCACCAATGACAATTTCTGCATTTTTATAAAGCTCTTTAAGAGCCCTAACGCCTGCAATATGGTCAAAGTGACCGTGGGTGCAAAGAATGTATTTAAGCTCCTTTATGCCTGCCGCCTCTATTTCCAGGAGCAGCTCCTGCGAAAGCTCTCCGACGTCAACAACTGCTCCTACCTTTGTTTCTTCATCACAAAGCACGTAGCAATTTGCCTGTACCTCACCTAACGGTAATCTTTTAATATACATATCAGTTTTTATCCCATCCATAAATCTGTATCATAAGTAATTGTAACAGGTCCGTCGTTAATAAGCGAAACCTTCATATCGGCACCAAAAATGCCCCTTTTAACGTCCTTTACACCGTTTTTAATAAGCTCGTTACAAAAGTATTCGTAAAGCTCGTTTGCTCTTTCAGGCTCCTCGCTGTTTGTAAACGACGGTCTGTTTCCCTTTTTGCAATCAGCGCAAAGAGTAAACTGTGAAACGGAAAGAATTTCGCCGTTTACATCATTTACGGACAAATTCATTTTTCCGTTTTCATCCTCAAAAACTCTTAATGCGGCAGTTTTTCTTGCAAGAAGCTCCGCTTCCTTTTGGGTGTCACCCTTCATAACACCAAGAAGAAGCATATAGCCCTTTCCTATGGATGAAACGAGTTTTCCGTCTACTGTGACGCTTGCCTCCTGCACACGTTGAATCACTGCCTTCATTAGTTTGTTCTCCTTGTAATATCTATAACGCCCTGCACCCTTTTGAGCCTTGACATAAGCACGCTGAGTGATTCTGTGCTTTTTACCGTTACGGTAATAAACACAGTACCTCTGCCGCCCTTTTCTGCTCGGGTGTTTACGGCATTTATCATAATTCGCATTTCTGCTAAAACGTTGGCGATATCTGCCATAATAAATGCAGACGGCTCGCACAACACCGCTATGGTTGCGTTAAACTCCTTACTTTCGGTGCCTGCACTCCAGGAAGCATCTATCCACCTGTACGGCTCTTCCGCTTTTTCAATATCCTGCGGCACGTTAGGACAGTCACGCTTGTGTATGGAAACACCGTGACCTCTTGTAACAAACCCTATAATTTCATCACCGGGAATAGGTGCACAGCAGCGTGAAAGCTTAATAAGGCAATTGTCAATTCCCTCAACAATAACACCTTCACCTCTTGCCCTTTTTGCAGGCTTGGTTTCCTCAACAACCTTAATTTGCTCAGGCTGCTTTTGTGAGGCTAATTTGTGATACTCCTCCCTTAAATAAGGCAGGAGTCTTGAAACAGGAATTCCTCCATAGCCGATAGCCGCAAAGAAATCCTCTTCTGTATTGCAGTTTTGTCTTTCCGTAAGCTTTTTAACAAGAGCATCTATTTCCTCGTCGGTAAAATGAAGCTGATTTCTTCGTAATTCCTTTTCAAGCTGCAATTTACCCTCTGCAATATTTTCTTCTCTGCGCTCCTTTTTAAACCAGGAGCGTATTTTTGTTTTTGCACCGCTTGTTTTAACAATACCGAGCCAATCTCTGCTGGGGCCCTTACCCGGCTGTGATGAGGTAAGCACCTCAACAATTTCACCGGTTTTAACCTGATAATCAATAGATACGATTTTACCGTTAACCTTTGCACCCACCATTTTTGCACCTATAGCGGAGTGAATGGCATAAGCAAAGTCAATAACGGTAGCCCCTGAAGGAAGGCTTATAACGTCACCCTTAGGAGTAAAAACAAATACCTCTTCTGGTACTAAATCACTTTTAATTGTCCTTACAATATCCTTAACGTCATCCGCTTCCTTTTGTGTCTCAAGAAGCTGACGAATCCAGGAAAGTCTTTCCTCGAATTTTTCCGTACCGTTAAGACCTAATTTATATTTCCAGTGTGCGGCAATGCCGTATTCTGCCGTTTTGTGCATATCCCAGGTTCTTATTTGCACCTCAAAGGGAATAGCAGCCTTACCAATAACCGTTGTGTGGAGTGATTGGTACATATTTGGCTTAGGTGTGGAAATGTAGTCCTTGAATCTGCTTGGAATAGGAGTAAACATATCGTGAATAATGCCAAGACAGTCGTAGCATTGAATGGTGTTATCCACAATAATTCTTACTGCATAAACATCGTAAATTTCGTTAAACTCCCTGTTTTGCATATACATTTTTCTGTATATGCCGTGAACGCTTTTAATTCTGCCTTCAATAGTTACGTCAGGAACAACCTCTGCAACTCTGTCGTGAATCTGCTTTTTGATGGTTTCAAGGAACTCCTTGTAGGACCTGCCCTGGCTTGAAAGATTATCCTCAATTTCCTTGTAGCCGATAGGGTCAAGGTAGCTTATAGCTCTGTCCTCAAGCTCCTCCTTCATTGCTCTGATACCCAAACGGTGAGCAATAGGCGCATAAATTTCGAGTGTTTCAAGCGCCTTATCTCTACGCTTTTGCGGCGCAACAAAATTCAACGTTCTTATATTGTGAAGACGGTCTGCAAGCTTTACGATTATAATTCTTATATCCTGCGACATAGCAAGCAACATTTTTCTCACGTTTTCTGCCTGCTGCTCTTCCTTGTCCTTAATATCAAGAGGCACCTTACCTAATTTTGTAAGGCCGTCTACAAGGTGAGTGATTTCCTCACCGAAAACCTCTTCTATCTCCTCTAAGGTAAGGTCAGTATCCTCAACCGTATCGTGTAAAAGGGCTGCCGCTACGGAAGCACAGTCCATTCCGTAATCGAGAACAATTTTTGCAACGGATACGGGGTGAATTATATAAGGCTCACCTGAAGAGCGTTTTTGTTCCTTGTGCTTTTCATTTGCAAGCATAAATGCCTTATCTAACACCTTTACCTCTTCCTCGTTAAACTGCGCGCTTGCCTGCTCTTTTAAATCCTCGTACATAATTTTAACCGAAGTATTATCCACGTGTGCTTCCTCCCTTCTTTAATTAATTTAATAAGCTTTTATATAAAACGGACTCCTCTAAAACAACCTTTTTCTGCTCGGTTGGTAAAAGGTATTTTCCGTTTTCGCACTTTATTACCTCTAACTCCTCAAACATATCAAGAGCAACCTTTAAAACTGCAAGCTTATTTTCCTTTAAGCCTAATCTGTAGCATAAAAGCTCAACGTCTGCGCTGAAGCCGTTGTTTGCTCTTAAATACCTGAAAACGCTGCCGCAAAACTCTCTGTCGGGCAAAAGCTTTTTCTTTTGCTCGGGAGTCAAAGTGTCCCCGCGTCTGAAGCTTTCGTAAAGTGTAAGAGTTTTTTGTACCTCATCGTCATTCATAGCACTTAATTTAATTTCCTTAACCTGTACGCTTACCTTTACCTCACCCATGTATTCGTTTTGTGAAAGCCTTACTGCCAAATCCACAAAATCGGAAACAGCAAAATGAAAATCCTCAGGTGAAACGGAAAACAGCATAACAGGTAAGCTTACCCCGTTTTTGTTTACGGTAAGCTTAATATGTTTATTATTACCAACAGGCTGAATACCTGTTATTTTCATATTAAAAAGACCGAAAAGCGGCTGTGGGTTTTCTGCCCCGAACGGCTCCAAGGCATTTACGGATGAAAGCAAATCGAGCGATAACGATGCAGGATTCAACTTGCAGTCCAGCCTTAAAACAGGGAGCACCTCTTCTTGAGCTTGTGCGTATTCGTTTATAAGGCGTGTAAATTCCTCAAGCCTTGTCGTTTCAACCGTAAGGCCTGCCGCAAGCTTATGACCGCCGAATTGCACTAAACTGTCTTTGCAATAGGCAAGCGCCTCGTAAAGAGAAAAGCCCTCTACGCTTCTGCCGCTACCCTTTGCAATATCGCCCGACTTTGAAATAACAATACACGGCTTTCCGTATTTTTCGCAAAGCCGTGAGGCAACAATACCAATTACGCCCTGGTGCCATCCCTCGCCTGCCACTACTATTACCCTTGCATATTTTATTTCAGGATGAGCCTCTATATACTTTTGTGCAGACTCTGTAATTGATGCCTCCGTAGTTTGTCTTTCAACGTTGGCTTCGCAAATTTCATTTGCTAAACGAGCCGCCTCTTCACTGTCCTCAGTAAGTAAAAGCTTAATAGCTCTTTCGGCAGAGCCCATACGCCCGGCAGCATTTATTCTTGGTGCAAGTCGGAAGGCAGCCGCCATAGAATTCATGTTTTTTGTTGAGCCGGCGGCCTCTATGAGTGCCATTAAGCCCTTTCTTAATTCACCGTTTTTATATGCTTCGTTAAGCACGTTAAGACCCGCTCTTACCAAAATGCGGTTCTCACCCTTTAACGAAACAATATCTGCTATAGTGCCTATTGCTAAAATGTCACCGTATTCCTCAAGCAAATCGTAAGCGTCACAATTTGCGAGTGCAGAAACCAGCTTAAAAGCAACGCCTACGCCTGCCCACTCACAAAAATCTATTTCGCAATCCTTTCTGTGCGGGTCTACCACCGCTACTGCATCAGGCAAGGTATCGCCCGCCTGGTGGTGGTCGGTAACAACCACGTCTATGGAAAGCTCCTTAGCCTTTTCTACCTCTTCTATTGCAGAAATACCGTTATCCACAGTAATAATAAGTGACGTTCCGCGCTCCTTTAAAAGCTCTATAGCAGAGGTGCTCATACCGTAGCCCTCACCTGCACGGTCAGGGATGTAGTAATCTACGTTAGCGCCATTCTTAAAAAGGTATGAGTAAAGCAATGCCGTTGATGTAACACCGTCAGCATCATAATCACCGAAAACCGTGATTTTTTCTCCACCGTCAACAGCCTTATTTATTCGTTCGCAAGCCTTTTCCATATCGGGGAGTAAAAACGGGTCGGAAATATCGGTATCGTATAAAAAACTTTCTACTAAAAACTCATCCGTCATACCACGAGCAACCAACAAATACGCTGCAAAAGGGTCTACACCGCAGTTTTCTGCAATCTCGGCAGCAATATCTCTGTTGCATTCGTTTACAATCCATTTCTTTCGATTCAAAAAATATCACCCAAATTTTAATTTACATTTCATTATAACGATTATAGTTAGTCGAAACAGTGTAAAACACACTGTTTCGATACCAAATTATATATTTGGTATCGAATTTTCTTTGAAAATTCGACTATAATCCTTTC
>JAZNET010000025.1:0-31068 GCA_045588735.1 Acutalibacteraceae bacterium | reverse complement strand
AGCCGTGGATTTATTTCTGAAAATGCGGTATAATGCGCTTTGAATAAGCTTTTTATATTCAGCATACTACATACCTGCCCATGGCGCAGCTGGATAACGCAGCAGATTCCGATTCTGAAGAACGGGGCTTCAAATCCCTCTGGGCAGGCCAGTAAAGAACCCACATTTGTCTACGACAAGTGTGGGTTCTTTTCAACTAAATCCGTCCTATCGGACGGGATAAATCCCGCTTTCGTGGGATGAAATCACTTCGTGATGAAATCCGACTTCGTCGGGAGATAAGGACGGATTTAATTTCATCTGCATCAGCAGATTTCATCCGAACTGAGTGAGGATTTCATCGCGCTTTGCGCGATTTCATTGAAAATTGTCGAACCCTGTGATATAATGAGTTCAAAGAGGAGATTTCGATGGCTGAAAATAAATTGGCGGATTTATCTACAGAATTTGCGATTCAAATATTGAAGCTAAACGATAACATCAAGGTATGTAACCGATAATATATTTATGATGGAGGAAATACAAATTTTAACCGACCATCAGGGTACCGGCTTGTTCCGGCAGTTTTTTATTTGGCTTATTGATAAGTTAAATAAAGATATCAAATTTGTTGAAGCATATTCTCATAAAAACAATACAAAATCTCAAAACATCCTTAAATATTTAGGACTTCAAAGAGTAGGCATAAATAAAAACGGTAATTCCTATCATTACAAGGGCGATTTTGACTCTTTTGTAAATGTATTTATTTCATAGTGCGTACTTTTCTTTGTTTTTATCAACATTTACGTATTGTTTGTGCGCTTTTTATCACAAAAAACACCCCACACCTGTTTTTGTCTGGTGTGGGGTTTCTTATAAGGTTTTTTAATCGTTAAAAAAACGTCTGTCTAATATTTCGCAGGCTGTAATTACAAAGCGTACGCAAGGTCTTGTTTTGTAATATTCGGGTGTTCTTTCTTCAGAAACAGGGGACTGTTTGCCTGCAACCTTCAGCAAATCTCTGCAAACGTAGGTTGAGTGAATGCTTTTGAATTCCTCTGCAAGCTGCTGAATCAATTTATAGTGCTCATCCTTTGATTTTTTATCGGTCGGATTTGAATATCCGTGTAAAATTCCCGCAACCATAAACATTCCGGAAACAGCACCGCAAACCTCCCTGAGTCGTCCCATTCCTCCGCCAAATGACGAGGAAAGCTTTAAAGCTAATTCCTTGTCTAAATTTAAATCCTCGCAAAAGGCTAAAACTACAGCCTGACTACAGTTGTAGCCCTCGCAAAAATACTGTGCTCCTTTTTCTGCGTGTGTCATTTTGTAACCATCTCTTTGTCTTTTTCCGTACCTGTTTGCTTTGCACCGTTGTCAAAATTCTCAAGCACCTTAACGCTTACTGCAAAACAGTCTGCAAGACCGTCTAAATTCATATTGTCGTAAGAGTCGCGTCGTGTGTGGTAATAGTTTTGTAAATTGTGGTTGAGTCCCGTAATGCCTGTTGCTCTCATACCTGCCTTTGCAAAGGCTGCAGAGTCAGTAGCGCCTCCCAATGGCGGAACCATACCCTTTAAGCAATGTATGTCTAATTCCTTTGCACTTTCCATAAATAAGTCTGAAACGTCTTTATCTACCTTAACGGTACCGTTTAAATCGCGGTAGTTGGTCATTAAGAACTTAGGGTCGAAAATTGTATCGTAAGAATAAATAAAGGTAGGCACATCGGAGAATTCCTCCTTGTGTTTTTCTGCCCAGAAGGAGGAGCCACGAAGACCGGCCTCCTCAGAGCCTGAAATAATAACACCAACCTCTGTATTTTCAAACTCAATGTTGTTATCCTTGAGAGCCTTTAAAATTGCAATGCCCATATAGCAGCCGGAAAGGTTGTCGTTAGCACCGTCAACCACTCTTTTTTCATTCCACATAAAGAACATACCAAACATAAAAGGAACGAAAAGAAGTCCCCAAAGAGCTAATTTAAAGTAAATAGAGGCTGTATCTATTAAGCCAAAGGTAATTCCGTTGTTAGCTACGTAAAGAATTGCAATAACTAAGTAAAAGAATGCACCGAGTGTTGCCACAACTATGTGTCCTTCAAAGAAAACGCCGCCTAAACGGTAGTTAACAGGCCATTCCCAGCAAGCATCGGGGTGTCCGTTGAAGAGAATTCTTCTTTTTACCTCTCCGGTGCAGGCTTTAATTGCCGTAACGTTGTGGCCTGTTTTCTCGGGGAAAACCCAGTCAACTATTTTTTTGTACATACCAAACTGTAAGATTGCAAGCAAGAAGCCTGCAACAATAAGCGGAATGGAAACAACGGGGCAAATAAAGAATAATGCAACCGCAGAAAGCACAAGTGTAAAGGTTATGTAAATCCAACCAAAGAAAGAACCGGGGTTTTCCTTGAAGGATTCAATTTCGACTCTTTCGCAGCCGCAATCTTTGCTTAAAACCTCTGCCATGTATTCGCAGGACATTTTTTCGCCCTCTGAGCCCGGGTCGCGCTTTGGCATATTTTTGCATATATGAGTGATTTCGTCTATCATATACTGTGCAGACTCTTTTTTGTTTTTTATAAGATTAGATAAGTCCATAAAAACCCTCCTTTTAATATATAAGCTTATTTTATACTATTAGCGTATTAAGGTCAAGGAATATTTTTCAGGCGTATGTCTGCAAATAAAGGGTAGTGGTCGCTTAGTGCTTTTAGCTCATTTTTAGAAACTAAATATATATTTTTTACGTAAGCCTCACCATAAAGAAAAATATGGTCGTTTAAAGTTCCTTTCAGATTAGCATTTTCTCCGAAAAAAGTGTTTTTTGCTAAGCTTTCAGCATCTGTAAAAAGAGAATTAAGCATTCCGTAGGTGCCGGGGCTTGCACCGTCTTTTTGGTATTTTGCACGTCTTTTTGTGTTGAAATCACCAACGATAAAAACAGGGTAAGAGTATTGAAGATAAAGGTTTTTCACCTTGGTGTAAAGTTCATTGGCTTGACAGCTTTGAATTGCGAAATTCTCGTTTTTTTCATCCTCCTCAAGAAAAGAAAAATGTGTATTTATAACGTAAAAAAACTCATTTGTGGTTTTTTGCTTAAAAAGCCCCCAGACAATTCGCCTTGTTTTAAAATTTACTGAATTTGAAAAGGGGAAGGAGCCGCAGTCAATTAGCTCAAGAGTATCTGAGTTGTAAAGTAAAGCGGTCATTTTGTGCGGAAAAGCGGTTTTTACGGGAGACGTGAATCGATAGCTGCTTTTTGTCTTTGTGAGCTCGTTGTACCAGTCAAAGCACATTTCCTGCAGGGCTAAAACATCGGGAGAAAAGCCGTTTAAGACCTCAAAGAACAAAGCTTCGCGTTCATCTACAGGCGTTCCGCCCCACGATTTGTAATGCGCAAGAATGTTAAAGGTCATTATTCGCAAATCCTCGTTGGTTTTATTAAGAATTAAGTTGTCCGCTTTAATTTGTTCCTGTAATGCACCTTGTGTTGGTTTATTATATGCTGCATCTATTATAGGTGAAGCGTAAAACAATGGGCAAAAAACAAAAGCAGCCACAGAGATTATTACTGTAATTAAAATGTGTGTTTTTGTGTTCATATAGTTTAGTATAACTACAAATAATAAAAAAACACTTTTTCAAAAATGAAAAAGTGTTTTTTTGCTTTAATTTTTCAGCTTTGCAGTTTGGCGCTGCGCCATAACCAAGTTGTGGTAAATTCCGTCTAATGCCATAAGCTCCTCGTGCGAGCCGCATTCTGCAATTCGTCCTTTTTCAATTACCACAAGCCTGTCTGCATTTCTTAAGGTTGCAAGTCTGTGTGCAATTGCAATTGTAGTTCTGCCTTCTGTAAGGCGGGCGAGTGCCTCTTGAATTTTTAATTCGGTTTCGGGGTCAAGTGAGCTTGTAGCTTCATCAAGTATTAAAATTTGCGGGTTTTTAAGAATTGCTCGTGCAATGCTTATTCTTTGACGCTCACCGCCTGAAAGCGTGTGTCCGTTTTCACCAATAGCTGTGTTGTAGCCGTCGGGCAGCTTAATTATGAATTCGTGCGCATTTGCCGCCTTTGCTGCTGCAATAACCTCGTCTAAAGAAGCGTCCTGCCTTGCGTATGCAATGTTTTCGAAAACACTGCCTGAAAACAGATATGTTTCCTGAAACACCACGCCGATGCTGTCTCTCAGCTCTGCTTGGTTAAAATCTCTTAAATCTGTACCATCAATTGTAATTGAACCGCTTACGGGGTCGTAAAGTCGCATACATAGATTTATAAGAGTAGATTTACCTGCACCCGAATGACCAACAAGACCTATCATTTCTCCCGGCTCTATTTTTAAATTAACGTCCTTTAAAACAAGCTCATATGACTTGTAGCCGAAGTCGACGTTTTTAAATTCAATTGCGCCACCGGCGTTGAGCGCCTTTGGCTCATCTGTATCTGTTATTTGCGGCTCCTCGTCAAGAATTTCGTAAATCTTTACAAGGCTTGTGGAGGCATCTGCAAGTCTTCTCGGAAAGGATGAAATCCAGCGTAGCGGAGCAAATAAATATACAAGGTATAAGTTAAAGCGGGTTAATTCACCTAATGAAAGCGTTCCGTCAAGCACCATTTTACCGCCTACAATAAGCACCAAAAATTCGCTTAATGCAATAAAATTACCTACAAACGGAAACGTTCTTGCCCAGTATTTTTCATTAGAGGCACTAACCTCTGCAAGGTTTTTTGATGCCTTTGCGAATTTTTCAATTTCTCTTTCCTCATTGCCGAATGCCTTAACAACGCGTATTCCTTTAATAATGTCGTGAAGAATGGAGGTCGCTTTTGAATTTACACGCCATTGCTTGTGGTATCTTACGTGTGTTGAATGCCAGAAGCGTGAAATCATGAAAAGTGCTATTGGCACCGGCACCACAACAAGCAGTGTTAGAAGGGGATTTGTTACAATAAGAATCACAAGCACTAAAATAATCATTATGACTTGCTCTGTTAAATATCTTCCTTGCTCATTAAAAAAGTCCTTGACTCTTTCTGTGTCCCTTGTAACACGGGTAATAATATTACCCGCAGTAAGCTTAGACATAGAGGTGAGAGAAAGCTCCTGAGCCTTCTTGTACACCATTAAGCGTAAATCATTGGAAAAGCGCGAGCCTATTTTGTTTGTGGCACGTGTGCTTAAAACTGTAATCACCTTTGATATAGCAAAAACTATAAGCATAAGCAGCGCTACGACTATAATTCCGGTTGTGCGCGATTCAAAATAAGGCGTAGCACCCTCTACGGGTACCAGGTAGTGGTCTATTAAAATACTGTTGAATAATGGCATTATAACAGAAAGCACGTTAGAAAAGGTGAGGGCAAGACCTGCAAAAAGCATGGGGATAAGGTAGGGCTTAAAGTATTTAACAGCTCTGCCGAAAACATAGCTTTTTTTCATACAAAAAAGACATACGTTAACGTTTTTTAATAAATGCCTGTGGCAAACAGGGCAAACCCTTATATCCGCTGTAGAAATATCGGTAAGCTCACCGCTTTTTATAAGGTGATTTAAAACCTTTGCAAATTCACCTATTTCTGAAACGCAGGTCATAGAAAAGCTGCAAAGGTGTATATTATCGCTTTGGTCGGCTTTACCGTTTTTGATTCTGGCTTCAAGCCTTCCGCAACCAATATCTGTGTACAAAACAGCTTCTTCTATGTCAGCGGTTAAATATTCTGTTTTTTGCGAATTGTATTCCACCGTAATCTTTTCTTTGGTGAGAGTTAAAATACCCTCGGTAAGCGTTAGCTCCGGTGAAAGGTCAAAATATACTTCAATCTTTTTCATATTAATACAAGTAAGGTTCTAAAAGTCTTTTGGATTTAGCGTCGGTTTTTGAAAAATTCGGTATAAGAAAACGGTTTCCATCCATATCGAATATAAGCAGGGTGTCTTCTTCTATAAAACGCACGTTACTGGTTATGTTTTTAACTGTAAAGTTCTTTGCTTTGTCACCTATTTTTGTTTCAAAATAAAAGTGTCCCATCTTCTCTTTTATAGCTTTAATTTCTGTGATGGAAGGGCAAAAATACCTTGTATTCAGGGCGTTCGCAGCAATTTCACAAGATTTTGCATCCAGCTCGTTTATATCCTTTAATATACCTATTTCATTGTCCTCTAAATCAGAAATACAAATGTATTCCGTTGGTTTCGAGAAAGGATAGCTCCTTGAAAGCTTTACTCTGCCTTTATCGATTCCGTTAAGAGTTAATGTTAAAAAGCCGTTATCGTTTGTAAAAAAACGACATTCTTGCGGTTTCAAAAAATCAAGAGAAAGTTTAGTCGATTTCATTTTCATCCTCCTTTTCGTTCTCTCCTACGCCTATGAATTTGAGCGCATCTTCCTGTAATTTAAATAAACGGTAATATTCACCCTTTTTCTCCATAAGCTCTCGGTAGGTACCAAATTCTATGCACTCACCCTCATCAATAACTGCAAGCTTGTCAGCATCCCTCAAGGTCGAAAGTCTGTGTGCAATAGAAATTGTAGTTCTTCCGTTTTTTAATTCTGCAAGTGAGTTCTGAATGTTTCGTTCAGTCTCGGTATCCATAGCGGCGGTGGCTTCATCAAGAATGAGAATTTTTGGATTTTGTATAATAGTTCTTGCAATGCTTATTCGTTGTCTTTCACCGCCGGATAAATCCTGTCCGCCGGAGCCGACACGTGTTTCGTATCCGTTAGGAAGCTTAATGATAAACGAGTGTGCAGAAGCAGCCTTTGCAGCCGCTATAACCTCATCGTCTGTGGCATCAGGCTTAGCGTAGCGAATGTTATCTGCAATAGTTCCCATAAACAGGAAAATGTCTTGCGATACAATGCCTATGTTAGCCTTAAGCTGCTTTAACGGAATATCCTTAACATCTACACCGTCGATTTTTATCGACCCTTCTTTCGGGTCGTAAAGCCGCGCAATTAAGTTGGAAATAGTGGTTTTTCCGGCACCTGTTTTACCTACAATGCCCAGCATTTCGCCTGCATTAATTTTAAGCGATAAATTTTTTATAATGGGTCGTGCAGGCTCGTACTCAAATTGGACTTCGTTCAGTTCTATGCTGCCTTCTATATCACGTAAATCTGCAGGATTTAACGGTTCCTTGATATCCGGCTCGGTATCCATTATTTCAAAAACTCTTTGAGCAGAGTCAACGCAGCGAGCCCACCAGTTAGTAACCCAGGAAAGAAATTCAATTGGAGCCTGCAGCATTTGCAAGTAAACAACGAACGATAAGAGCTGTCCGATTGTAAGCTCGTTGTATTTAACACACAGTACACCGCCGTAGCCTAAAACAACGGCACTTAGAGCGTAAACAATGACGGAAAGCAAAGGGAAAACGGTTGCCTCTGCATTTGATGATTTTATTTCTGCCTTCATAAGTCGCTCGCTTGTTTTGTTGAAGAGCTCGAATTCCTGCTCCTCCTTTGAAAAGGCTTTAATAATACGGTGACCGTTTATATTATCGCTTACCTTAGAGGTGAGGTTTGAGTTTTGTACCCATACCTTATGGTGAAGCTTTCTGAAAACTCTTTCGCATAACGGGTAAATGAAAACAATACCTAAAGCCGAAAGCAAAAGAATTAAAGAAAGCTTCCAGCTTGTAGCAAACATGATGGCGAAAATACCTACAACTGTAATAGCGTTTGTTATTACGTAGGGGAAGCCGTCCACAAAAAACCAGTAAATGTTGTTAGAATCGCGTGTTACACGCTCCATTAACGAGCCGGTTTGCTTGTGTGTGTAAAAGCCGACGGAAAGTCGTTGCATTGCAGAAAATATTTTTAATTTAATGTTGTAAACCACCCAGGGAAGCATACCTGCAATAATATACTGATAAATAAAAGTGAAAACCCAATGTATTATTTTAAGCCCCGCAATTGTTCCTACTAACGTGAAAAGTGCTGTGAGCAATTCGTTGTAGCCGAGTGTGTTGTTCGGGTTAAGCACCTCATCATAGAGTCTTTGTGTGCTGAATTGCGGAATTAAAAGAGAAATACCGGTGCTTATGAGTATAGAAATTATGAAAAACAGCATTTTTTTGCGAACCTCTTTAAAGAAAGCGAACAATCTTTTAACAGTGGATGCCTTGCCGGAGCATTTTTTACAAAACGCCCTGCCGGCAGGTACGGGCTTACCGCACTTTTTGCATACAGATTTTTTTATTGACTCTATATACATTCGGTAATCCTTGTTTTCTTTAAAGTTGTTAAAAACTTTTGAAAAGCACTCGGCATTTGCTAAAAGCCCTATTGAATAACAGCATAGCGCAAAGTACTCGCCGTTATATTTGTAGGTTAAGCTACCCGTTGCAATATGCTTTTCTACACATATCTCATCAATTCTATTTACGTCAATGCTGCTTGAACTTAAAAGCTCGGGCTTGAATTCAAGCTTTTTAAAGCCTTTTTTTCGCTTAACCTCTTCCGAGAATTCACAAACGTAAACCTTATCCTTACAGAAAATAACGTAAACGTCACTAAAAAGCATCTCGTTATTCATATCTGTTTTAAAAAAGAATATTAAGCTTTTTAAGTCGACCCCTTCAGCCGTGAGTCTTTCGGCAACGGGTAGGGGTAATTGCGGTGAATCCGTAGAAGGTAAGTCGTGCTTTTCGGTAGTTTTTTTTACGTGTAGTTTAACAAATAGCTTGTCAATAATATTCATTTGCTTCTCCTAATAAATAATGCAGAAATTTATATTCAAAATTATACAATAATAACACGGGTATTTCAACAATAAAGTATAAGAAAACCAATAGCATATTTAACAATACGGATATTGCTCTTTTGTGAGAATTTTAAAAAATTAAGAATTCTTAATTTTTTTGCAAATAGTGAATTGACATTCATATTTTACTTTGCTATAATTTATATGTATTAAAATGGAAAGGAATTGGGTTATGAGCAATATATTACTTAAGGGTATTGCACCCGCACTTATTACTCCGTTTGATAAAAACGGAAACGTTCTTAAAGAAAGCATTAAGAAAAATATGAATATGAACTTCGAACAAGGCGCAAAGGGCTTTTACATTTGCGGCTCAACAGGTGAGGGCCCCGTTCTTTCTATAGATAAGCGTAAGGAGATTGCTGAAGCTGCCGTTGAATACAACGAGGGCAGAGGAATTATTATAAACCATGTAGGCGCAGCCTCTCCGGAGGAAGCAATTCTTCTTTCAAGCCACGCAAAGCAGTGCGGCTGTGACGCTGTTTCAAGCGTTGTTCCTAATTTCTACTATAAGTATAACGATAACGAGATTATCGAGTACTACAAGAGAATAGCAGATGCTTCAGAATTACCCGTTATTGCTTATGCACAGGGACTTTATACAGGAGATATTGTTTCTCTTATGGATAAACTCATTAAGGTGGATGGCATAATCGGTGTTAAATTTACTTTAACGGATTTTTATTCCTTACACAGAATTAAAGAGCTTAATAATGGCGATATTAACGTTATTAACGGTCCCGATGAAATGCTTATTTGCGGTCTTGCAATGGGTGCCGATGCAGGTATAGGCTCAACCTATAACGTGCTTTGCGCAGAGTACTGCAAGCTTTATGATTTGTTCCAAAAAGGTGATATAAGAGCAGCACAAGAGCAACAATACAAAATCAACAAGGTTGTAACTCTTATTATTAAATACGGTGTAATCCGTTCTATTAAATACATACTTACACTTTTAGGTATAGACTCAGGTGAGGCTGTTTTCCCCGGTACACCGCTTACAGATTCTGAAAAGTCAGCACTCAAGCAAGAGTTAACAGATATTGGTTACTTTTTTTGATTTAATATACTAAACTATTAAGGAAGGTTTATTAAAATGGGAATTAGACACATTACAAGATTTGGTATTCAAAGAAAAATTGTTGCGAATATGACAAGTGAAAGCTGGAAGACAATTCCTCATGTTTGTTATACATACGAGCCGGATATTACAAAATTCCAGGCTGCTTTTAAAGAATACGGCGAAAAGCATAAGGGCGATGAGTACAAAGTAACCTTCAACGGTGTTATATTAAAATGCGTTGCAGAAGCGCTTAAGGAAGCACCGGAGATGAATTCACATCTTCATTTTGAAAAAAAACTTGTTCGCGGTAAAATCACAACCTTTGATAATATTGATATTTCTGTACCGTGGCCGCTTCCGGATGGCTCTATGATGACCATCAATATGAAGGATATGGGTAACAAATCTCTTGCAGAAATAGGTAAGTACACTGCAGATATTAACAGAAAGCTTGCTAACACAAACCTTACAGAGGCACTTTACTCAGTTTCTATACACGATACAATAAAGGCTCTTAAAAAAGGGCACTTTATTAAGGCTGCTTTAAGAATATTCGGTGCAAAATCACAGAAAAAACACAGAGTTGTTACGTTAAAGGGCGCAGAGAAAAAAGCTTATTATTCAATTCCGGAAACCGACAGAATCACCCGTGATGATTTAGCACAAGGAACCTTTCTTGTTACAAACGTCGGTAATCTTGTAAGAGGGCTTCGCGGCCAGGCAAGTGTTCTTATGATTATTCCACCAATGGTTTGTGCTATGGCTGTATGTGCAGCACAAAGAAGACCTGTTGTTGTAACCGATGAAAACGGCGAGGAAAAGGTTGACGTAAGAACAATCCTTCCGCTTACAATTTGCTTTGACCACAGAGCACTTGACTTCTCAGAGGTTGCACCTTTCATGAGAAAGCTTGAGGAGATTTTTGAAAATCCTTCCATTATTTTAGGTGAATGATTTCGGTGATGCTAAGGCTTTTGCCTTGGCATCACTTTTGTTTTATCATCAATATTAACAGAATTCCTATAGTTAAATAGGGATATTTTACAAAAATACTGTTTTGTGTTGGTTTTTGGTTGATTTTTTACACACGTGGTGTTATAATGCTATGGTACACAACTTTGATTATTTTTAGACAGGCGAGTGAATTATGAAAAAATCATTTTTAATTATGCTTTCCTTGTTCTTGTTGCTTTCATCCGTGTTAACGGTTGTCGCTTCAGCAGAGACGGAAACCTTTCCTGACGATATGTATGACGATGACGTCAACGTTACTTATGATGCAGGCACAACAGCAACAACAAAGGGTAGCATTTTAGACAACATTCCCGATGACGGTGTCGGCGGATTTGTTGGCGGTGTTGTTGAAAGCGTGTTCCAGGATGAAGACGTTTCCGAGCAAGTAAACGATAAGGCAGAGGGCATTTTAGGTGGCCTCTCCGGTATTTTTGACAGCTTAAAGGATATTATTCCATCTACAAACAAGCAAACCACCGGCAGTAACTTTTTTGACCCTATTAACCCTGTTGTCGGCGGTGGCTATACACCAAATACCGGTGGCTTCGGAGCAAACAACATAAGCTCTACAAATGCAGCAATAAACGGTGAAAGTGTAGATTACAATACAGCGGTTAACCCGTACACCAGGCCAACAGCAACGCTTAACCCCGGCGATAAGGGTGACGGTGTAAAGTGGCTACAGTGGATTTTGATTTACACAGAATGCGGTCTTCAAAATTCTATAACGGGTGATTACGATGACGCAACTGCAGCTGCAGTTAAAACGCTTCAGTTAAAGTACGGTATGAATCCCGACGGTATAGCCTCATTGGAGGTAATTGAAAAGGCTGAGCAAATGTATAACGATTACATAAACGGTGTGGTGCAGCAGGGCTCAACAGGTCAAGCAGTTTTCAATACCGTGGGCAGTAATACAAACCAAAACAACAAACCGGAAAAACCGGTAGATATTAAAATAACAATTATAATTGTCGTGCTTGTTATTGTTTGGATTTTTGCAATAGCAATTGTCTTTATAATAGTTCACATAAAGCGCAAGAATATAACTCTTTCCGAGGATGGTGAAATTATTAAGCCTGAAAAGAAGGAGAAAAACAAAAGAAGAAGAGAGCTTCAGGATTCAAGACCTATTACTTCTTCTAAAACGTTATTGTCCTTGTCAGATGATGTAGGGGAGGCTTTACCAACGGCTGAGGCTACGGCAAATGACGAGCCCGAGGAGGACGATTCCTTTGAAGCGGACGTTTCAAATATTACTCTGAAAACGGAGTTTATTGAGGTTGTCGCTCAGGTGGAAGAGTCTGAAGAGCAGACGGAGCCTATCAGTAATACTGATGAAGCGAAGCCCCGTGAAGAAATAAACGAAAATGAGAACGAGTCTTCTTCTGAGATTGAAAATGTTTCGGAAGAGGCGGCTGTAGCAGAAAAAACTGAGGATGCCCCAAAAGAAACGGCAGAGGATTCCGAAGGCGTTCTTAAGGAAGAGGACGAAAATCAGAGTGCAGACGACTTCCTTGAAGCCGAAGAAAGCACAAGCTTAGATGTTGTAGACGTTCAGGAACAGTTTAATCTGTTTACATCCTTTGATGATAACTATGATGATGACGGTGAAATGAAAATATCATCGTTGTTAGAGATGAAACAAAGAAAAGCAAAAGCTCAGGCAAAAGATGAAAATAAAAATTCATAAATTTAAGGAGTAAGTAAAATGGATAAGTACCTTATAATTAATGCGGATGACTTTGGAATGTGCCGTGCTGCTAATATGGCTGTTGCAGATTTATTCGAAAAAGGCGGAATTACCTCTGCAACAATAATGACACCGTGCGGTTGGGCAAAAAATGCAGGCGTGTGGGCAAAAAATAATCCACAGCACGCAGTAGGTGTTCACCTTACTTTTACAAGTGAGTGGGGCGAGTATAGGTGGAGTCCTGTAGGTGAAAACAACACCTCATCTCTTCGTGATAGCGAAGGTTTTATGCACCACGAATCAGACCAATTTGAAGAGGCTGCTGATTTAGATGAGGTAGAAGCAGAAATTCGTGCACAAATCGAAAGATTTAAGTCATTTGGAATCGAACCTTCTCACCTTGATAACCACATGGGCTCACTTTACGGTATTGCAACCGGCAGACTTGAGCTTCTTCAGCTTATTTTTGACTTAGCAGCAGAGTACAAATTACCATTCCGTTTCCCCGGTACTTTCATTCCTGAAATGATGGGTAATGAAATGCTTGACATTCAACTCCCTGAAGAAATTATTAAAATGGCATTCTCTAAATTTACTTCTTATGCAAAAGACCACGGCGTATTAATGCCTGACTACCTTATTCCGGGTGACTGGAGCGGTCCTTGGAAGGATGATTATGAGCTTTACAGGGAATATATTTACGAGCTTTACAGAAGCTTCCCTAACGGTGTTACAGAGACTTACATTCACCCTGCATTTGAATGTGACGAGCTTAAGGGCATTACTGGCTCATGGCAAAGAAGAGTATGGGAGCACAAGCTTTTCTCAGACCCGAAAACACTTCAACACATTAAGGCACTTGGCATTGAGCTTATCAGCTATAAGGATTTAGCAAGAATTAAGGGCTAATAAATACGAATTTTTAATATTTGATTTTTAAAAGCTATTGCAATTCACCAAAATTGCAATAGCTTTTTTGTTTGTTTACACGAAAATGCAAAATTTAATAAAAATTTTATGTAGCCTTTTGCATTTTGTGTTATATTTAAATAAAGGATGAAATGTGAAAAGGGTTGAAACTAATGTATCTTAAATAAAAAATTAAAAAATAAAAACAAAAAGCAAAAGGAGAAACTTAAAATGAGAAAGATGCTAAAATTTTTATCAGAAGGATTTGTGAAAAAAATTTTCATCCGATACTGTCTCCCGGTTTTATGGGTATATATTTTAATTGATTGCATTTAATCTACATTTTCAATATTAGATTATTTTAGCAAGACGGAAATGGATTATTACGGAATTCCCGTAGAAAATGAAGAAAATAAAAATGGCGAAAATAATATTTTATATACAATTCAGGTTGGTGCATTTAAAAATAAAAATAATGCTGAAAAATATTTAGTTGAATTAAAAAAATCGGGAATTGAAGGAATAATAATTCAAAAAACAAAGTAGCGAAATTTTATAAGAAGAGGGTGCTGTATTTTTTTGTGCGGCATCCTCGAATTATTATCGAAAATAAAAGTGCGGTTAAGAGTGTTAAACGGCAGCGCAAAAATATTTATTAAATAATTTAAAAATATTTTTGTCGATTTTTATCAGTATATGGTAGGAAACGTATAAACGTATATGTATCAACGCTTTTGCGGGATACACAAGCGCTTGAAAAAAATAATGAAAAATAGAATAAAATAGAGGGCGTGGATGTATCAGTATAAGCCTGTGACCAACGCGAATAATTAGTAAAAAAGATTTTTTGTTGTATTTATTGCTGATTATTAAAAGCACTTTAAATGTAATTAATCATTTTTTTATAAACATCAAAATAGGATTTGATTTTAATTGTATTATAAAAAAAAGAGTATTTTGTTTCTGTGCAGTTCCGTTATTTTTAAATTCTTGTTTTTTACTCTTGAAATTAAATATGTTTTTGTGTCGGAGGATTTTTCTTGATTTGATTTTTTGGTATTATTCTTGGCGGAGAAAAACGAATCGCGAAAAAGTTGTTGTTGAAAAATACAAAGAAAATAAAAAGCTTGAAAATATTTTCGATAAATTCGTGATGCAAAAATTCCAAGAAAAGAGAAAATATTAAAATGTAAACTTAAACGAAAGAAAGTGACATGGATTTTTAAATTTAAAATAATAAGTGTTTTAATACTTGTAAAAAAAGAAAACCGAATGGAAATAAGCTTAATTTAATTGCAAAATAATTACAATAAACATAAAACTGTTTTGCCCGTAAATTGTCTGGTTTTAGGTTCCGGAGTTTGAGTTTTAAATTTATTTTACTATTTTTGCGTATTTTCAGAATTTTATTTAAAACGCGTTAAAACCTTGTGTATCAACGGTTTGCCGCGATTCACCTTGTTTTTTGAAAAAATAAAGAAAAATTAATCAAAAATTATTTTAAAAAACAGTTCTTTGCTGTTGTGCTGAATGTCTTTTTACAGCGTAATCGTTGAATTGTTGATTTTATTCGTTTGATTTATTTCAAGATAATAATTGGAGTGTATTGGCAAAAAAATGAGCTTGACATGGGTGTTTAATATTTTTGCAAAATAAAAACGAGTTGAATAAATTCAACTCGTTTTTTTGTTTTTTATTATTTAAATAATTTTAATTATCTGTTAAGAATTAATTTTGTAAGCTCAACAGGCTCAACAATTTTGCCATCCTTATAAACTCTCATATTACCGGAAGCAATTTCATCAATGAGAATAACCTCGCCGTTATTGTAACCAAATTCAAATTTAATATCCCAAAGGTCAAGACCGATTGACTTAAGGTCATCAGCAACAACCTTTGTAATTTTGAGTGTTTGTTCCTTCATGCTCTTGAACATTTCCTCAGACATAACACCGAGCGCTGCAAGACCTTCACTTGTTACGAGCGGGTCACCCTTTTCATCATTTTTAAAGGTGCACTCAACGTAGCCACCGGGAAGAACTGTTCCGTCTGCCATATATTCACCATATCTACGAATAAAGCTGCCTGTTGCTACAAGGCGGCAAATAACCTCAAGGCCGTGACCGAAAACAGTAGCTGGTAAAACCTCCATTGTTGCGTTTTCAACGTCTGCGCTTACGTAGTGTGTTTTTACGCCTGCCTTCTTGAGCATTTCAAAATAATAAACAGATGTCTGTAAGTTTGCCTTACCAATACCTTCAATTGTAAGACCAACAGCATTTTCACCCGGGTCAAAAACGCCGTCTTTACCGGTGCAGTCATCCTTGAACTTTAACATTACGTTGCCGTTTTCAAGTTCATAAACGTCTTTTGTTTTACCTTCATAGAGCTTTTTCATAGTGGAATCTCTCCTTAATAATATTTAAGAGTAGGGCAAGTTTTTTATACAGATAAGGTAAAATGCGGTAAGTCCTCTTGGGTTTACGAGTATTTAACAAAATCTGTTTTGGCTATGCTTTACCCGTTCTACATAAGAATTTTAAAACTCTTTTAAGAGAAAGTCAAGCAAATATATGAACTTTTTTACCATTATTTTAATGTTCTAAAAATTTGTTATAAAACTGTAAAAAGTAAAATACTTTTTTGTCTAAATATACAAGCGCTCATATCTTTTTTTGGTAATCATTTAATCAGTTTTTTATTGAAAAAGAACGCGATAAATGATAAAATGTCTATAAATTTAATAGGAGGTGTTTTAATGGCAATATTAAAACTCGTGTTAGCTTTTTTCCTTTCTTTTGGGCAAATAGTAGGACCATTATTTGTTCAGTTGACAAAGGGTGAGGATGTATTTTTTGAAGAGTGGTCAAAAAATAGTGCTTTTACGGAAGAGAGCTACGTTGAACTTGAAAAGACACCCGGTAAGGATTTTGTTATTCTTAATCTTACCGACATTCAGTTGGGTGAAGAAAACGTTTTTGCTAAGGATGGTGAGTACACAAAGGAGCTCATTACAAAGCTTGTAAACGATAAAAAGCCTGACCTCATTACTCTTAGCGGTGACAATGCCTGGGGTTACATTTCATACCTTGAGGTAATTGAGTTTATTGATTCATTCGGTATTCCGTGGGCACCGGTTATGGGTAATCACGACGGCGAAGGTACCGGAACAGAATTCTGGGCAGCATACACACTTACAAAAGCAGAAAATTGTCTTTTTAAACTCGGTCCTAAGGATATGGGTTACGGCAATTACATAATAAACATTACTGAAAACGGAAAAATCATTCATACGTTATTTATGATGGATACCCACAGCTCTGCAGATTTTGAGGTGCCGGGTGAAGGTCTTGTTGAAGGTGGATACGACCATCTTTGGGATAATCAGCTTGAATGGTACAAATGGGCTGTAAACGGTATTAAGGCTTTGAATGACGGCAATGTTGTGGAGAGTACTGTAATTCTTCATATTCCGCTTCGTGAGTATATTGATGCATGGGATGCAGTAAGTGTAAATAAGACAAAAGAAAAGCCTCACGGTGAGGGTGATGCTGACAACAATGCGTTCTTACACGGCAGCATTAACGAGGATTGGTGCCCGTCACCTGTAAATAACGGATTCTTTGATTTGTGCAAAAGCTTAGGAAGCACAAAAACTATTATTTGCGGTCACGACCATAAAAACGATTCAGCAGTAATGTACGAGGGTATTTGCCTTGCTTATGCATTAAAATCCGGCTTTGGTAGCTACTGGTTACCTGAAATGATTGGCGGTACAACAATTACTGTGAATTCGGAGGGTAATGCAACCGTAGAAAATCATTATTATGATTTAGCGGAGAATAATTGGGATATAGTAGATGATTAAACCTGTTCATTAAATAGTAAAACGCGAGAGAATTTTGATTCTCTCGCGTTGTTTTTTAGTATTGGTATTGCGCTTTTACCTCATAAACTCGCCGGGTGTCATACCGAACTCATCTTTAAAGCACTTAATAAAATAGCTTTCCGTGCTGAAGCCTGTGCTGTAGGCAACCTCAGAAAGACTCATGCCGCGTGTTAACATATCCTTAGCAGCTAAAAGTCTTTGTGTTTTTATGTATTGTGGAATTGTAACACCAAAACTCTTTTTAAAGAGTAATGATAAGTGGTCTTTAGAGATACCGCATTCAACGGCTAAAATATCAAGTCTCAAATCCTCAAAAAGGCGAGAACTAATGATTTTTAAAGCATCTCTTACAGCCTTAGGATGTGTGTTTTGCTGTACCTTGTTTACAGTAGCCGTTAATTGAAGGCTCTTTTTGAAAAGGAATTGTAAAATTTCACCTTCATCTGTAAGGCTGTCAATCTGCATAATAGCTTCGTCTGTAAAGTTATAGCAGGCATTTTCATCAGCACCGCCGGCAATAGCATATCTTGTAGCTATCGCAATTGTGTTAATTGCCCAGTATTTAAGCGGGCGCGTGTCATCAGTTGAAAGCTTGCTTGAAACAATGCCGCTCTTTAAAAGCGCTTTAATCATAGTGTTAACCTGCTCAACGTCACCACGGCTGACGCTTGTGAAAAAAGCGTTTTCTACCTCAAAAGTAGTAGAGCTTTCGGTAATCTCAATATTTGCAATAGGTAAAGTGCTATTAGCCATAAAATCACTCCTAATAATAATGTATTATCATTATAACACTGTCTAAAATAAAAATCAAGTGTTTTTAATAGAAAAAACGAAATTTTGATATACAATAAAAAATGAATGTGCTATCATTTATATAGTGATAATTTAAGAAAAAGGGCGGTGTGTAGCGGTGGAGCGGTCGATTACGTTAAACGGACAAAAAATCAATTACGAGCTTAACATAAAAGACGTCAAAAACCTTAACTTGCGAATCAGACGTGACGGCACCGTTTGTGTTTCAGCAAACAGGCGTGTACCTATAAAGCAAATTGAAGCTTTTTTAAAAGAACATGCCGATTTTATTTTAAATGCGCTGGCAAGATATGAAGAGCAGGAGCAAATAAATCCGTCAAAGCGAGAGTTTAATTCCGGTGACGTAATTAAAATATTAGGAGAAGAACGAATTCTTAATGTGGAGCACGGCACAAAAAACTCGGTGCATTGTAATAAGCTTTCGTTAACACTTACTGTAAAAGATTGTAGTGACGTTGAATTAAAGCGGCGTGTTTTTGAAAAATGGGAAAAGGGGCAGGCAGGTTTAGTCATTACTGAAATTTGTGAGGCCATGTTTCCTTATTTTAAAAATGCTGTGCCGTGCTTCCCTCAAATTAAATTCAGAAGGATGACATCACGTTGGGGGTCGTGTCAACCAACAAAAAATATTCTTACCTTTAACGTCATGTTGTTGGAAGCACCCGTTGAATGTATTGAGTACGTTGTAGCGCACGAATTCACACACTTTTTGGAGGCTAATCACAGCAAGAGCTTTTACAATAAATTAGAAGAAATTATGCCTGATTGGAAGGCGAGAAAAAACAAGCTGAACGGAAGGTGAAACTATGCCATTTGAAATAGTAAAAAAAGACATAACAACAATGCAGGTGGATGCCATTGTAAACGCCGCAAATAAGACCCTTTTAGGCGGTGGCGGAGTAGATGGTGCAATTCACAGAGCTGCAGGGAAAAAACTTTTGGAGGAGTGCAAAAACTTAGGTGGCTGCGAGGTTGGTGAGGCTAAAATTACCCTCGGCTACAACCTTCCTGCTAAATACGTTATACATACGGTAGGACCTATATATAGTGGTGGTTGCTTTGGCGAAGCACAAATGCTGGAAAACTGTTACAGAAACTCTTTAAATTTAGCAAAAACACGAGGGGTGGAAAGCATAGCTTTTCCGCTTATTTCTGCAGGTGCTTACGGCTACCCAAAGGACGAAGCATTAAGAATTGCAACGTCGGCTATAACCGAGTTTTTAGCTGAAAACGATATGCACGTTTACCTGACAATTTACGGTACAAATTCTTTTAACAGCTATCCCGATTTAACCGATGAAATAGACAACTATTTAAGGGTGAATTTAGAGGTGGAATTAAGCCCGGATTACAGGGCAGAATTTTTGTGTGGAGGTACTGTACCACCACCGCAAATGTACAATGCTTCGACTGCCTTTTTTGACACTCCTAAGAGTGCGGTTTTAGAGGAGAAGTATAAGTCGGAAAATGCCGACTTAACAAAAATGCTTGAAAATTTGGATGAAAGCTTTTCAGAAATGCTTCTTAGGAAAATTGATGAGCTCGGAATGACAGATTCGGAGTGCTATAAAAAAGCTAACATAGACCGAAAGCATTTTTCAAAGATTCGCAGCAACAAAAATTACAGACCTAAAAAGCAAACTGCAATTGCTTTTGCAATTGCGCTTGAGTTAGATTTAAGTGAGACGGAGTCTCTGCTGAAAAAAGCAGGCTTTGCACTTTCCAAAAGCAGTGAATTTGATGTAATTATCGAGTTTTTTATATCAAACGGTATTTATGATATACACAAAATCAACGAGCTTTTGTTTTATTATGACCAAAGCTTGTTAGGTGCATAACGCTTCAAAGCCTTGTGTATCAAGGATTTATAAATGTCGCATTTCAAGCGACCTGTTTTAGCTCCCTTTATTTTATAATGTGGTTACAGGTTTAAAAGACGAGTGTTAAGCCTGTAATAATATTATTTTAGGGAGATGTTTTTATGAAAAACAACGTTACAGAGCTCGTGTTCATTTTAGACAAAAGTGGGTCTATGTCCGGTCTCGAAAAGGACACAATAGGCGGATTTAATTCTATGCTCAAAAAACAGTTAAAGCAGGAGGGTGAGTGCTACGTTTCGACTGTTCTTTTTGACAACAAGTCAGAGGTACTTCACGACAGAGTAAAACTTCAGGATGTTCCTCTTATGACTGAATCAGATTATGAGGTTGGCGGCAGTACAGCTTTAATTGATGCCCTGGGTGATGCTATTCATCATATTGCAAATATACATAAGTATGCGCGAAAAGAGGATGTTCCTGCTCATACTATGTTTATTATAACAACAGATGGTAAGGAAAATTCAAGCCACCGCTATTCCTCAGATAAGGTTAAAAAACTTATTGAAAAGCAAAAAGAAAGCTTTGGTTGGGAGTTTTTGTTTATAGGTGCCAATATAGATGCCGTTGAAACCGCAGCAAATTACGGAATAGCACCTGAAAGAGCGGTAAACTATTGCGCGGATGGTGTCGGAACAGGCGTTTTGTTTTCTTCTGTTTCAGAGGTGGTAAGAGGAGTAAGGGCAAATAAAAAGATAAGTGCAGATTGGTCAGAAAAAATTGAAGCAGATTACGCTCGCCGTAACAAGAAGTAATATAAAAAAGACTGTTAGTTCACACTAACAGTCTTTTTTTAGTTTTTTAAAAATTTGTTTAAAACAGTAAATTCTCTTAAGTAAAGGGAGCGCCAGTCCTCGCGCATTTCCTCGTATTTACCGAAGATTTTTAATGCTTCTTCAACATCAACCCACTCGGCAGTTATTCCATGCTCTATTTCGGTTGGTGTTAAAGCACTTTTTCCCGTGCCTAAAATTTCACAGGGGAAATAGTGGCTTATAAAAAGTGTTTCAAAGCAATATTCATATGAGGTTACAAATTCCTCACCCGGCATTACAATAAAGGCGGTTTCTTCCTCTACCTCACGCTTGCAGCAGTCCTTAAGCAGCTCGTTTTCTTCAAGACCGCCACCCGGACTCATATAAATATTAGTGTTAAGCTCGTGTGAAAGTAGAATTTTACCATCCTTAATTATAATTGCTCTGCCCGAATGCCTTACCTTTTGTGGCGGGTCATCGTGATGCTCGCTTTTAATTGTGAAAGAGTCGATATTTTTATTTTCAGTAGTCATATTCTCACCAAATGTATTTTAACAACTCTTCTTTATATTGTCAATTAAACTTTTACCGTTTTTCTCTTTATTTTTTCTTCGGGTTATGTTAAAATTTTCTAAGGTGGTGATTATATGCCGTATTTATTTGTTCACTTTAAAGAAAAGCTTACGCCGGATGGCGAGCAGGTTTATTTTGCAGTAAGCGGTGACGGCTATTGCTGGGAGCAGATTAATGATGGGAATCCCGTGCTTACAGCGCATCTCGGTGAATGCGGTTGTCGTGATGTCGAAATTATACGACTAAAAGATAATAGCTTTGTAATCCTCACAACCGACCTTTGTATTGCTAACAGGTATGACGAAAACTACAATATTGACTGGAAAAACGTCAATAGCTCAGGCAGTAAAAAGTTACGAATGTGGAAAACAGATGATTTAGTGAATTTTAGTGAGGAAAAACTGATTTATTTTGGTCGTGATGATTTTGGTTGTCTGTGGGCACCTGAGATTTTTTACGATGAAATAAATGATGAATATTTAATTCATTGGGGGTCAACTGTAAAAGAGGATGAATTTTCGCATATGAAAATTTATTGTTGCACCACGAAGGACTTTGAAACGTTTACAGAACCTAAACTGTATTTTGAACAAAAAAACGAGATTTTAGATAGTCATATAACAAAAATACGAGATGTATACCATTTATTTTATAAAAATTCAAACAACCCAAGCTCTAATATGCATTGTACCTCAGGCAATTTGTACGGACCGTTTGAGCAGGATGTTGACTTCTATGCATATATGGAAAGCGATGAAGCAACTCTTAAAAAGCCCGGCTCCTACGAGGGTGCTACTACCTTTATTTTACCTGATGGTAAGTGGTGCTTGTTGCTCGACTTTTTCGGTTGCGAAAAAGAAAAAATGGGCTACGTGCCGTTTATTTCGGAGTCTGCAGGAAGCTGCAATTTTAAAAGGGCAGATGAGTTATTTAGTTTTCCTTATGGCTTCAAGCACGGTAAGGTTATAGAAATAACTAAAGAAGAATATGAAAGGCTGAAAGATTATGAATTTTGAAGTAACTCAAAAAGAGTTTTTAAAGGATGGTAAGCCCATTAAAATTATTTCGGGCGCAGTACATTATTTCAGAAATATGCCTGACACTTGGGAAGATATATTTTTAAAATTAAAAGCATTAGGTTGCAACTGTGTTGAAACCTATTGCGCGTGGAATATGCACGAAAAGGTGCAGGGAGAGTATGATTTCAGCGGTATTTTAGATATAGGTAAATTTATTGAAACGGCAGGCAGCCTGGGCTTAATGGTTATAGTAAGACCGGGGCCGTATATTTGCGCTGAGTGGGAGTTCGGTGGCTTGCCTTGGTGGATTCAGTCAGACGAAAATATTGAAATTCGTTGTATGAATAAGGCGTATATAACTCATTTCGATAAATATTTAGACAGACTTTGTAAAGAAATAAAACCGTATCTTTTTACAAACGGCGGACCTGTAATTATGGTGCAATGCGAAAATGAGTACGGCTACTACGGTGACGATAAGGAATACCTTACCTATCTGAAAAACGGCTTCATCAACCGCGGTATTGACGTGCCGCTCTTTACGTCAGACGGTACCTCTAAGTCAGATTTATTAGATGGTACTATTGAGGGTTGCCTTGCTACCGTGAATTTCGGCAGCAGGGTAGAGGAAAATTTTAAAGCGCATAACGAGCTGTACCCGAACTCAATAAAAATGTGCATGGAAATGTGGAACGGCTGGTTTGATTCCTGGGGCGAAAAGGAGCATCATACAACCTCAGCTGAGGATTACGCCAAGGTTGTTGACGATATGCTTTCAATAGGCAGTCTTAATATGTATATGTTTATAGGCGGCACCAATTTCGGGTTTACTTCGGGTGCAAATCACTATGAAACCTTTACGCCAGACGTTACCAGCTACGATTATGACGCGCTTCTTTCCGAAAACGGTGATGTTACCCCAAAATATATGGCTGTGCGTGAGGTTATAAAAAAATACGTCGATTACGAATTACCCAAAATACCCGAAAACCGCGAGAGACGCGCTTACGGCAAATGTAAGCTTACTGAAAGCGTAGGATTTTTTGAAAGCTACAAGAAACTTTCAAGTCCGATTTTTTCAAACGTGCCTAAGTGTATGGAAAGCTACGGTATCGGCTATGGCTTTATTGCTTATGAAACAACGCTTAACAGAGCATACGAAAACGTTGAATTATTCCTTGAGAGTCTTGGTGACAGGGCGCAAGTCTACGTAAATGATAAGCTTATAGATATTCTTTATATAAACGAAAGCTTAAAGACTACGTTTTCGGCAAATACGGGTGATACTCTTACAATTCTTTGTGAGAATATGGGCAGGGCAAATTTCGGTCCTAAAATGATGCGCAAAAAGGGTATTGCCGGCAGGTGTTTAATAGATGACAGGATTCATTTTAACTGGAACGTATATCCGCTTCCTATGAATAATCTTGAAAAGCTTCAGTTTACAAATAACAAGTTTAATGAAAACTCCGGTTTTTATAAGGGCAGCTTTAACGTTGATAAATGCTGCGATACCTTCTTAAAGCTTGAAAATTTCGCAAAGGGCTTTGTTATTATAAACGGCTTTAACATTGGACGTTATTGGGCAGTTGGACCGCAAAAAACGCTTTACGTACCACGCTCAATTTTAAAAGAGGGTAAAAACGAGATTATTGTTTTTGAAAGCGACGGCTTAAATGGTGAAGCTGTTGTAGAATTTGGTACGGAACATATTTTAGGCTAAATATTGACTATTTGCTAAATTTATAGTAAATTTAAAGATGTATTATTTTTTATAGTAGTATTTAAGTACTATGGAGGCTTGAAAATGAGAAAACTTTTAAGTTTTATTCTCGTATTTGCGTTTGTAGCGGGGATTTGTATTTCTGCTCCTGTAAATGCAAATGCAGCAGGTGTTGAGGACCTGACCTTTGAAATTAACGAGGAAGGGACAATGTATCAGGTTAAAGCCTGCAATAAGAGTGCATCAGGCGAGCTTGTTATTCCAAGCAGCTACAACGATTTACCTGTAACAAGAATCGCATCCAATGCTTTTTACGATTGTGCGTCTCTTACAGCCGTAACTATTCCTGATAGCATAACAAGAATAGGTAATCAGGCATTTTTTAATTGTACCTCTCTTACTAAGGTAACAATTTCCGAAAGCGTTACAAATATCGGTAAAGAAGCTTTAGGCTATAAATACAGCTCTTGGGAAGAAACAACGGTAAAAATTGACGATTTCATAATTTGCGCTGTAGAGGGCTCTGCAGCTCAGGCTTATGCTATGGAACACGGCTTCGAGTTCGAGGTGTTTATACCTCACGTTCACGTTTACACAAGTCAAATAACAACAGCTCCTACTTGTACAGCGGAGGGTGTTGAAACCTTTACCTGCGAGTGTGGTTATACATACACAGAGCCGGTTTCCGCACTCGGCCACAGCAGTGAGTCAGGCACAGTAACCGTAAACCCTACCTGCACAGAGCCGGGCGAGGAGGCTTTCGTTTGCGCTTTATGCGGTGAGAGTTATTCTAAACCGGTGCCCGCACTCGGTCATAGCTATGATGCAGGTACAATAACAAAAAACCCAACGTATACAGAAGCAGGTGTAAAAACCTTTACTTGTTTAATGTGCGGTGACACGTACACAGAAGAAACTCCTAAAAAGGAACGCTTTGCACCACCCGCACTCAAGGAAATAACTACCGAGAAAAATGGCGTTAAATTCTCGTGGGAGCAGGTAAGCGGCGTAGAAGGTTACATTATTTATAAGCTCGTCGGTGACGAGTATCAGCAGGTTGCTGTTCAGGCTCCTTCAAACACAATGTATATTGATAAAAAAGTAATAAACGGTCAAACCTGCTATTATGCAATTGCATCTATGGACCGTTACGGCTTCACGGGTGATCTCAATGAGTTCTCCTATAAATACGAGGTTGTTCCTACCTTGGAAAAACCGGCGGTTAAAACAAGCACCTCAGCAGAGGGCATAAACGTAACTTGGACTGCAGTTGAAAATGCTGAGTCATACACCATTTACAAAAGAGTGTATAACGATGCAACTAAAAAATATTCAGCGTGGAAGGCTATTAAAACAAACTATACAGATACAACTTTTACAGATACTGACGTAGTTCTCGGCACACTTTACAGCTATACTGTCAGAGCGGTAAACGGTTTAATAAGAAGCGGCTATACTGCAACAGTAGGCTTAAGGTATAACGTTACACCTACAGTAAGCGCAGCAAATGCGGCAAACGGTATTAAGGTCAGTTGGTCAAAGGCAGCAAATGCAACAGGGTACACAGTTTATTCCTCAACCTATAACACCAAAACACAAAAGTGGAGTGGTTGGTCTAACCGCGGCACCGCAGGAGCAGGCAAAACAAGCTGGGTTGACCGAAGCGTAAAAAGCGGAACACAATACAGATACACAGTAAAAGCAAGGTATAATACTAAAGCAAGCACCTACAACAAAACAGGTGTAAAATCAATTTATTTAACTCAGCCTTCAGTTTCACTTGCGAATACCGGTTCAGGTATAAAGGTTACCTGGAGTAAGGTTGAGGGGGCTAAAAAATATACCGTTTATAGAGCAGAGTACGTAGACGGTAAGTGGACTGCCTGGAAAAATCTCGGTACCTGCTCAAATACGTTTTTTGCTTGTGTGGATGCAAACGTTGAAAGCGGAAGAACCTACCGCTACACAGTTAGAGCTATTAACGGAAGCTACAGAAGCAGCTATGTAACAGTAAGCGGTTTAATGTATCTTTCTCAGCCTGCAGTTGCTGCAACAAGCAGGGAAAGCAGCGTTACCGTAAACTGGACTGAGGCAGTAGGTGCAGATAGCTATGCGGTTTATCGTTCAGAATACGTTGGAGGTAAGTGGACCTCATGGTCAAGAATCGCAACAAGCTCTTCTCTTGAATTGTCCGATACCGACATAATGAAGGGTGTTAAATACAGATACACCGTAAAAGCCTTGAACGGCAGCTTTAAGAGCACCTTTAAAGCAAGCAATACGGTAAAGGCATAAAAATAAATTAACTCTATCATTCTTAGCCAAAGTTGGCTTGAATGGTAGAGTTTTATTTTTTATAAATAAAACTTGTATTTTAACCGAAAACGTAATATAATATATTCTGTATATTTATGTAGTAATTTGGGAGAGTGAAAAATGGCTCGTTATGGGCTCGATTTAGGGCGTAAAAATAAGTTCGATTCCAGAAGGAAAAGAACGCTTGTAGTACTATTCTTGTGTTTTTGCATTATGCTTGGTTCAGTATCAACCTTTTTGCTGTGGCGTTCTTTAGAGTACGATTTTAATAATATTTTTGAAAGTGACCTTCCTGCAGAAACCAAATCCTCCAACGAGGAAATAACAGAAGCAGCCACCTACGAGGGGAGTGCAGTATTTTTACTTGCGGTAACCTCGGAGGACAAGGCAATCGTAAGATTTATAAATCTTATTTCGGTAGACCTTTTTGAGAAAACTATACGAGTTGTGCCGGTGGATGCAAACAAAATGCTTTCAGACGGTCAGCATACCTTAGCAACTGCACTTGTAAAGCAAACAAGGGAATATTTTATTTCAGAAGCGGAAAAGGTTCTTTTTACAGAAATTGACCGTTACGTAATACTTACTGAAAATGCTTATAAATCTGTGTTTAACGTGTTTGGTAACGTAGAGGTATTTTTAGAGGAGGAGGTTGCTTACGATACTGAGGATATGTTCCTTGAATTGAAGCGCGGCAAAAATACACTTACCCCCGAAAAAGCCTTTAAATATATGAAATACGTTTCAACAACCTACTCAGGCTTAAAGGCATCGGAAAAAAATGCCGATATAATAGTAGCGGCATTTTCAGCCTTTTATACCCACGAAAACAATGAAAATGCAGATGCTATTTTTACAAAAATCATAAACTATTGCGAAACAGATATTACAATAGTAGATTTTATTAACGTAAAAGATAAGACAGGTTCTATCATTCCAACCTCAAGCAAGGAAAAATTAAGAGTATACGTAGCCGCAACCGTTACGGGCGGAGATTTGTACGCTTTAGAGTGAGCTAAAAGGAGATTTACATGAAAAACAAGAAAATAAAATTAGCAGTAATTATAGGTGTGGTGGTTGTAACCGCCGTTGCCGTTACCGCCAGTCTTTTAACAGTTCTTTCGAACGTTTTAAAGCCTGCTGATTTTAATTACGTAGAAATTCAGTCGGGCGAAAATACAGGCTATTACCGTTATTGCTACGGTGAGCTTAATCAAAATGAAAGAAATATATATAACGTAGTAATGCAAAGCATTTATAATATGCCGGAAAAAATAGAAGTACCGCCGCTTGAGGACGGTGACCTTTTAAATATTTTTCAGGCTATCTCATTAGATAATCCCGATTTATTCTGCTTGGGGCTTAAGGTTACCTTACAGCGTGAGGGTCAAAAGGTTTATTTTGTGCCTGAGTATACCATGACCTATGAAGAATACTCAATGAAGCTTGCTAATGCTAAAAATATAGCAATGACAGTTGCACAGCAGGCACAGGCGTACCCTACACAGTATGAGCAGGAGCTTTTTGTTCACGATTACATTATAAATCATTGTAGCTATAACAGTGAGGTTGCAAATCCCAACATAAATAATATGTATGGCTGCCTTGTAGAGGGTTATGCCTCCTGCGAGGGTTATTCACGAGCTTTTCAGTATATTTTAAGCCAATTGAATATCGACAACAGAATTGTAACCGGCGAAGCAACTGAGGACGGTCTTACCTACGTAGGTCATATGTGGAATTTTGTTGTTATAGACGGTAAAGGCTATTTTACAGATGTAACCTGGGATGACCCCAAGGGCGCAAACAACGTTTTAAAGCACGAGTATTTTAACATAACAACAGCGCAAATACTCACAAGCCACGCAAACATTAAGCAATCAATTCCGCTTTGCACAGATACTGAAAGCAACTATTTCAAAAAAGAGGGCGCTTTCCTTGCAAAAACAACAACCGAGGCACTCAAGGATTCACTCGAAACAATTATTTTAAAAGCAAAATTCCGCGGCTACAACTCAGCGGAAATTATGTTTGATTCTCCGGAAACACTTTCCTGGGCAATAGACGAGTTTTTGAACAAGGGCGTAGTTTACAGAAGTTATCAGATAACAGGCGTTTTACCAAGCGGTGAAAGTGCTCAGGTTTATTACAGTATGAACGAAGAACTTTACACAGTCAGTCTCTATTTTGGTCAATAATTTTTACATTATATATAAATAGTATAGAAAGAAGTAGTTTTATGGATAAGGAAAAAATAGAAAGAGCCATAAGAGATATTTTAGAGGCAATAGGTGAGGACCCGGACCGTGAAGGCTTAAAGGAGACTCCAAAAAGAGTTGCTAATATGTACGAGGAAATTTTCAGCGGTATACAGGAAAACCCTGAAAAGCATTTAAAAATTTTCAACGAGCCCGGTAATGACGAGCTTGTTATTGTAAGAGATATTCCGCTTTACTCAATGTGCGAGCATCATCTTTTGCCGTTTGTAGGTAAGGCTCATATTGCATATATTCCTAATAACGGTAAAATTATCGGCATTTCAAAGCTTGCAAGAATTGTGAATACTTATGCAAGACGCTTGCAGGTGCAGGAAAGACTTACTGCAGAAATAGCAGACTTTTTGTATAATCAATTAAACGCAAAAAGTGTCGCAGTAATAGTTGAGGCAGAGCATCTTTGCATGACAATGCGCGGTGTCCGTGCAGCAGGTGCAAAAACAGAAACCTCTGCATTAAGAGGCTACGTCAGAAGCGATGCTAAAACACGTGCGGAAATTATGTCGCTTCTCAATGGTGGAAGATAATGTTTTCTATATATAATAGTATAGTTTCCAAAAAACGCCCGCTTGTAATGGGTATATTGAACGTAACACCAAATTCTTTTTTTGATTCCGGCAAAAGCTTTTCTGTTGATGGTGCTATAAAGCGTGCAAAGCAAATAGAAGCAGAAGGTGCCGATATTTTAGATATAGGCGGATGCTCTACCGCGCCGGGTAATGCAGTTGTTTCTCTTGAAGAGGAGTTGGAGCGTCTTAAGAACGTTCTGCCGTCTGTTATGGAGAGTGTGAAAATACCGGTTTCTGTAGATACATTCCGTTTTGAGGTTGCTCGTTTTGCCTTGGAGCAGGGGGCAGTAATCATTAATGATGAAAGCGGATGCTTTTCAAATGATATGGCATTACTTGTAAAGCAATACGGCGCAAGCTGGATTTTTATGCACACGGGTAACAAAAACTCCTCGCAGGTTACCGAGTATAATAACGGCGTTGTTGCCGCTGTTTTAGAGTTTTTTAATTCTATGAAGCTACAGGCACTTAATTTTGGTGTGAATGAAAATCAATTATGCTTTGATTACGGCATTGGCTTTGGCAAAACTCGGGAGGATGATTTAACTCTTTTAAAAAGCACAAATGAATTTTCTGAGTTCAAGCCGCTTCTTGTGGGGGTTTCTAATAAAAGAGTTATCGGACAAGCTGTAAACAAAGACGTAAACGAAAGATTATACGGTACAATCTCAGCACAGAGCATTGCTGCATTTTTAGGTGCAGATGTTATAAGAACACACAATGTCGAGGCGTGTTGCGACGCCCTGGCTGTTTGTGAATGCATTAAGAAGGGTGGTTTTTAGGCTGGATAAAATCTACATCAAGGACCTTGAGCTGAAGGGGTACCACGGCGTTGCAGATTTTGAAAAGGAAAACGGGCAGATGTTTGTAATGGATATTACGGCAGAGCTTGATTTGACAAATGCGCGTCTGAGTGATGCCCTTAATGACACTGTGAATTACGCAGAAATGATAGATACCGTAAAATCAGTGTTTTTAAGTGAAAAGAACGACTTGATTGAGCACGCGGCAGAGAGGGTAGCGGCAGCGCTTCTTGAAGGCTACGAAAAAATTGAGTCAGTTACGGTTTTACTTAAAAAACCTCAGGCGCCAATAAATGCCATCTTTAACTACGTAGGGGTAGAAATAACAAAAACAAGGGGATAATAAAAATGAGAAAAGCATTAATCGGTATCGGGAGTAATATCGGAAACAGAAAGGCATATATTGATATGTCGGTTGAAATGCTTAACCACATTCCATCCGTAAAGGTGTTAAGAAGAGCTTCGATTTATGAAACGTCACCGTGGGGGTACGCAAATCAGGAAAATTTTTATAACACGGTTATTGAGGTTGAAACAGCACTTTCACCAAACACTCTTTTGGGCGTGTGCCTTGGTATTGAAGCAGGAATCGGCAGAATCCGTGAAATTAAAAACGGACCGAGAGTAATAGATTTAGACTTGCTTCTTTACGAGGGTAGCGAAAGCACAACGGCAGAGCTTACCTTGCCGCACCCAAGAATGTTTGAGCGTGACTTTGTTCTAATTCCTTTAAAGGAGCTTTATCCGGATATGAAGGTGTATAGCTATAATCTCGAGCATTATTACGAGTATTTACTCGAAGAAAGCAATGTAACAAAGCTTTAATAAGTGTGTTATACCAGATAAAAAATACTGAAAACCCTTGTACCTACAAGGGTTTTCTTTTTTCGACTTCTACCGACACACCCGGAAGCGTTGAACAATGAAATAAAAAATTTAAAAAAACTTGAAAAAAAGTGTTGACAAACTGGAATGAATTTGATATGATATGCAAGCACTCAAGAGAGCGGGAGCTCGCGAGGGTG
>JAZNET010000024.1:0-4200 GCA_045588735.1 Acutalibacteraceae bacterium | reverse complement strand
GTTCGAACCAGATATGGTTTAATACAGTCACTTTTCCCGGTAACATCGTTAAAACTCTTGAAATACGGCAGTATTCCTGCGAGTTTTGCCTTGTTACAGAAAAAATTGCCAAGTATTAAACTTCGCAGAACCTTAAATGTTCGAGGTCTCGTACATTTTGGGTTTTCTTTGGCGAAGTCATACTTTCGTATTACAAGACAAAAAAATACAAAAGGTGCGTGAAACCGGACATTTAAGGCATATTTGGTTCGAATACACTCACTCTAACCTTGTCTTTTCTAAAAAAGGATGATAAAATCAAAATATAAAGAGAAAAAATTGTGCATTTTTAGGTGATATGAATGGAAAATATAGTGTTAATAGGAATGCCTGCGGCAGGAAAAAGTACAATAGGCGTATTGCTTGCAAAAACGCTTTTATTATCCTTTACCGATACAGACCTTTTAATACAGGAAAAATATAAAAAAAGCCTTTGTGACATCATAAAAGAAAACGGCACAAAAGCTTTTTTGGGAATTGAAGAGAGCACTATTGCAGAGGCAGATTTTAAGGGCAGCGTTATTGCAACGGGAGGAAGTGCCGTTTACGGAAAAGCCGCTATGGAAAAATTGAAGAAAAGCGGAAAAATAGTTTATCTATACTTAACAACGGATGAAATTAAAAAGCGGATAGGTGATATAAAATCACGCGGAGTTGTGCTCACAAACGGCACAACGGTAGAGGATATTTTTCGTGACAGAGAGCCGCTTTACGAAAAATATGCCGACGTAAAAATAGACTGTACCAATTTGAGCGCAGAGGAATGTGTTGAGAAAATTGTCAGGAGCCTATGATTCCTTCAAAAAACGAGGAGGAGCTCTTAGAGTAAGGTCTGTTAAACCGACCTAATTCAAAAATTTTAGTATCTGCAGAAATTTTATTGACGCTTTCACGGCAGGAAAGTGTAATTGCAAACCCTTGGGATTTTACCAATTCCTCAAGGGTTTTATTTTTTATTCCGTAGGGGTAGGCAAAGATGTATGGTCTTTCCCCTGTGTTGTCAAGCATTTTTTCGTTAAGCTTTTTTATGTCCTCCTCCATAATCTGCACGTAAGCGGCATTGGCTTCGCCGTAAATTTTACCCATACCCCGTCTGTAGCCGAGTGAATGAAAATTGTACGAGTGGTGGCCTATTTCCACAAGCGGATTTTCAGAGAGCGCCTTTACGTCATTCCAGTTAAGGTAGGCATATTTGTCGTTTGTTTCACCGTTTTCGGTGTACAAATCAGTAAGCGCGCCCACAATGCTTACCACAGCAGAAAAGCCGTATTCCTCAAGAAGAGGAACAACCTTTGTAAAAAAGCTTCGCTGACCGTCGTCAAAGGTTATAATTACCGCCTTTTCGGGCAACTCCTTTTTTCCGTTTGCAAAGTCAATAACGTCCTTTATTTTAATAACTGTGTAATTATTGTTTTTTAAATATTCAAAATCCTGTTTAAGCAGGGAGGTAGGTATAACGTAATCTCCCCACAAATTACTGTTTTCGCTTATTTGGTGGTACATTAAAACAATTACCTCGTGTGAGTCTGTGCCGAAAACAGAAAGAACGGGCAAAAATGTGTTCGATACAGCGGAAAAAACCATAACTAATGAAAGAATAACAGAAAACAAGACAAGCTTTTTATATGTAAGGATTTTGTACATTTTAAATCACCGATAAAGTATATGAAAAAAATTTTGAAAAAATACAAACAAATGTTTGCATTTTTGGAAAATATGTGTTATAGTGTAGTTAATTAAGAAAGAGAGGTGTCTTTTTTATGGAGCAAATTTCAGAAACTCAAAAAAAGATTTATGAATTTCTGGTTGAACGTTCACAAGGCGGCGTACCACCTTCTATAAGAGAAATCGGTGCAGCCGTAGGCTTAAAATCTACGTCTACCGTTCACGCACATCTTCAGACACTTGAAAAGGCGGGCTACATTTTGCGTGACCCTCTTTTAAAAAGGGCTATCCGCATTTTAGGTCAGGAGGAAAACTACACGCAGGTACCGCTCATTGGTACGGTAACCGCGGGCTTACCTATACTTGCAGTTGAGCAAATAGAGGGTTACATTCCTTACGGCGGCAGAGTGTCCAGGGACAAGCCGTTATTTGCACTTAAGGTGCGCGGTGAAAGTATGCTGTGGGCAGGCATTCACGACGGTGACATTGTAATAGCAGAAAAAACGCCGTACGCAAATAATGGTGACATTGTTGTTGCAATGCTTGAGGATGAAGCAACCGTTAAAAGATTTTTCAAGGAAAACGGTCACTTCCGTTTACAGCCTGAGAACGATGAATTTGAGCCGATTATTACAAACGAGGTTGTAATTCTCGGAAAGGTTGTTTCTCTTGTAAGATATTATTAAGCAAAATAATATGGAGAGCACTTCGTAAAGAGGTGCTCTCCATATTTTTATTTTGTTACCAATTCTTTTTCTTCTGCCTTTTCTTCTAACTTTTTCTTTCTTTTTTCTCTGAATTTTTGCAGAATAGGAATTCTTTCCTGAGCCTCGCCGTCGTCGCACTTTTCTACAACAATCATATAGATTACTACAAGTAAAAGGTACGGCACGGGGCAAAGGATACCGGGGTTTACAAGTGACATAAGCTCAAGGCTTATATAGGAAAGGAAAATGGTCATATTAAAAAGCGTTGCCTTTTTCCAGATGAGCATATTCCTTTTAAAAAACTGGTACACAAAGGTAACAATTCCCACTGTGCCGAAGCTGCCTGCAATTTGAATAGGCTCGCAGTGATACCAGCAAAGAGAGCCCGGCTTGCTTTTGAAAATATCGCGGTTGGTCATATTACCAAGACCTGTACCGAAAATAGGATGGTTAAAGAAATCCTTGACACCGCGGGCGTAGTGCCTTACGCGTGTTTCGGTATCCTCACCGCCTAAAAGGAACTCGTTAAGCACCTTGAAAAGTCGGCTTAAGGTGTAGTTTAAAAATTGAGTTATTTCCGGCAGGAATATAAGAGCCACAATTACAAAGCAGCCGCAAATAGAAGCGTAGGCAAGGCGCCTTCTTCTGTCGTAAAGCACGAACATAATTATGCACATTACAAGCTCAACCGTACCGAAAACCATACCGCCGCGGGAGCCCGTAAGGAGCATGGCAAGGTAGAAAATGAAGCCTATAATAATAGAATAAGACTTTTTATTTGCCGCAAAGAAGGCAAACGGCATTGCCATCATAAGAATGGTGGAGGTGTTGTTTCGCCACCTCATATAAAGAATACCGCCCTTGTTCTCGTTTATAATATTATCAATAACGTCGTTAATGTTAATAATATAATGGGCAATAATCATAAGTGCGCCTGCAAGACCCACGTAAACCATTATTTTAGTAAGCCTCTCTATAAGAGAATAGCCGTTTTCGGTGGAAATTCTCGGGAAAAGCCCACAGTAGAAAAGCAGCATGCCAAAGCCAATGCCAAGCATATTGTAAAGCGCTGCTCCGCCAAAATAATCCTCTTTAGAAATGACGCCTGCACCGCCTAAGGTAACCGCTATGGAAACAAGCAGCATAGGTACAAACTGAGAGCCCTTTACGGTAGGCTTTTTGCCGTAGGCAAATATGTTGAACAGCAAAATGAGTACAAGAGGAATAGCTAAAAACCAGATTTTTTTAAAGTCAGCAAGAGAGTTGTAGCACCGTATGGCAACAAGGTAAGTAAACAGCAACGGCGTAAGCATAGCCATAATATCGCCGGTGAAAAGGAAAACAAGACCCGTTATGTAAGCCATAACAACCGTACCCCATATATGAAAGCCCTCTTTCGGCATATGGGAGTGCAGTCCTACTATAATCATAGAAACGAAAAAGAGTATTGCAAGCCATCTGTCGCTCAACAAAAATTTTCGTATATCTTCTATTGTTTTAATAGCTTTTTCGGATTTAAATATACGTTCCATAATAAAATACCACACATAATTTTTCAGAAAATATGAGTTCAATTTATGAGTTTATTTTATTCTATTATATACATTTTTGAAAAATTCTCAATACTTATTACAAAATCTTAATATTTGTAACCGTGCAAAAAAGGACAGCAAAGAGCAAAAGCCCTTAGAGTGAGAGTGTTCGAACCAGATATGGTTTAATACAGTCACTTTTCCCGGTAACATCGTTAAAACTCTTGAAATACGGCAGTATTCCTGCGAGTTTTGCC
>JAZNET010000023.1:0-24368 GCA_045588735.1 Acutalibacteraceae bacterium | reverse complement strand
AGGTTACAAAAATGGATTTGACATTTAGTTATTTTTGGGAACAAATGACGCTTAATCCGTTGCTTTTTGTTGCGGTTGCCCTTACACTCGGTGTAATTCTTGTCAACGGCTGGACAGATGCCCCTAACGCTATAGCAACCTGTGTGGTAACAAGGTGTCTTTCACCAAGAGCTGCAATTTTAATGGCGGCGGTATTCAACTTTTTGGGCGTTTTTGTAATGAGCTACGTAAATGCAACCGTTGCGCAAACAATTACAAAAATGGTAGATTTCGGTACGAACTCGCAGGAGGCAATAGTTGCTCTGAGCGCAGCACTTTTTGCAATTGTGGTGTGGGCAATTTTAGCGTGGGTGTTCGGTATTCCTACAAGTGAAAGCCACGCGCTTATAGCAGGCCTTACAGGCGGTGCAATAGCTCTTCACGGCGGTCTTGAGGGTGTTAACGGCTCTGAGTGGGTAAAGGTTATTTACGGACTTGTAATTTCTGTATTCTTAGGCTTTGCGTTAGGCTTTGCTGTTTGCAGAATAGTAGTTACAATTTTCAGAAACGTACAACGAAATAAGACGGAAAAGTTCTTCAGAGCAGCGCAAATAGGCGGTGCAGCGGCTATGAGCTTTATGCACGGTGCTCAGGACGGACAAAAATTTATGGGTGTTATACTGCTCAGCCTTCTTTTGGTAAACGGAGAAAGCCCCGAAAATGCAAGTATCCAAATGCCTATGTGGATAATGGCTGTTTGCTCGGTTGTAATGGGTCTGGGTACCTCTATAGGCGGCAAAAAGATTATTAAATCAGTCGGTATGGATATGGTGAAATTAGAAAAATACCAGGGCTTTTCAGCAGACCTTGCAGCCTCTGTGTCACTTTTAATAAGCTCTGTATTTGGTATTCCGGTTTCTACAACTCACTCTAAAACAACCGCAATTATGGGTGTTGGCGCAGAAAGAAGAATAAGCGCTATAAACTTTTCAGTAGTTAAGGAAATGGTTGTAACCTGGATTTTAACCTTCCCGGGCTGCGGACTCATAGGCTTTATAATGGCAAAAATATTTATGGCAATTTTTATATAAATTAACCATAACGGCAGTAAAAAAGAAAGGATGTAAAAAAATGGGTAGTAAGGCAGATAAATTTTATTTTAATAATCTTTTAAGAGCAACAGAGTGCTGTTTAGATGCAGCAAAGTTTTTAGACGAGAGCTTTAATAATTATAATGTAGAAAAGCTTCAGGATAACATAATTAAAATGCACGAATATGAGCATAAGGCAGACGAGGTGCATCACGAAATGTCTGCAGCTCTTGCAAAGGCATTTGTAACACCGTTAGACCGTGAGGATATAGCGCAAATCAGCGCAAATATAGACGAGGTTGCAGACACAATAGAGGAGGTTTTGCAGCGCCTTTACGTAGATGAAATACAGGATATTCCCGAATATTTTAAAATCTTCTCTAAAAAAATAGTAGACTGCTGCGAGCTTCTTAAAAAGGTTTTAGAGGAATTACCAACCTTTAAAAAGCCGAAAAAATTAAAAGAAATGATTTTAAATTTAGGTGCTCTTGAAGAGGAATGTGATAAGCTTTATTTAGAGGGCACACTTAAAATTCGCCAGGAAAACACAGACGTGCTTTTGGTTATAGCTTTAAGAGAAACGCTTTATAAAATGGAGCGATGCGCAGATGCCTGCGAGCATGTTTGCGATACAATTGAAATGATTGTTATGAAGAATACGTAATATGGAAATAAATAGTTTTAAAAAGGGAGTTAAAGCAGGGCTTCCCATTGGCATAGGCTATTTTCCCGTTTCGTTTGCGTTTGGTATATTTTCTGTGGAAAACGGGCTTTCCATATTGCAGGCTGTGTTAATTTCCCTTACAAATTTAACCTCGGCAGGACAGCTGGCAGCCGTGCCTATAATGGTAGGCGGCGGTACCTTGGTGGAGCTTATGTTAGCGCAGCTTGTTATAAATTCACGCTATTCGTTAATGTCTGTTTCGCTTTCGCAAAAATTAGGGCAAAGCGTAAAAACAGCACACAGGTTTTTTATAGCCTTCGGCAATACGGATGAGATTTTTGCAGTTGCAGTTTCCAATAAGGAAAAGGTAGGCAAAAATTATATGGCAGGGCTTATTTTAACACCGGTTATAGGTTGGGTAACGGGCACGCTTACAGGTGCCGTTGCAGGTAATATTTTGCCGAACATTGTTACATCGGCATTAGGTGTAGCTATTTACGGAATGTTTGTGGCAATTGTCGTACCTGTAATAAAAACAGAAAAATGGACTGCGCTTTGCGTGGGGGCCTCCATTTTGTTAAGCTGCATTTTCTATTTTGCACCTGTTTTAAAGGATATACCAACGGGCTTTACCGTAATAATTTGTGCTGTAGCAGCAAGTGCATTATTTGCATTTATTAAGCCCATTACAATAGAAGAAATAAAAGAAGAGGTGAGGGATGATGGATAACACCAAATTTTTTATTTATCTTTTAGTTATGGCGGGCGTTACTTATTTAGTGCGAATGGTGCCGCTTGTGCTTGTAAACAAGCCAATAAGAAATAAATATGTTTTATCTTTTCTTTATTATGTGCCGTATACGGTTTTAAGCGTGATGACCGTGCCTGCAATATTTTTTGCAACGTCCTCATACGTAAGCGCAGTTGTAGGCTTCATAGTTGCCGTTGTTGCGGCACTCTTTAAGCGAAGCCTTGTGCAGGTTGCAGTTTTCTCGTGCCTCTCGGTGCTTGCTACAGAGCTGATAATGAACTACGTATAATAAAAACACTTGAAAGGCGTTATGCTTTTCAAGTGTTTTTTTCATTTTTAAATTACAAGCTCCTTATGTCTCGTTACGTGGCAGCCGACGTTTACTGCAACAGGAAGCCCCGCTATATGTGTAGGTGCAGCCTCAATGTTTACCTTGAACGCTGTAATATCTCCGCCGAAGCCTTGTGCACCTATGTTTAATTTATTTACCTCTGCAAGTATTTTTTCTTCTAAGCCCTTATAATATTCGTTTTCATTAGAAGAGGCAACGTCCCGTGCCAACGCTTTTTTTGAAAGAATAGCGCATCCCTCAAAATCGCTGCCTATTCCCACACCTAAAATAACAGGAGGGCAGGGGTTGGCATCTGCTTTTTTTACTGTATCGACAATAAAGCTTACAATATCCTCTTCTGTAGCAGACGGAGTGAACATTTTTATTCTGCTCATATTTTCACTGCCAAAGCCCTTTGGCACAGCAGTAAGCTTTACCTTGTCACCGTCTGTTATGGTGTAGTGAATTAAGGCGGGCGTGTTATCATTTGTATTCTCTCTGAAAATAGGGTCCCTTACAATGGAACAACGCATTTTTCCGTCAACGTATGCCTTCCTTACGCCGCGGTTAACAGCTTCGTTAAGGCTGCCGTTAACAAAATGCACGTCCTGGCCTACTTCCATAAAAAGTACAGCCATACCTGTATCCTGGCAAATAGGAATTTCGTTTTCTCTTGCAATGTCTAAATTTTTACACATATCGCAAAATATACTTTTTGCTGTTTCGTTGGTTTCGGTGTTTTTGGAGGCTTTAATTAAGCATTCTAAACTTTTGGGTAATTCAGCGTTTGCCGAAACAAAAAGCTCCTCAACTGTTTTTTCTATTAAAGAAACGTCAATTTCTCTCATTTGAATACTCCTGGAATAATCGTCATTTATAATGATTGTCATTAGTCGAAACGCAGTAGCGTTTCACAAAAGCCGATTTTATCGGCTTTTACCAAAATTGATTTAAAAAAACACAATTTTGCATTACAGTCATTGAAAGGATTATAGTCGAATTTTCGAAGAAAATTCGATACCAAATATAAGATTTGGTATCGAAACAGTGTAAAATTACACTGTTTCGACTAACTATAATCGTTATAATAAAAGTACTATTGAAGGCTCAATAGTACTTTTAGTTTCATATTAACCGCGTTGGCTTCCACCGCGACGAGGTGTGGATGAGCCGCGCTTTGAAGCTGTGTGTTTCTTTAAGTCGCTCTGTTTTTCATCGCTTCTGGTTTTAAAGCGAGCTAACATATCCTCAAAGGATAAATTTTCATTTTCAGCCTTAGGGGTGCCCGTCCATACAGGGGGCTGACTTCTTTTGGGTTTATCACTGTAAGCCTTTTTAGGTGCAGGTGCTTCCTCCTGAGGAAGAGCTTTTTTAATTGAAAGAGCAATTTTACCCTTTTCGTTTATATCAATTACCTTAACCTTAACCTCTTGGTTTTCTTCTAATTTTTCGTGAATATCTTTAATATAAGTATTAGAAACCTCAGAAATATGTACCATACCTGTTGACTTATCCGGAAGCTCAACAAATGCTCCGAAGTTTGTAATACCTGTAACCTTGCCGTCTAAGATTTCGCCGATTTCTACTGCCATGAAAGACTTACCTCGTTTTAAAAAAATTATGTGCCCGGTGTAATGTCAATATAAACTCTTTCGTCTGTTTTGACGTAACCGTTTTCTCTTGCATATTTTTCAGCAATTTCAGCCTCATCGTTTTCCTCAATGGTGTCCTGGAGCTCCTCGTTTTGCTGCATTTGCTGCTCATATTTTGTTTGCAGCTGCTCAAGCTCTTCTTTTTTTTGTTTATTTTCATTGGTTACAGAAATAAAGGTGAAAACAAAATAAATAGCTAAGGCTGCAGTAGCTGCAAAAACAAGTGCCAGTAAAAAGCCCTTGTTATTAGCTTTCTTTTTTGCTTTTCTTTTGTTGCTCATTGTTTGCTCCACCCTTTCTTTTGACTTTCTGTTGCTTTTTAAATATGCCTAATAAATTATACACATATAATCGTTGTTTTTGCAAGTGTTTTTTTCGATTTTTCTGCATTTTTTTAACAACTTTTTGAGAAAATGTAAATATTTTGTTCTTAAACGTTAAAATAACCTTAAAAATAAGTCTGAAGGGTGCAGAGACCACCTTGAAAATAAACCTGCAAATTGAGCGGAATCCCTTAACAAAATTGTCGGTAAAGGTTTTTGCCGCCAAGCCAAAGGAAACGTAATAGAATACCCAGCCCAAAACCTCGCCGAAAAGCATATAACTGCGGAATTCCCCCTTGTTTATCGCCAAAAAGAAAATGAAGGTAACAAGTCCGAAAATTAAAAAGTAAAGCACGTCAAAAATGAAAATGAGTGTTTTGCTTTTGGAAATAGTCAGACGTATTGTCCGAAGAATGTCGTAAGCAATGCCGAGTGCAAAGCCAACTCCTAAGGAAAGTAAAAAGAATTTTAACTGCTCGCTTTGTTGGAAGGAATACATTACCTGAAAACCTTTCCCCAAAAGCCGCCGCCTTTCGGCGCAATATCGGCATAGGAAAGCGCAGAAATATTGCCCTCGACCTGCAGCTCGCCGATTTCAAGAGAAAGTCTTGTAATGTGAAGCTTTTCTCCCCGAATGGTAAGCTCACCCGAGTCGGTAGCGGCAACAATAGTCTGCTCGTCAAAGCTGTCTACGTCGTTTACGCCGGAAACAGAAAGCGTGCGCCTGTCCTCTAAAATGCAATTGTGTGGTAAAAAACCTGTCTTTTTTTCTTCTGCTATCATAAAAAAATCCCCTTTCGATAATATATATTACCGAAAAGGGCTTTTTAGACCATTATTTAATTTTCTTTATTTTGTTCCCCTTTACTAAATAAACGTTTTTGCTTATATCCATAAGCGGCTTGTCGTTAAAGGAGTCAGTGTAAAGGTCATCTATTTGTGCATCCGGATATTTTTCAAAAAACGCCTTTACCTTGTTTTCTCTGAGGCAAAGGCGGTCAATTTTACCTTTTTCCTCATCTATAGCCGTGCCTATATAGTTTTTCACGTTAAGCCTTTTGCAAATTTCATTTAAGGATATTTCAGGCGAGCAGGAAAGAATTAAATCGTCGTCTTTTCTTACCTTTTCGTAAAAAGGTTTGATATTCTTTTCGTGCTTATCCCAAAACTCCTCCATACAATTTCGGAAATGCGGGTTTGCAACGTAGTAATCAAGAGCACGCTGAGCGTAGTTGTTCAAGGCCTCCTCAACACTTAATTTGCCGAGCTTGTATTTTGTGAAGGCTGTAACAACGGCGGGCATAAAACGAATCAGCTTTTTATCTTTTTTTAAAAAGAATCTAAAAAGATGAAAGGCACTTTCACCGTCGTAAATTGTGTTGTCAAAATCATAAACGTTCATTATTTTTAAACCTGTTCCATTTTTTAATATTCAGTGTGGTGAATAACAGCGCAATAACGTCAATAATAATCCACACTATAACCGTGCCGTTCCAGCCTATGCTGTCAGAAATAATTCCAAAGCCGTAGGTAGCGGCGGCACAGCCTATGTAAGCAGTTGCATTCATAACACCCGTAACGGTTGCTGTTTTGCCGTATTTTGCGAATTGCATAGGCACCAAGGTAATAATCATATAGTTAAAGGTGTGCATAGCGGTAGTGCCGAGCGCCAAGAGTATAACGCTTAAAACAATAGGCAGGTTTTCCATAAATATGAGCATTGTAAAAGGAAGTAAAACAAAGGCTAAAATAAATGCGCCTGTTTTTAATTCGTCCTTTTTAAATACTTTATTGTATAGCGGGGTAACAATGTAGTTACCGCTTAAATTTACAATAGGTAAAATTATAGAAATAAATACTGAAAATTCAACCGGGGTAGAATACGTTTCGGTAATCATGGTAGGCACCCAGGTTGTAATACCTTCTTTAATTGCACCGTGAATTGCATCTGCAGGGAGCACCAGCAAAAGACCTGCGGAAAGGAACAACGGTAAAAACTTATTTACACCTTTAGTCTTTGCAGAATTCTCGTCATTATTAACAGGAAACTTAATTTCCTCGTAGGTGATATGCTTTTTTGAAAGCAAGTAAGTAACGAAAAAGAAAACAAAAGAAAATATAAGTACAATTGAAGACGTGTAAAAAACGTACTTCCAACTGAAAAACTTAATAGAAAGTGAAGCTAAAACGTAAGCAAGAACAGTGCCTATGGGAAGCGTAGCAGAAATATTCAGACACGCCTTAGAGCGCATATCGTAATTTATAACGTTTGCTAAAATTTTAAGTATTGCAGCCCATAAAAGCGAGAGGGCAAAGCCGTTAAAGCCCCACACAACAGCCATGCTGACGTTTGTTGTGCAAAAGGTCATTAAAACGTTTGCTACGGCAGATAACGCCGTGCCGAGCATAATCATTTTAAAGGGTGAAATTTTATCACCCAAAAAACCGTTAATAATCTGAAAAAATCCGTAAACTATAAAGAATGCAGAGCCAATAATTCCTGCCTGGGATTTAGTGAAAAGCCCCTCGCTTAAAATATCCGGGAGAGCGGCGGAGTAGTTGATTCTGCCAACGTAGGAAGCGGCATATGCAATAAAGCAAGCAACAAAAACAAGTGCAGAATACTTTTTGCTTTCTAAGTATTGCTGTTTTTTCAAAAAATCGTCTCCTTCGCGGTTGATTTTGAAACAGTATTTCATAAAAATGAAATTCATCTTAAACATTGATATTTTACCATATTTACACAAGGTGTCAATGCTAATGAAAATAAAAGTTGAGATTTAATTTTAATTATGCTAAAATGAAAAAAAGGATATACCTAAAGGAGTGTGCTGTGGCTATGAATGAAAAATATTCACTCGAAAGAGCAAAATGCCCCGAAGAGGTTGGCGTAAGCTCAACTCAGATTGTTGAATTTCTCAGAGATATGAAGGAGAATAAGCTTGAATTTCATAGTTTTATGGTAGTAAGAAACGGTAAGGTTGCTTGTGAGCTTTACCGGGCACCGTTTAACAAGGAAACTCCGCATTCGGTATATTCCGTAAGCAAAACGGTAACAGCCATAGCAGTTGGATTTGCTATTGAGGAAGGGCTTTTTAGTCTCGATACAAGAATTGTAGACGTTTTTCCCGAATACGTTTCTGCAAGAACAGATGGCAGAATTTTCAGTGTTACGGTAAGGCACCTTCTTACAATGACGGCAGGCATATCACCAAATCTTTTGCAGGATAAGGGTAAAATTGACTGGCTTGCAGAGTATTTTAAAGCACCGTTTTACGGTGAGCCGGGCACGTTTCGTTACGTAAATGAAAATATATTTTTGTTAAGCGCAATAATTTGTAAAAAAGCAAAAACCAACTTAAGAGAGTATTTGACACCGCGTCTTTTTGCGCCGCTCGGAATTGATGTGCCGTATTGGGAGACTAACCGTGATGGTATAGAGGCAGGCGGATGGGGTCTTTTTCTTAAGCTTGAGGATTTTGCAAAGCTTTCCTATTGTCTGCTTAATAAGGGTAAAATAGAAAAAACACAAGTAATTCCCGAAAATTGGGTTGCAGAAATGACCCAGGCACACGCCGATACATCAATTTGCAAAAATTCCGATACCAACAACGGCTACGGCTACTGTGTGTGGCAAAACGGCGGTAATTCAAGCTACAGAATGAACGGTATGTTTTCGCAATTCGGCATAGCCTTTGAGGAGCAAAATGCGTTAATAGTCTGCTTTGGTGCAATTGCAGGTGAGCAGGAGGCAAGAGACTGTATCTGGCGACATTTCCCCAAGGCGTTTATTGAGCCGGATAAAAAGGCGAAGGAGCCTTTGTACGAGGGCTTTTATTCCATTGCAGATGAATTTAAAATAGATAACCCGAACACCTCTGTCCGTTCCTTGCACGAAGCAAGGCTGAATGAAAAAACAATAGAAATAAAAAGAAAAATTCTTTTGAATTTAATAGGCTTTCCTGTTAGCGTAATTCCGTTTACGGTTACGTTTTTAAACGGCAAAAAAGCAGGTAATATAGATAATATTAACTTTACCTTTAAGGAGCACGAGTGCCTTATGAGCTGGTGCGAGGGCACGGAGAAAAACACGGTTGTCTGCGGTATGGACGGCCATCTTCGTTATGGTGATATTGTTTTAGCTGGTGTAAAATACAAGGTTTGCTGTTATGCACAGTGGGACGAGGACGTTTTAAGCGTGAATATAAGACCGCTTGAAACTGCATCTAAAAGAAAGCTTAAGTTTACCTTTGTGGGTACACAAAAAGTGATAATGAAGCCTCTTTCTACACCAAAGGTTAAGGAAATGGCAGTAAATTTAGTTGGTGCTGCCTCAGAGGTAATAGATAATGCCTTAGTTGTTGCAGTAATGAAAAAAGCAACAAAATACGTGCCGTGGGTGCTTGAGCCAAGGCATAAGGGTAAATTGGTCGGTAGAAAAAATATATATTAAAAGCTGCCATATTCAGCGCATAAGACAATTTTTCACCCACTCGACGTACCTTTGTACGCCTTCGGGATGAAGAAATTGCCTTCTGCATCTAAATCTGACGGTTTTACCCATTTTATATTTATTGCAAAATAAACCCCCGAAACAATGCTGTTTTCGGGGGGGTTTTATATGCCTTTTAACTTAAAAATCCTTTAAAAGTATTACCGCACCCAAAGCGGGTACTGCTACCGAGTCGGTAACGGAAATATCTTTTGTGAGCTCAACCGTGTTATGGAATTCATATGGAAGATTATACGTTATATCGTGATTGTTTTTATTTGCAATCACGAATATTTTTTGCTCTTTTCCTTCTCTTATATATGCCACACAGGAAAGCGTTGCGGAGTACGGAATGAATTTGCCGTCCTTAAGGCAGGGGAGTGAGTGCCGTATTTCACCTAATTTTTTATACCATGCAATAAGAGCTTTATCCTCATTACCCCAAGGGTAAAAGGCTCTGTTGAACGGGTCGCTGCCGCCCTCAAGACCTGCCTCGTCACCATAGTAAACAGAGGGAAAGCCCGGTAGAGTATACTGTAAAACAGTAGCAGTCTTTAAAAGTGCTTTTGCGTGGTTGTATTCATTTTCGCTCAATTTATAGCCTGCTTGAATTTCGCGCGGCTTATGCTCTAATTCAAAGTTTATAAGCCTTGTTAAAATTCTTGCGGTGTCGTGTGTGCCTATGTGATTCATTAAGCAGTCGAGCACAGGCTTCGGGTAGTTTTCGCAAATTGTTACTACAGCTTCCATAAAGCCTTCGGCTACACCGAAACGCATAAAATCAAGTATTGCCTTTGCAAAGGGGTAGTTCATTACGCTGTCTAACTGGTTGCCTAACAAATATCTTCTTCTGCCGCCGTGGCTGAATTTGTTAGAGGCATCCTCCCAAACCTCGCCAATAATAAAATACTCGTTATTACAAGCCTTTACAGAGCTGTAAAGAGCATCTATGAATTTGTCGGGTAATTCGTCGGCTACGTCAAGCCTGAAGCCGGAAGCACCAAGCTTAAGCCATTTTTCGGTAACACCGTTTTCACCTGAAATAAAGTTTATAAAATTGTCGTTTTCTTCATTAGTTTCGGGGAGAGTATCAATTCCCCACCAGCTTTTGTAGGTGCCGTCAGCATTAAAGGAAAACCACGGGCTGTATTCAGAGCTTTCCGAATTGTAAGCGCCGACAGAGTCGTAGCGGTTTTCTCTGTTAAAGTAAATACTGTCACTGCCGGTATGGCTGAAAACACCGTCAAGAATAATTTTTATTCCGTACTTTTCTGCCTCTTTGCAAAGGTCGGTAAAGTCGTTTTCATCACCCAAAAGCGGGTCTATTTTTAAATAGTCTGCCGTGTTGTAGCGGTGGTTTGAGTGTGCTTCAAAAATAGGGTTTAAATAAAGAATTGTTGTGCCGAGGTGTGCAATGTACGGCAGCTTTTCTTTAATGCCCTTTAAGTCACCCTGAAAATAGTCATTGTTCAAAATTTTCCCGTTTTCGTCAGGTCTCCAAACGGGAGTATCTGAAATGCTTTCGTGAATGATTCTGTCGGTAGGTACGTTTGGCTTTTTCTTACCCGAAAAATAAAATCTGTCAGGGAAAATCTGGTACATAATACCGCCCTTTACCCATTCGGGTGTTGAAAGGTCACCGGCATAAACCGTTTGCTGCCATTCCTTGCCGTCAGAGGAAAAGTGCCCCATTCCTGCCGAGTGTAAATATATGTGATTTGTGCCGAACGGTGTTTCGTAATTAAAATGGTAAAAATAAAGTCCTGAGTTTAAAAAGGTGTAATCAACGCCCCACCATTCTTCACTTTCACCGTTCATACCGCACCAGAATAAATCTGTGTACGTATAATTACCCCGGTCGTCATGCACAACAAGAGTTACCTTGCTGCAGCAAATGGAGCGGGGCATAAGAATAGAAAACCGCAAGCTTTCACCTGCGGCTGTACTACCGAATATTGATTTGTGTCTTGTATCTCTTGAGTTAAAAGGCACAAAATTCATAAGCTAAATCAATCCTCGTATCCGTTTGGATTCTGGCTTTGCCATCTGTAAGAGTCGGCACACATTTCATCTATGCCCTTTTCTGCTTTCCAGTTAAGCTCTTTTTCGGCTTTTTCCGGATTTGAATAGCAGGTTGCAATATCACCCGGGCGTCGTGGTTGAATTACGTAAGGAATTTCAACACCTGAGGCTTTTTCAAATGCCTTAACAACCTCTAACACGCTGTAGCCACAGCCTGTACCTAAGTTGTAAACGTTAACACCCTTTGTGGAATAAGCCTTATCTAAAGCCTTTAAGTGACCTTTTGCAAGGTCAACCACGTGAATGTAGTCACGCACACCTGTGCCGTCAACGGTGTCGTAATCATCACCGAAAACGTTAAGATGAGGACGCTTGCCAACGGCAACCTGAGTAATATAAGGCATTAAATTGTTAGGGATTCCGTTAGGTGCTTCACCAATAGTGCCGCTTTCGTGTGCACCAAGCGGATTGAAGTAACGGAGTATGCAAACAGACCATTCACCGTCTGCCTTTGCTAAATCCATAAGAATTCTTTCAATAAAATATTTAGTTGTTCCGTAAGGGTTTGTTGTGCCGCCGGTTTGCATTGTTTCGTTTAAAGGTGAAACGTTGTGCTCACCGTAAACTGTTGCAGAGGAGCTGAAAACAATAGTTTTGCAGCCGTACTTTGCCATTACCTCGCAAAGCGCAACAGTACCTGAAATGTTATTGTAATAATATAAAAGCGGCTTTTCGCAGGATTCGCCGACAGCCTTAAGTCCTGCAAAATGAATAACGGAATCAATTTCATTTTCAGCAAAGATTTTTTCTAAGCCTTCTCTGTCGTTAATATCACACTCGTAAAACTTAAAGTCCTTACCGGTGATTTTTTTGATTCTGTTTAATGATTCGGGACAGCTGTTATAAAAGTTGTCAAGAATTATAATTTCTCTGTCATTGTTTAAAAATTCTACTGCTGCGTGTGAGCCTATATAGCCCGCGCCGCCTGTAATAAGAACTGCCATTTAAAAAACTCCTTTATTAGGGTGGAACGAATTATCTGAACCGTGTTTTTTACAGATGAATTTTCATCCGCTCTTCGTTAAAATGTTTGCGAATCCACAAAGGGTTCGTTGTGCTTTTGCCTTTTTATTTTAGCCCATTTCACCCTGAATGAATGAAACGCCGGGCTTTGTTGTTTCCTCCTCTGTCATAACAGGCTCATCCTCTTGGGATTGAGTCGTTTTTGGCTGAGTCGGACGAGGTGTAGGTTGTGGGTTGTAGTTTGGTTGTGTAGGTGGTATAGTCGGGTCCGGTGTAAATATTGAATTTGTGAATTCAATAAGTGTTGTAGGTGCCGTTGTGGACTCTGGAATAGTTGTGCTCTCAGGTACGGTGTTATTATCGTTATGTGGTAATTCGCCGCCCTGGGGCTGAGTGGTTGCCTCTGTTTGCTGAAGCACCTGAGATTCAGGCTCATCTGTAGTAGAAACGTTGTAGCCGCTGAATTTAAAGCCTATAACAGCACACGCAACAATTGCAAGTACAAGAATTGCAACAGAAGCAATTAAGCCGTTTTTGCTTAAGGTTGCAGCAGGACGCATCTCTACAGCTACCTCGGTTTCAATTCGGGAAATTTCATATTTTTCAATTTCCTCTGCAGGCGCCTCTGCCTTAAAGAGAAGCTCATCTATATATTTATCAATAAGGTTGTAAAGCTCAACGGAGGCTTCCTTAACTAAATTCGGAACGCTTTCATCTGCACTTGCAACAAGCTTTCTTACAACAACCTTGTCTTCAATAGCAACGCCTATAAAAGCATAGTAGCTAAGAGTAATGTCGCCCTTTTTCTCTCTGAAAATAGTGGATATTGTAGCGCCTAATTCAACGCCTCTTAATTCCTTTGCTCCGCGAGCTAATTCTGCAGAATACTCTTTAGGCTCGGTAATGCCCTTATCACTTACAAACGGAGTAAAAATAACTCTTTCACTACCCTCAATTAAGCTTAATTTTTCCTGAAGGGTAGAAGCAGCAGGGGTTGTAGGGATAGCAACCCTTAAGTCGTGCTCTACTAATTTAGCAACAACAGCCTTTGCTTTTTCTAAAACGTCGTCAACCGGCTCGTCATCTACGGAAACAACAGAGATGCTCTTTTTTTGAACAAAAGAAAACTCTGAGTTTCTGAGAATAGAAACGGAAAGGTCCTTTTTAAGAGGAAGAACAACAATGTGCTTGCCCTCGGAAACAATGTAAAAGCCGCTGTAAAGACCGTCAAAGGTTAAAAGCTCGGAGGACTCATCCGGAATGAGCATATGAGCCTTTCTTGTTCTTTCATCTGAAATGCTTGAGGGGATTCTGCTGTCAATTTTAGCGCTGTAGGACGGCGTAAAGTTGAAGGCCTTAATAAGCATTGGCTTGAATTTTAAGTAAAGGGAGCTTTCTACACCTAAAATAACAACGTCGTTGTCATTTAAGCAGTCGGAAACCGCCTTGAAGAAGGAGTTTGTGTTAGAAAAGCTTTCAAAATAAACTCCTGAGCCGCCAAGCGTTTCAATAACTGCAGATTTTACGTCTGCAAGAGTCAGGCTGTCACGCTCGAACGAAAATGCCTTAATTCTCAAAATAACTACACCTCACAATTAATATAGATACCATTTAGGGTCATCCTTGTATGGATTTTTTGATTTGTTGCTGTAATAGGAGGCAGGGTATTTTACAGGCGTTTCCTTTTCCTTTGCAAGTGAAACGTCTACCTCCTCGCTTTCGCCCTCGCGCACCATTCTTGCAATAACAACAAGTCTTGCGTCGTTGAATTCATAGGTACAGGTGCAAAGGGTAATAAGCTTATCTGTTGGTAAAATATCTACACCGGTTTCGTAAAGCTTTCTTTTTTCAACCTCTACAAGATATTCCTCAAAGCAGGTGTCTGAGCAGTTGTTGAAGGTAAAATCGAAGAAATAGCCGTTATCGCCCTTAACGTTACCGTTTGTAATGATAACCGCTGCAACCTTCCATTTGTGCTTTTCGTAAAGCGTGTTGAACTCTATAACCGGGTGCTTTTTAAAGTAATCAATAGATTTATAGTTTTCAATAGCGGCAAATCTTGAGCCGTCGTTCATATTGTGACCGTAAAGCAGAATGTTGCGGTCTAACGGATTAAGGTTTGCAACGTAGGTGGCGTAAATAGCGCCGTAGCTTGTGTATTTGCCATAAAAGTCGTGGTTAAGGTAATACTTGTTGTTGTCTGCCTGAACAACGGGGTAATCTACCTTTGTTCCGTCAATTTTTATATAACCGACCGTGTCGGGGTTTTCTGCATAGTACAAAGCGTATTTGTAGTTAAAGCCAATAGGGAAAACAATATCTAAAAGGTGCGGGTAGGTTTCATAAAGATACGCCCAGGCTTCTTCCTCAGTCATATTATCTAATTCCTTTGTGACTTCAGAGGGAATGACGTATTCATCTTCCTTTTGCTCCTGCGAAAAAACAAGGTAGCTTTCAAAGCCGCGCTTACCTAAAAAGAAGGCGGAAACAAGCACGGCAAAGGCAGAAATAATAGAAACAATTTGCCGAAGCTTTTTAATTGCATATTTCTTTTTAACTGCCTTTTCTATGGCTTCCTTTTCGGGGCTGTTGGGACGAATAACGGTTTCCTCAAAACTGTCAAAATGAACTAAGTTCTCTGATTTTTGTATGTTTTGATTTTTTTTCATATTTTCGTCATCCTAATAATTCAAGTGCTGTTTTCACAGCGGTAAATCTGTTTTTTAAGCGAACGTCGTCGTAAAAGTCGTTTTCTAATTTAACGACCGTGGTTTTATTGTTGCGTGTAACGGAGATGAAAATAAGACCAACCTTTTTTTGTGTGTTGTCAGAGTTAGGACCTGCAATGCCCGTAATACCTACACCGACGTCGGTTTTCATAAGTCTTGCTATGCCCTCGGACATTTCTCTTGCGGTTTCTTCACTCACGGCGCCGAATTCATTAAGTGTTTTTTGTGATACGCCGAGCACTGAGCTTTTTACGTTGTTGCTGTAAGAGCAAACACCGCCCGTAAAAATTTCCGAAGCACCGCTTATTTCTGTAATTATTTTACTCAGCCAACCGCCTGTGCAGGATTCTGCAACGCTTAAGGTAATATTTTCTTCTTTGAATTTTTTTACTACCTTTTCACCGAGTAGAATTAACTCACTCTCATTCATCTTATTAAACTCACTCTATATAAATTTTCTTTATTCCGTTAAATGCCTCTTCGCAAAGTGCAGCTACATCCAAAGGCTCCTCTGCCTTTTCAATATCTGCTAAAATCGGTTTTGTTTTAGGGTGCTTAGGTGTAAATACCGTACAGCAATCCTCGTATGGCTGAATAGATATTTCAAAGGTGTTTATCTGCCTTGAGATTTTTATTATTTCCTCCTTATCCATACCAATAACGGGACGGAATACAGGAAGGCTTGAAACGGCATCAGTACAGCCTAAGGCTAACATTGTCTGGCTTGCAACCTGAGCAACGCTTTCACCTGTAATTAAAGCGTGACACTCGCATTTTTCTGCAAGCATATTTGAAATGCGCATCATAAAGCGGCGCATAATAAGCGTAAAGCAATCCTCAGGGCATTTTTCTCTTATTTCCTCTTGGATGTGTGTAAAAGGGACTGTGTAAAGGGTAATTCTGCCGCTGTAAAGAGCAACCTTTTCGAGTAATTCGTGCACCTTTTGCTCTGCTCTTTCAGAGGTGTACGGCGGAGAAGCAAAGTGAATTGCAGAAAGTGCAATACCTCTTTTTGCCATCATATAGCCTGCAACGGGGCTGTCAATTCCGCCGGAAATAAGGAGTAAGCCTCTGCCGGAGGTGCCTACGGGCATACCGCCCGCACCCTTGGTCTGGTTACCTCTTATGTAGGCATCCTCGCGAATTTCTACCGTAACAACAATTTCGGGGTTGTGAACGTCTACCGTAAGGTGAGGGAACTCTTCAAGGAGTCTTTCACCTAACATAGCAGAAATTTGCGGGGAGGTAAGAGGGAACTTTTTATCCGCTCTTTTTGCCTCTACCTTAAAGGTTGTTGCCTCGTTTAATTGATTTTTTAAATAAACAGGCGCTAAATCAAGGATTTTATCAATATCCTTTTCGGCAACAGCGGCACGCGAAAAGCCTGCTATACCGAAAACACGGGAGATTTCATCACATACAGCCTCAAAGTCTACGTTGTCATCTACCGGAGTAATGGTTATGGTTGACTGTGCCTTTTTAAACTGGAAGGTGCCGTATTTTTTTATGCGCCAACGAATGTTTTTTACTAAAACGTCTTCAAAGGTGGAACGGTTAAGCCCTTTAAGTGCTAACTCGCCGTCCTTAATGAGAATAATTTCTTTCATAGTTATCCTTTTCCGTATTTGTCGTTAATTTCTTTTATTGCAGCAGCAAGCAAAAGCACCTCTTCCTTTGTGTTGTACCTTGAAAAGCTTATTCTTACTGCAGAATCTATAATTTTACTGTCAAGCCCCATAGCGGTTAAAACGGGACTGCGGTGCCCCATTTTGCAAGCGGAGCCTGCGGAGATTTGTATTCCCTTTTCACTCATAAAGTTAACAATAGGCTGACTTGGCAGACCTAAAATCGAAAGATTTAAAACGTATGGAATTGCATCCTCGGGGGAATTTACTGTTACGCATTTTAAGTCCTTTATTTTGTCAAGCAATAAGTTTTTGAGGTCTTGCACCGCTTTTGCATTTTTGGTAACGTCAGCAGCCTCCTCTGCAGCAGCACCAAAACCGAGAATAGCCGGCATTGCCTGTGTGCCTGCAAAAACATTGCCTTCCTGTTCACCGCCAAGCATATAGGGCTTAATTATGTTTTTTGATTTCAGGTAAATTCCGCCTATGCCTTTTGGCGCGTGGATTTTGTGACCGCTTACGGTAATAATATCCGCACCGAGAGAGGAGGGCGAAAGAGGTATTTTGCCGAATGCCTGCACGCAGTCAGAGTGAATAAGTGCAGGAGCCTTTGCTCGTTTTACCGCAGATTTTATGGAAGAAACAGGTAAGAGAGCACCTGTTTCGTTATTTACTGCCATACAGGAAACAAGAATTGTTTTTTCGTTTATTGCGGAGAAAAACTCATCCTCATTTACATTACCTGATTTATTCGGAGCAATTCTTATAACCTCAATACCGCTTTGTTCAAGCCTTTTAATAGGCTCTGCAACACTCGGGTGCTCAATAGAAGTGGTAACAATTCTGTTGCCTAACCTTTTTTGCTTTTCATAAGCACCAAAAATTGCAGTGTTATTTGCGGCTGTGCCGGAGGTAGTGAAAAAGAAGCTTTCGCTTTGACAGCCTAAAAGAGAAGCGACCTGCTTTTTAGCCTTATTAAGAGCGTTGTTTGCTTGCGTTCCCAGGGAGTGAAGCGAGGAAGGATTTCCCCAGCATTCGGTAAGAGCAAGCTCTACTGCTTTAACTACGTTTTCAGTTGGTTTTGTAGTAGCGCTGTTGTCAAAATAAGCCAAAGAGCATACACCTCCATTTAACTAAAGTATTATACTATATAAAAGAAATTTTGTAAATGCTTTCTATGAATAAATGAGTCAAAAAAAGTGAATAAACCATTAACTTTTTGGAAAAATAAATACAAAACTTAAAAAAAGGTGGTAAAAATGGAAAAAAACAGAAGAAAAGCTATAAGAAGAGCATCTTTTTTTATTGCTGTAATTGTAGTTTTGGGCACTTTGAGCATTGTAAGCACTGTAAAATATGTGAAAAGCGAAAGAATTTTAAAGGCAACACGTGAAAGAGCGCTTACAGAGCTTGGCACACAGCTTGACACAATAAGCCTGAATTTGGATAAATGTCTTTACGCCTCTACCGCACCTATGATTACAAGCATTTCTACCGACGTATGGCGTGCTTCAACTGCGGCTAAAACAAATTTATCCGAAATAACAGATGGCGAAGCAGAGCTTTCGGCTATTTATAAGTTCCTTTCCCAGGTAGGGGAATACACAATGACTTTGAATGAAAAAAGCGCCTCGGGACAAAAAATAACCGCGGAGGAGACGAAAATGCTTAAGCAGCTTTCCGATTACGCAGAAAAATTAAGCGAGGAGGTTAATTTTTTAATAAACGAGGAGCAAAACGGCGGACTCGAATTTGAATATGTAAAATCTACACTTGCTAAAAACGAGGATGAAAGCAAGCTTTATTTAGGGCAGGAGTTAGACGATGCGAAGCAAACAATGACAAATTACCCAACCCTCATTTACGACGGCCCTTTTTCTGATAATATAGATACTAAAAAGTCAAAGCTTATAGAAAATTTACCGGAGATTTCTAAGCAGGAGGCTCAGAAAAAGGCGGCAGATTTTTTAGGTGTTGACGAAACCGAGCTGTATTTTTTGAGTGAGTGCCGCGGCAATCTTGAGTGCTACAGCTTTTACAATGCAGAGCTTACCGTTTCAGTAACAAAAAAAGGCGGAATTGTAACCTATTTGCTCCGTTCAAGATTTGCAGACGAAAGCACACTTACCTACGAGCAGGCAATAGAGAGTGCAAAATTATTTTTGAATAATCACGGCTATAAAAACGTAAAGGAAAGCTACTATGCCGTTACCGACGGCATAATGACAATAAATTTTGCTTTTTATGAAAGCGGAATAACCTATTACACCGACCTTATTAAAGTTAGTGTGGCGTTAGATAACGGTGAAATTACAGGCTTTGATTCTACAGGGTATTTAATGAATCACACCAAAAGAGAGCTTGCAAAAAATTATGAATACACCGAGGAGTCTGCAGGCAAGCTGCTTAATTCAAGCTTAAAAATTAAAAGCAGCAAAAAGGTTTTTATTCCAACAGATTTCGGTACGGAAATTTTTGCCTATGAGTACCATTGTGTAGCACCCGAAAATCAGGAAATTTTAGTTTATATTGACCCGCAAACAGGTGTGGAGGCAGAGATTTTAGTGCTTCTTTACAGCGATAACGGCGTGCTTACAAAATAGCAGTAATAATTATTGCGCTTTGTGGGAAAATAAGACGGGAGTAATAAATTCACTCTCCGGAAAGGATGTGAAATCAATGAAAAAGATTATAACACTTGGTGTTGCAATTCTTGCAATTTCAATAGTTGCGGTTTTATTTTACGGTTGCGGTAACAATGCAGACGATATGACTACTACAAGCACAACTCAAAACACAACTCTTGACACTGCAACAGACATTGTAACAATGCCTGACAAAAGCGACGGCGTGGTTTCAGACGTTTCAGGTGACAACAATAACGGCTTAATCGGTGATGTTGTAACAGACGTTTCTGAGGGTATTTCTGAAGGACTTACAGATATAAGAGACGCTGTTCAATAAATTGTCCGATAAATAAAAAAGCTACCGCTATTATAAAAATAGCAGTAGCTTTTAATTTTATATTCGCAGCGTTTTTAAATATTCCTTTTGCTCATTTGTGATTCTGTAGCTTTCAATTGCCTTTTGAATTGTTTTGTTATGAACCCATTTTGAAAGCTCCTTGTTCTCTAAAAATTTTACTGCGGAGTCGTATTGCTTTGCCAAAGCGGTTGCAAAGTACCACGCGAGCATCATATTCACATAATATTCATTTGAACGTATTTCTGCAATTTTTTGCATATGTTTTAATTCAAAGTGTTCATCAAGATAGTACGACATATACATTTTTATTGCAAAACGAATTGTGTAGGTATGGGTGGAATTAAGCCATAAATCAAGCTGCTGCGGTAAAATATCAAGATGCTTTTTAAAAATTTTAAAGCTCATAATATCGCACGTTGCCCAGTTGTCCACAAAGGGTAAAAATTCATTTAAAGCTTTTATTGTGTCGTCATAAGATGTAATGTTTTCTAATAATAATGCATGAAGGTTATATTCTTCTGTATATTTATGCGGTAATGAGCTTAAAAACTTAGCTGCCTCGTCTGTGTTTCTTATTGATTTTTCATAAGCTCTTAAAACGGGAATTCTAACGCCTATAACGTTTTCCTTTGCAACAGTAGGAATAAGCTTGCTGTTAAATTCCTTGTATTCCTTGTCTTCAAAAGAGAATAAATCCTCGAGTATATTTTTCATAAAATCACCGTGTAAATTGTCCTTTAATTATGCCATGGCTATAATAGCATTTTTTTGTCGGTTTGTAAATTGACTTTTAGTACGAATTGTGTTAGATTACATATATTAATTATAACGATTATAGTTAGTCGAAACAGTGTGAAATCACACTGTTTCGATACCAAATCACAGATTTGGTATCGAATTTTCTTTGAAAATTCGACTATAATCCTTTCAATGACTGTAATGCAAAATTGTATTTTTGAAAATCAATTTTGCAAAAAGCCGATAAAATCGGCTTTTGCGAAACGCTACTGCGTTTCGACTAATGACAATCATTATAATATATAATACATTAAAATATTGGAGATGACACAGTGAGTAAGGAAAGAAAAGACAAATCGTGTAAAAAGGGGCTTAAAATAGCTGCTTTAACAGTGTGTACTATTCTTGCAGCAGTGCTTGTAATAGTTTTTGGTGCAACTGCTTTGTGCTATATTTCAGCAGGTGAAGCACCTAAAGAGGCTGAAATGACAAATCCGTTCATAACAAAGGGAAATGCGCTTGTTTCAGCTCACCGCTCAGGTGCGGATATTGCTCCCGAAAACACAATGATGGCTTTCGAATATTGTGTTGAGAACGAAGATTTTAACGTAGATACGTTTGAATTTGATTTACATATAACAAAGGATAACAAGCTTATTCTTCTTCATGACGATACGCTTGACAGAACAACAAATTCTGAGGAGGAATTCGGTAAAAAGGACGTAAAGCCGAGTGAAAAAACCTATGAGGAATTATCTGTGCTTAACTTTGGTGAGAATTTTAAAACTCCCGACGGTGAGTACCCTTACAGAGGTCTTCGCGGTGAGGATATTCCGAAAAATCTTAAGGTTGTGCTGCTTGAAGACGTGCTCGATTATTTGTGCAGCAATGGTGATTTTACTTTTATAATTGAAATTAAGGATAAGGGCGAGCAGGGCTTTAAGGCAGCAGATGAACTTTACAGAATTTTAAAGGAAAAGGGCTTGCTTGAAAAGGTTGTTTTCGGTACCTTTAACGGTGACGTTACAAAATACGTAGACGAAAACCATCCGGATATGCTTCGTTCCTCATCAATAGTAGAGGTTGTTGCCTTTTATTTTGCGGCAGCCTATAACATAGATTTGAACGAGGATTTTTATAAATTCAGTGCATTGCAGATTCCTACAAATCAATACGGAATTTTAATGCTTGGCTCGGAGCGTGTTGTTAATTACGCTCACCGACATAATATTGCCGTGCAATACTGGACAATTGATGAGGAAGAGGAAATAAAAAGACTTAACAGCATAGGTGCGGACTGTATTATGTCAGACGTGCCGGACCTTGCTTACGACGTAATTAACAAATGATTTTAAAGGTGCTTTTATGGTAAAGGATATGACTAAAGGCAGCCCTATGAAAATAATCATAAGGTTTTGCCTGCCCTTAATGATGGGTAACTTGTTTCAGCAATTCTATAATATGGCAGACACCATAATAGTAGGTAAATTTGTTGGTAAAACAGCGCTTTCTGCAGTAGGCTCGGTAGGACCTTTGAACTTTTTGGTAATAGGCTCAATACTCGGTCTTTGCACAGGCTTTGCAATTCCCATAGCGCAAAGCTTCGGCGCACAGAACTACAAAAAATTAAGAAAAATAACGGCAAATATAATTTACGTGGGAATAGCAATGGCGGTATTGCTCACAATATTAGTAGTTATATTTACAAAGCCGCTTTTAAGAATTTTAAACACACCTGACGATATTTTTACAGATGCCTATAACTATATTGTAATAATTTTTGTGGGTATAGGCGCAACAATGCTTTATAATATTGTTGCAAGCATAATACGCTCCTTGGGCGACAGTAAAACACCGCTTTATTTTTTGATTTTTTCATCCTTTTTAAACATAGGCTTAGACCTTCTTTTAATTATAGTCTTTAAAATGGGTGTAAGAGGTGCGGCAACAGCAACGGTGGCATCTCAACTTGTTTCAGGTATATTGTGCCTCATTTTTGTAAAGAAAAACTACCCTATGCTGCATTTTGAAAAGGGCGACAAAAAATTAGATTTTAAGTGCATAAAGGAACTTGTAGGCAACGGTATTCCCATGGCACTTCAATGCTCAATTACAGCTGTTGGCTCGGTTATGCTTCAGTCGTGCGTAAATACCTTGGGCTCAAACGCAATTGCCGCAATGACAATCGGTGCAAAAACGCAGCTTATGATAATTCTGCCGTCTGAAACAATCGGTCTTACAATGGCAACCTATTGCGGTCAAAATTTAGGTGCGAAAAAATACGACAGAATTAAAAAAGGTGTGCTGGACTCAACCTTTTTAGGAATAGCATATTCCTTTGTAGCGTTTTTTATTGCAAGGTATTTGGGCTCTTATATAGGTCTTTTATTTATAGACGGCAGCGAAGCTGCGGTTTTAGAGCTTTCGCAAGGCTTTTTAAATACCTGTGCATGGTTTTACCCAATACTTACATTTATATTTATTTACAGAAACGCGCTTCAGGGTCTTGGTTTTGGTACAACGGCTATGTTTGCAGGCTTTTTCGAGCTTGCTGCGCGCGGCGGTGTAGGCTTTGGTTTTGTTTTGGACTACGGCTTTAAGGCGGCTTGCTTTGCAAATCCGGTAGCGTGGTTTGCGGCAGATTTGCTGCTTATACCTGCCTATTTTATAGTTATGAGGAAAATAAAGAAACGCTTTCAGGCGGAAAAAGCGAGTGGAATAAATGATTGATTTTTCTAAAATTGAAGCTTGCATTAAGGAAGCCGGCAAAATAATGCTTGATGCCAAAATGCAGGAGGCTCAAATAGAAAAGAAAACAGGGGATGCAAATTTTTGTACCGAGTACGACGTTAAAGTACAAAGCTTTTTAATAGATGAGCTTTCAAAAATATTGCCCCGGGCAGCCTTTTTTGGTGAAGAGGACACAAGCAACAACGTAAGGGATATGCAAAGGGAATATATTTTTTACGTTGACCCCATAGACGGTACAACAAATTTTATGTTTGATTATTACCATAGCTCAATCTCTGTTGCCTTGGCGCAAAACGGAGAGCTTATAGCGGGCTTTGTGTACAACCCTTACGTTAATAAGCTTTACAAGGCATTTAAAGGCAAGGGTGCTTTTCTTAACGATAAAAGGCTTGAAATAAACGATTTATCGGTAGAGGAGGGCATAGTTGCCTTCGGATGTGCACGCTATAATGAATGCAACGTAGACGTTTTGTTTAATACGGTAAAGGAATTATTTTTAAAAAGCCTTTCAATTAGAAGCGGCGGCTCTGCCGCAATAGATATTTCAAGAGTTGCTGAGGGCAGCAACGTTATTTATCTGGAATATAAGCTACAGCCCTATGATTTTGCTGCGGCTGCTATTATAGCAGAAGAGGCAGGCGGTAAGGTAACAAGAATAGGCGGCGGTAAAATTTCCTTAACAGGCCCCTGTTCAATTTTAGCGGGCACAAAAAAGGCGCACGCCGAGGTTATGAAATTAACACGGGAAAAGGGCTATAATTCAGATTTTTAATTAACAAACATTGTCAAAAAAATTTATAAATATTTTCACACTTTCAGAAAATACTATGATTACAAACGCAAACCAAATTTTCTAAAAGGAGTGAAAAGAAAATGGCATCAAAGAAAAACGTAGTTCCGGAAGCTCGTGAGGCTCTTAACAGATTTAAGATGGAGGCTGCTTCTGAGGTAGGCGTTAACCTTAAGCAAGGTTACAACGGTGACTTAACATCTCGTCAGGCTGGTAGTGTTGGCGGTCAGATGGTTAAAAAGATGATTAAGGCTTACGAAGAAGGCATGAAATAAATCGAGTCATAGTTTTTATGAATAAAAAAAGGCGACAACTGAATTTCAGTTGTCGCCTGATTTTATTGCTTAAGGTGACAAGAATAATCCGAACCTGTTTTAAAAAGGCGGATATTTTGCTCACTCTTCGTTAAAATACTCGTTAAT
>JAZNET010000022.1:0-6402 GCA_045588735.1 Acutalibacteraceae bacterium | reverse complement strand
TTCCTATCCTTTTCACACCATAACCAAATACAACCTTTGAAAGTGAACTGCAATTTTCAAATGAGTAAGAACCGACATATTTTACACTACCGGGTATTGTTATTGACGAAAGATTAGCACAATTTTTAAATGCGCTATCAGCAACTGTAGTTACTGGCAAACCGTTGTATTCACTTGGAATCTCTGCATCTCCAGACAATCCCAAAAAACACTCAACTACAGAATAACTAGCATTATCATCATTAAGAGAAAATTTAAAGGAAGTAGTATTGTTATAAGTAGTTATTCCTTTTTCCTCTGCATATTTTTGTGCATAACTACCTTCATTACAATAAATTTGAGTTATGGAGCCGCCTATATAACCTATACTCTCCACATTATCGGATAATTTTATCGAATTAAGAAGAGTATCATAAAAGGCATTTTCATGAATTGTTTTAACTGTTTCTGGAACTTCGTAAAAAACACCTTTTTTGTTTTTGGGATATAACAATAATTCTGTTTTATCTTTATTAAATAAAACTCCGTTTTCACTACAGTAATTAAGGTTGTTTTCAGCAACTTCTACACATTCCAGTTTCCCAACACCATCAAAAGCATTCTCATTAATAAAGTCAACTGTTGAAGGTATAGATAAAGATTTAACTAAAGAGTTCATAAATACCAAAGGACCAATTTCTGTTACAGGCAAACCATTATAAGTATTAGGAATTACAACATCGACTGCAACGTTAATTCTACATTTACTCACAGAATACGATTTACCATCTCTATTTAAGCTAAATGTCAAGGGAGATTCATCAGCCGCAAAGGCTGTAATCGTTAATATGTCGTTGAAATCCAAGAAAGTGAACCCAATAGCATACGAGCCTAACAAAAAACAAATTGCTAAAATTACCGATAAAACTTTTTTCATAAAAACCGTCCTTTAAAACAAAAAGTGCGCAGCCGAAGCTACGCACCGAAAAACACATAACTCCGATTGCTGCACCACAACTTTCGCCTAACAAGCATGCGAAAATAGAGCCTGTGCTTTTACCAAAAGATAAAAACACACACTTGTTTAGGCTTTTTGTATTCAGTTGTGGTGCGAGGATATTATACTACTTTTGCAAAATACTGTCAATAAAATAAGATTTTATGAAAAGTTAAGCTCATATAAAACAGAGCCTGCTTGTAATGCTACAAACAGGACTCTTTTAATTCAAATTATTTTAATTGCTTATGCCTCTTCCCAATTCATGGAGCATTTAACAGCCTTGTGCCAGCCCTTAAGCATTTTTTCACGCTTTTCGGTGTTTACGTTAGGAATAAAAATGCGGTCTACCTCACGGTCTGTTTCTATCTCCTCAAGGCTTGACCAGAAGCCGACTGCAAGACCTGCCATATAAGCAGCACCGAGCGCCGTTGTTTCTACAAGCTTTGGTCTGTTAACCTTTGCGCCTGCCATATCTGCCTGAATCTGAAGCATTACGTTGCTTACAGAAGCACCGCCGTCAACACGGATTTCCGAAATTATTATTTCGCTATCCTTTGACATAGCCTCAATTAAATCTGTTACCTGGTAGGTTATGCTTTCGAGCACCGCTCTTGCAAAGTGAGCACGGTTTGTACCGCGTGTAAGACCAACTATGCAGCCGCGTGCATACATATCCCAATAAGGTGCGCCAAGACCCGTAAAGGCAGGCACCAAATAAATTCCGTTGGAATCCTCTACGCTTTCAGCAAGAAAATCGCACTCAGACGGCTCAGAAATCATACGAAGCTCGTCACGAAGCCATTTTATAACGGAGCCTGCGTTAAAGGCACTACCCTCTAAATCGTAGGTAACCTTGCCGTTAAGACCCCAGGCAATACCCTCAATAAGCTGATTTTGTGAGTGAATTCTTTTTTCACCTGTGTTCATTAAAAGGAAGCAGCCCGTGCCGTAGGTATTTTTTGCCTGACCTGCATTAAAGCAAGCCTGACCGAAAAGTGCAGATTGCTGGTCACCTATTGCACCGCCTATGGGAATTCCTGCAAGTGAGGAAAGTCCCGGTAAATTATCTGCAATTTCACCGTAAACAGCGCTTGACTCCTTTACCTCAGGCAGCATGCTCATAGGAATACCTAATTTGCTGCAGAGGGTTTCATCCCAACAAAGCTTTTCAATATCAAAAAGCATTGTTCTTGATGCGTTGCTGTAATCTGTAACGTGCACCTGCTTGTTTGTAAGGTTCCAAATAAGCCAGGTTTCAACCGTACCAAAGCAAAGCTTATCCTCATTTGCTAAGGTTCGTGCCTCCGGCACGTTGTCTAAAATCCACTTGATTTTTGTTGCGGAAAAATAAGCGTCTATTAAAAGACCCGTGTGTTCTTTAACGTAAGGCTCTAAGCCCATTTCCTTAAGCTTTTCGCAAATAGGAGCAGTTCTTCTGCATTGCCACACAATAGCATTATAAACAGGCTTACCCGTTTCCTTTTCCCAAACAATTGTTGTTTCACGTTGGTTTGTAATGCCTATTGCAGCAATTTCCTCTGCTTTAATATTGCCGTTTTGTAAAGCCACCTGCAAGGAATGAAGCTGGCTTTCCCAAATTTCGTAAGGGTCGTGCTCAACCCAACCGCTTTTCGGGTAAATTTGAGTAAATTCAAACTGTGCCTTTGAAACAATACGCCCCTTTTTATCGAACACAATTGTTCTTGAAGACGTTGTTCCCTGGTCAAGCGCCAAAATATACTTTTTTTCCATAGCAATCACCTTTTTTTAGAAAAACTTTTTTGATTTATTTTTAATCGTAAAGGAAATCGATATAATCTACCGTGTTTACAGTTTCGTAAGTGAGACCCTCAAAGGTATAAAGGTTTTTGTTTGCACTTGGAATATACACGTTTGTTTCGTAAGAGGTTGAATAGCTTACCGGGTAGCCTGTAGAAGCCTCAAACTCTGCTACTAAAACAGCATTTTTATAGTGTACAACCTCTGTGCCGTCTGCAACCTTTGTGAAAATTGTGTTAAGTGCAGTTTCAGTTGCGCCAAGAAGATTTTCCGAATTGAAAACCTTTACGTAGCTTGACTCGTTTATATCACTTTTTTCACTGTCCGGAATAGCAATTGTAATTGTAACAATACCGCCGTTTTCAGGATGACGGTTTTTGTCGTACTCAACCTTCATACCGTAAACGTCGTAACCCGTAAGCCTTGAAACGTAGGACTGCCCCTCAACGCTCATTTTGTTTGTTGACGGAGTGTTAAACGGAACGAAAACCTCTGTTTCGGAATCTGAGCCGATTGTATTGAAAATACCGTCTATAAGGCTTGCCGTGTTGTTTGCCTCTTGCCCTAAGAAGGTGATTTTTTCAGCTTCGAATTTTTTCATTTCTACGTCGGTTAAAACGGTAAAGCCGTATCTGTTAGATTTAACCTTGTTTATATTTGTATTAAAGAAATCAAGGGCTTCCTCTTGTGATTGGAATATTTTGTTGGCATCTGTATAGCCCTTGAATTTACCTGTAGGCTCAAGATTTATAAGCCCTGCTGCTGCTCTTAAAATTCTTCTTGCATCAAAAAGTGATATATAACCGTCACCGTCAATATCGCAAAGAGCTTCTCTTTCGGCAGGCACGCAATCTTCAATTCCTGCCGCCTCTCTTAATACAAGCAATGCATCTGCAGGAGTAACGTCACCGTCATTGTCAGCATCACCCTTAAGTGCCTCTGCTGCACTTGCAGGAATTGCAACAGTAAACAAGGTCACAAGTAAAACCAATGATAACGCTAATGCTAAAATTCTCTTTTTCATTTTTTTATTTCCTTTCACAAAATTCATTTTATTTCCTCAAGAATATTTTTTACAGAATCAAATATATAAGTAGGCTCAACGTCCGAGGACTTTAAAATTTCCTCATCTGTTTCACCCGACATAACTAAAATTGAGGTAACACCCGCATTCACGCCCGTTTTCACGTCGGTGTAAATTCTGTCACCAACCATAGCAATGTTTTCGTACGGGGTGTTTGTTTCTTTTTGTAAAATATCTATCATAGTCCTGTCCGGCTTGCCTAAAAACACAGGTCTTCTTTTAACTGCATTTTCAAACATATCCGCAAAGCTGCCGCAGTCGGGTAAATACCTGCCGTTTTCAATGGGGCAAACCATATCAATATTTGTTGCGTAGTATTCAGCGCCCGCATCTAAAAGGTCGCACACCTTTGTTATTTTTTTGTAGTCGAGCTCGGTGTCATAGCCGAGAAGCACTAAATCAGCATCATCTTCGGTAATTTCCACATCGTATTTTCTAAGCTCGTTTTTCAAGGATTCAGTACCGCAAACGTAAACCCTTTTGCCTTTTTTATTATCCCTTAAAAACATTCCTGCCGCCATACCGGAGGTAAAAACGTTTTCCTTTTCACAAGGGAAGCCGAGCTTTTTCATTTTCTCAACGTAATCGTTTGCATTCTTTGAAGAATTATTTGTTAAGAAAATGTAGTTCTTGCCCTGCTCAAGCAAGGTTTCAAGAAACTCCTTTGCACCGTCTATAGGGTCAAAGCCTAAATTCACGGTGCCGTCCATATCAAGTAAAAAAAGTGTAATATCCTTTAAATTGCTCATTTTTAATTCCTTATCTGCCAAAAAGCTCGTTTAATTCTTTGTACTCGCGCTTGTTTATATTGTTTATTTGCTCCCTTGTAACTCTGTAAAGCCAGTTACCCTCTGCACGGCCGGGTACGTTAAGGCGTGTGTCAGAGCCGTAGCCCAACAAATCCTGCACGGGGAATATAGTAAGCCCTGCGTTACTTGCCATAATAGTTTTTATTATAGCTTTGCAGCCGTCCTCATTCCATCTGTCAAAATTGCAGGAGCAATATTGCATAACTTTTCTTTTCATATCCTCAGGGGTTTCCCAAAGGTAGCCTAAAAGAGTGTTATTGTCGTGCGTGCCGGAATATGCAACGCAATTGTTTACGTAGTTATAAGGTCTGTGCGGTGTATCCCAAAGAGAAAGGAAGCCAAACTGAAATACTCTCATACCCGGGAAGCCGCTGTCCTCCACAAGCTTAACTACTTCCTCTGTAATATCGCCTAAATCCTCAGCTATTATAAGCTTGTCGCCCTTAACCTCGTTAAGCACTTTTATAAGCTTCATGCCGGGTCCCTTAACCCACTTGCCGTTTTTAGCCGTTTTTTCAGTACCCTTTACAGCCCAAAAGCTTTCAAAGCCTCTGAAATGGTCTATTCTTACACCGTCGAAAAGCTCAAGTGCAAAGGTAAGCCTTTGCTTCCACCAGGAAAAGCCGTCCTTTTCCATTTCTGCCCAGTTGTAAAGCGGATTACCCCACAACTGACCATCCTCTGAAAAATAATCGGGCGGTACTCCCGCAACCTCTGTTAATTTATTTTCTTCATCCATCAAGAACATTTTCGGGTTATAGCAGACGTCTGCACTGTCAAAGGAAACGTAAATAGGAATATCGCCTATTATGCTTATTCCGTTTTCGTTTGCATATTTTTTAACCCTTGCCCATTGTGAGAAAAATTCATACTGAATGAAGCACCAACCAAAATAAATTTGCTCGTCGTACTCTTTTGTTGTCCACTGAGTCCATTCTTTTTCATTATTAGCAGACTTAAGCGCCATAAACACGCAAAAATCTTTAATTTGCTTATTTTTATTTATAAATCCGTTTATTTTTTCTTTTAATGCTCCGTCAGCCCTTTGAGATGCCTTTATTAAAAGCGGCACTCTTTCCGCCTTTAAGCGGTCGAACTCGCAAAAATACGGTGTACCCTGCTTTGCGTGTGACAGCTCCTCATTAGTTAAAAGACCTTCTTCAAAAAGTAAATCAAGGTTTACAAAATACGGATTTCCGCCAAAGGTTGAATATGATTTGTAGGGTGAGTTACATTCATCCGGAATGACAAAGGGCAACACCTGCCAGTAGGAAAAGCCGATTTCCTTTAAAAAATCTATAAACTCAAAAGCTTCCTTACCGAAGCTGCCCGAGGAATACTCTCCCCAAAGAGAAGAAACGTGCATTAACACACCGCTTTTTCTTTCCAAAAAGGTCCACTCCAATACACAATTATACATCGTATATTATAACATAGCAATTACTTATTTGTAAAGAAATATTAAACATATAAATAAAATTTAAAACAAAAAACAAATTGCCCGGCAAAATGTGCGGGGTTGCTAAAGACAGATAAAAAGTGACACTTTCGGCTTGAAAGTGTCATAGTGGGTTATATGCTTTGAAGGTAATTATGCCAAAGTGAAAATATTTTCTTCGGAGAGTATTAAGTGATATTGCAAATATAAATTTGCAGTGATATTTTTGATAAATCAAAAGTGTTATTGAAGCCTTACGGCTTCAGTGTTATTTTATTCGCACAAAACTGTCCGAAGGACAATAACACTCGGC
>JAZNET010000021.1:0-9783 GCA_045588735.1 Acutalibacteraceae bacterium | reverse complement strand
TCTTTTTTATAAATTTATTTTTCTTTATTTTAGCAAAGATTTTTGCTCTCTACAACCCAATTTTTACAATTTATACGTTTATATAAAAAAACAAAGGATGATTCTTATTTTTTATAAGAATCACCCATTTTTTTATTTTGTAGCAGCATTTTTAAGAATTGTATCAACTAACTGCTCGTTTTGTGAAACGTTAGTTTTTTCACCTATTCTGAAGGTTACGGGGTTTTGGTGATAACCGCTTAAGGCAGCACCCTTAAATGCTCTTGCCGTATAAATATATGTTGTATTTTCCTTAACGGTAGCATCTGCAAAGGAATTTGTTTTAGCTTCACCTAAAACAACCCAGTTTTTATCGCCAACAGCTTTTCTGTAAATGCGGTAGCCCTCTGCACCGTTTACTGCCTTAAATGAAATATTTACTCCGTTTTGTGTAGCTTCCGCCTTGAAAAGTGACGGTGTTTCAAGATAAAGCACGCTTGTACCTGCGTTAAGGTATGCACCTGCAACAGAGCCGTCGTAAGCTCTTACGGTATATTTGTAGGTATTGCCGCTTACTACGTTTTTATCTGCATAAGAAACTGTGTTGCCGTTTTTAATTGTAGCAATTTTTGTCCAGCTGTTTTTCTCATTCATTCTGTAAACGTAGTAGCCGTCTGCATTCTGAATTTTGTTCCACTTAACTGTAACTGCACCAACGCCGTTTACTGCTTTAGGTGTAGGAGCAGTGAGTGATACTACTGATTTTCCTGCATAGTACTGGCTCATAACGTTATTATCAACAGCTCTTACTGTGTATTGATACTTAACGCCATTAGAAAGAGACTTGTCGGAATAGCTTGTTTTAGTGGTGGTTGTAACCTTTTTCCAGCCGGTAGAGTCTGTTTTACGGTAAAGGTTGTATTTGTCGGCATCCTTCACGTTAGTCCACTTAACAACAACACCGTTTGCACCGTTTTTCAAGTAGCTGATTTTCGGTACGCTTACGGTTGTTCTTGCGCCGTAGCGAAGAAGACCCTTATCAAGCACAATTGAATACATTGTCCAGTTTTGTGCGCCGCAGCAATAGTAAGTATACGTTTTCTTTTTACCGTTGTGTGCATTATTATGAGCGTAGTCCTGCACGTAGCCCTCGCTGTTAGCACCGTTACAAACAACAACGTGTGCATAGGTTTTACAGTTGTTACAGTAATAGAAAATTAAATCGCCCTTACCAACCTTACCCTCGTTGTCAGACATTCTTATAGCACCTGTTTTACCATTTGTTAAGGTAAGCTTGTAGGATGTGCCGTGCACACCGTTAAGAGCGTTGTACAAATCTACAACGCGTGGCTTAAGAACGTTAATACCGCCTGCCATAATACATCTTGAAGCAAATTCGGCACAAAGTCCTTTGCCGTTATTCCAGTTCTTTTCAGCATAATCGAGCGCATCCTCTATGCTGTATGGATATTCATTAGGATTTTTATTAGCCGCAGAAGCTGTTACGCTTAAAACTGAAAAAGAGCTTATTGCAAAAATGAACGCGAAAATTATTGAAATTAATTTTTTTGTCATATTTTCTCCTTAAAAGTTACAACTTTGTAATAAATGTGCTACGATAATACTATAATAATAGGTTCTTGTCAAGTTTTTCGACACATTTTCTTGCATTGTGCCACTTTAAATGATTAAAAATTGTAACTTTTTAGGCAGATTAACAACTAAATTTTTCTAAAAAACAATAAAATTAAAGCGCCCTATCAATTAAGTAAAAGCTTAATGATAGAGCACTTTTTTATTCAGTTAATTTTTTAATTCTGCTCAAAATAATTTTTAACGTACTCTGCGAGTCCCGGCACAAGGGATTTAATTTCTTTACCTGAGGTATTCACTAAAAGGTGGTAGCCTGCTTTGTCACCCCAGGCAGTATCGGCAAGCATTTTTCTGTGGTCTGCCCTGCCCTTGTCAATTTCCTTCATTTTCTTTTCTATTTCTTTATCTGTAAGGTTTTCACCGGGCTTTGCCCTTTCTCTGCAGCGTTTTATTTTAGACTCTTTATTTGCATAAACAAATATGTTTAAAGGCTTTTCATCATCAAGAAGAACATCGGCACATCTGCCTACTATTACGCAGTCACCTCTTGAGGCAAGCTCTCTTATAACCTTTGTTTGCTCTGTAAAAAGCTCTACAGACTGGTTAATAAAGAAGGTAGAATTAGAAAAGCGCACACCCACCGTTGTCGGGTAAAAGGCTCTTATATCTCTTTCAGCTGCGTTTTCAACGTAATTTTTATCAAGACCCTGCTTTTCGGCAACCATTTCTACAATTTGATAATCGTAGCAGGGCACACCGAGGGCATCTGCAAGGCGTTTACCTAACTCTCTGCCGCCTGAACCGAATTCACGACTGATTGTAATAATCTTTGACATACTAATACCTCCTTTTAAGGGCGTGTAAAGTGCATCCTAACAAGTCTTAAGATACCCCTTCCACAAGTATTATAGCACAAATCAATAAATTTTACAACAATGCATTAAGCTCCTGCAAAAGATATTCGTCACTCTTTTTAGTTTTAGTAAGCTCTGAAAACGCCTCACAGCCAAAGCCGATTAAAAATTCAGCGGAATAAGTATTCCTTGTAATGTCGGTTGTAAAAATTTTTGTTTCGGGTGCCTCTCCTAAAGCCTCGTAAATAAATTTACTGCTGTTAGAAAGCTTATTTTGTGCATTTACAACCGCCTGCTTTAAGGCTTCTACCTCTTTTTTCAGCTCTGACTCTATTACTTCTTTTACTTCTGACGGGCTGCTTTCAAGCGCCGAATTGATTTTTAAAACAATTAAATTATCTGTTTTTGAGGATAACGCAGCCACGGCATCCGCTTTATTTGCAGATATTACGTTTTCATCCTTTAAAAGCTTAACCGCTTTCTTTATTGCGTTGTTTTTCACAACACATTTTTCAAGCTCCTCATTAATGCTGCCGGACAAAAGGTTTATAAAGCCCAGTTTTTCTTCTATGCCTGCATTTTTAAGCTTTTCCTTAAGCTCCTCGTTTGCATTCCCCTCAAATATATTTTTCGGTGAACAAAGGTCGCTTATATTTTTAAAGGTTTTATAAAACGAAGCAAAATCCTGTGCTACCGTTGGCACCTGAATATATTGTGAAACGAATTCAGCTTCAATTTCCACTCCTTTTTTCTCAAAGGAATACATAAGCCTTGACAAATCCTCCCAGCCTCTTGCAGTTACAAACTGCTTGCCGTCCGGAGTGTTTTCTATTATGTAAAAATCACTCGGCTTTGAGTCAAGGTACGTAATAATTGAAGGGTGCACTCTTTCATTTACTGCATAGTCCCTCCACACGTCGTAATCTGACTGAATGTCTATTTTCTGAATTCTGTCGAGCGTGGCAATATCGTACTCTTTTACAGATTTGTTATATTCAGGCGGGTTGCCCGCAGCCACAATAACCCAGCCATCCGGCACGGAATGCGAGCCGAATGCCTTGTACTGTAAAAATCTTAGCATAGACGGTGCAAGCGTTTCGGAAACGCAGTTAATTTCATCTAAAAACAAAATTCCGTTTTTATGGCCCGTTCTTTCAATATATGAATAAACATCTGAAAGAATTTCACTCATAGTGAACTCCGAAACGTCGTACTCAACACCGCCGAAGGTGCGAGTTTTAATAAACGGCAGGCCCAGGGCGCTCTGGCGTGTGTGGTGCGTCATGGAATAAGATACTATGCCTATATTCATTTCCTTTGCAATTTGCTCCATAACCGCTGTTTTGCCTATACCCGGAGGGCCGTAAAGGAAAACAGGACGCTGCTTATTAACAGGTATAACAAGCTGACCGTTTTCATCCTTTTCAAGATATGCCGTTATAGTGTTTTTTATATGCTTTGTTGCTTCCTTAATATTCATAGCATTACCTCACACTAAAAGTAAATCATTTAACATATTTTCCGTTTCTGTTAAAGCTGTTTTTTCTTTTTTTACCGATACCGTCTCCTGCAGATTACTGTACCCCTTTTTAGCACACAGGCTGTAAAGTGCAGCACAGAATTCCGTATCGAAGGAAAAATTCTCTAATAAATATGATAACACATTTTCATCGTTGACTTCAACAGAAAAAATTGCAACGTCTTTTTCGCTACCCTTAAGCAGATTAAAATACTCGTTTTTCTTAGCCTCGCTTAACTCCTTTGGATATGCAAGTCTGAAAGCTGCAACAAAGGGCTTTTCGGCTTCCTCTGCCTTTTCTAACTGATTATCATACTTTAAAAAATCGAACTCATTATTTTTAATTACGTAGTCGCTGTCGTCCGAATAAGAATAATATGCACTGCTCATAAAAACCTTAGCCTTTTCCTTTTCTAACGCCAAAACGTGATTAGGACAGGTTTTGTTTCTGTTAATATAAGCAAAGGGCAGCACACCCTCAAAACCCAGCGCTAAATATTCTACGGTTGTGGGTATAGTTATTGTTATACAATTTTCCATATCCTCCTTAGCTGCAAAGGAGGAAGAAAATGCCGTACCCTTTATTTTATACTCGTCGTAAACTCTGTTGTAAAAAACCGCCTTGCCTAAATAGCTTAAATCACTGTTAAATTTAACAATTTTTAAATTTTTATCGTCCTCAAACGCCTTGTCACCTATTACCTTAAGTGATTCGGGGAAGACTACGCTCTCAAGACTCTGACAGCGCTTAAAGGCATAAGCCTTAATTTCCCTGAGATTTTTGCCAAATGTTATTTTTTTGAGACTCGTACAGCTTTGAAAACAGCCCTGCTCAATAACCTCTACAGAATCGGGAATTACAACCTCCTCTAACGCAAAGCAGCCCTTAAAAAGATTTTCAGGCAATACCTTAAGCTCCGGCAAAACAACTTTTTTTAAGCTTCTGCAATCTTTAAAGGCACCATCTCCCAGAGCTTTAAGCGTTATGGGAAGCTCTGCCGAGCTTAATGAAACGCAATTGTAGAATGCTCCGTACTCAATTTCTTCAAGTGCATTATTAAATTTAACGGCTTCTATGCTTCTGCAGCCTGCAAAGGACATTCTTGAAAGCTTTTTCACCTTATCTCCTAATTCAAGCTGCACAATTTGCTCGTTATAATTAAACTCGTTTATTTTAGTTTTCTTTTTATTGAAAACAAGCGTATTGTTTTTTATTTTCAATTTATCACCTGTATAAATCACTGTTATCAATAAAGAGCGGAGTTGCCCACACGGGCATTTCTGCTTTATTGAAACTGCTGTCGTTTATAACAAATACCGATTTAAAGCGCGGCATTTGCTTCGGGTAAATTCCCTCACCATCCGTAAAATAAATCAGTCCGTTTATTTCGTTCGGCAGGGATTCATCAAGCACCTTTTCAACGTACTCAAACACGGGACGGAAATCTGTACCTCCAAAGCCCTTCAGCGTGAGTGTCTTAACATATTCCTCAAGCTCCCTTTCACCGTGAAGAATTTTGATTTCCTTGATTTCAGAATCGCATTGAATAAGGTGAATTTCTGTTTTGCTTGTGAAAAAATCGGTTGACCTGAGTATATTATAAGTCTTTTCTATAAAATTCTCAACCACCTTACCCTTAACCGAGCCGGAGGTATCTATTGCAACAAACAGCTTTTTGACCTTAAGGCTTTCTACGTATTCAAGCGGCTCAATTATTGGCATATTGCCATACGTTTTTAAGCCGTAGGTATAAAATATGTAGTCAAACTCGTCATCATTTATTTCCATAGTCTCGTTAAAAGCTATGAATTTTTTCAAGAATTTAGCGTAATCGTATTTGTCGTTGTTTACGCCCTTTAAAATTTGTGTATCCACACCCGACATAAGCCCCTGCTTTTTGAGTGCTTCAATATCGCTTGCTACTGTGGGCGTTATTTTACGCCATTCTTCTTTTTCTTCCTTTGCGCTGCCGCTTACGGCGTCGTACATAATTTTGTCATTCGACTCGTTAGAAAGCCCCTGACGGCTGTCCGCCTTTTTATAAATTGACCTTGCCTCTACGGTTTCCTCATCATCATCAAATTCAAAAAAAGCAAAGTTCTTGTTTTTGTACCATATTTTATGAACGTCATCCTTAAAGGTGTAAGCATACATATCAAGCGTTTCTCTGCTTATATCGGCACCCTTTAAATAATAGTATATATTTTCCGCAGAAGGATTTTTAACCTGTTTTTTTATTTCGGTAATAATTGCATTCTGCATTATTTCCTTTTCGTTTTTTGTACAGGGTAAGCCCCAGCTGTTTATTGTAGCCTCAACAGAAATATCCGCCGCTATATTCCAAAGAAAGGTATCCTTAAAATCTATGTTAAACGGATGCAGCAGCATACAGTGAAGAATAGAATGAAGCAGTGCCCTGTTTACAGACGTTGTGCTCCCTTTAAAGCGCATAAGAATATAGTTAGGATTATAGTAAAAGCTTTTTGCATCTGTAAAAATATCCTCTTCATTAGTCGCAACAAAGCTAAGGGCACTTATTGCCCTTATGAGCGAGTGAATATTTGCAGTTAATTCCGTCTTTGCCTTTAACAAAATTTCCTCGGCAAGAATTTCTGTTTTAGATTTTTCCGTAATACTCACTCCTTTACAATTATTATGAATAGCTTTTTAAACGAAAAAAGGTCGGTTTTTTGAACCGACTACCCTTTTAGAATAACACATAAAATTATTACTTGTCAACAGCTTTTACGAAAGTCGTTCCGGTGAATGATTATTCTCTCCATTTTACATATACAAGGCACTTTAACTTTGTAGGTTTTGTGTATTGCAGCGCATATTCCAATGTGCTAATATATAGACAGAAGGAAGGGTGAGTCCAATGCCACAGTAAAAACAAAAAATAAAAAAGAAAGTGTGGTTCCGATGTACTAAAACCTAAGCTCGAAATTAAAATTGAAAGTGTGGTTCCAATGTACTAAAAAACATCTGACCTTGGCTTAAAGTAAGCCGGCGGCAATTTCCTGCAAAACGAACAATAAGAGTTAAAGCTTTAACCATTATATAAAAGGAATTGCCTAAAAAATCTGTAGAAAGAAGAGGTAAATGAGAATGATGTTAGATACAAAAAGTGAACAGTAACAACCCTTAGTTCGGATGCTCGAGAAGAGCATGAGCTAAGGGTTGTTACATTTTTATTTTCACTTTTTATTTTGCATCTGCTCCGTAAAAGCGTATTGTTTCTAAACCGGGACAGTTTTCCGCATCTAATTTAAAGGCGTATTCGTCGCAAACGTTGCCCCAGGCAACCGAACACTTTTCTATTAACACGTTTTCTGCATTTCTTAAATAGAATGCGGAATTTTTTATTTTTTCCACACCGTAATCAAGACACGGTCTTAAATCGTAAAGTCCACTTTCCCACTTTGTGGTTTTTGAAAGTGTAACGCTTACGTTTTCAAAGGTCACGTTTTCAATCATATTTTCCTTTGTACCGTGAACAAGCACACCATTTTCACCCCTGCAGGTAATGTTGAAAAACCTTACGTTTTTAACCTTGCCCGATTTTGTGTTTTCATCACGGTTAAAGCTCGTAATAACAATCGGCTCCGCCGTGCCCCACCAATCCGGGCAAAAACGGCGTGTTTCTATTATACAATTTGAATACGTTACGTTTTCAACGTTACCGCCGTCACGAATTTGAATTGAAAGTCCTCGGTTGCTTCTTGTTATAATGCAATTGTTTACAATAATGTTTCTGAAATCGCCAACGCCCTCCGTACCGATTTTTATTGCCGCAGAGGTTGAAACAAGAGTACAGTCAGATATTATTACGTTTTCGCAGGGACCGTATTCACTGTTACCCTTTGATGCCTTAAGGCAAATACAGTCGTCCGCACACTCAATGTGACAGCCGAGAATTCGCACGTTACTGCAATGGTCGGGGTCAATTCCGTCTGAATTTGCAACGTCGAGGTCGTTTAAAATTCTTATTTTGGATATTAAAATGTCGTCACAGCCTGCCGGGTGAAGCGTCCAGAAGGGCGCATCTGTCACGGTAAAATCCTTAAATGAAATATTGTTGCTCTTTTCAATATATATAACAGTCGGTCTCGGGTAAAAATCACCCGTTACGTAATATTTATCCTTTCGTTTAACAAAGCTGTGGCCGTTTGCATCTATGGTGCCCTCACCCGTAATTGAGCATTTGTCCGCCTCGTAGCCGTAAATAAATACAAACGACGGCTTACCCGTAACAGGGTTGCCTATAAGCGCTGTTTTGGGGTCGTTTATCATATTACACGGACGAATATACCCCTCTATATTATTCGTTGCTTTCAGCACAGCGCCCTTTTGCAAATGAAGCTCAACGTTCTTTTTCATTCTTATTGAATCTGAAAAATATGTTTTTCCGCTCGTTAAAACAACCGTACCACCGTTATTCTGCTCAGCTGCATCTATAGCCGCCTGAATTGCCTTGACATCGTTTTCCTTTCCGTTTGCTCTTGCGCCATAATCTTCGGGATAAAAATACAACACAATACCACCCTTGCTTTAATAGTTAATTCAAAATCCAAGCATTAGTATAGCATACGCCACCGTACTTGTGCAAGGAATCTTAACAAAAATTTAAAACCCTATTGACAAACGGCTTTTCTTCTGCTAAAATACCCTTTGCCGCATATTAAGGGCGAGGTATGTCCTCACAAACACAAAGCGTGTGCCTTGTTAGCGAGACTGAAAGAAAGCAGGTAAAAACTATGTACGCAATCATTGAAACAGGCGGAAAGCAATACAAGGTTGAGAATGGCGATGTTATTTTCATTGAAAAGCTCGACGTTGAAGCTGACGCAGAAATAACTTTTGACAAAGTTATTGCAATTGGCGCAGAAGACGGCCTTAAGGTTGGCGCTCCATACGTGGACGGTGCTTCTGTTGGCGCAAAGGTTCTTAAGAATGGCAAAGGCAAGAAGATTGTTGTTGCTACTTACAAACCAAAGAAAAATGAAAAGCGCAAGATGGGTCATAGACAGCCTTACACAAAGGTTGAAATCTCAGCTATCAATGCGTAATGACAAAAGCAACTTTTTATTTTGACGAAAACGTTCCTTACGGCTTTTTAATTTCCGGTCACTCCGGCTTTGCTGAGGAAGGCTACGACGTTGTTTGTGCCTCTGTCTCCTCTGCAGCATACCTTGTAGTTAACACTATTACCGAGGTTTACGGAGTAAACGCTTCCATTCAGGTAAGCGACGGTAAAATGAAGCTTACCGTAAATAAGGAACAACGACATATTACAAAGGATATTTTGTTAGGACTGAAGCTCCACTTAGAGGGCTTACAGGAGCAGTATCCTGAGTTTGTAGAAACACTTACGGAGGTGTAACGAATGCTTAAGATTAACATCCAATTATTTGCTCATAAAAAAGGTATGGGTTCTACACGTAACGGCCGTGATTCTGAGTCAAAAAGACTTGGCGCTAAACGTGCAGACGGTCAACACGTTCTTGCAGGCAACATCCTTGTAAGACAAAGAGGTACAAAAATCCACCCGGGCACAAATGTTGGCAAGGGTAAGGATGACACATTGTTCGCTCTTGTTGATGGCCAAGTTCGTTTCGAACGCCTTGGCAAAGACCGTAAAAAGGTTAGTGTTTACACAGTAGAGCAATAATAAATTAAAAAGAAAAACCACCGGTTTTAGCCGAGTGTTCGTAAGGACACTCGGCAGTTTTATTCGCCATACGGCGAGTGATATTGCTTCGCAGTTATATTATGCTTCGCATAGTTTTATTGTCCTTCGGACAGCTTCAGGCGAATAAAATAACACTGAAGCCGCA
>JAZNET010000020.1:0-83849 GCA_045588735.1 Acutalibacteraceae bacterium | reverse complement strand
GCATACCTCTGAAAGCTATGAGCTTTTAACAGGTATTTTAAGAGATGAATGGGGCTTTGACGGTATGGTTGTTACTGACTGGGGCGTTAAAAATGACCCCGTACAAGAGGTAAAGGCAGGTAATGACCTTAAGATGCATTGCGGTTACCCCGAAGACCTTAAAAAGGCTCTCGACAGCGGCAACTTAACCCGTGCAGACCTCGAAGTATGTACAAAACGAATTCTTGAAATGTTTATGAAATTAATGTAATAGAATATTGCAAGCTCTGTAATTTAAAGCAATCAGGCTTTAAATTACAGAGCTTGTTTTTTGTTGGTGTCACACAATGGTAAAGCGGCATAGTATGTACAGGATACCCAAAATATATAAAAGGAGATATTCTATGAACAGCTACAGCAGTATTTATAATGCTATGCAATGGCAAGCAGACTGTCCAAAAACTGCTTTGCCTGCGGATACAGCGGTAACAATGGCATACGTGCCTTACCAAACGGATTCAAGAGTTTACTGTGCTGAAACGGCGCTTAAAAACGGAACTCTTTTTCCGTCGTTAGATAAACCGTTTTTTGGAGGTAAGTGCAAATGAATGAACGCGAGAAATTACTCAGAAAACTTTCGGCTGCGCAATTTGCAGTGTGGGAGCTGCACCTGTACCTCGACACACACCCTTGCGACAAGAGCGCGGTTGAGCTTTGCCAAAAGCATACGGAAGAGGCAGAGGCTTTACAGCAGGAATACGTTAAGAAATACGGCGCACTTAAGGCAGAGTGCTGCAACACTGCAGAATGGCTTAGCGACCCTTGGCCATGGGATATTACGGGGAGTGAGTGTTAATTTATGTTCAGTTATGAGAAAAAGCTTCAATATCCGGTAAATATTAAAAATCCTAATCCTGCGCTTGCAAAGGTTATTATCAGTCAATACGGTGGCCCTGACGGTGAGCTGGGCGCATCCTTACGCTACCTTTCACAACGCTTTTCAATGCCGTATCCGGAGTTAAAGGGCTTACTGACGGACGTCGGTGTAGAGGAACTCGGGCATCTTGAAATGATAGGCGCTATCGTGTATCAGTTAACGCGTAATCTTTCAATAGATGAAATCAAAAAGGCTGGCTTTGATGCTTACTTTACAGACCACACAACCGGCGTGTACCCCACAGCGGCAAGCGGAGCGCCATACAGCGCATTCTCAATGCAGGTTAAGGGCGACGTTATTGCAGACCTTCACGAGGATTTGGCGGCAGAGCAAAAAGCAAGAGTCACCTACGACAATCTTTTAAGACTCATAGATGACCCCGACGTGCGCGACCCAATTAAATTCTTACGTGAGCGCGAGGTTGTGCACTACCAACGCTTCGGTGAAGGCTTAAGAATTGCAACTGACAAGTTGGATTCTAAAAACTTCTACGCCTTCAACCCGAGCTTTGATGGAAAGAACTTTAAGCCGAAGATGAAATAAACATTATAAAACAGCAGATGTGCTTTGGTTGACTCATCTGCTGTTTACTTATTATTGAAAAAAACCATTATATATGGTAATATCTAGATATATTTTTAAGTGAGGCGAGTTTTATGAATTTCAAAATATTCAAATACAATATCTTTGGATACGATAAAGATGGATATAATCGCCAAGGATATAATAAAGAAGGTTATGACCGAGAAGGTTTTAACAAAAAAGGTTATAATAAAGATGGTTATAATCGTAATGGTTATAACCGAAAAGGCTTTGACAGAAATGGATATAATTGTGATGGATACGATGCAAATGGGTTCAATCGCGAAGGACACGATAAAGATGGTTATGATGTCCAGGGATATAACAAAGACGGTTATAACCGAAAAGGCTTTGACAGAAATGGATATGATTGTGATGGATACGATGCATTGGGTTACAATATAAATGGGTTTAATCTCGAAGGATACGATAAAAATGGGTTTGACAAATATGGTAACGCCTATACAGACAACGATAAACTATTTAAATTAATAAGCACCACATATAATGAACCTAACAAACATAATTTTAATAGACTTAGCAAAGAGTTACATATAGGAACTTTGGGTATAAAAAATGAGAAATTGTCAGAACTCGTACACATTTTAAGCAAAAATAAATCAATAATCGCAAGTAATCAATACTATTTAACACCTACCGAATCAGACTTCAAAAAAGAGGATAAAACTTTTGATAAAGAATTTAAAAGAGAAGAAAAACATTTGGATAATGTTAAAGAACAAATTGATATCGATATTGCAAACGCTAAAAAATTGATACAAGAGATTGATACGGAAACCTGGTGGATGGACATCGACCAGAAAAATGACTGGAGAGAAAAGAAGTCATCAAATATTGAGATAAATGAGACTATTTACACTTATGAAAAAATCAAAAACAGACCATATTATGCTAGAATGGATGTAAAATCATTAAAAGGAACCAGCAGGGTTTATATTGGAGAAGAAGCTTACAACTGTGGCGATGACAACTTAAACATTTCATCGGTTTGGTCAGAAATGGGTAGACATTATAGAGAAAAGCGAATAAAAGAATTTGAGTACAATAACTACGACTTTACAATCCTTTTGCGCAGAAATATAGATATTAAAGACGGTACATTATTTGACATTTTTGACGAATATGATATAACCTCTAATGTTTCACAAAACAACATAACAGACCAATTCCTATTAAAAGTACTTGAGGAGAAAAAAGGTGAAAAAAACATTACAAATATTATTCGCTCAATACAATTGAACCAAAACACAATAATCGATTTTGATTTTGATAAAAACTTATTGGTCCAAGGTTGTGCGGGTAGCGGCAAGACAATGATATTATTACACCGCCTTGCAAACATGAAATTTAATCGACCCAATATGAATTATGAAAAAGTTAAAATTATAACGCCTAACAAAAACTTCAATCTTTTTATTGATGAATTGTCTAAAAATCTTCATATCGAAAGAATACCTAAAATGACATTAGCAGAATATTGGAATGATGTGATTCTTAGGTACAAAATTCAAAGTGGTGTAAAACCAGAGGGACCAAAGAAGAGGATAACCCACACAAAAACACACGCAGAAAATGTTGTTAGTAAAGAACCACACTTAGAAACACAAAAAAACATATATTCTAACGAATTTGCCCTTAAGTTGGAACAACATATAAATGAAATCCCAGAGAAAGGACTAAAATACACAAAAACTATTAAAGAAGAAATTAACGGAAAAGCTAAAAGCAAAGATGGTGCTCAAAAACTCATTGATAAAGCGATACAAAAGACTTTCGAAGATTTCAAAATAGATATAAAAGTCTCAGATGAGTTAAATTTAGAATGTGTGTTGTACGCAAGAGTTTTAGGAATTTACTATTATTACGATAAAAAGCCTTTAATAGATAAAGACAACCTTTTGTGTATTGATGAGGGACAAGATATTCCTCTCTTACAATATGGTTTAATGTTAAGAGTAAATGCCAATAAAGTTACATTTAATGTGTATGGAGATATCAATCAGCAAATACCTTCAAGTTGCAACATTAACACTTGGGATAATTTGTTGAAATATATAGATGCTAAAAAATTCACATTAAATGAAAATTACCGAAACAGCGAGGAAATTGTCCTCTTTTATAACAAAAATCTTGGATTGTCAAACGATTCGTTTGGATTAAAGACACAAGATGTACAAAAAATATCTGAAAATATATTTGCATGGAGAGTCTTACTTAATTTAATATTAGGAAACAGAACTGCAATAATATGTAACGACCCGAACGACATTCCAGACAAAATGAAACCATATTGTGTATATAATGATTTAAGCACGGAGAGGAAAGCAGTTGTTTTAACAGTTAAACAAGCAAAAGGATTAGAATATGACTCTGTGTTTGTTTATGATAAGAACTTAAGTAGAAACGAAAAATATATTGCATATACCAGAGCCTTAAGCGAACTATATATTGTCGGTTAAACACACAAATTCAATCTACAAACAAAACACCCATGAGCCCCTTGTATATCAAGGGTTTGTGGGTTTTTGTTTGATTTGATAATTTCGGTGAGGGTTTAAGAATTGCAACTGACAAGTTGGATTCTAAAAACTTCTACGCCTTCAACCCGAGCTTTGATAAAGCTTGCAACAAAAAAAGGTAACCTGTAAATCTTCTGATTCCAATTGTTTTAAAGTTTTGCCCTGTGGTTTTTACCGCGGGGTAAAATTTCTTTTATTGAAAAATTTGCAGCTGTGTGGTATTGTATAAGGGTAAAATTGAATTTAGAAGAACAAGAGGTAGATTGTTATGCATAAAAAATTAGCTCTCACACCGCCTATGGGTTGGAATAGCTGGGACTGCTACGGTGCGGCTGTTAATGAGGAGCAGCTGCTTGCCAATGCAGATTATATGGCAAAGCATCTTAAGGATTACGGCTGGGAATACGTGGTTTGCGATATTCAGTGGTCGGAGCCTACCGCAAACAGCTTTTATTACAATTATTTTGCTCCGCTTTGTATGGATGAATATTCCCGTCTTATTCCTTCTGTTGAACGTTTTCCATCCTCTGCGGGTGGAAAGGGCTTTAAGCCTATTGCAGATTACGTGCATTCACTCGGACTTAAGTTTGGTATTCACATTATGAGAGGTATCCCAAGGCAGGCTGCTCATCAGCACACCAAAATTAAGTGCGAGGGTGTTACTGCTAATGAAATTGCAAAGCCAAGCTCGGTTTGTCTTTGGAATCCTGATATGTACGGTCTTGAAACCGAAAAGAAGGGCGCACAGGAATATTACGACTCCATTTTCGAGCTTTATGCTTCCTGGGGTGTAGATTACATAAAATGTGATGATATTGCTAATACCGAGATATTTCCTGATAACCCGTATTCAGCAAAACGTGAAATTGAAATGCTCAGAAAAGCAATAGATAAGTGCGGCAGAGATATGGTTTTAAGCCTTTCTCCCGGTCCTGCACCCGTTTGGGAGCACGAGCACCTTGCTGCTCACGCTAATATGTGGCGTATGACGGGCGATTTTTGGGACGAATGGAGCAAGCTTCACGCTATGTTTGAGCGTTGCTACGCATGGCAGGAGTACGTTCAGCCCGGTGCCTGGCCTGATTGCGATATGCTTCCGCTCGGTAGAATTCAAAAAACAGAGGAGCTTGAAAAATACAGAAACCGCTATACACGCTTTACTCACGACGAGCAAATAACAATGATGACTCTTTGGGGGATTTTCCGCTCACCGCTTATGATGGGTGGCGAAATGCGTGAAAACGACGAATTTACTCTTTCTCTTCTTCAAAACAGAGAGCTTATAGATATGCTTAAAAACTCAAGCGGCGCAAGGCAGTTCAAAAGAGAGGAAACAGATGGCAAGGGTGAAATTATCTGGACGTCTAACGGCGAAAGCTGCAAATATGTTGCATTGTTTAATACGGATGATAAGGAACGGAAAATCGGCTTCAATATTGCAGATATTTCAATCGGCGGTGTCGATTACAGCGTCCGGGATATGTGGAAGCACGAGGAATACACAGTAACAAAAGGCGAGTTTTCTGCAAAGGTAAACTCACACGGTGCAAGGCTCTTTAAAATCACGATAAAATAATTAAAGAAAAAACGGCAGGTGGGTAAAGCTCATCTGCCGCTTTTGTTATTTGTTTTTTAAAAAATCGAGTGCGTTTTTTTCAAGACGTGAAACCTGCGCTTGCGAAATTCCTATTTCGTTTGCAACCTCTGTTTGCGTCATACCGCGCATAAATCTCATTGAAAGAATTTTTTTCTCTCTGTCGGGAAGATTTTTTATTGCTTCTTTAAGCAAAATTTCATCTACCCAGTCACCGTCGGTTTCTGTTGAGCCTATCTGGTCCATTAAAAAAATTGTGTCACCGCCGTTGGAGTATACCGGCTCGTAAAAGGATACGGGGTCAACCACGGCCTCAAGCGCAATAACAACCTCTTCCTTTTTTAAATTCATTTCCTTTGCTATTTCTTCAATGCTCGGCTCGTAGCCCTTTTCGTTGCTAATGCGTTCTTTAAGCTGCATTGCATGGTAGGCGGTATCTCTTAACGAGCGCGAAACTCTTATGGGGTTGTTGTCTCTTAAATATCTTCGCACCTCACCAATAATCATCGGTACTGCATAGGTAGAAAACCGTACGTCGTGGCTTGTGTCAAAATTATCTATTGCCTTTATTAAGCCTATACAACCAACCTGAAACAAATCGTCTAAATTTTCACCGCGATTTGTAAAGCGCTGAATAACGCTTAAAACAAGTCTTAAGTTTCCGTTTATCAGTTCCTCGCGTGCTTTTTTGTTTCCGCCTTTGGCCTCTTTTAAAAGCGCCTGCTTTTCCTTTTCGGTTAAGGTTTTTAAGGTGGACGTGTTTATTCCGCAAATTTCTACCTTGTTGTAAATCATAAAAACTCCTTTTTGTGTGAAAAAATATGTAAAAGAGTCTTTAAATTTGCCACGAAAAATATTATTTGCTTTTTGTAAAAATTTAATCAAAATACAACCAAAAAAAGAAAAATTTTTTATATGAATATTCTTTTAAAATTGTTGACATTTTATTAGTGTATGTTATAATAATAAAAGATAAATTATAAGAATTTTAGGGAGTGTTATTTTTATGAAGAGTTTTTTTAAAGTTCTCGGTGTTTTAGCAGCAATTGCAGCTGTTGCAGCAGCAATTTACGTTGTACTTCAAAAGGTAAAGGCAAAAAATGCTCCTGAAAGCTACGATGAAGATAATTACGTTTCATGCTCTTGTCTTGAGGATGATTTCATCTCTGAAACAATTGCTGAATAAATTTTTAATAACAATAACGTTAAGTCTTTAATTCGATACGAGATATCGGCAAGATTTGAGTTTTAAAACGGGTGAGTTGTGCCCTTACATAAATCACTCAAGCCTTTGCCGCTTCGGCAAAGGCATTTTTACAGAAGGAATGGTTTTAAATGAAGCTTGCATTAAAAAATGCATACGTTTACAAAAATCAAAAAGTGTCACTTGTTCCTGAATACACCTGCCAGGCAGCGGTTCAGGGAGATGTGGCTATTTCTTCTTTTTTAAAGGATATGTTATCTTCAAGTGTTTCTGAATATGGTGTTTTTCCCGGTTTCTGTGATGTTCACGTTCATCTCAGAGAGCCGGGTTTTTCTTATAAAGAAACCATAAAAACGGGAACAATGGCTTCTGCAAGGGGAGGCTATACAGACGTTCTTTCTATGCCAAACCTTAACCCTGTGCCGCACAGTGTGGAAAATATGCAGCTCCAAAGGGATATCATAAAAAAGGATGCCGTAATAGGTGTTCATCCGTTTGCCGCTCTCACGGTAGATGAAAAAGGAGAAGCGCTTTCCGATATAGAGGGGCTTGCATCTATCTCAATAGGATACTCGGATGACGGCAGAGGAGTACAGAGTGAGAGCTTAATGCGCTCTGCTATGGAGAAAGCACAAAAGCTCGGTAAAATAATTTCTGCCCATTGTGAAGACAATTCGCTGCTTAACGGCGGTTATATTCATAAAGGTGAGTACGCAGCAAGGAATAACCACCGCGGCATATGCAGCGAGAGTGAGTGGGGGCCAATAAAACGAGATTTACTGTTAGCAAAGGAAACAGGCTGTAAATATCACGTCTGCCACATATCAACAAAAGAAAGCGTTGAGCTTATACGGCAGGCAAAAAAAGAGGGCGTAGACGTAACTTGCGAAACTGCTCCGCACTATTTAGTTTTTAATGATATGGATTTAAAGGATGAGGGCAGGTTTAAAATGAATCCGCCAATCCGTTCCGAGGCGGACAGACAAGCACTTATAGAAGGCGTTTTAGACGGCACTGTAGATATGCTTGCAACTGACCACGCGCCTCACTCTTTCGAGGAAAAATCAAAGGGCTTAGAAAAAAGTCTTATGGGCATAACAGGCATAGAAACAGCATTCCCCGTAGTTTACACCAAGCTTGTAAAGCCCGGCATTCTGCCGCTTGAATTAGTTGTTAAAATGCTTACCGATAACCCAAGAAGCCGTTTCGGAATTAAAGATGAAGGCTCCTTGACTGTGTGGGACTTAAGCAATCAATATAAAATCGACAGTAACGAATTCCTTTCCATGGGTAAGGCAACGCCCTTCCAGGGAGAAAGCGTTTTCGGTAAATGTCTTATGACTGTATACGGAGGTAAAATTGTATGGCAAACGAAGTAAGAAAAAAGATTGTCTTTGAAGACGGCAGCGAGTATTTCGGCTACGGCTTCGGAGCAGATTGCGAAAGAGTGTGTGAAATAGTATTTGATACTGCTATGGCAGGTTATCAGGAAATGATGTCAGACCTTTCCTTTACTGACAAAATAGTAGTTATGACCTATCCGCTTATAGGTAACTACGGTGTTGCGGACGAGGACTTTGAAGCAAAGGTTTCAACACTCGGCGGACTTGTAGTAAGGGAGTACAACGATATTCCGTCTAACTTCCGTTACACCAAAACACTTTCCGAGGAAATGGAAGAAAACCACATTCCGGGTATTTGGGGTGTAGACACAAGAGAAATAACAAGAAAAATCCGTGATAACGGCAGCAGTCGCGTTGTTCTTACAGATGCTTCCGTGCCAACAGAAAAAGCAATCGAAATAATAAAGAATACACCGGTTGAAAATAATTTGGTGGAAAAGGTGAGCTGTAAAAAACGCTGGTACTCAAGAACAACAAACGCAAAGTACAACGTTGTTGCTATTGACTGCGGTATTAAGCTTAACATAATCCGTCTTCTTAATAACAGATACTGCAACGTTACAGTTGTTCCGTTCAATACTTCTGCAAAAGAGATTATAAAAATGAATCCCGACGGTGTTGTAATTTCTAACGGTCCGGGCAGCCCTGAGGCAGTTTCATCAATTGTAGAGGTGTTAAAGGAATTAAAGGGCAAATTCCCACTCTTCGGTATCGGCTTAGGCACACTTTTAATCGGTGCTGCTTACGGTGCAAAGAGCAAGAAGCTCAAGTTCGGTCATCACGGCGGTAACCATCCGGTTATGAACGCAGAAACCGGTAAGGTAATTACAGTTTCACAAAGCCAGGACTACACACTTGACGAGGAATCCATAAAATCAACAGAATTAAAAGTTACACATTACGATATTCTCGATAAAACTGTTGAGGGTGTTGAAAGTGCAAAGGATAAGGCTTTCGGTGTTCAATTTAATCCGGAAGGTGCACCGGGTGCTGTTAACGAAGCATTGTTCGACAAATTTATTACTATTATGAAGGAGGGCAAGTAAGATGCCAAAAAGAACTGATATTAAGAAAATACTTGTTATAGGCTCAGGCCCTATCGTAATAGGACAAGCAGCAGAATTCGACTATGCAGGTACACAAGCGTGCCTTGCACTTAAGGAGGAGGGCTACGAGGTTATTCTTTGTAACTCAAACCCTGCAACAATTATGACAGATACCTCCATGGCAGATAAGGTTTACATGGAGCCGCTTACACTTGAATATATTGCAAAGGTTATCCGTTACGAAAGACCTGATGCTATTGTTCCGGGTATTGGTGGACAGACGGGTCTTAACCTTGCTATGCAGCTCGAGAAAAAGGGCATTTTAAAGGAATGCGAGGTTGAGCTTTTAGGTACAAAAAGCGAAAGCATTGAAAGAGCAGAGGACAGAGAGCTCTTTAAACAGCTTTGCCTTGATTTAGGTGAGCCTGTTCTTCCTTCAGAAATCGCAAACACAGTAGAAGAAGGCCTTGCAGCCTGCGAAAGAATCGGCTACCCCGTTGTTCTTCGTCCTGCCTTCACCTTAGGCGGTACCGGCGGCGGCTTTGCAGATAATGAAGAAGAATGCCGTGAGCTTCTTAAAAACGGACTTAAGCTTTCACCTGTTCATCAGGTGCTTGTTGAAAAGAGCATTAAGGGCTATAAGGAAATTGAGTTTGAGGTTATGCGTGACTCAAATGATACTGCAATAGCTATTTGTAATATGGAAAATGTTGACCCGGTTGGTATTCACACCGGTGACTCAATTGTTGTTTGCCCTTGTCAGACACTTACAAATAAAGAGGCTGGTATGCTTCGTGACAGTGCTTTAAGAATTATAAAAGCATTAGAGATTGAAGGCGGCTGTAACGTTCAGTTTGCACTTGACCCGCTTTCATTTGATTATTACGTAATTGAGGTTAACCCGCGTGTTTCCCGTTCTTCAGCGTTAGCATCAAAGGCAAGCGGTTACCCAATTGCAAGAGTTACTGCAAAAATCGCAGTTGGTATGCACCTTGAAGAAATTCAGCTTGCTAACATTCCTGCCGCTTGCGAGCCTGCACTCGACTACGTTGTTGCAAAAATGCCTCGTTTCCCATTCGATAAATTTGCAACGGCAAACAACAAGCTTTCAACTCAAATGAAGGCAACGGGTGAGGTTATGAGCCTCGGCAGAACAATTGAAGAGGTGCTTTTAAAGGCAGCACGCTCACTCGAAATAGGTGTTTGTCACCTTTATATGAAAAAATTCGACAGCTACACAGAGGCAGAGCTTCTTGAATATATCAAGGACGGCACAGATGACAGAATTTTTGCTATTGCAGAGCTTATCAGCCACGGAACAGATATCGGTATGATTTACGACGCAACAAAAATCGATATTCTCTTCCTTGAAAAAATCAGAAACATCATCCGTATGGAAGAAAAGCTCAAAGCAAACAAGAACGACCTTACCGTTCTTTACGAGGCAAAGAAAATGGGCTTCTGCGACCAGTACGTAGCACGTCTTTGGGAATGCAACGAGCTTGACGTTTACAACCTTCGTGTTGAAAATAAAATGTTCCCTGTTTACAAAATGATAGATACCTGCGCAGCAGAGTTTGAGGGTACCGTTCCTTATTTCTACTCAACCTACGAGGCAGAAAACGAGTCTGTTGTTTCAGATAAAGAAAAAATCATTGTTCTCGGCTCAGGTCCTATCAGAATCGGTCAGGGTGTTGAGTTCGACTATTCAACAGTTCACGCCGTTCAAACCATTAAGGCTTCAGGCTACGAGGCAATTATTATAAACAACAACCCCGAAACAGTTTCAACTGACTATACCTGCTCAGACAAGCTTTATTTTGAGCCGCTCACAGTTGAAGACGTTATGAATATTATTTACCTTGAAAAGCCAATGGGTGTTATTGCATCATTAGGTGGTCAAACAGCTATTAACCTTGCAGAGCCGCTTAAAAACCGTGGTGTTAAAATCATTGGTACAGACTGTGATGCTATTGAAAAGGCAGAAAACAGAGATTCCTTTGAAAAGCTTCTTAAGGAGCTTGATATTCCTCAGCCGGAGGGTAAGGCTGTTACAAAAATTGAAGACGGTCTCGAGGCAGCAAAGAAAATAGGCTACCCTGTATTAGTTCGTCCGTCCTTCGTTTTAGGCGGCCGTGCAATGCAAATCGTTGCAGATGAAGAGCAGTTAAAGCACTACCTTAAAACTGCCGTTGAAATTGATGAGGACAAGCCTGTTCTTGTTGACAAATACATTTCCGGTAAAGAGGTAGAGGTTGACGCTATTTGTGACGGTAAGGATGTATTTGTACCCGGTATTATGGAGCTTGTTGAAAGAACAGGTATCCACAGCGGTGACTCAACAAGTGTTTACCCAACCTTCAGCATTTCTCAAAAGGTAAGAGAAACAATTCTTGAATACACAAAAAAATTAGGCCTTGGTATAGGTATCGTTGGCCTTTACAACATTCAGTTTATTGTAGATAAGGATGAAAACGTATTTATTATTGAGGTTAACCCACGTTCTTCAAGAACAGTACCATTCCTTTCTAAGGCAACGTCTTACAGCCTTGCAGATATTGCAACTCTTACAATATTGGGCAAGAGCCTCAAGGAGCAGGGTATAGATTATCTTTACCCTGAAGATAAAAAGCGTTGGTATGTTAAGGCTCCGGCTTTCTCATTCTCAAAGCTCCGTGGACTTGATGCATACCTTTCACCTGAAATGAAATCCACCGGTGAAGCAATCGGCTACGACAATAAGCTCACACGTGCTCTTTACAAGGCTTTACAGGCTTCCGGTATGAACGTTGTAAACTATGGTACAGTTCTTGCAACTATTGCTGATGAGGATAAGGCTGAAGCATTGCCGATCATTCGCCGCTTCTACAATATGGGCTTTAACATTCAGGCAACAGAGGGTACAGCAAATTTCCTTAAAGAAAACGGAATAAGAACTCATGCTGTTAAGAAAATAAGCGAAGGCAGTGAAGAAATTCTTAACAATATGCGCCAGGGTTATATCAACTACGTAATTAACACTCGTGATATAAATCAGTCAGGTGTTACCTCAGACGGTCACGAAATTCGTCAATGTGCAGTTGAAAACAACGTAACACTCTTTACGTCACTCGACACAGTTGCTGTGCTGCTCGACGTTCTTGAGGAAACAACTCTCTGCATTTCTACAATTGATGAATAATACTTTGGAGAATTGATTTAAAATGCATCAAGGAATTTACACAATTACAGAAAATAAAAAAATCGCAAAGGACGTTTACAAAATGGTTGTGTCCGGTGACACCTCTGCGCTTACAGCAACAGGCCAGTTTGTAAACATCAAGGTTGACGGGCTTTACCTCAGAAGACCTATTTCCGTTTGCGATTATGATGAAAACACAATAACACTCATCTACAAGGTAGTAGGCATAGGCACTGAAATTATGTCTACTAAGGTAGCGGGTGAAAGCTTTGATATTTTAGTAGGCCTCGGTAACGGCTACAATACCGAAAAAAGCGGAGAAGCTCCGCTTTTAATCGGTGGTGGTGTAGGTGTACCGCCTATGTACGGTCTCTGCAAAAAGCTTGTAGCAGAAGGCAAAAAGCCAACCGTTATTTTGGGCTTTAACACCGCAGATGAGATTTTTTACAAAGAAGAGTTTGAGGCGTTAGGCGCAACCGTTTACGTTACAACAGTAGATGGCAGCGTTGGCACAAAGGGTTTTGTAACAGACGTTATGAAAAATCTTTCCTACTCATATTTCTTTACCTGCGGTCCAATGCCAATGTTCAAGGCAATTGAAAATACTGCAGTAACAAGCGGTCAGTACAGCTTTGAGGAAAGAATGGGCTGTGGCTTCGGTGCTTGTATGGGCTGCTCCTGCAAAACAAAGTACGGCAATAAACGTATTTGTAAGGATGGTCCCGTGTTAGAAAGGGAGGAGATTATATGGTGAATCTTGAGACAACGCTTTGCGGCTTAACACTTTCCAATCCCTTGATTCCTGCAAGCGGTACCTTCGGCTACGGTTATGAATTCAGCGAGCTTTACGATATTAACCTTTTAGGCACCTTCTCCTTCAAGGGCACAACAAAGGATGCACGCTTTGGTAACCCTACACCAAGAATTGCAGAGTGCGAGGCAGGTATGATAAATGCAGTCGGCTTGCAAAACCCCGGTGTTGAAAAGGTTGTTTCTGAAGAATTACCAAAGCTTAAAGAGGTTTTCAATAAACCCGTTATGGCAAACGTAAGCGGATTTTCAGTAGAGGATTACGTTTACACCTGCGAAAAATTAGATAAGGAAGAGCAGGTAGGCTGGCTTGAGGTAAACGTTAGCTGTCCTAACGTGCACGGCGGCGGAATGAGCTTCGGAACCTCACCGGAAGCAGCTGCGGAGGTTACAAGAGAAGTAAAAAAGGCAACTAAGAAGCCTGTTATTATAAAGCTTTCGCCAAACGTTACGGATATTGTATCAATAGCAAAGGCTTGCGAGGAAGCAGGGGCAGACGGTATAAGCCTTATAAACACGCTTTTAGGTATGCGAATAGATTTAAAAACCAAAAAGCCTGTTATTGCAAATAAAATGGGCGGCTTTTCCGGTAACGCAATTAAACCTGTTGCAGTAAGAATGGTTTACCAGGTTTATGAGGCTGTAAATATTCCTATTGTAGGTATGGGCGGCGTTTCAACCGCAGAGGACGTAATGGAATTTATGTTGGCAGGTGCTTCAGCCGTAGAGGTAGGCGCTGCAAACTTAATAAATCCATACGTTTGTAAGGATATTATAGAGGCTTTACCGGGTGTTATGGAAAAATATGGCATTACAAGTTTAAAGGATATTATAGGAGGCGCACACTAATGGGTAAGGACGTAATTATTGCTTGCGATTTCAGCAGCAAAAAGGCTTGTATGGAGTTTTTGGACAAATTCACAGACGTAAAGCCATTTGTTAAAATCGGTATGGAGCTTTTCTATGCAGAGGGTCCGCAAATTGTTCGTGAAATCAAGGAAAGAGGTCATAAAATCTTCCTCGACTTAAAGCTTCACGATATTCCGAATACAGTAAAAAAATCAATGTCAGTTTTAAGAAACTTAGACGTAGATATGACAAATCTTCACGCAGCGGGCACACAAGCTATGATGGAGGGCGCTTTAGAAGGTCTTACTCGTGAGGACGGCACAAGACCGATTCTTATTGCAGTTACTCAGCTTACCTCAACAAGTGAGGAACGAATGAAAAACGAGCTTCTTATAAACGAGCCTATAGATAAGGTTGTTATGCACTATGCAAAAAATGCAAAAACAGCAGGTCTTGACGGCGTTGTTTGTTCACCGCTTGAGGCAGGCAAGGTACACGACCTTTGCGGTAAGGAATTCCTTACAATAACACCGGGCGTACGCTTTGCAGACGGTGACATTGGTGACCAGGTAAGAGTTATGACACCTGAGCAGGCAAAGAAAATCGGCTCAGACTACATTGTTGTAGGCAGACCAATTACCGCGGCAGAGGACCCGGTTGCTGCATACAAAAGATGCGTAAACGAATTTTGTGATTGATAACGAATTTTGTGATTGATTAAGAAAAAGAGGATTTTACTATGGAAAGCTACAAAAGAGAATTTATTCAGTTTTTAGAGGGTGCAGGCGTTCTTAAATTTGGTGATTTTACAGCAAAAAGCGGTAGAAAAATCCCTTATTTTATTAACGCAGGCGATATAAAAACAGGTGAGCAAATCTGTAAATTAGGCGAATTCTATGCAAAGGCATATTTTGAAAAGGTAGGCAACAAAAAGACTGTTCTTTACGGTCCTGCATATAAGGGTATTCCAATTGCTGTTTCTGTTGCTGTTGCGCTTGCCAAAAATGGTCTCGATGTTCCGTTTTTCTTTAACCGTAAGGAAGAAAAGGACCATGGCGAGGGCGGTGTTTTCGTTGGTTATAAGCCACAAGAGGGCGAAGAAATCGTTATTGTTGAGGACGTTATTACAGCAGGTACAGCTATAAGAGAAAGTATGTCAATTCTTTCAGGACTTAAGGGCACAAAGGTTGCTGCTACCTTCGTTATGGTTGACCGTAAGGAAAAGGGTCAGACAGAAAAATCTGCAATGGCAGAGGTAGGCGAGGAATACGGCTTCCCTGTATATTCAGTAGTAGACGTTTACGATATTATCGAGTATCTTGAGGAAGATGAAAAGAACAAGGAAAACGTTGAAAGAATTAAAAAGTATCTTGAAGTAAACGGCGCAAAAGAATAATTAAATTTTGAAAAGGATAAAGTTATGAGAAGTGTTATAGATATTCTCGACCTTACTGTTGAAGAGCTTGAAGAGCTTGTTAAGGTTGCAGATGATATTATAGATAATCCTCAAAAATACAGCGAAAAATGTAAGGGCAAAAAATTAGCAACGCTTTTCTTTGAGCCTTCAACACGTACTCGCTTAAGCTTTGAGGCTGCTATGTACGAGCTTGGCGGTAACGTTTTAGGCTTTTCAGAGGCGCAAAGTTCCTCTGCTGCAAAGGGCGAAAGCGTGGCAGATACAGCAAAAACAGTTTCCTGTTATGCCGATATTATTGCTATGCGTCACCCAAAAGAGGGCGCACCGCTTGTTGCCTCCTACAATGCGAGCATTCCTGTAATAAATGCAGGTGACGGCGGTCACAACCACCCAACACAAACACTTGCTGACCTTTTAACCATCCATAGAGAAAAGGGCAGGTTTAACGATTTAACAGTTGGTTTTTGCGGTGACCTTAAGTTCGGCAGAACCGTTCACTCGCTTATAAATGCACTTTCTCGTTACAAGGGAATTAAATTCGTTTTAATTTCACCTGAGGAGCTGAAGCTTCCAAGCTATATCAAAAAAGAGGTTTTGCAAAAGAATAATTTAGAATACGTGCAAACAACAAGCCTTGAAGAGGTTATGCCTGAGCTCGATATTCTTTATATGACAAGAGTTCAAAGAGAGCGTTTCTTTAACGAGGAGGATTATTTAAGGCTTAAGGACAGCTACATTCTTACTCCCGAAAAGCTTGTAACTGCTAAAAAAGACTTGTCAATTATGCATCCGCTTCCAAGAGTAAACGAAATAAGCGTTGCAATAGATGAAGACCCGAGAGCTTGCTACTTTAAGCAGGTGCTTTACGGTAAATTTATGCGTATGGCACTTATTCTTAAGCTTTTAGAAATAGAATGATTTTGGAGGTAGCGTAAAGTGAGAGTAGATTCTATTAAAAACGGTTTCGTAATTGACCATATTACAGCCGGTAACGGTATGAAAATTTACAATTTACTTAAACTCGGTGAGCTTTCTTGCCCGGTTGCACTTATGACAAACGCCAAAAGCGCAAAAATGGGTGTTAAGGATATTATAAAAATCGACGCTGACGTTGAAATTGATATGGATATTTTAGGCTACGTTGACCCTAACGTAACTATTGATATCATTAAGGATGAAAAGCTTGTTGAAAAGAAAAACGTAGATTTACCGAAAAAGCTTACAAACGTAATTTATTGTAAAAATCCGCGTTGTATTTCCTCAACAGAGCAGGAGCTTCCGCATATATTTAATTTAACAGACAAGGAAAACAGAGTTTACCGTTGTCACTATTGCGAAACAAAAGCAAAATAAGAATAAAAATCACTCTTCAGAGTAAACTAATGTTAAAGTTTACAAGAAGAGTGATTTTTTATGATTTTTATAAAAGCCTTTTTAATTGGTGGCTTAATTTGTTTAGTTGCCCAGCTGTTATTGGATTTAACAAAGCTTACACCCGCGCGAATACTTGTAGGCTTGGTAATTGCAGGTGTAATTTTAGGCGGTCTCGGCGTCTATAAATACGTAGAAGAATTCGCAGGTGCCGGTGCAACCGTGCCGCTCATAGGCTTTGGCGCTCTGCTTGCAGAGGGTACAAAAACCGCAATAGAGCAGGATGGAGTACTCGGTATAATTACAGGTCCGCTTACTGCGGGTGCCGCAGGAATTACAACAGCCGTGCTTTGCGGTGTTGTTGCATCCTTTTTCGGAAAGCCGAAGGCAAAGTAGCTTACAAATCAACAGCTTCAGTTTTTAGCTTTTGTAAGTCGTGTCTGTGTGGAAAATCGTTAGAAAAAATATGGTTAAGGAACGATTTGTTTAAATTATACTTTCTCGGTACACCATAAATTGTCCAGTCACTTTCGTAAATAATGCTGTTATTTACAAGCACACTAAGGCATTTTTGGTAATTATCAGAAACAACTCGTTTTAAATTGTTTTTGTTTTCCCAGGAAATAATGCTTTGTACCTGTGGGTCGTTTTGCGCTTTATTTGTAAGCTCCGTAACATTTTCATCTATAAGGTAAGCAACAAAAAGCTTAAGGGGAACGCTCAGCTCGTCGTTGTACCACATATCCTCAAAAATCTCTGCACTTAAAATTTTATGGTTTTTTACACAGGTTAATAAAACCGGCAGAATCTCCTCAGTTAGCTTCGACCAGCGTCTGAAGGTTACAATATCAATTTTCAACGTATCCTCGTGAAATCTTGCGTAGCCTATTGTAGCAAGAAGCCTGAAAGCGTTTTCAACGTCTACGTCGTAAATCTCTTCCTCAACAAGCCAGTTTTCAATTGTTTCCTTAGTTACCTCTAAAACCTGATTTGAAAGTATGTAATAAAGCACAATCATTTCGTCGTCAGTAGTAACGTCTATCTGCTCGAAGGTCGGGTTAGAAGAAATAAGCATAGGGGCGGATTTAGTCGTAATTCTGTTTACTGAAACCACGTACTTATTTTTCAGGATGTTCATAGAATTTGTTGCGACTGTAAGACTTGGCGGTAATATATCAAGTGCGCCACGCACAACGTCGTAAATATAAGCAATGTCTGAATCGTCGTCCAATTTAAAAACTCTGTAAACGTCCTTTAAAAAGCCGTAAATCATATTCTGCGTTATTTCAGGCAGCATAACGGGCAACAGTAATGCTTCTCCGTCAAAAATCATAGCACCCGTTACATTAAGGCAGAATACGCTTTCTAAGAATTTAGCGGATAAAACGGGAATATTAACACAGCTGCACTTAAGCATAGCGTTAATTTCTTCAATATTATTTACCTTGCTGTCATTTGACTGCAAAGCGCAAAGGTAAATAAATTCCTTAGGAATACCCATATTCTGAAAATATTCGGAAATAAGCAAGGCAATGCTTTCTTCATTTATGTGGTACGCTATAAAAATTTTAAAACGCTTATCCATAAATATAATCCTTTCAACCCATAGACTTACAAGGATAATTATAATATTCTTCCTTTTAATAATCAATAAAAATTTGCTTGTTGCTTTATTTTTGTGAAATGTTATAATGAAATAAACTTAAGTTTAGGAGTTTTGCTAAATGACACCTGCACAAAAAGAAAACGAAATTTTGAGAAAAGTATCACCGAAAATGAGAATACAAGAAACACAAAGCGTCGATCTGTGGCAAAAAGCTGCAAGGGAAAAGTTATCCTCACTCTTAGGTCTTGACCGTTTTAAGCCGTGCAATTTACGCTTTAGTCGTGAATACGTAAAGGAGCATAGCGAATACACGGAAATTCGTTTTACGTATCAAAGTGAGGAGGGCGTTTTTGTGCCCTGCCATTTTTTAAAGCCTCACGGGGCAACAAGTGAAACGCCCGTAGTAATTTGCTTGCAGGGTCACTCAACAGGAATGCACGTTTCTTTAGGTAATGCAAAATTTGAAGGGGATGAAGAAAGCATAAAGGGTGACCGCGATTTTTGCATACAAGCACTAAAAGAAGGTATGTGCGCTGTTGCAATGGAGCAACGCGGCTTTGGTGAGCTGGGCGGTACCCCCGACCCGGAGTGTGACGACGTTGTTTTCAGTGCATTGCTCACAGGCAGAACTCTCATAGGTGCAAGAGTCTGGGATGTAAAAAGACTTGTAGACGTGCTCGAGCAGAATTTTTGCAATGACTGTAATACAGAAAAGGTGTATTGCATGGGTAATTCAGGCGGTGGCACAACTACGCTTTACGCTGTCGCGCTCGAAACAAGAATCAAGGCGGCTATGCCCTCGTGTGCATTTTGTACGTACATAGCTTCAATAGGTGAGTTAAGGCATTGCTCGTGCAATTTTATTCCGGGAATTGCAAATTATTTCGATATGGCAGAAATCGGCGGTATGATTTCTCCGCGTCCTCTTGTAATTGTTTCCGGAAAAGAGGACAGAATTTTTCCCATTGAGCCGGCAACGGAAGAGTTTAAGCGTTTAAAAGAGCTTTATTATGCTAATGAAAATATAAAAGAAAATTGCATTCATTTTATAGGCGAGGGCGGCCACAGATTTTATAGAGCTGCCTGGCAAAGCTTTAAAAATATTGCGTTATAAAAATAAAAAATACACAACAGGTATGCAACACTTGTTGTGTATTTTTTTGGTGTTTTTTGACAAAAAAATATCAATCGGCGTTTTATTGTGAAAAAGGTAAAATTTTACGGAAAAGTTTTGTCTATTTAGAATTATTGACACTTTTTTATAGGTATTATATAATCTTATAGATAGTGTATCGTGATAAATTATGCACTTTTATAAATAATAATAAAACAATAAAAAGCTCATTGAAAGGTAGGTTCTAAAATGGCTTCTAAATTAAAAGGAATAAAGCTTAAGAGCAAAAAAACAACTGAGGGTCAGCCTTCTGTTAAAATGCCTGCTCCAAAGACTGTTACTATTCCCATGTCAATGCACATTGGTAAGCCTGTTACACCAATTGTAAAGGTAGGCAGCGAAGTTAAGGTTGGTACTCTTATTGCAGAAGATACTAACAATCTTTCAGCCCCTATTTATTCAAGTGTTTCGGGAAAGGTAACAAAGCTTACAGATTTAACAACGTCAGACGGTACCGTTGTACAAATGGTTGTTATTGAATCTGACGGTGAAATGACAGTTGATGAAAACATTAAAAAGCCTGAAATCAATTCAAAGGAAGATTTAATTACTGCTATTAAAAACAGCGGTATGGTAGGTCTTGGCGGTGCAGGCTTCCCGACTTATGCAAAGTTTACTTCCGGAAAGCCTATTGAAACACTTATTATTAATGGTGCAGAGTGCGAGCCGTACATTACAAGCGACTCTGCAACAATGGTAGAAAAGGCAACAGAAATTAAAGTTGCCATAGAAACAATTGCAAAATACTTCGACGTTAAAAATATTATTTTAGGAATTGAAAAGGGTAATAAGGAAGCTCAGCAAAAAATGGAAGAAATTGCTTCTGCTATTCCGAATATGTCGGTAAAGGTATTGCCAAGCGTTTACCCTCAGGGTGGCGAAAAGGTTTTAATTTACCATACAACAGGCAAGGTTGTAAAGCTTGGTGAATTACCAATAGACGTTGGCTGTGTAGTTGTTAACTGTTCTACTATGGCAGGTATAGGTAACTATATTTTAACAGGTATGCCGTTAGTAGAAAGATGTATCACGGTAGACGGCAGTGCAGTAAAAGAGCCTAAAATTGTAGTTGCACCTGTAGGCACACAGCTCAAGGATGTGTTTGATTTCTGCGGTGGATTTACAGAGGAGCCGTTCTCGGTAATTTACGGCGGCCCTATGATGGGTGTTGCCGTACCGGATTTAACAGCTCCTGTGCTTAAGCAAACAAATGCAATTTTGGCACTTACTAAAAAAGATGCAAGCGTACCGAAGGAAACAGCGTGTATTCGCTGCGGTGCATGTGTTACTAACTGTCCGTTCGGTATAACAGCTCCTGCAATTACTAAGGCTTATAAGGACAAGGATGCCGAGGCAGCAATCAAAGCGGGTGCAGAGCTTTGTATGCTGTGTGGCTGCTGCTCTTATAACTGTCCTGCAAACAGACCACTTGTGCAAACAAATAAATTAGCAAAAGATTTTATCAAAGAATACAAACAGAAGGAGGCAAATAAATAATGGAAAATAAACTTCATGTTTCCGTGTCTCCACACATTCACAGTAAAAAAACAACACAAAAAATTATGCTCGACGTTATTATAGCGCTTTTACCGGCAGCTATTGCGGGTGTAGTAATTTTCGGACTCGATGCCTTGTTGGTTATTGCTGTTTGTGTCGGTGCTTCAGTTCTTTCTGAATTCCTTTTTAATCTTGCTGTTAAAAAGCAACAAACAGTAGGCGATTTAAGCGCAGTGCTTACGGGATTGCTTTTAGCGTTAAATCTTCCTGCAAATGCACCGTTATGGCAGGCAGCTGTAGGCTCAGTTTTCGCAATCGTTATTGTAAAATGTGTTTTCGGCGGTATTGGTAAAAACGTAGTAAACCCTGCAATTACTGCAAGAGTATTTATGCTTGTTGCATTTGCTTCGCTTACTAAGGCTGCATTTCCGCTTGAGTCAACAGCAGGTGCAACTCCGCTTCCTGAAATTGCAAACGGCTTAAAGGCAGCTGCAGAGGCAGGCACAGCTTTTGACGTTACAACGGTAGTAAGCTTACAGGATTTATTCTTAGGTAATATTGGCGGCGCAATTGGTGAAACCTGCACTTTAGCACTTCTCATTGGCGGTGCTTACCTTTTAATTAAAAAAGTTATTTCCTGGCACATTCCTGTTGCATTTATTGCTACAGTGTTCTTATTCAGCTTGGCTCTTCACGGCTTCGATTTTATGCTTGCATTAAGCTTAGTGCTTTCAGGCGGTCTTGTTTTAGGTGCTGTTTTTATGGCGACTGATTACGTAACCTCTCCTACAACAGCACTCGGAAAGCTTATTTTTGGTATAGGCGCAGGCTTAATTACAGTGTTAATCCGTGAGTGGGGTGTTTACCCTGAAGGTGTATCCTTCGCTATACTTATAATGAACATCTTAAATCCATATATCGATTCATTAACCGCTCGTAAAATGTTTGGGGGTGCGAAGAAATGAAATATTTTAAAAGTGTAATAGCTTTAACAGTTATTTGTGCTCTTGTTGCAGTTCTTCTCGCATTAACTAACTCAATAACAGCCCCAATCATTGAAAAGAATGCTTCTGCAGCAGCAAACGAGGCACTTCTTGTGGTTTATCCCGATGGCGGTGATTTTACTCAGCTTGATATTTCAAGCTACGAGCTCCCTGCAACTGTTACAGACGCATATTCAGCAAGTAACGGCGGCTACGTAGTAAAACTTCTTACTTCAGGCTATGGTGCAAATATGGTGCTTATGTGCGGTATAGATGCCAACGGTACAGTTACAGGTGCTACCTGTCTTTCAAGCAGCGAAACCTTAGGCTACGAAAAAACCTACGGTGATTCTCTTGCAGGTAAAACCGCAGCAGATATTGATGCAGCTGAAACAATTTCAGGTGCAACAATGACAACCTCCGGCTACAAAAACGCAGTTAAGGATGCTCTTAACGCAACAATTATTCTCGGTGGCGGCTCTGTAGATATCCGTTCTGAGGAAGAAATTCTTAACGATAACCTTTCAGAGGCTCTTCCTGCAGCAGAAGGTAAGTTTGTTTCGTGGTTTATGAGTGAAAGCTTAGAAAACGTTTCTGCTGTTTATGAAGCAGAAAACGGTACAGGCTACGTTCTCGTTTCAGGTGAAGAATTTATAGCAATTGATGCAAGCGGAAACGTTCTTACAACTGTGGCAGATGACGTAAAGGCTGTTATGGCAAATAACGCTCAGTTAATTCTTAATTCTTCAATTACAGAAATTGATATTTCCGGTTACGCAGATATGCCTTCACAGGTTAAAAAGGTTTATAAAACAGCAACCGGTAACTATGTATTCGAGTTAGGTGCAAACGGTTTTGGTATTAACGGTGACCATTATTACAGTCCTTCAGGAAAGCAAATTGAAATTAAAGCCTCTGTAACTGCAGACGGTAAAATTATTGACGTTGTTACAGTAGCACAGTATGAATCAGAAAACATTGGTGATGCTTGCGCTAAGCCATCCTTCTACTCACAATTCGTAGGTAAAACAGAAGCGGATTACAGTGACATTGAGGGAATTTCAGGTGCAACTATTACAACAAACGGCTACAAAACAGCAATTGCAAAGGTCTTCGAAGCTATAAAAATTATAGAGGGGGTGGCTTGAAATTATGAAAAAGACTAATTATTGGAAAATCTTAATTACAGGCCTCCTCAAGGAAAACCCTGTATTCGTTCTTATTCTCGGTACGTGCCCAACGCTTGCTATGTCAAACTCAGTAATAAGCGCTGTTGGTATGGGTCTTGCTGCAACAGCAGTTTTAATCTGCTCTAATGCAGTTATCTCCTTGTTCCGTAAATTCATTCCCGATTCAGTACGTATTCCTTGCTATATAGTTATTATCGCAGGCTTCGTTACGTTGGTAGAAATGTTTATTCACGCTTATTTACCGGACCTTTACGAAAGTCTCGGTGTTTACTTAGCACTCATTACTGTTAACTGCATTATCTTAGGCAGAGCAGAAATGTTTGCCGGTAAAAACACAGTAGGTAAGTCAGTGTTAGACGGTATCGGTATGGGTATAGGCTTTACCATAGCTCTTCTTGCTATGGCAACCGTACGTGAGGTTTTAGGTGCAGGTACGTTTGCAGATATACCAATTCCGTTTATGGAGAATTATAAAATCGAATTCTTTGTAAAAGCACCGGGTGGCTTAATGGTTTACGGTCTTTTAATAGCTCTTGTTAACATAATTACAAAGGGCAGAGCAATCAAGAAAAAAGAATTCAACTGCGCAGGCTGTCCTTCAGCAGGCGTTTGCAACGGTGGTTGTAAAGCAAATGAAGTTAAGGAGGGTGAATAATGGATACTTTTAAAACTTTAGCGGCAATTTTATTGACCTCAGTTTTAGTAAACAACTACGTTTTAAGACAATTCCTTGGTATTTGCCCCTTCTTAGGCGTTTCCAAAAAGCTTAATCAGGCTGTTGGTATGGGTGTTGCGGTTACTTTTGTTATGTTGCTCGCAACTGCAGTAACCTGGCCGGTGCAGATATTTGTTCTTGATAATTTAGGACTTTCGTATATGCAGACAATTGTGTTTATACTCGTTATTGCTGCATTGGTTCAGTTTGTTGAAATATTCTTAAAGAAGTTCATTCCTGCGCTTCATAAGAGCCTTGGTGTTTACTTACCGCTTATTACAACAAACTGTGCAGTTTTAGGTGTTACAATAAACAATATTAAAGATAGCTATGGCTTTGGCGAATCAATGGTAAGCTCATTAGGCTGCGGTCTCGGCTTTATGCTCGCAATGGTGCTTTTCGCAGGTGTTCGTTCAAAAATCGACGAAAGCGATATTCCTGAACGCTTCAAGGGACTTCCAGCAACGTTGATTGCAGCTTCATTCGTTTCTCTCGCTTTCTATGGATTTGAAGGCGTTGTAGATAATTTATTTGCATAAGAGGTGAGTGTAAAATGGATATAATGGCAATTTTAATAGCGCTTGGCGTTGTAGCAGGCGTTGGTCTTGTTATGGGTATCGTTCTGGCACTCGCTTCAAAGTTCTTCGCAGTAGATGAGGATGAAAAGGTTGCGCTTGTTCGTGAAGCGCTTCCGGGTGCTAACTGCGGTGCTTGCGGCTACACAGGCTGTGACGGCTATGCAGAAGCAGTTGCGAAGGGTGAGGCAGAGCCGAATCTTTGTATTCCCGGTGGTTCTACCACAGCTGCCCAGCTTTCAATTATTTTGGGTGTTAAAATTCAGGAGCTTGAGCCAAAGGTTGCTTTCGTAGCCTGCGGCGGTGACTGTGAAGCAGCTAAGTCAAACGTAATTTATGACGGTATTAAAACCTGTAAGGCGGCAAGCCTTCTTTACGGCGGTCCTTTCGACTGTGCTTACAGCTGCGTTGGCTGTGGCGACTGTGCTTCAGTTTGTCCCGTAAACGCTATTTGTGTTCACGACGGACTTGCTCACGTTGACCCAAGAGAATGTGTAGGCTGCGGTAAATGTGTCGGTACCTGTCCTAAGCATATAATTAAGTTGCTTCCAAAGGAAACAAGAACAGCGGTTATGTGCAGCAACACACAAAAGGGTGCAGCAGCTCGTACAAATTGTAAAAATGCTTGCATCGGTTGTAAAAAGTGTGAGCTTAACTGTCCTGAAAAGGCAATTACGGTTATTGACAACTTAGCAACAATAGACTACGACAAATGTACCGGTTGTGGTTTGTGCGAAAGCAATTGCCCTACAAAGTGCTTAAAGCCAATAGATTTTAAAAACAATAAGATTGGTTAATATGAGCAAGAAAAAAATCAGAAACGACGTAATCCTTGCTGCTGTTATTGTTGTAATAGCAGCAATCGGGTTGCTTTTGTTAAACGTCTTTAAAACCGAGGGTGCCTTTGCCGTTGTAAAAATTGACGGCATTGAAACGGCACGTTATCCGCTTTCCGTAAATACCGAGGTAGTTATTGAAACGGGAGATAACCAAAAAAACACCCTGGTTATTGAAGATAATAAGGCGTTTATAAAGAATGCCACTTGCCCCGATAAAATTTGCGAGGGGCATAACAAAATAGCCTTTAAAGGTGAAACAATCGTGTGCTTACCGCACAAGGTTGTGGTTGAAATCGTTGCAGATGACGCATCAAATGAATTAGATGCAGTAGTATAATCTGCTTTTTGGAGAGGTTATGAGAAACTTAACAAAAAAGATAGCTCTTTTAGGCGTGCTAACGTCGGTAGCGCTTGTGCTTTCATATTTAGAAGCAATGCTGCCTCCAATATCCACCGCTGCCCCCGGAATAAAAATGGGCTTGCCGAACATAATAGTAATCTTATTATTATATAAATTCGGCTTAAAGGAAGCGTTAATGGTTTCGGGCATAAGAGTTTTTATTGTTGCCTTGCTTTTCGGTAACGTAATGACCCTTGCATACAGCGTAGCAGGTGCAGTATTAAGCCTTGCTTTAATGACACTTTTTAAAAAATTGAATCTGTTTTCAATTGTGGGTGTAAGTATCATAGGCGGCATTTCTCACAATCTCGGTCAAATTTTGGTTGCAATTTTCCTGTTTGATACAATACAAATAGGGTATTATATGATAATTCTTGCAATTACAGGCACAATAGCAGGTGTAATTATAGGAGTTATCGGCTCAATACTTGTAAAAAAATTGGAAAAAATTGTCTGATTTTTTTCCTCTTATTAAAATATTGTTTTATTTTTAACAATGGTATTGACAAATGTTGGAAAATTTGTAATAATCACCTTGAGAGTGGAAACTCTTATTTTGCAAGAAAAAATTGTTAAAAGGAGAGACATCGATATGAAAAAGATTCTCAGTCTTGCACTTGTATTAGTAATGGTATTATCAGTTGCAGCATTAGTTGGCTGTTCAGGCGACAAAAAGCCTGCAGGCGGTGACGCTGCTACACTCAAGTTTGGCTTAGGCGTAGTTGCTAACTATGGTGAAGCAAAAGACGCAGACGGCGAAACAAACGGTGCCGGCGAATTCAACACAACTGCAGTTGCAGTTCTTCTTGATGATGCAGGCAAAATCGTAGCTATCGACCTCGACACAGCTCAAATAAAAACTGCTTGGACAGCAGACGGTAAGGTTGTTGCTACAGAAGATCTCAGAACAAAGTATGAAAAGGGCACAGATTACGGTATGGCAGCATACGGTAAAAAGCACGACGGTTCTGAAGGCAAGCCATTAGAGTGGAATGCTCAAGCAGATGCATTTATGGCTACAGCAAAAGGCAAAACACTTGCAGAAGTAAAGGCACTCATGGGTGAGGATACTTATGCTATTGGCGAGCTTGCAACAGCAGGCTGCACAATCCACGTTGCAGATTTTGTTATTGCTCTTGAAAAGGCTGTTAATTCAGCAGCTGCTTCAAACGCTACTGCAAACGACAAGCTTTCAGTTGCTCTTGTTTCAGCTAACTCACATTCAAGCAAAGACGCTACTGCAGAGGGTGACGGTCTTGCACAAATCGACACAACAGTTGCTGCTGTTGTTACAAATGCAGAGGGCAAGGTTGTAGTTGCTAAAACAGATTGTACTCAAGGCAAAATGTCATTTGATGCTACAGGTAAATCAACTCTTGCAGCAGATACAGAAGTTAAGTCAAAGCTTGAACAAGGCGATGCTTACAACATGGCTGCATACGGCAAAAAGCATGACGGTTCAGAGGGCAAGCCATTAGAGTGGTATGCACAGGCTGCTGCTTTTGATTCAGCTCTTGTTGGTAAAACAGCTGCAGATTTCGCTGGTTTTGCAGGTGAAGACGGCTATGCAACAGGTGATGTTGCAACAGCAGGCTGCACAATGAATATCGGTGATATGATTAAGGCTGCAACAGCTGCTGCAAAATAAGTTTTAAACAACTAAAATCGGGGGATGTTGTTTTTTAGCAACATCCCTTAAATTTTGACTATGAAAAAACTATTTTCTATTTTTTTAAGTTTATTAGTACTTGCTTCGCAAATAACCATGCTCACAGCTTGTATGAAGGAAAGAGAAAAGTTTTCAGAATATTATTTTGATACGGTTACAACTATTACGGGCTATGCTCAAACAGAAGATGAGTTCAAAAAAATTTGTGAAGAAATAAAAACCGAGCTCAACGAATATCACAAGCTTTATAATATCTATTACAGATATAACGGCGTTAATAATATTCGTGTTATAAATGAGCTTACAGATGGAAAACATAATGTTGTTAAGGTAGATAAAAGGGTGTTGGATTTATTACTTTATTCGAAAGAGATGTACACCCTTACAAACGGCAGAATAAACGTTGCTATGGGTAGCGTGCTTTCTATTTGGCACAATTACCGTAACGAAGGGTTAGATGACCCGGCAAATGCTGAGCTTCCACCGCTTGAGTTATTACAAGAAGCAAAAAAACATACCGATATTAACAACGTTATAATTGACGAGAAAAACAGTACGGTGTTTCTTTCTGACCCCAAAATGACACTTGACGTTGGTGCCATTGCAAAAGGGTATGCAGTAGAAAGAATTGCTGAGTTTTTAATAAATAAGGGCATTACAGATTTTCTTTTAAACGTAGGCGGTAACGTCCGCACAATAGGTATGGGTAAGGACAATGAGCCTTGGAAGGTCGGCATTGAAAATCCCAATACCCAAATGCAGGAGGAAAAGCCTCATATTGAATATTTGAAAATGTCAGATTTATCACTTGTTACAAGCGGATGCTACCAGCGCTTTTACGAGGTTGAAGGCAAAAGCTACCATCATATTATTGACCCCGAAACCTTGTATCCGGGTGAAAGGTATCTTTCAGTTTCTGTGTTAACTGCAGACTCGGGTCTTGGTGATGCACTTTCTACGTCACTTTTCTTAATGAATATTGAAGAAGGAAAAAAATTAGTCGATTCGTTAGAAAACGTAGAGGCAATGTGGGTTATGCCAAGTGGTGAACAGGTTTATTCAAATGGCTTTAAGGCCTATACTTTTGAATACAAACAATAATTTTTAGGAGTGTATTTTTTATGAACAAGAAAATTATAATTGCAATTGTAGCAGTTGTTGTAGTAGCTGCTATTGGTGTTGGTGCATATTTCTTAATTGGTGGAGCAGGTGCACCTAAAATGGAATTCGCAGACACACCTGATGTTCTTAACAAGGTAATAAGCACCTACGCAGAGGATAAAACCTTCTTTGCTATGGGCGGTGACGGTTCAACACCTGTGGATGAAGGCAAAGCAGGTTTAGTTAATCTTGCAGACAAAGAAAATGCAAATTTCGTTCTTCACACAACAGATGAAATATTAGCAAACGTTGCTGAGGCTGCTTCATACAAGCACGCTATGAATGAAAACATTTTTGCTTCAGCAGCATTAAAGCTTAATGATGCTAAGTCAGCAGAAAGCCTTATTACAAGTCTTAAAACAGAAATTGCAGAAACACACTGGATGTGTGGCGCACCTGAGAAATTCGTTGTTTTCTCAGTTAACGGCGGTGAATACGTTGTTTATTCCTTTGGTAGTGCTGATAACGTAGATTACTTCAAAACTCAGCTTACAACAGCCTTAGGTGAAAGTGCTGTTCTCGTAGTAGAGGAATCACTTGCTCAATAATTAAAAAACACTTTGGATAGGGGATAAAAAATGCTTTTTTCAAGCATACCGTTTTTATACTATTTTCTGCCAAGTGTACTGATATTCTATTTTTTAGTTCCCAAAAAGCTAAAAAACACAGTGCTTTTAATAAGCAGCCTTGTGTTTTACGGTTGGGGAGAGCCTAAATATTTAATTTTAATGGTAGCCTCAATTATAATCGGTTATGTTTCCGGTTTGCTAATTGAGGCTACAAATGAAAAAACTAAAAAACGAGTAATAATGGCAATAAGCGTTGCGATCAATTTGTGCTTTTTAGGCTTTTTCAAATATACAGACTTTTTCATTGCAAATTTTAACACAGTAACAGGTCTTTCCTTAAAGTTTTTAAATATTGCTCTGCCAATAGGTATCAGCTTTTACACTTTCCAGATTTTAAGCTACACAGTAGATGTTTACCGCGGAACTGTAAAGGCGCAAAAAAATATAATATATTTAGCAACCTACATTGCAATGTTTCCGCAGCTTATTGCGGGTCCCATTGTAAGGTATATTGACGTTGTTGATTCTTTAGAGACAAGAACTATTTCTTTTGAAAAAATAAGCCTCGGCTTAAGGCGGTTTATAATAGGACTTTCTAAAAAGGTTCTCATTGCCAATGCCTTAGGTGAGCTTTGTGCTACCTTTAAATTATCTGACGACAAGGCTCTGCTTTTTTATTGGCTTTATGCCGTGAGTTTCTGTCTGCAGGTTTATTTCGATTTTTCGGGCTATTCAGATATGGCAATAGGACTTGGTAAAATCTTAGGCTTTGAGTTTATGGAAAACTTTAATTTCCCCTTTATTTCAAGAAGCATAAGTGAATTTTGGAGAAGATGGCACATTTCCTTAGGCAGCTGGTTTAGAGATTACGTTTATATACCTCTCGGCGGTAACCGTGTAAAAAAAGCAAAATGGCTTTTTAACATTTTTGTAGTGTGGTTCTTAACCGGCTTCTGGCACGGCGCAGCTTGGAATTTTATAGTATGGGGCTTATACTTCATTATTTTCCTGGTTTTCGAAAAAACAAAGCTCGGAAAGCTCCTCGTTGAGGCAAAGGTTTTAAATCGTATTTATACGTTGTTCTTCATAATAATAAGCTTCGTTATTTTTGATGCGGTAAATATGGCGGAGGCATTCAACTACGTTAAGTCAATGTTAGGCTTTGCTAACATTCCGTTAGCCTCTCGGGAATTTATTTATTATTTTAAGGAATATGCAGTTATTCTTGCCATAGGTATAATCGGTGCAACACCGCTTACAAAAACCGTGTTTAACAAGCTTTCTGCAGTTAGAGGTGTAAAGACTGTAATAAGCATTCTTGAGCCTGTTGCCTTAATTGTATTGCTCGTTTTAGTTACTGCTTATTTAGTAGACGGCTCGTTTAACCCGTTCTTGTATTTTAGGTTTTAAGGGGGTGCTTTAATGAAGAAATTTAAAAATATTGCAACAAGCGTTATTTTGCTCGGCTTCATTTTAGCACTATCCATTTTTGCCTGGGTTAAGCCTGCAGATGAATTCTCACTTTCAGAAAGAAGATATTTAGCAAGCTTTCCTCAAATAAGCTTCAATACAATTACCACAGGCAGCTTTATGAAGAGCTTTGAGAATTATACGCTCGACCAGTTTCCGTTAAGAGAGGTTTTCAGAGCAATAAAGGCACGTTCGGAAATAACGCTTTTAAACAAAAAATCAAACAACGACGTTTTTGAAAAGGATGGCTATATAACAAAAATTGAGTATCCGTTAAACGAGGACTCAATAGAAAACGCAGCAAAAAAATTCAACGTAGTTTATGAAAGCTATTTAAAGGGGACAGATACGAACGTTTATTTTTCTGTTATCCCCGATAAAAACTATTATTTAATTGAAAATGATGAAAGCTATCTTTCTCTTGATTACGAAAAGCTTGTAACAAATATAACTTCTAAAACAAGCTATATGAAATATATTGATATTTTCGGTGAATTATCAATTGACAGCTATTATAAAACAGATAGCCACTGGAGGCAGGAGGCGCTTTTACCCGTTGCTGAAAAAATAGCAGGGGAAATGGGCGTTGAGTTAAAAGCAGAGTACGAAAAGGTTTACTGTGATATGCCTGTAAAAGGTGTTTATGCAGGACAATATGCAATAAACGTCGGCTCAGATGAGCTTTGCTGCCTTACTAATGATTTTACAGATAGAGCTAAGGTAACTGATTACCAAAATCAAAAGGAAATTTCTGTTTACGATATTTCAAAGGGCTATGGCAGAGATTTTTACGAGGCGTATTTAGGCGGTCCGCTTTCACTCGTTACTATTGAAAACGAAAGCACCACAACAGACAAGGAGCTTATAATATTCCGCGATTCCTTCGGCAGCAGCTTAGCGCCATTGTTTATTGAAGGATATGCAAAAATCACGCTTGTGGATATACGCTATATTCATCCGAGTATGTTAAGTCAATTTATAGAATTCAATAATCAGGATGTATTGTTTATTTATAGTACATCTGTTATAAATAATAGCGAAACGTTAAAATAAAATAAAACGCTAAAGACCTTTCAGTCCTTAGCGTTTTATTTTTATTTGTTTTATTCTAAATCATTGTCCTTTGGGTTATGCATTGCAATAGTGCCTTGGTCGGTTAATTCTTTTTCTTTTTGTTTTGAACGTTTTATCCAGAAAACAGTAAATACTACCGCAGCACCAATAATTACAATTGCAAGAAGTATAATAACAATAGTCTTTAAAATACCACCTATATCAACTTTTTCTTCATCCTCTGCAACAATAATTGAGGTTGGGCCGTCAGCACTACCAATTATTCCGATTGAAGAATTATTCTGTTGTTCTTCGCTCGGGTAGGGTGTAACCTGTGATGCCTGAAGATTATTTGGTTGTTGCGGATTTTGTGTGTTTACTGAAGCTGGTACAGATGGATTCTGACTTGCGTTAGTAACAGGTAAATCCTGCTCGGGTATACTACTACCGCCGAAAACAGTGGTTTCGTTGTCAACAACAATCGAAAGGGTAATACCCGTTTCATTTGTGAATCTTTCTAATGCTGTGTTAACAGTAGCTTCTGTGAATTCACAGTTAGAATAGTTGTAAACCTTAGATTCTGCAAGCGTTGTTCTGTCAGACTCTGTGTTAAAAGGAGAGTCAAGACCTAAGTCATTGACCTCATCTGTCATTTTGTTTACTACTGTAGCTAAATTGCTGCCTAAGGAATAGCCGTGGTAATCACTAATGGAGTCGGTCATAATCGTACCTAATTCGGTTTGCTCGTTGCCGAACATTTCCGTAATCTGGTAATTTATGTTGTCGCCAACCCATGCAATAGTGTAGTAGCCGTCGTTAGCATCAGTGGTTAAAAATACTATTAAAATATTATCCTCATAGCAAGAGGTTTCGCCATATATTTTTTGGTATTGGTTATTTGTGTATTCCTGGAATAACGATTCTGAATAACCGTTTTCATCAACGTACGAATCCTCTATTTGGAAATCACTTACCCAATCCTTAACGTCAGCAGAGTTTATACCTACAACAAACTTAAAAAAGCAGAAAATAATTACAAGTATAATAACAAACGCAAAGAATGTAGATAAAAGACCGCCGCCACCGTGATGATGGTGATGATGATAACCGCCACCGCCGTAGTAACCGCGCCCGTGGAAGAATGGACCGTGGTGTCTCGGAGGAGGTGGGGGATGATGTGGGCCGTGATGGTGTCCGCCGCCGCGTGGGCCTCCGCCGAAGCCACCGCCAAAACCACCGCCGCTTGGACCTCGTGAGCCACCGCCAAAGCCGCCTCTTGAACTACCACCGCTAAAACCGCCGCCGCGTGAGCCTCCACCAAAACCGCCACCGCGCGAACCGCCGCCTGGACCTGCCATAAAATCACTCTCTTTCAAAACTAAGTATATATAATATACCACAAGCTGTCTTATTTTTCAATAAATACGTACAGATTTTATAAAAAATGCAAAAAAATACAAAAAAACACAGATTTTCTCAAAAAAATATTGAATATTCACATTATTTGTAGTATGATTATACGCGTATTTTAAATCAGGGGTGAAAAATATGAGCGTAAGCACAATTTTAATTTTAGTAACCATCGTGTTGTATCTTGGAATGATGATTACTATTGGAGCAAAATTCTCCAAGAAAAATAAGGATACAGAAGATTTTTATTTAGGTGGACGTAAATTAGGACCTTTTGTTACTGCTATGAGTGCAGAGGCATCTGATATGAGCAGCTGGCTTCTTATGGGTCTTCCGGGTGTTGCCCTTATTGCCGGTCTTGCTGAAGCTTCATGGACCGCAATTGGTCTTGCAGTTGGTACATATATCAACTGGCTTGTTGTTGCAAAAAGAATTCGTTTATACTCAACTAAAATTGGTGCAGTTACTTTGCCGGAATTCTTTTCAAAAAGATTTGGTGATAATGCAGGCATTCTTAAAATACTTGCTGCGTTAATCATTATTGTGTTCTTTATTCCTTACACAGCATCAGGCTTCTCAGCTTGTGGTAAGCTTTTTGAATCTATTTTTGGTATACCTTATATGACTGCAATGGTGGTAAGCGGTATTGTTATTGTTTTATACACAGCTTTAGGCGGTTTCCTTGCTGCCTCCACAACTGATTTTATTCAGTCAATAATTATGACAATTGCTCTTGTTGTTGTTCTCGGATTTGGTATTACCTATGCAGGCGGTTGGGAGCAGGTTGTTACAAATGCAGAAAGCCTTGCAGGTTATCTTAATCTTACAATTACCCATGGAGCAGGTAGCGTAAGCGAAGCAATTGCCGGTACAGCAGGTACAAAGCCATATGGTGCTCTTACAATTGCATCAACTCTTGCATGGGGTCTTGGTTACTTTGGTATGCCTCACATTCTTCTTAGATTTATGGCTATTGAAAAGGTTGAAAAAATCAAGCTTGCAAGAAGAGTTGCTTCTATTTGGGTTGTTATTTCAATGGCGGTTGCTATTGTTATTGGTATTGTCGGCTACGGTGTTGTTAAGAGTGGCGTTGTTACAAATCTTCAAGATAGCGAAAGAATTATAATTGAAATTGCAAAAGTTATTAGTGGTGAGGCTTGGTTTTTTGCAATTGTCGCAGGTATTATTCTTTCCGGTATTCTTGCTTCTATTATGTCAACTGCAGACTCTCAGCTTCTTGCAGCGTCCTCAAGTATTTCTGAGGATATGTTCAAAGCATTGAAACTCAAGGTTTCCGATAAAAAGAAAATGCTTGTTGCGAGAATTTCGGTTGTCATTATTGCAATTGTTGCAATGTTTATTGCAAAAGACCCTAACAGCAAGGTTTTTGAAATCGTTTCGTTTGCATGGGCAGGCTTTGGTGCAACCTTTGGTCCTGTTGTTCTTTGTGCATTATTCTTTAAGCGTACAAACAAATGGGGCGCCCTTGCAGGTATGGTAAGCGGTGCTGTTATGGTATTCCTTTGGAAATTCGTTATCAGTGGCTTTGGTGGAGCGTTTGCAATTTATGAGCTTCTTCCTGCATTTGTTGTTTCAATTGCTCTTACAATTGTTGTTTCTCTTCTCACGAAAGCACCAAGCAAAGACATCCTCGAAGATTTTGAGGCTGTAAAAGCAGGAAAAATCAACGAGTAATAAAATCAAATAAAAACATAAAAATTAGCCTTTTTTGCATTTTGGTCGAAAAAATCCGCCTAAAATGACAAAAAAGGCTTTTATTTTAGAAGTTTATATGTTAAAATATTGTTATCTTATAAAATAAAGGTGATATTATGGCAACAAGAAAACAAATACCGATTTTTGAAAGCTGCTACAAAATAACAGAGTACTTAAAAAAGAATACAGATAAGGAGCACCCGACAACGCAAGCGGCAATGCGTAAGGATGCATCTGTTGCACCGTATCTCGGAGCAAAGGAAACCTCTAACAGCTACATAAACCAAATTGCTATTGCACTTAACAGTAAGGAGGACGGCACTCTTGCAAAGGAAAAGGACTGGAGAGTTGTTTTTGATGCTTTTACAGACGTACACGGCACCAAAAAGAAGGGCGGTCCTACCACGGATTTTACAAGCATTGACAAATTGCCTATAAGAAACCTTTATTATAATCAGGAGTTTTCTTACGAAGAATTAGACAAAATTATTGAGTGTATTTCTCTTTCAGATACAATTGATGAAAAAACAGCAAAAAAGCTTATAAAGAAAATCAAGGCGGAGTTAGGCACAATTTACTACGAGGAAAAAAGCTCCGGCATTTCAAAAATTGAGCCTGAAATGATTGTCGATTCCGAGTATTACAGAGGCAACATCAAAACAATTGAAGAGGCAATTGAAAACAAAGTCAAGGTAACCTTCTACTACAACGGTATAGACTGCGAGAAAAAGCTTGAGCGTGAAAGCCTTACTAAAGAGATTATAAGCCCTTACTACCTTGTTGCAAACAAGGGCAAATATTACGTAGTTGCTTGTAAGGACAGCTTTATGGGCAAAAACTACAAAAAGGTTATGTCACTTTGGCGCGTAGATTTAATGACCGAGGTCAGAATAGAGGGTAAAACAAGCACCAATAAGGGTGCGGCAGCAACAAAAAAGGAAGAGGTGCAAAATTTACCTTTAAAATGGACGGACGACTTCCATTATTCGCATCTTAATATGGCAAGTGATGCTCCTGTAGATATTACCTTTAAAATATTGGAGCTTCCTCGTGTGGATGATATTTCAAAGTCCGACAAGTATTCCTATACCTTTTTGTTTGATACCTTCGGTTCCCGTTATGAATACAGAAAAACCAAGTCGGGTGATGAGTTTGTAACAGTAAATTGCTCACCGTCAGAAATGATTAACTGGGCGCTTCAGCATAGCGACAGAGTAGAAATAGTTGAGCCGGAAATGTTAAGACACGACATTAAAGAAAGAGCAAGACAAATAAGCAAAATGTATTTAGGTGAATAAAATGGAAAATATTAAAAGGTTCGGCTTTGGCTGTATGCGTTTCCCCGTAGATGCAGATGACGTTATAAATTACGAGGAAACAGAAAAGATGATTGATTACGCCATAGCAAACGGCGTGAATTATTTTGATACAGCCTACGTTTACCACGCAGGTAAATCTGAAACCGTTTTAGGTGATATTCTTAAAAAATATCCGCGTGAAAGTCTTGTTATTGCAGACAAATACCCGGGGCACCAAATTACCGACTCCTATGACCCTGCACCTGTTTTTGAAGAACAGCTGCAAAGGTGTAAGGTAGACTATTTTGACTACTACCTCCTTCACAATATAAACGAAAATTCCGTTAAGGTTTATATGGATGAAAAGTGGGGAATTTTAGAATATTTTAAGGAGCAAAAAAAGCAGGGTAAAATTAAGCACCTTGGTTTTTCCTGCCATTGCAGCGTAGAGCTCTTAAAGGAGTTTTTAGATTACTGTGGCGAGAGTATGGAGTTCTGTCAGATTCAATTGAATTACCTCGATTGGACTCTGCAAAGCGCAAAAGAAAAATACGAGCTGCTTACCGAAAGAAATATTCCTGTTTTTGTAATGGAACCATTAAGAGGAGGTAAGTTAGCCTCTCTTTCTGAAAAAGCAACAAGCAGGCTTCAGGAATTTAGAGAAAACACCTCTGCGGTCGAATGGGCGTTTAGGTTTTTGCTTGATTTACCAAACGTAAAAATGATTTTAAGCGGTATGTCCGAATTTTCTCAGGTTAAAGAGAATATAGAAATATTTAAAACAGACAAGCCGTTAAGTGATGCCGAAGCAAATACACTGTTAGAAATTGCCGAAGGCTTAAAGGATTCCGTGCCTTGCACAGGCTGCGGCTATTGCTTAAAGGATTGTCCTATGGGACTTAACATTCCGTTTATGCTTTCTATTTACAACGAACTAAAAATACAAAAGGCTATCAGCGTAAGAATGCGCCTGGACGCTTTCCCGGAAGAAAAACAGCCCTTTGCGTGTATTTCCTGTGGATTGTGTGAAAAGAACTGTCCGCAAAAAATTGGCGTGCCAAAAGAGCTTAACAACCTTTCTGAGCTTTTAAACACAATGCCTACCTGGGCGCAAATTTGTGAAGAACGACAAAGAAAAATGAAAAAATAATTCATAATTCGGAATTACAAAAAGAAAAACAACAAAAAACATCCTACCATTCGGGTTTACAACAAACCTCAAATGATAGGATGTATTTTTTATAAGCTAGTACCTGAATTATTAGTCCTTAAAAAATTCCTTAACGCTTCCTGTTACGCCTGCAAGGCTTTGTAAGTCAGAAGGAACAATAATTTTTGTTGCTTTGCCGTCTGCAGCCTTTTCAAAAGCTTCCATACCCTTAAGTGAAAGGTATGCTTTTGATGGGTCAGCCTCGTTAATAAGTCTAATACCCTCTGCCTGTGCAGACTGAACAGCAATAATAGCACTTGCTTCACCTTCAGCCTCACGGATTTTAGATTCCTTAATAGCATCTGCAGCAAGAATTTTAGCTTCCTTGTCAGCCTCAGCAGCAAGAATCTGTGCTTCCTTTTGACCTTGTGCAACAAGAACCTGAGATTCCTTTTCACCCTCTGCACGAAGAATAGCTTCACGACGTTCACGTTCAGCCTTCATTTGCTTTTCCATTGCTTCCTGAATTTCCTTTGGCGGAAGAATGTTTTTAAGCTCAACTCTGTTAACCTTAATACCCCAAGGGTCTGTAGCTTCATCAAGAATACCGCGGATTTTTGCGTTAATGGTATCACGAGAGGTGAGTGTGTGGTCAAGCTCAAGCTCACCAATAATGTTACGAAGAGTAGTTGCTGTTAAGTTTTCAATAGCAGCAATAGGGTACTCAACACCATAGGTAAAGAGCTTAGGGTCTGTAATCTGGAAGAACACAACTGTGTCAATTTGCATTGTAACGTTATCTTTTGTAATAACCGGCTGTGGTGGGAAGTCAACAACCTGCTCCTTTAATGATACAATTTTTGCGACCTTTTCAATAAAAGGTATTTTTACGTGTAAGCCTGTTTCCCAAGTTGAGTGGAAGGTACCTAAACGCTCAACAACGTAAGCCTTTGACTGCGGAACAATTTTAATGTTCGCAACAACAAGTAAAATAGCGAGTACTAAAAGTACAAGAATTGCAATAATAGCTTCCATAATAATTTCTCCTTTAATTCTTTGGTTTTACTATAAGCTTAACTCCCTCAATACGCTCAACAATCACAACAGTATTTTCGGGAATTACAACTTCATCATTAAAAGACCTTGCGGTCCATACAGAGCCACGAACCTTTACCGTGCCGGTAGCGTTAAGGTTTGAAATAGTCTCTGTAACAACGCCCTCAGCATTAATGTACATATCGGCGTTGGTGGGTTGTTTTTTCGTTCTTGTGTATTTTTTTGCAATTGGTCTTAATGCAATAAGCACAGCAAGCGAAACAACAACGAAGATTACAATCTGAATTACAATGTTTTCAACAAAGAAGCTTGAAACAAATGCAGCAAGTGCACCTGCCGCAAACCAGATTGTAAGTAGGTTAGCAGTAGCGGCTTCAACAATAACAAATAACGCTAAAAGTCCAAGCCATACCCAAACCATCATAAAATCACTCCTTTTTTTATAATTCTCTTTTTATTTCATTACTACTATTATATAGCAATATTCTTTGTTTTTCAAGCACCTTCAAAAAAATAAAAACATTCTGTTGAAAGAGACGTAAATCAAAATCAACAGAATGTTTTTTAAAAAATATTTTCTATATCAATTGCAACACTGCTTTTAATAAACTCTAATTCCTCAAGGCAGTCTACAAGGCATAAATAAGTTGCATCCAAATCTCCGTTTTTAACGTGGACAGGCATTTTTTTAATGCTTATTTCAATGCTTTTTATGCTGTTTGTATCAAAAAAGAAATAAAGAAAAGGCGAGCTTTCTTTCCATGCATCATTTAAAGCTTGCGTACTTTTATAAAGCTCAATTCTTTTATCGTGCGAGCTGTTTTCTTTAATACTCGTTACTTCTTCTGTTGCTTTTTGAATTCGTGAAATCATATTGCTGCAAATTCTCGTGGTTTTATTTAATGAAAATATACCAATACAAACTGAGGCTGCAATCAAAAAGAGCGCAATAAAAATTCTTTTCATAAAGGCTTACTCCTTTAAAATAATTTCTGCATTTTTGTTTTTATCCATATTCATAAGAAAAACCTCTCTTTTAGTAACCTTTTTGTTTCTTAAAATTTTTTCAATGTCATCCTTTTTTATTTTTAATACAGATAAATTTTTTTTCATAATAACGCCGTCAATTATAACGGGACAGGTGTAGCCGTCATTTTTAGCTTTTACCTTAACGTCCTGCTTGGTAGCATTCTGGAATTGCGGCTTTAAAAGTACGGAAAGTGTGCCGTTTGTTTCAATTACTGCAAAAGCAACCTCGTTTATGTCAAAAACATCCTTTTGCCTTAGGGCTGCAAGCACGTCGTCAACCGTAAAGCGTAATTTTTTTAATTGTTTTTGGTCTAATTTGCCGTCCTTAATAATAAGCAGGGCATTACCGTCGCTAAGGCTTCTGAATTTTGTGCTTTTCATAGCTATTACGGAACTTATAATTTCAAGACTTATTAAAATCATAACGGGAATCAAGCTGTTAATAAGCGGTGTGGAATTGTCCTCAATGGGTGCAGCGGCAAATTCGGAAAGCAACAGCGTTATAACTAATTCCGTCGGTTGTAATTCACCAATGTTTCTTTTCCCCATAATTCTTATTGCTATTGTTACAAATAAATACAAAATAACAACACGTATAATTGTAGTAAGCATAAAATCACCATTTTTATAATCACCTGAAAATTTCAGGTTATACTAAATAACGGTGATTTTATGAGTGAAAACAGCAGTCCGTATATAAACGTAAATACGTTGCCAAAAGAAAAACTCGGCAACGTCAGATTTTATGCTTTAGAAAACGGTAATATAATTAAAGATGTTTTTCTTAATTGCTTTGATATTGTTGTAAAGGAAGGCGTTTGCGGTGGCAGAAAAGTAGTTTTTGCAAAATGCGACGGGCTTACATCTTCAGAAAAGATAATTGAAGGTATTACAAAACCAATGTTGCATTTTAGTGGTGATTTGCCGAAAAAAGATGTTTTACAGTTTATTTCCTCGGAAATAATTTGCGGTACAGAGGTTAAAACTGAAAAAAATCTCGATTTGGCAATAGAAAACCTTCTGCGTGGGTGTGTTCTTGTTTTTGTGGACGGTGTAGAAGAATGCATAGTTGTGGGAATGCAAAATATTCCGGGTCGTTCAATAGATGAGCCAAATTACGAAGTGCAGGAAAACGGTTCGCGTGAAGGTTTTGTTGAAATTTTAAAAACAAATATGACTTTAGTCAGAAAAAGACTTGTAAATGTCAACTTTAAAATAGAAGTTTTAGAAGTCGGTGTTTCTACAAAAACAAAAGTTGCAGTTTGTTATATGAACGGAAAAGTCAAAAAAGAGGTTTTACAAGAAGTAAAAGACAGACTTAATTCGGTTAATATGGATACAGTATTAGGTGAAACTTATTTAAGAAAAACACTCGACACCAAGCATAGAACAATGTTTACAATGGTAGGTAAAACAGAAAGACCGGACACATTATGTGCTAAAATCAATGAAGGTAAAATTGCAATTTTGATTGATGGCACACCTTATGCGTTAATTGTGCCAAGATTGTTTATAGAAAACTTTCAAACTTTCGATGATTATCTTAACAGACCATATTACGCAACTTTTATGCGTTGCATAAGATTGATTTCATTTATAATAAGTATATTCTTGCCGGGGATATTTGTAGCAATAGGTTTATTTCATCAGGAATTGTTACCTGAAAAAATGCTCTACAATGTCGTGGTTATGGAGAGCAATACTTTGTTTACCTTGACAGTTGAAGCGCTTATTATTCATTTTATCTATGAAATTGTCCGCGAAGCAGGTCTTCGTGTACCGAAATCTATTGGTCACGCGGTTAGTATAGTTGGTGCATTAGTAATAGGTGATGCCGCAGTAACTGCCGGGCTTATAGATGCACCTATGCTTATTGTTGTAGCTATGACCGCCATAACTTCTCTTGTAGAAACTGACCTTTACCACGCAATAGCAGTTTTAAGAATTCTATTTATTATTATCGGTGGTACAAGCGGTTTTTTCGGTATTATGGTAGGTGTTGCAATTTTAATAGTAAATCTTTCATCTGTTGAAAACTTCGGTGTTTACTTCTTGTCACCACTTGCGCCATATAATAAGTCTCTTTTCAGAGATACAATAAGTCGATTAAGTATGGAAAAATTGGGCAAAAATATATTTGATATAAATAAAGTAGGTGAGCAGAAATGACTGAAAAGAAAGTAACAACTTTCCAGTTTTATTCTCTTTTGTATATATGCTCTGTTGTAGCGGCATTTATGTTTGTTTCAACAACAGTAATAGACTTAGGCACAACTGATGCAATTCTTTTCCCGAGTGTTTTTGGTGTTTTGAGCCTTATAACAATAATCCCGACTTTTATTTTCAATAAAAAATCCAACGGTGAAAGTGTCTTAAGTGCAATAAGTAAACGAAATAAAATTTTTTCTGATGTTGTTGCGTTTTTTTATATTGTTTTAGTTTTTATATTACTATTAAGAACACTTGCAAGACTTGATTTATTTGTAAGTTCAGAAGTGTTTCCTGAAAATACTATGACATTCTTAATTGTTTCTATAGTGATAGTATCAGTATTTTTGTCATTGCTTGATATAGGGGCTTTATCAAGAGCATCAACAATATTTTTAATTATGGTTACACTTTCTGTTTCTGTTGTTGTATTTTCTGCGTTCAGCAATATTGAGAGTGTGAATATTGTTCCGTTTTTTATGAATGGAGAAACCGAGTTTGTAAAACAAGCATTTTCCTATTCAGTGTTTTTTCCGGAATCTGCCTGCCTTATATTATTTCTTTCAAATATAAAAGGAAATATAAAAAAAGGGTACTATTTATATATATTGTTTCTTGTATTATCACTCACTATTGTTGCTTTTACAGTTGTAGGTGCATTAGGCGAGTTTTCAAACACGCAACTTTTTCCGGCTTTTGCAATATCCTCTGTTGGGGAGTTTCGTGTTTTAGAACGCTTTGAATCAATACAAAGCTCCGTCTGGACTGTTTGTATTGTAGCAAAAACAACTTTGCAGATTATGATAATATCAAATTGCATTCGTCATTTGTTTCCAAAGATTAAACGGTGGACGCCAAATGCCCTTACGGGAATTATTGCAACAGCTTTTATAATATATATTTCAAACGGTGTTACGCGTTTTTCTTTTATGTCATCACAAATCTGGGTTACAGTAACTTATATTTTATTGGTTGTTGTTTTGCCGGTTATATCTTTACTTTCGATATTAAAAAAGAAAAGGGGAGAAAAACTTGCTTAAAAAAATCACACTTCTCTCCTTGGTAATTTTTATGTTTTTTTGTTTCTGTTCCTGTGAACGCTATGGAACAGAAATTGAAGATATGATGATAATTCAGGGGATTGCAGTAGATAAAGAAAGAGATTTGTATGAAGTTACAATTGAAATGCTTAATAATAAGCAGAGTGCTTCGGCTGACTCAAGCAATGTTGGTGATGAAATGACGCTTGTTTATTCCGGAAAAGGCGAAACTGTTGCAGAAGCATTGCGACTTATAATAAGCAAAACAGGTAATGTGCCGACTTACACTCACAATAAAGTAATAATTTTAAGTGAAGATGTTGCAAAAACTGATATAACAAAAGTGCTTGATTTTTTTGAAAGAGATTACACCACTCAACCAATAACTCTTGTATGTATTGCAAAAGATGTTAAAGCCGGGGAGGTTTTAAAAGCAGATATCGGTAAAGATATTTCAAAAAGTGAAGTGTTAGAAAAAATATTGAATCAGAGTGCCATAAGTTCAATAACACCTGAAACAAGGCTCATAGATGTAATAAACACAGTTCTCGATGAAACAGCGTGTGTTGCTTTACCAGCAGTAACATTGCAGAATAATGGTAAAACAAAAACTTTCTTTGTAGAGAATATTGCGGTATTTAATTACAACAATGAAATTTCATACTATTTAGGTCGTGAGAGTTCTGAAAATTTTGTTAAATTACTTGGTGAGTTAAAAAACGGAACATTAGTAACTCAAGATGAAAATGGTGCCAAAGCAACATTTATAATTGTTGATGGTAAAACAGAATATAAAACTGAAGTAAAAAATGGTTTTGTAAATTATAAAGTGAAAATTAAAATGTATTGTGATTTGAACGCGTATGAAGGGGATAGGTTTCAACCAATAGAAAATGAAACGGTTGATATCTTCAAAAAGAATATTGAATCTGATACTGAAAGACGTTTGCAGAATACCTATAAAGCAATTCAGGAGAACAATTCTTTCGATATACTTCATTTTGGCAGAAGACTTTTGCAGAATGATAAAAATTCATATAACCAAATGAAAAATGATTGGCAAAACAATTTTAAAAACAGTAATCTTAACGTTAACGTAGAGGTAGTTATAAGAAGAATAGGAGAGGAAAGTTACCACGAATAATTAAAAAATAGCACATTATACTCTGAAAATTGTGTAATGTGCTATTTTTATTCTATGTTTTTTCAAAATGTTCAACAAAATCTACTGTATATGTTGACTAATGAAAAAAGAATTGTTATAATAAATTTATCTATAATGCACATTGTGGCATATTAGTGCTTTTGGGTAATGCGTAAACCTAAAAGAAAAATCCAAAACTTAAAAGAAGGCGAATGTTATGAAAAACTTTTACGCAAAATTAAGTATTCGTAAAAAACTCCTTACGGTGTTTATTCTTGTTGGTGTGTTAACTTTTCTTTGTAGTGCCGTTACTGCGGTAGGGCTTACTACTATTACGAACAATTGGAACACACTTGTTCACGAGTACGGCTTTTCGCAAGGTTATGGCGGGCAAGCCCTTACAGAACTTACCCGTGTTGAAGAATTTGCAAGAATTTCTATTTCTTCAACAGATCCACAGCAAAAACAATCTGCTGGTGAACAAATGCAGGCACATATGAACCTTTATAAAGAACATATGGCTGAACTTGAGCCTTACATAGTAACCGAAGAAGAAAGAGCATTATACGACGATATAGTTGCACAACATGATATATACAGAAATTTGTTAACAGAAATTTTAACAGGTTTACATCAGGGCGGTGGCTCTGCGCAAGCGATTGCGGCAGCAGAAGCTCGTTTTAACAACGAAGCTGCACCTGTTTACGAGAAAGTTTATGCAAATATGGAAGAGTTTGTTGAGTTAAAACAAACAACAGGTGATGTTAAAGCAGAGGCAATGCTTTCTAATGCAAACATAACCGGTATTGCACTTGCAGGTTTGATCGGTCTTATTGCAGTTATCGGCATTATTATTGGTGCAGTAATTTCCGGCAAAATTTCAAAGCCTGTTAAAGAATGTTCTGATCGTCTTAAAGCATTGGCTGACGGTGATTTAACATCAGACGTTCCTTCAACTAACCTTAAAGATGAAGTTGGCGAATTGATTGACGCTACTGCAAATATTAAGTGGCGACTTGAGTACATAGTTAAAGATCAGGGAAGCATTCTCGCAGAGATTGCAAACGGAAATCTTAATGTTGGTTCAGAACATCCTGAAGCATACGGCGGTGACTTTAAGCCACTTCTCGAATCTCTTAATAAAATTGTTGTTGATCTTACAGATACAATGTATCAGATTTACCAGGGTTCAGAACAAGTTGCAAATGGTGCTGATCAGGTAGCAAGTGGTGCTCAGGCACTTTCACAAGGTGCTACTGAACAGGCAAGTAGTGTTGAGGAGCTTTCTGCTACAATTGTTGAAATTTCTGAACATATAAATCATACTGCAAAAAATGCGGTTGAAGCAACAGAACAAGCTAATATCGCTTCAAGTGGTATTAACGAAAGTAATGCACAGATGCAAGAAATGGTACTTGCTATGAATGACATTACTAATACATCTAATGAAATCAGTAAAATTATCAAGACAATTGATGATATTGCATTCCAGACCAATATTCTTGCACTTAACGCAGCAGTTGAAGCAGCAAGAGCAGGTGCGGCAGGTAAAGGTTTTGCAGTTGTTGCTGACGAAGTTCGTAACCTCGCAGGTAAATCTGCAGAAGCGGCAAAAAGCACAACGATTCTTATTGAAAGTGCTATTAAAGCAATTGAAAACGGTACAAAGATTGCAGACGAAACAGCAAACTCACTCGTAGAGGTTGTTGAAAAAGTTAACAATGTTTCTGCTAAAATCGACGAAATCGCAACTGCATCAGAAGAACAGGCAACAGCAGTTACACAACTTAAAGGCGGTATTGAGCAAATTTCTGCAGTTGTTCAGACAAACTCTGCAACTTCAGAAGAAAGTGCATCTGCATCAGAAGAACTTTCAGGTCAGGCACAAATGCTCAAACAAATTATTGGTGCTTTCCAACTTAAGGATATTGATAAATCGGAAGTTTCACTCGTTGATTACGCTTCTTATGAAGCACCGCAAAGTTATGAATCATCTTATGATGATAAATATTGATATTGTATATAAAATACTTTTTTAGTACTATATAAATAAAAACAAGGAGTATTCCAAAAATGAAAAAAGTAATGTCAAAAATGTCCATCAGGTCTAAGATTTTGAGTTCATTCATTACCGTTACAGTTCTCTTACTTATTGTATCAGGCTTAGTTGGTTCTGCAATGACTACAATCGATAATACATATTCAGAGCTTTTGAAAAACGACGGTGCCGCTCAAGGCTATTTGGGTGAGGCGTTAGCATCCTTCTGTCTTATAGACGAGTATCTTCATGATGCTGTTTCCTTCGAAGACCCTGAGGCTGCTAAAGAAGCAGCAGGCGAGATTGATGTTTACAAAGCAGACTTTGAAAAATATATGGCTTTAGCAGAGCCTTTAATGGTAGAGCAAAACGTAACGGGTCTTGACGAAAACGGTGAAGAGATTATCGTTAACGAGGTTGAGCTTTTCGAAAGCACAATGGGTCACTACCAAGCATATTGTGCAGCTATTGAAGAAATTCTTGCTGAAATCGGTAAGGTAGATGAAGCAGAAATTCAAGCACAGTTAGTAGAAAAAATTGACCCTGTTTACGACCCGCTTTACGACGGTGTTTTTGAGCTTACAGAAGTAAAGCAGCAAGCTGCTGATTACGGTTCGGTTAAAGCTTCTGAACGTTCAGAGATAACACGCTTATTTATGTATGCATGCATCCTCTTGGTAGGTGTTATTGCTGTTGTTTACGGCGTGGTTCTTGCTAACATTATTTCTAAGCCTCTTAAAAGCTGCGCTGAAAGACTTGAAGCTCTTGCAGACGGTGATATTGAATCTCCTGTTGAAGAGGTTAAAACACAAGACGAAACCGGTATGGTTTACCAGGCAACATACAAAATTACAAATAACTTCAGAACAATTGTTAACGACCAGGGCAAAATTCTTTCAGAAATTGCTCAAGGTAACTTAAACGTTGAGTCAGAGCATCCTGAGGCATACGTTGGCGGCTTCAAGCCACTCCTTGAATCACTTGAAAAAATCGTTGTTGACCTTACAGATACAATGTATCAGATTTACCAGGGCTCAGAGCAGGTTGCAAACGGTGCAGACCAGGTTGCAAGCGGTGCACAGGCGCTTTCACAGGGTGCTACTGAGCAGGCAAGTAGCGTAGAAGAGCTTTCTGCTACTATTGTTGAAATTTCTGAACACATTAACCATACTGCTAAAAATGCGGTTGAAGCAACCGAGCAAGCAAACATTGCTTCTAACGGTATTAACGAAAGTAATGCTCAGATGCAGGAAATGGTTCTTGCTATGAACGACATTACAAATACTTCTAACGAAATCAGCAAAATCATTAAAACTATTGATGATATTGCATTCCAGACAAATATTCTTGCTCTTAACGCAGCTGTTGAGGCAGCAAGAGCAGGCGCAGCAGGTAAAGGCTTTGCCGTTGTTGCTGACGAGGTTAGAAACCTTGCAGGTAAATCTGCAGAGGCAGCAAAGAGCACAACGGTTCTTATTGAAAGTGCTATTAAAGCAATTGAAAACGGTACAAAAATTGCAGACGAAACAGCTAACTCTCTCTTAGATGTTGTTGAAAAGGTTAACAACGTTTCAACTAAGATTGACGAAATCGCAAGTGCTTCTGAGGAGCAGGCAACTGCTGTTACTCAGCTTAAGGGTGGTATTGAGCAAATCTCTGCTGTTGTTCAGACTAACTCTGCAACAAGTGAAGAAAGTGCTTCTGCTTCTGAAGAGCTTTCAGGCCAGGCTCAAATGCTTAAACAAGTTATCGGCGCATTCCAGTTAAAGGATGTAAGCACACAAGCTACAATGGAAATTCCGGAAATGAATAACTACGATTCATCAAACGAATATAACTTTGACAGCTACGATGACAAATATTAATAAATAAAAATTCCTCCTATGATAGACTTTCTATCATAGGAGGTTTTTTTATATCTTTTTATTGTTGCTATAATTGGCGGTTGCTTATTATTTATTTTCAAAAATTTTTCTGCCCATAAGCACACCCATAACAGATGCCATCATAAGACCGCGTGTCCAGCCGGAGGAATCACCAAGACAGTGAAGCCCGTCTACGCTTGTGTTAAGGTTGGTATCCATTTTAATTTTGTTGCTGTAAAACTTAAGCTCGGGTGAGTAGAGCAGCGTTTCTGTTGAAGCAAAGCCGGGTACAACGTGGTCTACCGCTTGAATAAAGTTTATAATATTTGTCATTGCTCTGTATGGCATGGCTGCAGTAATATCACCTGCAACAGCATCGGGCAGGGTAGGTCTTAAGTTGCTTTGTGCAAGCTCCTTAGGCCATGTTCTTTTACCGTCAAGAATATCACCGTAGCGCTGTACAAGTATGTGTCCTGCACCAAGCATATTTGTTAATTCACCAACCTTTTGCGCATATTCAATTGGCTGGTTAAAAGGATAGTTAAAATTGTGAGAGCAAAGAATAGCAAGGTTTGTGTTGTCAGATTTCTTTTCCTTGTAGGAGTGACCGTTAACAACCGCTAAATCGTTGTCGTAGTTTTCCTGGCTTACAAAACCGCCCGGGTTTTGGCAGAAGGTACGCACCTTATTTTTAAACGGCTTGGGGTAACCAATAAGCTTTGACTCGTAAAGCGCCTTGTTTACCTTTTCCATAACCTCGTTTCGTACCTCTACTCTTACGCCAATATCAACCGTTCCTGCCTGGTGCTCGATTCCGTGCTCAGAGCAAAGCTTTTCAAGCCAGTCTGCACCACGGCGACCCGTAGCAATAACTATTTTTTCGCCCTTAATTTCCTTTGAATCCTTACCGTTTGTAATATAAACACCGCGGCATTTGCCGTCTGTAATCTCAATATCGGTGCATTCGTAGCCGAAAATAATTTCAACACCCTTGCTAAGAAGGTATTTTTCAATTTCATAGTAAAGAGTCTGCGCTTTTTCAGTGCCAAGGTGACGAATAGGGCAGTCCACAAGCTTTAAGCCTGCCTGAATGGCTCTTTTTCTTATTTCCTTAACCTCTTCGCTTGCATTTATGCCCTCAATATGCTCGTCAGCACCAAATTCAAGGTAGATTTTATCTGTGTAATTTATTAAATCCTGAGCATAAAGTTCACCGATTAGTGTAGGTAAGTCACCGCCAACCTCATAGCTTAAGGAAAGCTTACCGTCAGAGAAAGCACCTGCGCCTGAAAAGCCTGTTGTAATGTGACAATAAGGCTTGCAATTTACGCATTGTTGTGTTTTAGCCTTTGGACAGCTGCGATTTTCAACAGCCTTACCTTTTTCAATTATAACAATTTTTTTGTTGCTGCCTAATTTAATAAGCTCAAGCGCGGTAAAAATACCCGCAGGGCCTGCACCAACAATTACAACGTCGTAATTCATAAAATAACCTTCTTTATTATAATTCTTTAGTTTTGTATGCGTTAAATAACTCGTCCGCTTCGGGGGAATAGCTGCCGTTTTCGTTTTCTATGTAAAGCGGCGGTAAAATTCTGAAGCCTTCAGCTGCGCCTTTTTTACCCTCAAGTAAAATAAGGCTTGGCTCCTTACCTTTTCTTTGAATGACCTCGCGCATAATTTTAGGCTCAATTTTGTTTTTTCTCATAGCATCAAACATCTCGGGTAATCTTTCGGGGCGTTGGCACATACAATATCTGCCACCGTATTTTAAAAGATAATTTGCCGCTTTTGCAGCATCATAAAGAGTGCAGTTGAATTCGTGACGGGCGTTTTTGTAATCCTCTTCCTCATTCACTATGCCTGTGCCAACCTTTTTGTAGGGTGGGTTTATGCTGACTAAATCAAAATATTCGTTAGGAAGAACACCTTTAATCTTTTTTAAATCAAGGTGAAAAAGAGAAACTGAATCCTCTATGTTATTTTCTTTCAAAGTTTTTTTGAAAAGCTCTATTGCAGAGTCGCTTAATTCAACGCCGAAAATTTCCTTAGGCTTAAAATCTCGCAACCACAATAACGGAATAATACCGTTGCCTGTGCCTAAGTCGCAGCATTTGTCCTTGTGACGAGGCTTGCAAAAGTCAGCAAGTAAAATGGCGTCAGAGGTGAAAATGTGCGCCTCGCAAACAAAAATTTCTAAGTTTTTTGCAAGCTTTTCGGTACGCTCTTCTCTCGAAGTCATAAAAAACCCCTCGTAATAAAATTGGGTAGGGGAGCAAATTTATGCATTTGACCCCATACGCTTCAATTTTACCACAAGGGAATTCAATTATCAATGGAATAAAATTCAATTGGAAAATTTCGGTGATTTGCACAGTTTGAAGCCTTTAATTTTTACACAATGCTCATTCTTCCATTTGCTTACCTAAAAATGCGGCTGCAACCTGTGCTAATTTAACCTCCGTTTCGGTCGGCTTGCTTTTTGTGCTGTCACTCGCAAAAATTACCGCACCCGAAATATCACCCGCACCAATAATGGGGAAGGCTATGCACGCCTCTAAATCAGAATTTTCAATAGGGTAAAGCGCCTTTGTGTCCGTGCTTGCTTTAACGTAATTTACTCTGTTTTCCATCAATTCCTCTAACGCTCCGGAAATACGCTTGTCCAAAAAATCCTTTTTAGAAAGACCTGAAACAGAAATAACGTGGTCACGGTCTGTTATTAAAACACCCATACCCGAGGTCCTGCTGAGCACCTCAGAATATTGACCCGAAAACTCCGAAAGCTCACCCATAGGTGAATATTTTTTAAAAATAACCTCTCCGTCGCTTGCAGTAAATATTTCTAACGGGTCACCCTCACGGATTCTCAAAGTTCTTCTAATCTCTTTAGGAATAACAACTCTGCCTAAATCGTCAATTCGTCTGACAATTCCTGTCGCTTTCATATAAAAAACTCCTTTGTTTTACTTGATAACACTTCTATTATCTGTAAAACAAGGAGATTTATACTTGATATTTACTTTTTGATTTGGTTGTGATACAATAAATTAAAGGCGGTGAAAGTATGAGTTCGTCATCCAAGAAAGATGAAAATCGGTGTTATACATATTTTCGTATTGTAGGAGATTTTAACCCTGATGAAATTTCATTGAAATTAGGACTGCATCCATATGACTCGTGGAAAGCTGAAGATAAGAATAAATTTGGAAGGGAATATGGTTTTTCTGCTTGGCATTTTGGTATCTGTGAAGAATATAATGTTGTTGTAACTGAACAAATGGAAGAAACAATTGCTCCGTTACTCGATAAAATAGAATTATTAAATCAAATACGAAAAGAAAACGATGTCAATTTTTATCTTGAGGTTGTGCCATTTTTAAGTTCATATAATGACAATCCTTGTTTAGCACCTTCATTAAAAGTTATGGATTTTTGTACTGCAACAAGAACAGAAATTGATATTGATTTATACGTTTTTGATTGATACAAGAACAGCGGAGTGAATTTCACTCCGCTTTCTTTTATGTATTATATCTCTTCATAAAACTATGTACGCCAAAGCAAAACTTGTCGAAGGGTGTCAATGTTGTCAGTGATGGGGTGTGGGTGTCCAGTGGACACCTCTGCGAAGCAGAAGCACCGACCGAGGCGACAGCCGAGACCTCATTCACGAATCCTTAGAGTCCTTCTAATCTCTTTAGGAATAACAACTCTGCCTAAATCATCAATTCGTCTGACAATTCCTGTCGCTTTCATATATATCTTCTCCTTAATATCAAATTGTGTTGTTATTATCTGTATTTTAAGGAGATTTATACTGTGTGAATTTACTTTTTGAAGTAATTGTGATACAATATCAAAGTTGAGGTGATTTTTTGGAATTTTTAATTGTTATAATTGTAACATTTTTTGCCGGTATGGGTGCAGGACTTGGTACCGGTTTTGCCGGTATGAGTGCCGCCGCCGTAATAACACCAATGCTTATTACTTTTCTTGGAATTAATCCTTATACTGCTGTAGGTATAGCTCTTGCGTCTGATGTTTTGGCGAGTGGTGTGTCAGCATTTACTTACCGTAAAAATAAAAATCTTGATGTGAAAAATGGACTTCTGATGATGTCAATGATATTGATATTTACTGTTGTCGGAAGCTATATATCGAGCATAGTGCCTTCACAAACTATGGGTGGTTTCAGTACATTTGTTACACTTATGCTCGGCGTTAAATTTATTTTAAAACCTGTAATGACCACCAAAGCAGAAATGGAAGCGGTCAGTAAAAAGAGAAAAATTGTCGGTTCAATAATAAGTGGTGTATTTATTGGTTTTATTTGTGGTTTTGTTGGTGCAGGCGGTGGAATGATGATGCTTCTTATTCTTACAAGTGTACTCGGTTATGAATTGAAAACTGCAGTTGGTACAAGTGTATTTATTATGACATTTACCGCATTAACAGGTGCTGTTTCTCACTTTTCTCTTGGAGATTCGCCTGACATTCTCGTAATGAGTCTTTGTATTGTGTTTACATTTATATGGGCAAGAATTGCCGCTAAGTTTGCAAATAAAGCAAAACCTGAAACCCTTAACAGAGCAGTTGGCGTAGTGTTGGTTGTGTTAGGTGTTGTTATACTGGGATTTGAATATTTAATTAAATAGAATTTTATAATTATAAAAGCCGGTGTTATAGTGTCAGATAAAATAATTGTTATTGGGAGTATGAATGCCGATTTGGTTATACATTCACCAAAAATGCCTGTTCTTGGCGAAACGCTTACAGGTGGTAATTTTCAAGTGAATGCAGGGGGCAAAGGGCTTAATCAGGCGGTAGCAATTGCAAAATTAGGTGGTAATGTTTCATTTTGTGGTTGTGTCGGTAATGATGCAAATGGTGAGCTGCTATTGAATGAATTAAAGAATAATAATATTGATTTTAAAGGATTTAAAACCGAAGAAGTCCCTACAGGAATTGCAATGATTACAGTTGTAGATGGCAATAATTTTATTATTCTTGATTCTGGTGCAAACGCAAAACTCATCCCCGAAGTTATAAAAAATTACAGCGATTTAATAGCTGAATGTGAATATTGTGTTATGCAGTTAGAAATACCTGTAGAAACTGTTTTAAAAGTATGTGAAATTGCAAAAAAATCCGACACAAAAATTATAATTAACCCTGCACCTTATAAAGAATTACCAAGTGAAGTTTTTTCACAAATAGATTATATTATTCCAAATGAACACGAAACACACGGTTTAACCGGTATTTACCCGGATAACGAAGAAAATACCCGAAAAGCAGTTTTAAAACTAAAACAAATGGGGATTAAAAATGTAATTATAACTCTCGGCGAACGTGGTTGTGCATATAATTTGGGGGACAGTGTTTTGTTTAAACCTGCAATAGAAACAGAGGTAGTAGATACTACTTCTGCAGGTGACACATTTATAGGTGCATTTGTTTCAAAACTTTCGAAAAACGAAACACTCCATAATGCTATTGATTATGCAATAAAAGCATCCGCAATAACAGTCAGTCGCGAGGGGGCTTCAAAATCAATTCCTTATGCTGATGAAATAAATGAAACAACGGAGTGATTTTCACTCCGCTGTTTCATTTTCAAAATCTTCAATTTTATAAAAATATCTTTGCACAAGCAGTCAGAATAACAAGAAAGGCTACATTAACCGCCGTAAAAATACCAAGGTATTTTTTTGTTTCTCCCGGGTACAAAATCTTAAATTCACTAAACGTTATAAGACTCGCAAGTGAGGCAATAAGAGTTCCCGTTCCGCCTATGTTTACGCCAAGCAGCAAGGCAGGGTAATTGCTTGTAAATCTTGAAAGCAGAATTGCAGAAGGCACGTTGCTTATAACTTGGCAGGAAAGCACAGAAACGATAAGCGTGTCCTTTTTTAAGAGGGCTGAAATCAACGTGTTTACTTCGTCAATTCTGGAAAGATTTCCTGCAAAAATAAAGAAAAAGAAAAACGTGCCAAGCAGTCCGTAATCTACCATTTTCAAAGAGTCGCGGTCTATAAAAAGCAAGATAAGCGGAATCACTATAAGGCCAAGCTGAAAAGGAATTATTCTGAAAACAATAAGAATGGAGAGTAAAAACAGAATGAGATAAAGCGTTGCCTTTTTCTTATTAAGCTTTTCGTTGAATTTGTCATTTATAGTGAATTTAACGGGCTTTACGGGAAGGCAGGCAAGTAGTAATAAAGCAACTGCAATTAAAAACGACGGCAGCAATATAAAACAAAATTCACCCGTAGGAATATTAAAGTAGGAATATAAGTACAAGTTTTGCGGGTTTCCAAAGGGTGTGAGCATACCGCCTAAATTTGCCGATACATTCTGCAGCACGAAAAGATATGCCATATATTTTTCTTGCTTTGTAACCGAAAGGGCAAAGTAGCCAAGCGGCAAAAAGGTTATAAGAGCCATATCGTTTGCAATAATCATTGAGCCTATAAACGTTATAACTATTAAAAGCATAAAAAGTGCGCGCAGGTTTCCTGCAAACGTAACGAGCTTACGCGCAAGTATTGTGAAGAATTTTATGTTTCTTAAAGCGCAGACTACTGCCAGCGTTAAAAAAAGGCAGGAGAGCGTTTTCCAGTCAAAATAGCTTAAATATTCCTTGTCCGGCGGCACAAAAAAGCAGGTGGTAAAGGCTGCCAAAGCCGCAATACAAAAAACAATATTCTTTTTTATAAACCTGAGTACCTTCAAGTAATCACCCACACAAATAAGAATTTTGCAACCACGCCATTATAGTATAAACGGAAACCTCTGTCAATGAAATTTTATACATAGTTATTTAAAGCCTGCAATTCTTCATAATTTCCCAATTTTAACCGCTTCTAAGGTTTTGCTTGACTAATCAATTAGAAAATGTTATAGTTTACATGGAGTTAATTATAAAAAGAAAGGTGATTTAAATGTCAAAATTTTGTGGTAACTGTGGTTTCGAAATGGATGATGCAGCGGTTGTTTGTGTTAATTGCGGCTGTCAGGTAGTACCGCCGGCACCGGCTCAACCAATTCAACAGCAAATGCCAATGAACAACCAAATGCCAATGGGCTACCAAATGCCTATGGGCACCCCTGTGCAACCGGTTAAGAAAACTCAAACTTCTATGATACTCGGTATTATTGGTATTATAACGGCTTGGATATTTGCTCTTATAGGTCATATAACGTCAATAATAGGTATTGTATTGGGTATCAAAGAATATAAAGCGACCGGTAAAATGACTGGTCTTGTGTTGAGCATAATAGGAGAGGTTTGCGCTATAATTTCTTCTCTTCTCGGCATGGTAATGATGGGAGCTATGTTTTAAATAACGGTAAATAAAAGCGGAGTGAATTTTCACTCCGCTTTTTACTATTATGTTACAATGCTTTTAAGGTATTGCTTTTTATAAATGCTCATTGTTTACGTCATGGTTTATAAATTCTTCCAACTTGTCACCCTTAAGCCCTAACGAGCAGCCAATAAGTGTCTTTACGTAAGCCGTTTCTCTAGTCATATTGCTTATGGCGCGTGCACCGTTTTCTAAAGCGTCACCCGTTGATTCATAAGCGTAAGCCTCGGGGTTGCAGGGTGCTAAAAATAAATCTGTGTTATTAGCATTGCATCTGTTTGTAAAATGCAGAATAGATTGCTCGGAAAATTCACCCTGCTTTTTGCTTCTTTCAACACAAACGGCTTCTGTGTGGTAGGTGTAGTGTACAACCGCGCAAACGTCGTCAAGCTTGTAGCAATCGTAGTTGTTGCCAACAAAAGGGGATATACACAAAACGTTTTTGTACAAGCTGTTCAGCTCGTTTAATATATTGCTGCCTTCCTTAAAGCTTGTTCCCTCGCAGCTTGCATTTTCCGGGTTTTCTATTTCCTTTTGCGTTTTGCTGAAAAAATCATCCGAAAAATTTCTGCATTGCTCAAGGTGTGCTCCGTAATGAAGGTACAGCTTTTCATCACTATTTTTGTAAACAGCGTAAACGTTTGGCTTTATTCCGTTCATTATAAGCTCTACAGCAGCCTTAAAGTTTGCGTTTCCGTTGTTTAAGGGGTTATCAAGCGGTAATTGGCTTGAAACCAGAATAACGGGCAAATTAAGGTGTGTAAGCGTCATTGAAAGCAAGGCCGCAGAGTATGCTAAGGTGTCTGTGCCGTGAAGGATAATTATTCCGTCAAAAGCTTCGTAGTTATTTATGCTTTTAAATTCGCTCAATAATCTGTTCCAAGTATTAAGCGTCATATTTTCGCTTAAAATATCAAGCGGCATTTTAACGTCAAAATTAACGTCCTTAAAAGGGGAACTGCCTGATTTAAAAAAAGAAACAATCTTTGTCTGTGCTTTTTCGGCAGTAGAGGTTCTTTCACCGTTTTCATTTTCTGTTGAACAAATCGTGCCGCCGGTAAGAATAATTAAAATTTTGTTTTTACTCATAATCAGTCCTCGTTTCCTGATTTTATTTATATTTATATAATAATAACGCAAAAATAATTAGTCAAGCGTATTTTTGTTAAGTTAATTTCATTTTTTTGTTGACAAATCTAACGCTTTTTGATATTATTATCGGGAAGACCCGGCTTTTTTGGAAAGCCTGAAAGAGAGAGTGTATCGTGGGCTGAAAGTACACTTCAGGTGAGTAGTAAGTACGGCAACACTTCGTTTTTGCTTGAATTAAATATAAAGAGTGGGTACATTTGTATCAATACGGGTGGCACCGCGGGTTAAAAATACTCGTCCCGGGAATTATTTAATAGTAATTCCCGGGATTTTTTATTTTTTAAAGCATATTATAAAATCATATTATTATAGTTAATAAACAGATGGAGGTATTAGTATGTACAGAACTCATCGTTGTAACGAAATAAGAGAAGACCACATTGGTATGACGATTGAACTTGCAGGCTGGGTAGACGTTATTCGTGACCACGGCGGCGTGCTTTTTGTGGATTTACGCGATGAAACGGGCGTAACACAGGTTGTTGTACACGACGAAAATCTTATTAAGGGTGTCAGCAAGGAAACTGTATTAACAGTAAAGGGTGTTGTTACCAAGCGTGACGAAAGCACTGTTAACCCTAAAATAGATACAGGTCTTGTTGAGCTTGTTGCAGAAACTCTTGAGGTACTCGGCGTTTGTAGCAGAGACCTTCCTTTTGAAATCGGCTCAAATGACACAAATGAAAATATCCGTCTTAAGCACAGATTTTTAGATTTAAGAAATTCAGCTCTTCATAATAATATAATTTTACGTTCAAAGGTTATAAGCCACATGCGTAAGCTTATGGACGAAAGAGGCTTTTTGGATATTCAAACACCAATTCTTACAGCTTCTTCACCGGAGGGTGCAAGAGATTTCCTCGTGCCTTCACGTAAGCACCCGGGTAAGTTCTACGCACTCCCACAGGCACCACAGCAATTCAAGCAGCTTCTTATGGTGTCCGGCTTTGACAAATATTACCAAATAGCACCTTGCTTCAGAGATGAGGATGCTCGTGCTGACCGTTCACCGGGTGAATTCTATCAGCTCGACTTCGAAATGGCTTTCTCTACTCAGGATGAGGTTCTTGAGGTTTGTGAGGATGTTGTAAGCAACATTTTCAAAACCTTTACTAATAAACCTGTCTCTGCTTCTCCATTCAGAAGAATTCCTTATGCAGAATCAATGGCAAAGTACGGCTCAGATAAACCCGACCTTCGCAACCCACTTGTAATTTGCGACCTTACAGATATGTTTAAAAGAGTAAACTTTAAGCCGTTTATGAATAAATTTGTTCGTGCAATTGTTGCGCCGTGCAAAAACGAAAGATGGTTCTTTGACAAATCTCTTAACTTTGCAACAAAGCAGGCAAAAATGGCAGGTCTTGCACATATTACTTTGCTTGATGCAAAAAATTACGGCTTTAAGGATGACCCTATAAGCAAGGTTATGACAGATGAAGAAAAGAAAGAAATCGTTGAGCTTACAGGCGTTAAAGAGGGCGAAACTATCTTCTTTATTTGTGATACTCTTTCAGACGTTGCAGACAAAAACGCAGGTGTTATTCGTACCTGGCTTGGCGAGGAATTAGAGTTAATCAACAAGGATTCCTTTGAATTCTGCTTTGTTGTTGACTTCCCAATGTACGAGCACGACGAAACAACCGATAAAATTATATTCACACACAACCCATTCTCTATGCCGCAGGGTGGTCTTGAGGCTCTTGAAACAAAGGATCCGACAGAAATTCTTGCTTACCAATACGACCTTGTTTGTAACGGTATTGAATTAGCTTCAGGTGCTGTAAGAAACCACAGTCCTGAAATAATGCGCAAGGCATTTGAGATTGCAGGCTATACTGAGGAAGAGGTTGAAAAGCGCTTTAGTGCTCTTTACAATGCATTCCAATTCGGTGCACCTCCGCATGCAGGTATGGCACCCGGTGTAGACAGAATCGTTATGCTTCTTGCAGATACAGAAACTATCAGAGACGTTATAGCATTCCCGCTTGACGGTACTGCACAAGACCAAATGCTCGGTGCTCCAAGCCCGGTAACAGAGCTTCAGCTCTTCGAGGCAAACGTTAGCATCCGCGGCAAGGGCGGCAGTGTAGAGGTTTCCGGTACTGATGCAGACGAATCTGCATTCTCTGCAATGGTTAATTCCTCAAAGCAAACCGTTCAGTCAAAGGAAAAAAGACTTTCTGACCTTGAGCAGGTTAACGAGTTAAGCCTTAAGGATGACGAAAAGAAAAGAATGCAGAAAATCTTTGATTCAATGGAAAAAAATGAATCAGAGCTCGAAAAGACAGATACAGAAAAGGTTGAGCCAATGGTATACGTAATGCCAATGACTAACGTTTTAAGAAACGATAAAAGAGAACAGCCTTTTGAACGTAAGGATTTGCTCAGCGGTGCCCCACAAAGCACAGATGACAGCTGGCAGGTTCCAAGACTTGTAAAGTGAGGTGACAGAAGTGAAGTATATTACTAAAATTAGCGACGCAGGTAAAATTGCGGTTGACGATACAATTCTTGTAAAAGACGTTCCTGCAACAGCAGGCTCAAAAATGCTTGAACAGTTTAAGCCTTTATTCTCAGCAGAGGCTGTTGTAAGACTTGAAAATGCAGGCTACAAAATTTCAGGTAAAACAAACGTTGGCGAATTCGGACTCGATTTATTGGGTGAAACCTCTTGCTATGGTAAGGCAGAGGGTAAGCTTGAGGGTGCTGCCGCTTCTTTAGTTGCAGCAGGTGAGGCTTTTGCAGCCTTAAGCGTAGACCTCAACGGTGCACCAAGACGTGCCGCAGCCGTTTCAGGTGTGGATTTTATAAAGCCAACCTACGGTACAGTTTCACGTTACGGTGTTATTGCTGCTGCTTGCTCGGGTGAGCAAATTGGCGTAACAGCAAAAAATGCCGAGGCTTTAAAGGAAATTCTTACTGTCATTTCAGGTCACGACTCAAAGGATGGCACAAGCCTTCCTCAAAAGTCCTACGAGTATTCAGTAGCAGAAAACGTGGCAGGCGCAAAGGTTTGTCTTATAAAAGAGCTTTACGACTCAGCAAGTGCTGACGTTAAGGCTAAGGTAGACGAATACGTTAAAAAGCTTGCTTCTGTCGGAGTAACGGTTGAAACCGTATCCTTCAGCCTTGTAAATCAGGCAAAAACTGCTTGGCAGATTCTCATGTCTGCAGAAACCTGTAACAATCTTTCAAGATTTGACCGTGTAAAATACGGCTACAGAACACCTGAGTATAAAAATATTGATGAACTTTACGTAAAGAGCCGTACAGAGGCATTCGGCTTCCTTACTAAAGCAACAATTCTTTACGGCTCTGCTGTTCTTGCTAAGGATAAATACGACAAATGCTACGACAAATCTCTTCGTATGAGAAGGGTTGTTTGCGATGCAGTAAATGAATTACTTGCAAAATACAACGTAATTCTTGCACCTGCCTGCAGCACATTTGAGTTTAATGCCTATGATGCTCTCGAGGCATTTGATAAGGTTTACGAGGAGAGCGCTTACACAGCACTCTCAAGCATTACCGGTTTACCTGCTTTGGTAACAGGCGGTGTACAGTTAATTGCGGCTGCTCACAAGGAAAACGTTCTTTTGAGCGTTGCAAACAGCATTGAAAGGATGGAGGCGTAACTATGAAATACGAACTTGTTATAGGCTTGGAAACTCACGTTGAGCTTTCAACCGATTCAAAGCTTTTCTGTGCTTGCGGCGGCCATTCCAGTCCAAAGGAGCCAAACGATTGCGTTTGTCCTGCTTGCTGCGGTATGCCGGGTATGCTTCCGGTTACAAACAAGCACGCTATTGAGCTTGCAGTTAAAGCGGGCTTTATGCTCAATTGTAAAATAAATCAATATACCACCTTCGACAAGAAGAGTTACTATTATCCTGACCTTCCTTGTGCATACCAAATTACACAGTGGTTTAACCCTGTTTGTGTAGACGGTAGCGTTAAGGTTGGCGAAAGAACAATCGGCATTAAGCAAATACACGTTGAAGAGGACGCAGGTAAGCTTGTTCACGATGATGCTACAAACACTTCCTTTGTGGACTATAACAGAACAAGCGTTCCGCTTATTGAAATTGTAAGCCGCCCTGATTTCCGTTCCTCAGACGAGGTTATTGAATATCTTAAAAAGCTCAAATCAAACCTTCAATTCGCAGGCATTTCAGAGTGTGAAGAGGGTGCTATGAGATGCGACGTAAACATCTCTGTTCGTCCTGAGGGCTCTGAGGAGTTCGGAGTTCGTTCAGAAATTAAGAATATGAGCTCACTTTCTGAAATTAAAGCAGCTATTGAATTTGAAAAGGTTCGTCATATAGATGCTATTGAAAGACATACAGAAATGCTCGTGCAGGAAACACGCCGTTGGGATGACGTTAAGAGAAGAACCTTCCCAATGAGAAATAAGGAAACAGCAGCCGATTACAGATATTTCCCTGACCCGAACCTTATGCCTATTATCATCGATGATGCATGGCTTAATGAAATTAAAGCAAGTATGCCTGCAACAACAGATGAGAAAAACGAGCGTTACGAGGCAATGGGCATAGCAGCAAAAGAGGCTTCCGTGCTTTCATCTGACAGAAAGCTTTCAGAGGTATTTGACAGCGTTGTTGCTCTTGATTGCAGTCCGAAAACAGTTGCAAGCTGGATTCTTACAGAGTGTATGGGTATTATGAAGCGTCTTGAAATGACAAGTCTTGAAATTGCCCCTGAAAAGCTTGCAAGAATCATTAAGCTTGTAGAAGCAGGCGAAATTACTCGTGCAGCAGGTAAAAAGGTGCTTTCCGCAGTTTTGGAAAAGGACGTAGACGTAGATGCTTTCTGTGAGGAAAACTCACTCAACCAAAAAATTGATGAAGGCTTCATTCTTGAAACTGTTTGCAAGGTTATTGCAGAAAACGACAAGGTCGTTGCAGATTACAAGGGTGGTAAAACAAAAGCAATGCAGTCCTTGTTTGGTTGTATTATGAGAGAGTTGAAGGGTAACGGTGACCCTGCAATTATCAGAGAACTTCTTGAAAAAGAGCTTAATAAGTAATAAAAAAGTCAGTCAAGTAAAGCTTGACTGACTTTTGTTTTTTGTTTTTTTTAATCTACGGTCTTTTAATGCTTACGTTAAGCCCCATAGCGGCAAGCGCAAGCACAAGCAGTAAAATGAAGGGGGCTGTGTAGCTGCCGGTTGAAATAAGCAAGGAGTTGCTGAGGGTTGCAATAAAGGAAGCAACTATTAAATTAAAGTTTGTTATGCTGTAGTTTGTTGAAAAGTACTTTTGACCGTAAAACGAAGCGGAAAAAGCCGAGGTAACCGTAGGGCAAGAGCCGTAAGAAATACCCGTAAGACAAAGTCCTACAATACAAAGCGGTAAGGAGTGAGCAAATACACCTGCAAGCGTTACGCCTGCCGCTACAATTGTTAAAGCATTTGCAGAAAGCATTGTAGTTCTTCTGCCTAAGGCGTCGTAAAGGGCACCTGTTAAAATTCTTCCTATTCCGTTAAATACAGAAAGCACGCCAACAAGCGTAGTTGCAAGGCTGGGAATTGCATCAACCGAAAGCATTAAATCTCTTGCAAAGCTTATAACTGTGTTGCCAACAGCGGTAATAAACGCCATGCAGACAAATGCGCGCCAAAAGGTAAAGCTTTTAAGCATTTCCTTTGTGGTAAAATCACGCGTTTCAAAGCTTTCCTTTGCAGTTGATTTTTTACCTTTAGGTGCAGGGAAGGTAACCGTGCTGTCGGGACGCTTTAAAATAAGCGCCGAAAGAATAATAACCGCACCTATAACAGCACCTAATATTATGTAGGTCTTGCTAAAGCCAATAGCCTTGTTTTCAAAAAGAATACTTATAACGTTGCCTAAAAGCAAGGTGCTCACACCAAAGCCCATCATAAGGCAACCGGAGCAAAAGCCCTTTTTATCAGGAAACCACGCACATACAGAAGAAACAATAACGTTGTAAGCAATTCCTATTCCGCTGCCTGCTAAAACTGCATACGTAAGGTAAAGCAGGGAAGGCGTGTCAGCGGTTAAAAGACCTGTAGAAATAAAGCCTGCACCAACAAGTAAGCCCGAAATAATAAGTGTTGCTTTAACCCCAGCCTTTTTGCATATCAAGCTGCCAAAAAAAGCCCCCAAGCAAAAAAAGCACATTGTAAGGGTAAAGTTAAAAGCAAGTGTAGAATCACTCCAGTTAAAGCTTTCTTTAAACGGTATTTTTAAAATTGACCAGGCGTAAAGTACGCCTGAAAAAAGCATAGCGAAAACGCCTGTAACTAAATATAGACTACGCTTTTTTAAATTGCTGTTCATAATATAATCACCTTATTTTTTATAGTTGTTATTTTTTATGAAGCTGATGCCTTTACAAATTTCCTTGTAAATTTGTGCTTTGCTCATGCCGCTTTCCTTATATTCGTTGTGTCTTAAGGTTAAATATAATGAAAAAGGCTTTGCTAAAACGGGGTGAGCAAGAGCTAAAACAATACCTTTGTCAAAAAAGTATTTTTCATCGTAGCCCTTAAACCAGGTGGATTCGCGTTCATCATTAAGCTTTGCAATGCTTTGTGGTACGGCTACTATTTTTAAGCCCTTTTTTAAGCAATCACTTAAAAACAGCGTATCCTCACCGCTTGAGTGTGCAGTGCCTCCGCCAAAATTCAGGTTAAACGTAATTCCGTTGTAGGTTACACTTTTTCGTCTGAATGCAATTCTTGCAGCTCCGTAATTCATATAATTAAAAATATTGATTTTTGTTGATGTTGTATTTTCTCTGTTTTGAGATTTATTTTCTTCTATAAGGTTAAAAATAATTAAATCGGCATCCTTGTTTTCATCAAAGGCTTTTTTTACAGCCTCTGCGTATCCGTCGCAAAATACCATATCATCATCCGCAAGAATGCAAATATCAGCATCAGAGCGCATTAAAGCAGAGTTTCTGCTAAGACCGACACCGCGTTCATTAAAAGAATAAAAACGAATTTTGTTTTCGTTTAAGGTAACCTCTTTAAATTCGTGCTTGTCAGTCTGGTTTATTATTATAGCATCAGTTTCAAGATTCATTTTTTCAATCAAAGCTGTGTCTTGCTGATGCATAGTTGCAACTAAAACTTCAATTTTCATTTGTTATGAATGCTCCTTAAGGATTTTTAAACAGTTAACCGGTGAGATGAAAAACGCCTTCAAAGCATTTTTTGCAAAAGCAGGGTAGTGCCTTCTTCTGAGCTCTGCAAATGCAATAACGGAAAAATGTCTCGTTATAATGTAATTTTGGTCGTTTTTGCTGAGTGTATTAAAATGCTTTAGTTTGAATTCGTGAAGCTTGTTTTCACCCTCGATTTTTCCGTCGCCGCTTGAAAGTCCGCCCTCGCCACGATGAACGTAGGCTTTAACGTAGCAACCCTTCATGTAAGTAAATTTACCACCGTTTTCAATTGCCTTGAACATAAGGTAGAACTCATCACCAATATCAATAGGGTCAAATTTACCGATTTTTTCAAGGTATTCTCTTTTAAAAATCATTGTATCAGTACCCGCTAAATGGTACATTAAGTGGTATCTTATGAGGTCAGCTTTTTCTGTAGAGGTAATAAAGCTTCGTATTCTTCTTTCGCAAAGTGTTTCATCCTCATAATATAAATCTAAATCCGAAATACCAAAGTCCGCAGCCTCGGCTAACATATTTTCAACCTGCTTTTCAAGGTTTTCGGGTAAATAAATATCGTCATCATCAAGAAAGGTGACAAGCTCACCGCTCGCAGCATCAATTCCTACGTTCCTTGTTTTAGCAGAGCCTAAGTTAGGCGAGTTGACAATATATTTAATAGCTACCTCGGGGTATTTCTTTTTAAATTCACTTACAATGTTACCAACACGTGAATTCCATTCTATATCGTCATTATCATCAACTAAAATAATCTCAAAGCTCTTGTAGGTTTGATTTGCAATAGAAACAAGAGCTCTTTGTAGTATTTCATCACGGCGGTAGGTTGCAACAACAACGCTAACTAAAGGCTGCATAGAAAAACTCCTTTTTGAGTTATATATGAAAAAATTATATCACAAATAATTCAATAATACAATTATTTGAGGTGCTTTTTATATGAAAAATTAAAAACCTCGGCTTATGTTTTATTTGTAGACATTCGCAGTTGTTTGTGTTATAATTCAGTTTAGAAAGCTAAACTTTTTTTAAGGAGCTAAGGTTATGGAAAAGCTTTATTTTTTAATTGGTAGTCAAGATTTATACGGAGATGAAACCTTAAAGCAGGCAGAGCAGGACGGTTTTGCTATGGCTGAATATTTAAGCAGTAAGTTAAGCCCTGTGGTTGAGGTTAAGCCGTTGCCTATTATAAGAAACGCTGCTGAGGCTGAGGCTGCTTGTGCCGCGGTAAATGAGGCTGCGGACTGTGTAGGCGTTATTATGTGGATGCATACCTTTTCACCTGCTAAAATGTGGATTAGAGCGTTACAGAGCCTCAGGAAGCCTATGCTCCATTTACATACGCAATTTAATGAAAAACTTCCCTATGGCAGCATAGATATGGAGTTTATGAATCTTAACCAATCTGCTCACGGTGACAGGGAGTTTGGCTTTATTTGTACACGTCTTAAAATAAACAGAGAGGTTGTAGTAGGCTATTACAAAAACGAAAACGTGCTTGAAAAAATCAAAGCATTTGCACAGGTAGCCAGGGCTGTAGCCTTTTCAAAGGGTATGCGCGTTGCCATGTTCGGTAACAATATGCGCGACGTTGCTGTTACAGATGGTGACAGAGTAGAAACGGAAATTCATTTCGGCTGGAGTGTTAACTACTACGGAATAGGTGATTTAGTAGATATTATCAACAACGTTACTGAGTCGGAAATCGAAGCAAAGCTTGCAGAATATAATGCTTGCTACGAAATGGATACGGAAAACGTTGAAGCCGTTAAGGAACAGGCAAAATACGAGGTTGCGCTTGAACGCTTCCTTGAAAAGAACAACGTAAGTGCTTTTACAGATACCTTTGAGGATTTACACGGCTTAAAGCAGTTGCCGGGTCTTGCTGTGCAAAACATAATGAAAAACGGTATCGGCTTTGGTCCTGAGGGTGACTACAAAACATCGGCATTAGGAGCGGTTCTTGCAAAAATGGCAGAGGGCAGAAACGGTGCAACCGGCTTTACCGAGGATTACACCTATGACTTAACCTTTGGTGAAGAGCTTGAGCTTGCTTCTCATATGTTAGAGGTTTCACCTGTGTTTGCGGAGAATAAGCCTAAAATTCAGGTGCATCCGCTTTCAATTGGCGGCAAGGAAGCACCTGCAAGACTTGTGTTTGACGGTATAAAGGGTGAGGGTATAGCTGTTTCTTTAGTAGATTTAGGTAACAGATTCCGTCTCATTTGTGCAAAAATAGAGCTTGTAAAGCAGCCGGAGGAAATGCCTAAATTACCTGTTGCAAGGCTTATGTGGAAATTAAAGCCTGACTTTGAAACGGGGGCAGCAGCTTGGATTTATGCAGGCGGTGCACACCACGCTGTCGTTTCAACAAGCCTTACTGTAGATGACGTCAGATTATTTGCAAAGCTTACAAATACAGAGCTTGTGGTTATAGATGAAGGTACAGAAATTGCAGCATTTGAACAAAACTTAAAGGTGCTTGATTTATTATCAAAATAAGGTGATTTAAATGTTTAAGGATTTAAAAAAACAGGTTTATGAGGCTAATATGCTTTTACCAAAGTATAACCTTGTTACGTTTACCTGGGGTAATGTTTCTGCGGTGGACCGCTTTAAAAATGTAATGGTTATAAAGCCTTCGGGTGTTGAGTACGACGTAATGACGCCTGATGATATGGTAGTTGTGGATTTAGACACAGGGAACGTTGTAGAGGGTGACAAAAACCCCTCAAGCGATACACCAACACACCTTGTCCTTTACAGAGCTTTCAAAAACATTGGCGGTATTGTTCATACTCACTCAAGAATGGCAACCTCCTTTGCTCAGGCAGGAAAAGGCATTATTCCGTTAGGTACAACTCATTCCGATTATTTTTACGGCGAAATTCCTTGTACAAGAGAGTTGACTGCTGCCGAGATAAAAGGTGATTATGAGGCGGAAACAGGTAACGTTATAGCTGAGGTGTTTGAAAATAGAGGTATTAACCCTGACGATATACCGGGTGTTCTCGTTAAAAATCACGGTCCGTTTTCTTGGGGAACAGATGCTTTTAACGCAGTTCATAATGCTGTTGTGCTTGAAGAAGTGGCAAATATGAATTTTAACACCAGGCTTATAAATCCTGACGTTGAGAAAATAAACAGAAATCTGCTTAATAAGCATTATCTTCGCAAGCACGGAGCAAATGCTTACTATGGTCAATCAAAGTAAACGTAATGTAAGATAATAAAAGGTTCTGTCCTTGAGCTTGTTGAAACACTTAAGGACAGAACCTTTCTATATTTGTTTTACTATTAAAGGTTATTTAAAAGCTTTAAAACAGCAAGAAGCTCGTCGCTTTTTACCTTGTCAACCGGCTTGTCGTTAATTACGCAATCAAGAAAATACTTAATCTCGTTTGCATAAGCATCGCTTTTCGGTAAGTTAATATCACCGGTGTCACCTTCAGCAGTGTTAGATAAGTCTATTTTTTCATCATCTCTTAAATAAATCATCATCTTACCGTTTTCATTTGCAACAACAGCGTTTTCAAATTGAAAACGGAATTCTGCGGTGAAGGGGTAGCTTGTAGCGTACCAGGATGCTTCGGAATTGATTGAAAAATCGCCAAAATCGTAAGTAACGCTTATAAAATCCTGGTCGGGGAGCTTGGAGCGGAATTGGTGAGCAACCTTTTTAGGTGCGCCAAAGGCGTAAACCATAAAGTCAAGGTCGTGAATGTGTAAATCAAACGGAGTAAGACCGCTTCTTTTTTCGTCCATCATCCATCCATCCCAGCTCCAACGGGGGTAGCAGCCAAGACGAGTCATAGTACCTGAAAGAAGCTTGCCGTATTTTTTAGTGTCAAAAATCTCCTTTAACACCTCATATTCAGGCCAGAATCTTAAAACCTGTGCAATCATAAACTTAACGTTATTTTTCTTTGCGGTAGAGTAAACTCTTTCTACATCCTCTTCCTTTAAAGAAATCGGCTTTTCACAAATAACGTTAATGCCTTTTTCCATTGCCATAATTGCATAATCGGCGTGAAGATAGGTGGGGAGACAAATATCTAAAATATCTATTTCCTCTTTTTCAAGCATTTCTTTAAAATCGTTGTAATGCCTTTTTTTAGGGTAATTATCCAAACGCTCCTGACGAATGTCGCAAAGAGCAACAAGCTCTACCTCTTTTATTTCTTCCCAAGCAGGGATGTGTGCGCCGCTAATTCCGCCGACACCTACAACTGCAACCTTTAACATAATATAAACACTCCATTCAGTAAAATTGGTACAATCATTTAACACGATTGTACCAATTGTTTTGTTTTAAAAATTATCTTGCGTCAATTTCCGCTTTAAGCTCTTCAAGACCATCCATAAGACCTGAAGCAACGTATTGACCAAGAGAGATAAGCTCGTGGTAATGGTTAGCTGGGTCACCCATTGTGTAGTCGTTATCAGGAACAACGTAACCAATAGCGTCATTCATAATACCGAAGCACATTGTACCGTCGCCGAAAATATCTTTAACAATACTGTGTGTGAAAGGCTCGCCTGTAACACCCATTTCAACTGAAGAACCGCCAACAATAAGGTCCTGACAAATTTCACCAGGAAGCATTACAGCCTTGAACTTGCTGCCGAATTCTATGTAGCCAACCTCTGTGAAGGTTGTATAAATCTTTTTGCCGTGAACGTCCTTGCTTTCAAATACGTCGTAGTTAGCCATGTTAAGCTTACCAATAGCCTGAATAAGGTCGTTAGAAACAACAACCTCAACTCTCTTAAGAGCTAAGTTAAGGTAAGGCTCAACAACGGACTCAGTAACAGGGGACCAACTGTCAATTGAAGCAATTTGCTCGTATGGCTCACCGTTTTCATCTGTTGCAGAAGCATATGTGTAGGTTTTGTACCAAAGAGTATAATCGCTTCTCTTTTCACCAACAACGCCGTAGCCGTACTTTTCGATTTCATCAGCACAGTTAAGAAGCGGGTCAGCCTTGATTTCTTCCTCTGTCATTGTTAAAGCGATAGCTAATCTTGCGATTTCGTAGCCGTAGCGCATTGATTCGTGGTATCTCTTAGGAGTATCAACGCCGTCACCGGTAATACCGCGGCTCATGTAAATACCTGCAATAGCACCGTTAAAGAACATGAAGTTGTAACCTGCTTTGTCAAGCAATTCACCGCAATAGTAAACGTAGTCACCGGAAATTTCTCTACCTGAGTTAGATGATGTAGGAAGACCGGCAACGTCAGGGTGAGCAGCAATGTTAATAATCATTGTAGGACGGAAGCTTGCGTCATCCGGAGTGAAAACAAACCTGTTAAGCTGTGACATAATTGTATCAGATGAAGGTCTGTTTTTATTGTTGAAATATTCCTCGCCAATATCCTTCTGAGCAAATGTGAGTGTACCCGGCTTCATATCTTCAACAGCAGCCTTTAAAGCATCTGCAACCTTTTGCTTAAGGAATGCCATATATTCAGGGTTAGTACCTTGCTGTAAGTCATTGCCGTTTTGTGTACCGCTGTTAATACCGTTCTGAAGAAGCTTTACAAGGTTGTTTGTCCAAAGACCTTCAGTATCAATACAGCTGTGGCAGTGTGTAGAAGCAATGTTTATTGAAACAATGTTGTTTGCTGCTGCATAATCTTTAAGTAATGCACGAATGTCACGAATGTCGCCGTTTGTAATACCGATACAGTCAATTGTACCGAAAAGCACGGTTTCGCCTGTAACGCCATCTTTAAGAGCGACACATCTTACCATCATATCGTCAATAACGCCTTCAACAACGTTTGTGAATGCATTTTCAGGAGCAATGTAACCGCCTATAAAATATTCACCGTTTGTAACGTCATCGGGAATAAGGCTTGCGTTTGCATAACCTAAATGCCATTGAGCGTTATTAGCAGGGGCAGTTTTGAATTTGCCTGTAGTACCTGCATAAAATTCTTCAACATCTGTGTTTGTATCATCCTTTTGAGCAAAGCCGGGTCCGTTAGGGAAGAGGTTTGCAAACCAGTCAAACACAATTCTTAAAAGTGTGTCAAGAAAACTTGTTAAAATGTTTCCTTCACCTGCAGCAAGTGTCATTGGTGCTGTAAGTGAGGCTGCACTTGCGGTAGTTGCACCAACTGTTGAAAAAACAAGAGTAAGAGCAAGTACAATAGCAAGCACTTTAGTAAGTTTGCTTTTTTTCATAAGAAATATCTCCTTTGTAATAGATGTGACTATACAACAATACATAGTTGCACAATCTTACCATTGTATTATACAAATTTTTGTACTTTCTTGCAATGTTTATTTTTGCTAAAATATGGTCTTTTCTTTGGATATTTTATACAAAAATATTTATATAAATATAAATACAAAAATAATGCGAACTTTGTGTTGACTTTTTAATAAAAATTGTGTAAAATAAGTTGAATAATTTTGTGAACTCTTTAGGTCGGTGTTGTGCTCGGTCTAATCGAAAGGGGTTATACTTTTATGAAAAATAAAATAAAAAAAGAAAAAGCACCTAAAGTAAAAAAAGAAAAGGCGCCTAAGGTGAAAAAAGAAAAGGCTGTTCAGTCTCCTCAGGACAGAGCAGAGCTTGAGGCTGCAATTAAAGGCTTTACCTCATCAGGTGTGTTTAAGGCTCTTGTAGCATTGTTTGTTTGCAGCCTTGTCTTCACAATGTTTTCTTCAAGCATTTTAAGGCTTGCGGCAATTCCCGGTGCTTTAAAGGCAAGAGCAGCAGCTTTTACAAGCTCAAGCACTCAGAATAACAACAATAATAACAATAACAACAACCAAAACGTTTTCGAGCAGATTTTCCAACCGGATACAACCTCTGCAAGCTTAGACGTTCAGGGCACAACAGCAGCACCTACTACAGCAGCTCCTACAACTCAAGAGGCTACAAAGGCTCCTGAAACAGCACAGGGCACAACGGAAGCTCCGGCTACTACAACTACAACAAAGCCTACTACAACAGAACCGTTAACTGATTCTCCTGCGATGATAAAGGAGAAAAAGGCTGTTCTTAATACATACAAAAAGGTTGTAAATGCAGCTAATGCTATTAAACCGGGCTTTACAAAGGTTCAGTACAGAACTATGGAAAAGGATGACAGCGCGAAGCTTGTTTTAGGCAGCGTTGAAAAGAATTATCCGGGCTATTTCGTAAGCCAGGCAGATGCAGAAGCAGCACCAATTGTTTCTGCAAAATTCTCCGATATGTCACTTTTCTTACTTGAAAATACAGATTACGCCTGCTTACTTTCTGATAAAAATGCTTCTGAAGCAATCAGAAAGGTTGAAAAGGCAGAGCAGAGTGACGGCTCCGTTAAAATTACAATTGTTCTCAGGAACGAAGAAAATCCTGCGGTTACACCTGCAGATTCAAAAACACCGGAAAGCTTTACAAGTGCAATGTTCCCTGTAGTGGACAAGGAAGAAATCAAAGAAAAGCTTGTAGCTCGTCAGAGTGGCTTAACAACTATTAAGGACGTTAATCTTTTATACCACGACTGTACGTTAGAAATTGTTTATATGCCAAAAACCGGCAAGGTTGTTTCCGTAACACAGACCGCACAATACGACTGTGTTGTTACTTACGATTTAGGCGTGTTCGGCTTTGCAATTGCTGCAGATAAAACAGCAACAGGTACAGTTACAGACACAGCAGTATATTCTGATTTTATTTATTGATTTAAAACTAAAAAGAGCAGGTTTTTCCTGCTCTTTTTTTGTCTTGTTTTATGTATTTTTATACAAAAAAATCATGTATTTTTATACAAAATAAAAGCTGAAGTTGTTGCGAAAAAAGTTTTTTTGTGTTATAATGTAATATTAGAAAATATAAACGAGGTGTAGTTATGACAAGACACGAAGCAAGAGAACAGGCATTTGCCGTAATATTTGAAAAAAGCTTTAACGAGTCAGCAAGCTTTCAGGAGATTATTGATGGCGCAGAGGAGTGTGGCTTAGTTAAGGTTAACGGCTTTGCAAGTGCACTTTTAAAGCTTGTTGAGGATAATCTTCAGGCAATAGATGAAGCTATAGCAGAAAATCTTGTTGGTTGGACTTTGCAAAGAATTCCAAGGGTATCACTTGCGGTTTTACGTCTTGCTGTGGCAGAAATTCTTTACAATAAAGACGTGCCGGTAGGTGTAAGTGCTAACGAAGCGGTAGAGATTGCTAAAACTTATGCTACTGAAGAGGACGCTTCGTTTATCAACGGCATTTTGTCTTCGATTATCAAAAAATCAAAATGAGTCTTTTTTTAGGTATAGATACAAGTAACTACACAACCTCAGTTGCTTTGTACAATGAGGACGGTACAGTTTTTCAGCAAAAGCAGCTTTTGCCGGTTAAGCCGGGTGAAAGGGGCTTGCGACAAAGTGATGCGGTTTTTCACCATACCAAGGCTTATCCACAGCTTTTAGGTGCTTTACTTAAAAATGCCGAGGAAACACCCTCTGCAATAGGTGTTTCTTGTGCACCCACAACAGAAAAAGGCTCTTATATGCCTTGCTTTTTAGTTGGCGAAAGCCTCGCGGAAGCCTTATCGCAAATGCTTAACATTCCGCTTTTCAGGTTTTCGCATCAGCAGGGTCACGTAGCGGCTGCACTGTATTCCTCAAACAAATTAGAGCTTCTGAACGAAAAGTTTATAGCGTTTCACGTTTCGGGTGGCACAACGGATGCCGTTCTTTGTGAAAACTCCGATGGGGAATTAAAAATTACACCAATCGCTTCCTCCAACGATTTAAAGGCGGGTCAAGCTGTAGATAGAATCGGTGTGAAAATGGGCTTTAACTTTCCTTGCGGAAAAGAGCTGGAAAAAATAGCGCTTGAAAGTAATAAAGTGTACAATAATAAAATTAAGCTTTATAACGGTGATTGCTCTCTTTCTGGGCTTGAAAACAAGTGCCTTAAAATGCTTGAGAACGGTGAAGCGCGTGAGGACGTTGCAAAATTTCTTTTTTGTTATATTGCAGATTCCTTGTCGGCAATGGTAAGCCATATTTTTGAAAAATACGGGGAGCTGCCGTTAGTGTTTGCGGGTGGAGTAATGTCCAACACAATTATAAAGGATATTATTTCTACACGCTTTTCTGCGAATTTTGCCGCACCGGAATTTTCTTGTGACAATGCAGCGGGTATTGCGGTGCTTACAAAAATAAATTTTCAAAATAAGTAGGTGAGTAAATGCAGTCTGTTTCACCAACTGTATTAACTGTTACTGAATTGAATAATTATGTTAAAACACTTTTAGATAATGAGCCGAATTTAAAAAACGTTTTTGTAACGGGTGAAATTTCAAATTTCAAAAACCATTACAGCGGACATATGTATATGACTATTAAGGATGGAGGCGGCGCAATTAAAGCGGTAATGTTTTCGTCCTATGCTAACAGAATTAGGTTTGTACCTGAAAACGGTATGAAGGTTATAATTTTTGGCAGCGTTTCGCTTTATAATAAGGACGGCTCTTATCAGTTTTATATTACAGATATGCAGCCCGACGGCTTAGGTGCACTGAATTTAGCCTTCGAGCAATTAAAGGAAAAACTTCAGAACGAAGGTCTTTTTAATGCTGAGCATAAAAAGCCTTTGCCCGGATTTCCGCAAAAAATCGGTGTAATGACTGCACCTGACGGTGCCGCTGTAAGGGATATTTTTTCAGTTCTTAAAAGAAGGTATCCTGTAGCAGAAATAGTTTTTTATCCGGTTGCGGTTCAGGGTGCTTCTGCTGCTCCCGAAATTGCAAAGGGCATACAGCTTTTTAACAAAAAAAACGCCTGCGACGTTTTAATTGTCGGCAGGGGCGGCGGCTCGTTAGAGGATTTGTGGGCATTTAATGAGGAAATTGTCGCAAGAGCTATTTTTGCTTCAAATATTCCCGTGATTTCTGCGGTAGGTCACGAAACAGATTTTACTATTGCAGATTTTGTTGCCGATTTACGTGCTCCGACTCCATCTGCCGCGGCAGAGGTTGCCGTGCCGGATGTTTTTGAACTTAAAGCGGGCTTACTCGGCTTAAAGCAGCATTTAGCGGTTTTAATTAAGAATAGAATAAACGCAGAGCGAGAGTTTTTAATAAATACAGAAAAACAACTGAATCTTTTAAGCCCGGCAAATAAAATTCTTAATTCGCGTACAGAACTTGTGAATTTAAATGAAAAGCTTATAAATTCTATGCTGTTAAAACTAAATAACGAAAAGGCTAAAATATCCGTTTTAGCAAGCAAATTGAACGCTTTGAGTCCGTTGGAGGTGCTTTCAAGGGGCTATGCAATTTCTTATAAAGACTTATCACCCGTCACAAGCGTAAAGCAAGTGGCAGCAGGGGACAATATAAAGGTAGTAGTTAAGGACGGCGAGCTTTTCGCAACCGTTAACGAAGTGAGAGGTAGTTGAATATGGAACAAAGCTATGAGCAGGCTGTTAGAAGATTAGAAGAAATTACTAAATTATTAGAGGACGGCGAGCTTTCCATAGATGAAAGCTTGAAGCTCTTTTCCGAGGGTACGGAGATTTTAGGTAATTGTACAAAATATCTTGATTCTGCAGAACAAAAAATTTCAGCACTTATTAAGGGTGAGTAATATGCACAATAAAATTCAGGAGTATTCTTCACTCATTGAAGAAAATCTTTATAAATATTTTGAAAGCTCACTGCCGCAGTATAAAATTCTTTTTGATTCTATGGAGTACAGCGTTAAAAACGGCGGAAAACGAGTAAGACCGCTCTTAACACTTTTATTTTATAACGCTTGCGGTAGGGATGATGTTTTAAAAGCAATGCCAATGGCAGAGGCTGTTGAGTTTATCCATACCTATTCGTTAATTCACGACGATTTGCCTTGTATGGATAACGATGACTTCCGCAGAGGAAAGCCCTCTAACCATAAGGTTTACGGAGAGGCTTTTGCGCTTTTGGCAGGTGACGGGCTTTTAACTGCTGCATTTGAAAGAATTTCTGTCTGGTCTTTAGCGGGACTTTACAGTGCAGAAGCTGCCGTAAAGGCTATAAATGAGCTTTCCGTATATGCAGGCCCGCGCGGTATGATAGGCGGTCAGGTTATCGACCTTCAGAATGAAAATAATCCTGATGCGGATTTTGAGACTCTTCAGCTTATGGATGAGCTTAAAACGGGCTGCCTTATTTCTGTAGCATGTGCTTTAGGCTGTATTGCTGCAGGTGCAGACGATACATTGATTGATGCAGCAAAGACCTTCGGTACAAAATTAGGTCTTGCATTCCAAATAAAGGATGACGTTCTTGACGTAACAAGCTCACTCGAAAAGCTTGGTAAAATGACGGGTAGCGATACTGAAAATAATAAATCTACCTACGTTACACTTTTAGGCGTTGAAAGGTGCGAGGAGCTTGTGAAGAAGCTTACACAAGAGGCACTGACGGCGTTAGATGCTTTTCCGAATAACGAGGCTATTAAAGAGTACGCAAATTATCTTCAAAACAGAGAGTATTGATTTTTATGAACCACGAATTGTTAGAGAAAATTAAATCTCCTCAGGATGTAAAAAATCTTGATGAAAAGCAGCTTCCTCAGTTAGCTGAGGAGGTCAGGGATGTTATTGTCTCAACGGTTTCGCAAAACGGCGGTCATTTAGCATCAAATTTAGGTGCTGTTGAGCTTACCATTGCGCTTCACAGAGTATTTAATTCTCCTAACGATAAAATTATATGGGACGTAGGGCATCAAATTTATACACACAAGCTTTTAACCGGCAGATACAACGAATTTAAAACCTTGCGTCAAAAGGATGGTATTTCAGGCTTTTCAAGGCCGAATGAAAGCGAGCATGATATTGTTTTCAGCGGTCACAGCAGCGTTTCTGTTTCTACTGCAATGGGTATTGCGGCTGCAAACAAGGTTGGCGGCAAAAAGGACTGTGCAATTGCCGTTTTAGGTGACGGTGCGCTCACGGGCGGTCTTGTTTACGAGGCACTCAATAACACAAGAGGTCTAAAGGATACTAACCTTATTATTATTCTTAACGACAATGGTATGTCCATATCCAAAAATGTTGGTAACCTTGCAAAAAGGCTTGCCGTAATGCGCTCTACAAAGGAGTATTTTAAGTTTAAATCCCTGGCGGAGAGAATTATTTCTAAAATTCCGTTTGTAGGAAAAAAGCTTGCAAATAAAATTTTAAAAACTAAGACAGATATTAAAAATATTATATACGGCAGTAATCTTTTTGAGGATTTAGGCGTTCGCTATATGGGACCCATTGACGGTCATAATATTTCACATCTTTGCGAAGCGCTTGAGGGTGCTAAAAACCTTAAACATCCGGTGCTTCTGCATATAAATACTATTAAGGGCAAGGGCTATTTGCCTGCTGAAGAAAATCCGACACAATATCACGGCGTAGCACCCTTTGAGGTTGAAAAGGGTGTCGAAAAGCATACGAACGATAATTTTTCAGAGGTGTTCGGTGAGTTTCTTTATAATCAGGCTGCAAAGGATAAGCGTATTTGCGCTATTACTGCAGCTATGTCCTTGGGTACGGGCCTTCAACAATTCTCTTTAGAATATACCGACAGATTTTTTGACGTAGGTATTGCAGAGGAACACGCCGTGCCGTATGCGCTCGGACTTTCCAAAAACGGTATGGTGCCTGTTTTTGTTGTGTATTCAACCTTTTTACAAAGGTGCTACGACCAGATAATGCACGATTTTGCTCTTCAGCAGGGCAGAATGATTATTGCGGTAGATAGAGCCGGCGTTGTTGGTGATGACGGTGAAACACATAACGGTATTTATGATGCCGCAATGTTTAACGGTGTGCCGAACGTTTTGGTTTATTCACCTGCATATTATGCTGAGCTAAAAAAGGATTTTGTTTCGGCACTTTACCATTCAACAACCCCTGTTGTCGTAAGGTACCCCAGAGGAAGTGAGCCGTATTGTCCTGACGATTTTGAAATAACGGGTAATTCTTACGATATTTACGGTGATAAAAATGCAGAAATCGCACTTGTTACCTACGGAAGAATTTTCGGTGAGGCTGCAAAAGCCTACAAGGAGCTCAAAGCAAAGGGTGTTTCTCTAAAGGTTATTAAGCTTAATGAAATTATCCCTGTTTGTACAACTGTTTATGAGGAATTAGAAAACGTAAAAAGCGTGTATTTCTTTGAAGAGGGTATTAAAAACGGCGGTATAGGCGAAACCTTCGGCAGCTATATTCTTGAAAAAGGCTTAACACCAAGCTTTAAGCTGGTTGCATTTTCAAACTGCTTCGTAAAGCAGGGTACTGTAAGCCAAATATTACACGAGTATCAGCTGGACTGTGAAGGTATGTGCAACGTTATTTTAAAGGACTGCGGAAAGGTCAGTAATAATGAGTGATAAAAAGGTAAGACTCGATTTATATTTAGTTGAAAAGGGCTTTACGGAGAGCCGCGAAAAGGCAAAAGCGCTTATTATGTCCGGCATAGTTTACGTAAACGACCAAAAGGAATTAAAGGCAGGGCGCGACGTTAAGGCAGATGATGTTGTAGAGGTGCGCGGTAGTACGTTGAAATACGTAAGCCGTGGCGGTTTAAAGCTTGAAAAGGCAATGCAGGAATTCCCCATTGCGTTAACCGATTGTGTTTGTATGGATATTGGGGCATCAACAGGCGGCTTTACTGACTGTATGCTGCAAAACGGAGCCAAAAAGGTTTATTCTATTGATGTCGGTTACGGTCAGCTTGCCTGGAAATTAAGAAGTGACGAACGTGTAGTAAATATGGAAAGAACTAATTTCCGCTACGTAACACACGAGCAAATTCCCGAAAATATAGATTTTGCTTCTGTAGATGTTTCTTTCATTTCGCTGAAGATTATTTTACCTGTTATGTACGAGCTTTTAAAGGATGGCGGTCAGGCGGTGTGCTTAATAAAGCCACAGTTTGAAGCAGGCAGAGAAAAGGTCGGTAAAAAAGGCGTTGTACGTGATGTTAACGTGCATACTGAGGTAATTGAAAACATTGTGAGCTTTGCCGCTCAGCAAAAATTTGAGGTTTCGGGGCTTTCATTCTCACCTGTAAAGGGTCCCGAGGGCAATATAGAGTATCTGATTTTTTTAAAGAAGACAACTGAAATAACAAATTGCGAGGAATACGTAGCTTATGCAAAGGAGCTCGCAAAAATTTCTCACGAGGCACTTGATAAAAAGGAGTGATTAAGTGAAAATAGCGTTAATACCTAATATGACAAGGCAAAACGCACCAAACGTTACAAAACAGCTTTTAAAGGAGCTGCAGGGCTTAAACGTAACCGTGTTTTTGGACAAGGAATTTAAAGACTGCTTTGAAGAAGCCGCTTACATAAATTTTTGTAATCTTGAAGCCGAAATGGAGAATTGTGAAATTGTCGTTACAGTTGGCGGTGATGGTACTTTCATAAAATCAGCAAAGGCATCGGCACTTAAAAGTAAGCCTCTTTTGTGCATTAATGCAGGTAAGCTGGCGTATTTGGCAGGTCTCGAAAATACAGAGCTTTCACTTTTGAAAAAGGTTGTTAACGGTGAGTATGAAACAGAAAAACGAATGATGCTCACTGCTACAATTTTTGATTCCGCAGGAAACGAGCTTTATAAGTCAAACTGTTTGAATGATGCCGTGGTTTCAAGAAGCGGAAAAATAAGAATCGTAAAACTGTCAATTGCTTGTAACGGAGCAGCTTTAATGGATTATTTAGCAGACGGTGTAATTGTATCAACACCAACAGGCTCAACAGCATATTCGCTTTCGGCAGGCGGTCCTATAATAGAGCCGCAAATTGACAGTATGCTCGTAACGCCGGTTTGCTGTCACAGTGTGTTTTCGCGTTCCGTGGTTTTAAGACCGGATTCGGTTCTGGAAATTCTTCACGACAATTCAGGGGATGCCGTGCTTTCTTGTGACGGTGAGGATGCAATACCTATTCCGCAGGGCGCAACCGTAAAAATCGAAAACTCCCCGCAAAAAGCAGAATTTATAAAAGTAAAAAAAGATACTTTTATTGATATATTAAATAAAAAAATCTCCAACTAATTTGAAAGGGTGTTTCTTTTGAAAAAGACAAGGCATAAGTTGATTCTCGACTTAATTGAACAGCAGGATATCGGCACACAGGACGAGCTGCTTGAATTATTGCTTGAAAGGGGCTACAAGGTTACTCAGGCAACTGTTTCAAGAGACGTAAAGGAATTAAGACTTTTAAAAACCTTAGGTCCTAACGGCGTTTACCGTTATTCTGTAGAAAGCAACAATACAACAAGCTATACAGATATGTTCAAGGCGCTTTTCTCGGGCTCCTTACTTAAGGTGGATTACGCAGGCAATATTTGTGTTATTAAGTGTATTCCCGGCTTAGCTCAGGCCGCCTGCGCTGCAATAGACTCAATGAACGTTACCGAGGTTGTTGGTACAATTGCAGGTGATGACACTATTTTTATGCTTTGTCGCACAACAGATGAAGCACAGGGAGTTGCAGCAGCACTCAAAAGAATGATTAAAAACTAAGGTAGGGCTTACTATGCTTTCTGTTTTAAAAATCAGAAACATTGCTATTATAGAGAATGCAGAAATCGAGTTTTCAAAGGGCTTTAACGTGCTTACCGGTGAAACGGGTGCAGGTAAATCTATTATACTCGATTCAATTAACGCTGTGCTTGGCTTTCGTACCTCCCGCGAGCTTATAAGAACGGGGGAAACAGAAGCCGAGGTTTCTGCGCTGTTTTCATATGTTGGTGAAAAAACAAACGAAAAATTGCTGGAGTTAGGCTTGCCGCAAAATGAGGATGCTTCTCTTTTAATTACAAGAACAATAACCCCTGAAAAGAATATTTGCAGAGTAAACAACGCTATTGCAACTGTTTCAACTCTCAGAGAAATAGGTAACACGCTTATAAGTATTCATGGTCAGCAGGATAATCGTGAGCTGTTAGACAGTGAAACACATCTCGGCTATTTAGATGCGGTTGCAGAAAACAACGAGCTTTTAAGTGAATACCGGGCTTCCTATTCAGCGCTTTGCGAAATAACAAGCAAAATTAAAGCACTTATGACAGATGAAGCCGAAAAGGCTCGTCAGATAGACGTTCTTACTTTTCAGATAGATGAGCTTCAGAAGGCGGAAATTACGCCGGGTGAATGGGATGACCTGAAAGCGAAGCGTACAGAAATTTTAAATATTGAAAAAATAAGCGAAGGCTTCAGAAACGCAAATGATGCACTTTCCGGCGGGGAAGGCTTTTCGGGTGCCGTAGAGCTTGTTTTAGGGGCTCAAAAGGCTCTTTCATCAGTTTCTGTTTACTCAAAGGAAGCAGAGACTCTTTCACAAAAGTTAAATGATATTTACTACGAATTAAATGATTTGTCTGATACGGTGCGTTTTAGCGGCGGTGAGGGTGAGTACACAAGAGCTGACCTTGAAGCAATAGAGGAAAGGTTAGACCTCTACTACCGCTTGAGCAAAAAGTACGGCTCAACTGAAGAGGAAATGCTATTGTTTTTAAGTAAGGCGGAAGAAAAACTTGCTTCTCTTACCTCATCCGAAGAAACGCTTGATGCGTTAAAAATCGAGCGAGAAGCAATTCTTTCGAAAGCCGAAAAAACAGCAAAAGCACTTTCCGAAAGCAGAAAAAGCAGTGCCGTTAGTTTTGAGAAAAATGTAATGGAGGAATTACGCTTTCTTGATATGCCAAGCGTGCAGTTTAACGTTCAATTTAATGAGGTTGAGCTTTGTCAGAATGGTATGGATTCAGCAGAATTTTTAATTAGTGCCAACGTAGGTGAGCCACCTAAGCCAATTGCAAAAATTGCAAGCGGTGGTGAGCTTTCAAGAATTATGTTAGCACTAAAAAACGTTCTTTCAGATAAGGATGAAATCTCTACAATGATTTTTGACGAGGTTGACACGGGCGTAAGCGGACGTGCTGCAACAAAGGTTGCTCAAAAATTAAAGCAGGTTTCCTGTGGCAAGCAGGTTATTTGCGTAACACACTTAGCACAGCTTGCGGTCCTTGCCGATAACCATTATCTCATTGAAAAATCTGCAATAAACGGTAAAACCTATACAAACGTAACACCACTTGATTTTGAGGGCAGAAAATACGAAATTGCCCGTATAACCGGCGGTGGAGAAATTACCGAAACACAGCTTAAAAATGCAGAAGAAATGCTTGGAGTTTGATGTATCTACTTTATTACAAAGGGTGAATTTATATGAAATTAGGTGCTTGCTTAGGCTATGGCGATTTTAAAAAATATGAGCTTGCAAAAAAATGCGGACTTGACTTTGGTGAAACAGATTTTACAGATATTGCTTTAGCGCCGGAGGCAGATTTTAACGCTTTTTGCGAGAGTGTAAGAGCGTTAGGCTTACCCGTGCTTTCTGCAAATCACTTTTTACCGGGTGATTTAAACGTTGTCGGTGACAAGGTAGACTCAAAAGCACTTACTGAATTTTTGGAAAAAGGCTTTTCAAGAGCTCAAAAATTAGGGGTTGAATCCGTTGTTTTCGGTAGCGGCAAAGCAAGAAGCTTTAACAAGGATTATTCACCTGAAAAAGCAAACGAGGATTTGGTGCGCTTTTTAAAGGACATTGCTTCACCAATTGCCGAAAGGTACAACGTTAACATAGTAATAGAGCCGTTAAGCTTTACTGAAACCTCTATGATACATACAGTAAGAGATGGCGTAGAGTTTGCGGAAAAAGCAGGCTTTAAGCACGTTTATGGCCTCGCAGACCTGTTCCACGTTTATAATAATGACGATGATATTGACGGAATAGGGGAGTTTTACGGTAAAATAAAGCACGCTCACGTTGCAGAGGTCGGTACGCGTATTTTCCCCAACGAAAATGCCGCAGAAGAGGTTTACGAGATTTACGAAAGATTTTTTGAAGCCTTAAAAAAAGCAGGCTGTGAAACTTGCACTATTGAAGCAAGAACAGAAAACTTTGAAAACGATTTGCCCGAGGCAATTAAAGTAATTAAAAAGTATATTTAACTTGGGAGGACTCAAGAATGGAAAATGTATTATATAATAAATTGTGCGGTATTTTAAACGAATACGGCTTCAAGGGTGAAATTAAGGAAATAAAACCTATTACTGTAGGTCATATTAACGACACCTTTGTAGTAGAATATTTATTGGAGAACGGAGCCGTGGAAAAATACCTTCTTCAATGGATAAATCACAACGTGTTTAAAAATCCTGTTGCAGTTATGGAAAACGTTGTGGGTATTACAGAGCATATTAAAAAGAAAATAGCAAGTGAAAACGGCGACGTTAACAGAGAGGTTTTAACTGTTTTTAAAACCAAAGAAGGAAAAAACTACGTGGTAGCAGAGGATGGCGGCCACTGGAGAGTTTATAACTTTGTGGACGATTCATATTCCTTGGACGGAGTTTCTTCAAAGGAAGACTTTAAAATGGCTGCAATTGCTTTCGGTAACTTCCAAAAGCAGTTAGCAGATTATCCTATTGAAACTCTTAAGGATACAATTCCTAATTTCCACAATACAGCATCAAGATTTAATGATTTTAAGGTAGCCGTACAAGAAAATAAATCAGGCAGAAAATGTGAAGCAGAGCCGGAAATACAGTTTGTTTTAGACCGTGAGGCAGACTGCTCCGTGCTTACCTCTTTGTTAGAAAAAGGTGAGCTTCCGTTAAGGGTTACACATAATGACACAAAGCTTAACAATGTGCTTTTTGATAAAACGACAAACAAACCGCTTTGCGTTGTAGACCTTGACACGGTTATGCCCGGCAGCTCTCTTTACGACTTTGGTGACAGCATACGCTTTGGCGCAAATACCGGCGCGGAGGATGAAAAAGACCTTTCAAAAATCTCATTGGATTTAGAGCTTTTCAAAGTGTACGTTGAAGGCTACCTTGAGGCAGCAGGAAGTGCGCTTACAGAAAATGAAATCAAATACTTACCATTCGCATCAAAGCTTCTTACATTAGAGTGCGGAATGAGATTTTTAGCCGATTTTATTAATGGTGACGTGTATTTTAAAACTGAATATCCGGAGCACAATTTAGTTCGTGCAAGAACACAATTTAAGCTCGTTGCAGACATAGAAAACAAGTTTTCTGAGATGCAAGCTATCGTAAATGAATGCGTTGAAAATATTTTTTGAAATTTTTCAAATTTTTTTAAAAAAAGTGTTGACAAATGCTTTACGATAGTGTATATTATCTATCGTTGCGAGTGCAACGGTGCCGTGGGAGCATAGCTCAGCTGGGAGAGCATCTGCCTTACAAGCAGAGGGTCATAGGTTCGAGCCCTATTGTTCCCACCATTAGGTGGCCCGGTAGTTCAGCTGGTTAGAACGCTAGCCTGTCACGCTAGAGGTCGACGGTTCGAGCCCGTTCCGGGTCGCCACTTATTTTGCCTCTGTAGCTCAGTTGGTAGAGCAGAGGACTGAAAATCCTCGTGTCGTTGGTTCGATTCCGACCGGAGGCACCATGGATGAGCTCGTCCTCACGACTCATCCATTTAAATGTGCGGATGTAGCTCATCTGGTAGAGCGCCACCTTGCCAAGGTGGAGGTAGCGAGTTCGAGCCTCGTCATCCGCTCCATTTTTTTATCCAAATTCAATATGGCGACATAGCCAAGTGGTAAGGCACGAGTCTGCAAAACTCTGATTCCCCAGTTCAAATCTGGGTGTCGCCTCCAGAAAAAGAAAGACAAGTCGAAAGACTTGTCTTTCTTTTTCAATGAAATTCGCCTGTGGCGAGTGAAATATGCTGACGCATATGAAATAGCTTCGCTATGAAATATTTGCTTCGCAAATGTTAAAGGCGAATTTTATTTCACATTTTGCCAACGGCAAAATATTTCATAATCTGTCAAGATTATTTCATATGGCGTAGCCATATTTCATTATATACAATGCTCCACATTGATTTTATTGGTGAACGCTCGCTACCGATTGAATTTATGGCTCATATGTGTTATAATTAGTTTAACATATTAGATTTTATGTAATTATTAGCCAAAACAATTAATAAATTATTACAAGAAAGGTGATCGAATAATGTTTTTTAAAGGTGACTTGATTATTACTGACCCTCTGTATATTATTAATTCCGAGGAAGACTGGGAGAGCTGTGAGTATGGTCAAAATCTTGAAACCCTTGATATTTTGACTTATATAACCTCTATTAATGGGGATGAAATTGGTTCTGATGTTGTTTGTTTGGATGAAGCTAAAAAACTTGGTAGTTTTTGTTCGGACTCTGGTGTTGTATCAATTATGTTGCTGAATGAAGTGCGAATGTATAATCCCAAATTTGATAAAGATCTCGATAAACATTGCTATACAATTATTAAAAATTTCGAAGGGCAAATTGAATTGCTTGAGATGGAAGAAGATGATGG
>JAZNET010000019.1:0-69153 GCA_045588735.1 Acutalibacteraceae bacterium | reverse complement strand
AAAAAAGAATGTTAAATAATTGTTTATGTTCAATAATATCTATCGACAATTGTGGTTAACTTGCACAAAACAAACCTTTTAAATTTATAAAGGTTTAGTATTCCATCCGAATTATTGGTTTTTGGGAAAAAGGTTGGTCTTTTTTCGTTGACTAAAAATGATTTGGTGGTATAATATAGTAAGTGATTTGCAGATTTCTGCACTCATAAACAGACAATTAATATATGTAATTTTAATTTGAATGTGGGAGAATTATTATGTACGTTAAAGATGTAACAGTTAAAAATCAGGTAGGTCTTCATGCACGTCCCGCTACTTTCTTTATTCAGAAAGCTAACGAGTTCAAGTCTTCAATCTGGCTTGAGAAGGAAGAAAGAAGAGTAAACGCAAAAAGCCTTCTCGGTGTTCTTTCTCTCGGTATTATGGGTGGTACAGACATCCGCATTATTGCCGGCGGTGTAGATGAGGAGCAAGCTGTTACTGCTCTTGCAGCATTAGTAGACAGCGGTTTCCAAGAATAATTTTTAACAATTCGCTGATTTTGGCGCAGAACAAAAAGCCTGTAACTTTTGAGTTACAGGCTTTTTTAGTTGGTTTTTTACCCACTCGACGTACCTATGTACGCCTTCGGGGTAAAGAAAATGCCTTCAACATCCAAATTGAACAAATTGCACAACGTGTCTTTATTTTTTCACTCGGTTAGTGTATAATGCTTTTATGAACGTATTTTGAAGGCAGGTGAGAGTTATGCAAGACCAGAGATTAAAAAGGTTAAAGGATAAGGCAAACAAATTGCCGCTTAGTCCCGGTGTTTATATAATGCGTGATTCTCACAAAGAGATTATTTACATCGGTAAAGCCAAGGCTTTGAAAAATAGAGTTACCCAATATTTCGGTTCACAAGAAAAGCATTTACCAAAGGTTCGCAAAATGGTTGAAAACGTGCAGGATTTTGATTACATTTTAACCGACAGCGAATTTGAAGCGCTTGTTTTGGAGTGTAGCCTTATCAAGCAAAATATGCCCAAATACAATATTCTTTTAAAGGATGACAGGGGCTACAGCTATATTAAAATTACAAAAAGACCGTGGCGTAATATAAAGGCAGTTTTTCAAAAGGATGACGACGGTGCGGAATATTTAGGTCCGTACACTGCAGGCTATTCTGTAAAAAATGCGGTAGATGAGGCAAAAAAAATTTATAAGCTGCCAACCTGCAGCAAGGTTTTTCCTCGGGATATAAAAAAAGAAAGACCGTGTCTTAACGCTCATCTTAATTTGTGCTGTGCGGTGTGCTCCGGCAAGGTGTCCGAAGCCGAGTATGACGAAAACGTGCAGGCGGCAATAGAGTTTTTAAAATTAGGTACGCAGGACACGGTGCGAAAGCTTAAAAAGGAAATGGAGCAGGCAGCCGAGGAATTGAATTTTGAAAAGGCTGCAAAGTTCAGGGATACCATAAAGGGTATAGAAAAGGTAAAATCAAAGCAAAAGGTTGTTTCCTCTACTTATAAGGAGCAGGATGTTTTTGCTTTAAGCATAGTCGAAAACAAGGTCTGCTTTGCGGTATTACGCTTTTCGGATAATCAGCTTTGTGATACCGAGCACTTTTTGTTCGAGGAAAACGGTACCGCTGAAAATATGAGGGCAGAATTTTTGCTCTCTTATTATTCCTTGAACAGGGCAATTCCGCCAAGAATAGAAATTGACGGCGCACTTGAGGATAAGGAAGTTGTTGAAAAGTGGCTTTCGGAAAAACGCGGCACCAACGTTTCGGTAGTAATTCCGCAAAAGGGTGACCAGCTAAAGCTTATAACAATGTGCAAAAATAATGCTACCCAAAAGCTTTTAGAAAAGCTTACAAGCGGCGAAAAAACTAAAAATGCACTTGAGGAGCTTGCGCTTATGCTGGGTATGAAAAGCATCCCCGAGTACATTGAGGCTTACGATATTTCTCACACAGCAGGTAGTGATAACGTTGCAGGAATGGTTGTTTTTAAGGATGGCAGACCCTACAAAAAGGCGTACAAGCGCTTTGCTGTTAAAGGCTTTGTGGGGCAAGACGATTATGCCTCTATGGAAGAGGTTTTAAGACGCAGATTTACGGAATATCTTAACAATAAAGAAAAAAACGAAGAGTACGGCTTCGGCAAATTACCGGACCTTATTTTGCTTGACGGCGGCAAGGGGCAGGTTAATGCCGTGCTTCCGTTGCTAAAGGAATTCAATTTAGAAATTCCGCTTTTCGGTATGGTTAAGGATAACAAGCACCGCACCTCTGCAATTTCCACAAGCGGCGGCAGAATTGAATTTAATTCAAAGCGCAAGGCGTTTTCTCTTGTTACACAAATTCAGGATGAGGTCCACCGTTTTTCAGTTGAATATCACCGCAAAAAGCACACGAAATCGGCTTTGGGAAATTCACTTACACAAATCAAAGGTATAGGCGAGAAAAAAGCAAAAAGCCTTATAGTGAATTTTAAAACGATAGATAACATAAGAAACGCAAGCATAGAGGAGCTTGAAAGAGTGCAGGGAATTTCAAAAGCGGATGCGAGTGAGATTTTTAAGACGTTTCATGGAGAATAAACTATGTCAAAAGTTGAATTAACTAATATGATTATGATACAAAACCCTGAAACCGGGGAGGTTGTAGTGCAAAGAAGAATTAAGTACTGGTGTGGATGCACGTTCCCCGGTGGTCACGTTGAAAATGGTGAGAGTATTTACAACAGCGCAGTAAGAGAGGCAAAAGAAGAAACAGGACTTACCGTTCGTAATCTTAAATACTGCGGTATGATGCATTGGCACAACACCGACACTAACGATAAATATTTTGTGCATTTTTATAAAACAAACGATTTTGAGGGTACATTGATAGATAAATCTGACGAGGGTGAGGTTTTCTTTGCAAGTATAGAAGATTTAAAGGAAATGGAGCTTTCACCGAATTTTGGTGAATACTTAAAAATGTTTTTAAGTGACGAGCATTTTGAAATTTTCTGTAATTGGAATGAAGAAATGAAAAAAGGCGGGGAGCCTGAGTGGGATTTTGAATTATATTAAAAATAGAAATTTAACACAAAATAATGAAACAAAGCAGAAAACGAGGTGCATTACTCCGCTTTCTGCTTTTTGTTGTTATAAAACTTGACAAAACACCCTAAAAATGCAATAATATAGTGATTATATTTTAATATGCGAAACTATGTGGTTTTGCACCCAGAGGTGTTTTTGTGCGAGTAATTACAGGCTCACAACGAGGTCGCCGTCTTATGACTCTTGAGGGTGACAGTGTAAGACCTACAACAGATAAGGTTAAAGAATCTATTTTTAATATAATTCAGTTTGACGTACCCTCCGCAAAGGTAATAGACCTTTTTGCAGGCTCGGGTCAATTAGGCATAGAGGCATTAAGCCGCGGCGCAGAATCCTGTGTGTTTGTAGATGCTTCCTCAAGCTCCATTGCAGTTGTTGAGGAAAACCTTAAAATTACAGGCTTCAGAGAAATTGCCAAAACAGTATGTGCAGATGCATTAAGCTATTTAGACAGAGTTATAGAAACTTACGATATTGCTCTTTTAGACCCGCCGTATAAGGCAGGACTTATGGAGGAGGCAATTGAAAGAATTGCACCGCATATAAATGAAAACGGTGTAATTGTTTGCGAAACAGACAGCAAAGAGGTTTTGCCTGAGGAGCTTGAGGGCTTTACCTCCAAAAGATATAAATACGGCAAAATTGCTTTAACTGTTTACAGAAAGGGTGAGTAATTTGGGTAAAACCGTAATTTGTCCGGGTAGCTTTGACCCCCTTACAATAGGTCATCTTGACATTATTAAAAGGTCGTCAAAATTATTCGATAAAGTTATTGTTGTTGTTATGAAAAACTACAACAAAAACAGCGGTAGTTTTACCGTCGAGGAGCGTATGGATTTCATAAAACGCTGCACAAAGGACTTGCCGAACGTAACGGTTGACAGTTACTTAGGTCTTTTGGCAGACTACGCCCGTGAAAAAAATGCTTCGGCAGTAGTAAAGGGTCTTCGTGCTATTTCAGACTTCGACGACGAATTCCGTCAGGCTTTAACAAATCAGCAGCTTAACGCAGAGCTTGAAACAATTTTCATGGTAACCAGTGCGGATTATATGTTTCTCAGCTCGAGTGTTGTTAAAGAGGTGTGCAGGTTAGGCGGCGATGTTTCTAACTTTGTGCCCGCGCAAATACGCGACGATATTATTGCCCGACTTTCTAAACAAGGCTGACAATAAAATTTATATACATTTTATTATTGAAAGGTTGGTAAAGATATGAGTATTGATACATTGCTTAATGATATGGATACCGTAATCGAAGAAGGTAAGTCATTTCCTCTCGTTCCGAACAAGCTTTTAGTTGACGTTGAAGAGCTTCGCAGAATTATTGAGGATATCAGACTCAATATGCCTGTAGAAATTACCCAGGCAAAGAAAATCGCAGCTGAAAGACGCGATATTCTTAACGCAGCAGATGCAGCAGCTGAGGACGTTATTATCAAAGCACGTCAAAGAGCAGACCTTATGGTTGAAGAGCATCAAATCACTAAAGAGGCAAAAGAGGCTGCTTTAGCTATTATGCAGCAGGCTAAGGATGAGTCAAACGCACTTATCAACGCTTCAAAGGAAAAAGCAAATGAAATTATGGATAAGGCTGAGCGCTGGTCAAACGATATGCGCAGAAATGCAAGCGCTTACGTTGAAAAGGTAATTAAAGATACCGACGACACACTCACAAGAAGTGTGAACGATATAAGAACCTTAAGACAAAGTATTCACGACGCACTCAATTTAGGTGACGAACCAAGACCTGATTTTGAATAATAAAGGGTGAAAATCAATAATGGAAAAAGAAAAACTTTGTTTGCGCTGTATGAGAAGAATCGGCAGCAACAATGTTTGCCCTTATTGCAGTAATGAAAGCGCCGAGGTTCAGGCTGCGCCGTTTTTACCGCTTAAAACAGTTGTAGGCGGTAAATATCTTGTTGGAAAAAAGATTTCAACAAACGGTGACGGCTCTACCTATTACGGCTTCGATTTAGACAACAAAACGCCTGTTATGATTCGTGAATGCTTCCCTGAGGGAGAGGTATCTCGCGGTGACGACAACTACTGCCTTGTAAACGTGGGCAGAGCGGCAGCTTTTATTGATGCAAAGGCAAAGTTCACAAAACTCTGGAATACTCTTAAAAGCATTACGGAGTGCTCTGCAATTGTGCCTGTTTTAGACGTGTTTGAGGACTTAGGCACAGCCTATGCTATAACAGAATATACGGGTGAGGGTAAAACCCTCAGAGATTATTTGCTTGAAAACGAGCAGGGCTACGTTTCCTGGGAAGAGGCAAGAGTTCTTTTAATGCCTGTACTGTCCGCTTTAGAGGTGCTTCACGGTAAGGGTATAATTCACGGTGCGATTTCACCGAATTCTCTTATTGTTGACTTTGACGGCAAGGTGAAAATCACCGAGCACAGCATAGACGACGTAAGATTCAAAGGCGGCAGATTACCTTTGGAGTTAGCAGACGGCTACGCTGCAATTGAGCAATACGCTGCAGACGGTGAGTTAGGTCCGTGGACGGACGTTTACGGCTTCGCAACCGTTCTTTACAGGGTGCTTGTAGGCAGCACGCCTATGAACTCTGTTTCAAGAGCCGCTAACGACAAGCTCATGATTCCCGGTAAATTTGCAGAAATTATACCTGCTTACGTTATAAATGCCTTAGTAAACGCGTTGCAAATTCTTCCCGAGGACAGAACAGAAAATATAGAATTCCTCAGGGATGACCTTTCAGCCTCACCTAACGCTGCGGTAAATGCAGCAGAGGCATATTCTTCAATGGCTTCATACCGTCGCAACAACGTCGAGCTTGACGATGAGCCTGAGGAGGAAGAGGAGCCCTTAGAGGAGGACGACTACGTTCCGCAAAAAAGAGGTGTGAGAAAAAGCACACTTATTACGTTTGTGGTAAGTGTACTTGTCTGTCTTGCAATTCTTATTGCTGTTATACTCGGTATTAAGGGCTTTAGCAACAAAAATGAGGAGGACTCAACAACAGAGCCTTCTTCATCAATAGAGACCGAAGCAACAGATGAGGATTTTATTACGATTACCTTGCCTGATTTCAGAGGTATGAGCATTGATGAAATCAAAAATGACGAAAACTATAAAAAGGTGCTTAAAATAGAAACTGTTTATGAGGACAGCGACCAGGAAAAGGGTACTGTTATAGGGCAGGATTTACCGCAGGGTACTGTAGTTTCCTCTATAAATCAGCGTTCAATAACTCTTAAGGTAAGCGACGGATTATTAGTTCCGGATTTAGTAGGTGAGGATGCAACAAAGGCGTTAAAAACACTTACGGATAAGGGCTTTAAATACGTTGAAACCGTTGTAAGCGGTGTAGCACATACACAAGAGCAATCCAACAAGGTTTCAGGTATTGTTTATTACCCGGAGGATACTGAAAACTGGGAAGATTTACCTGAGGACAGAAGAATAAGCGCAACCTTACGTGTAGTTATTTACTGCTACGGTGAATACACACCGCCGGCACCTGTACCTACACCGGAGCCGACGTCACCTCCTACAACCGAAGAACCGACTACCGAGAGTGATATTGTTGATGACGATATCATTGTAGATGGCGGCGAGGAGGACACTGAGGTTGAATTTATTCAATAATTTTAAAAAAAGTATTGACAAACTGAAAAGTTGTTGGTATTATATTTGAGCAACAAAGCAGAACATTTCCGTTCTCACCAAACGAGAATATTGTTTGGTACAATACCTTTTAGACTTCTCAACACTATTGTTGTGTCTTTTAGCGTGAACGGAAATTTCGTTCACGCTTTAATTATTTCAGGAGGTGTTTTGGTATTAGCAAGGAAACAACCCAAATCAATGAAGAAATCAGAGATAAAGAAGTAAGAGTCATTTCTGCAGAGGGTGAGCAGGTTGGCATTATGTCAGCAAAGGACGCTCTCAAATTAGCAGAAAAAGCAAATCTTGACCTCGTTAAGATTGCGCCCGGTGCAAACCCACCTGTGTGCAAAATTATGGACTATGGTAAGTATCGCTTTGAGCAAGCAAAACGCGAAAAGGAAGCGAAGAAAAACCAAAAGGTTATGGATATTAAAGAAATACGCTTATCTTTGAATATTGATGTAGGCGATTTTAACACAAAAGTAAACCATGCAAAACGCTTTTTGAGTGATGGAAACAAGGTTAAGGTTTCTATTCGCTTCAGAGGTAGAGAAATGGCACATGCTGAGAATGGTAACGTAATTATGGACAGGTTTGCAGAGGCTTGTGCTGAAAACGGCACAGTTGAAAAGCCGGCAAAGCTTGAGGGCCGTTCAATGCTTATGTTCCTTGTACCCAAGACAACTAAATGATTGCAATATTAAGGAGGAAAAATTATGCCAAAGCTTAAAACACATTCAGGCGCTAAAAAGCGTTTCAAACTTTCAAAAAACGGTAAACCTGTACGTGGTCATGCAAATAAGTCTCACATTCTTACAAAGAAGACTACAAAACGTAAAAGAGGTCTTCGTCAGACAGCAGTTGCAGACGCTACAAACACAAAGCAAATCAAGCGTCTTATTCCTTATAAATAAGATTAGAACGGAGGTAAATTTTAATGGCTCGTATTAAAGGTGCGACAATGACTCGCAAAAGAAGAAACAAAGTTCTCAGATTAGCTAAAGGCTATTATGGCTCAAAGAGCAAATTATTTAAAACAGCAAAACAAGCTGTTATGAAAAGCGGTAACTACGCTTATATCGGCAGAAAGCAAAAGAAAAGAGATTTCCGTCGTCTTTGGATTGCAAGAATCTCTGCTGCTTGTAAAATGAATGGTATTAACTACTCAACATTCATTAATGGTCTTAAGAAAGCAAACATTGACCTTAATAGAAAAATGCTTTCAGAAATTGCTATTGCTGACCCACAGGGCTTTACAGCTCTTGTTGAAAAAGCAAAGGCTGCTCTTTAATAGTTGATTTAAATACGCTCGGTCAGGTATCTGACCGAGCGTAAGGCGTTTATTTAGGGCTTAAAAAATTACACTAAACGTGTCGAAAAAGTAATGCTTTGAATGCAAAATTTATTTCATAAGCTGCTGTAAAATAAATTTTGCATTCAATAAAAAGGTAATAAAATATGGAGCTTATAACATCAAAAACAAACGAGAAAATTAAATATGCCGTAAAGCTCAGGGACTCCTCTGCCTTCAGAAGGGAAGAAAATTCTTTTTTTATTGAGAGCGCAAGGCTTGTAAAGGATGCAGCCTTAAGCGGAGCAGAAATAAAAATGCTTTTTGTTACCGAGGAGTCGAAGGAAAAGTATGCTGAGTACATTTCCGATATATTAAAATCAACAAAAAAGGCGTTTGTAATAACAAAAGAAATTGCCGAGAAAATGTCAGATACAAAAAGCACACAGGGCGTTTTTGCGGTGGTTTCTATGCTTGACAAATTTGCAAATATAAGTAAAATAAAATACTATGGCAAATATGTCGCTTTGGAAGAGATTTCTAATCCTTCCAATTTTGGTGCTGTTTGCCGCACTGCTGAGGCAGTAGGTCTTGATGGTATTATAATTAAAGGCGGTTGTGACATTTACAACCCCAAGGTTCAGCGTGCCGCAATGGGCGCTCTTTTTAGGTTGGATGTTGTAACGGTAGAGGATTTAGAAAGCCTTTTTACCTCTCTTGAGGGTAAAATGAAAATTTACGGCTCTGTACCGGACAGCTCTGCTATGAAAATTACGGAAATTGACAAAACCGAAGGAATGATTTGTGTAATCGGTAACGAGGGTAACGGAATAAGTGATTCTGTAAAAAAGAATTCCACGCTCGTAACAATTCCTATGAACGGCTACGCGGAATCGCTTAATGCAGCCGCTGCTGCAACAATAATAATGTGGGAAATGGTTAGGTGAAAAAATGAGCATTTGCCCAACAGAATATTGGTTGTGGCTTCAGTGCGCTTTAGGCGCAGGAGCCAAAACTGATGAACTGCTCGCATATTTTGGCGACCCTGAACAAATGTATAATGCGGGCTCTAATGAATGGCGTTTATCAGGTCTTATGACTAATAAAAAAATAAATGCATTAAAAAGCATAAGCCCTTCCGAAACGGGCGGCATTTTCAGAGAATGTAAGCAAAAGGGATATAAAATTATTACACCTGACAGCGAATATTACCCTGAACGCTTTAAGCAGCTTAAGGATATGCCCTTAGCGCTTTATGCACTCGGTGATGCCTCTGTTTTAAAGGATACGGTTTCAATAGGTGTTGTCGGCACAAGAACTGCAAGCACCTACGGCATAGAAACGGCGCAAAAGCTTTCGTTTGCACTTGCTTCCTGCGGTGTAACAATTGTAAGCGGCGGTGCTCTTGGTATAGATAGCGAGGCTCATGCAGGCGCAATGCTTGCAAAGGGCAGAACAGCCGCTTTTTTAGGTTGTGGCTTGTCTGTAGACTATCTCAAAGAAAACGCATCCTTAAGACGGGCTATTACAAAGTACGGTGCGGTTATTTCAGAGTATGCACCGTTTACACCTGCCTCAAGAACAACCTTTCCTATAAGGAACAGACTTATTTCAGGTCTTACCTTAGGTACGCTTGTTATTGAAGCCGGTGTTAAAAGCGGCTCACTCATTACTGCAAGCTTTGCCCTTGAACAGGGTAAGGATGTTTTTGCAGTACCGGGTGATATTGTTCGTTCTTCCTTTGACGGAGGCAACCATTTAATAAAAAACGGAGCCAAGCCTGTTTTCTCTGTAATTGATATTTTGTCTGAATACGAATATCTTTACGGCGATTTAATAGACTTTAGTAAAGCTAACGTTTCTTTGTCGGACGTTTCGTACGTGGATTACAGAAGGAAAAAAGGCAAGCCTACGGAAAACGAAATTAAAAAAGAGAAAAAAGTAAAAGAGACACCTGTTGCAAAAAGGGAGCAAGGTGTAAAAAAGGAATTAGATGACAGCTATTCAAATGAAGCTAAAAGTGTCTATTCCGTATTATGTGAGGAGCCTATTCACATTGATGACATATTAAGGCAAACCGCATTAAAGATGAGTGATGTGCTTTCTGCACTTACAGAGCTCGAGCTTATGGGTGATGTGAAAAGCTCAGAGGGCAAAAAATACAGTATTTGAAAGGATAGAAACAAATGTCCAAGCTTGTTATAGTGGAGTCTCCTGCAAAGGCTAAGACAATAAAAAAATATTTAGGTAAGGACTTTGAGGTTACAGCCTCAATGGGTCACGTAAGAGATTTACCTGCTGCTAAATTAAGCGTAGACGTAAAGAATGATTTTACACCTAAATATGCAATTATAAAGAACAAGGAAAAGCTCGTTAAGGACTTAAAGGAGCAGGTAGAAAAAAGCGAAAAGGTTTATCTCGCAACTGACCCTGACCGCGAAGGAGAAGCAATTTCCTGGCATCTTGCTACAATTTTAGGTCTCGATTTAAACGAGAAAAACAGAGTAAAGTTTAACGAAATTAACGAAACAAGTGTCAAAAGGGGTATTGCTAACCCTGAAACAGTAGATATGGGGCTTGTAGATGCTCAGCAAGCAAGAAGAATTTTAGACCGTCTGGTAGGCTACAGACTTAGTCCGTTTATCTCTCAAAAAATAAGACGCGGTCTTTCAGCAGGGCGTGTTCAAAGCGTAGCAGTACGCCTTATTGTTGACAGGGAGGAAGAAATTGCAGGCTTTAATCCGGAGGAATACTGGACAATAGACGCTAAGTTTCTTGCTGAAAGAAAAAGCTTTTCTGCAACACTTACCTCCGATGAAAACGGCAAGGTGGAAATTAAAAACAAGTCAGAGTCTGACAAATATTTAAGTAGATTAGACGGTGCAGAATTCGTTACGGATTCTGTTAAAAAGGGTGTAAGAAAGAAACAACCTGCACCTCCGTTTATAACGTCTTCAATGCAGCAGGAGGCTTCAAGAAAATTGAACTTCCAGGCTCAAAAAACAATGAAGGTTGCCCAGGAGCTTTACGAGGGTGTTGATATTGAGGGCCTCGGAACAACAGGTCTTATAACTTATATGAGAACCGACTCGCTTCGTATTTCTGAGGAAGCAAGAGCTGCACATACAGAATTTGTAAAAGCTGCTTACGGTGAAAAATATCTTCCTGAAAAGCCAAGATATTTTAAAACACGAGCAGGCGCTCAGGATGGCCACGAGGCAATTCGTCCTGCAAACGTAAATTTAACTCCTGCAAAGGTCAAAAGCAGTCTTTCAAACGATCAGTATAAGCTTTACAATTTAATTTGGTGCCGCTACGTAGCAAGCCTTATGGCTGCTTGTGAGCAGGCAACAGTTAAAATAGAAATCAAGGGCAGCAAAAAGGAAAACCCTGCGGAATTCTGTATGTTCTCTGCAAGCGGCTATTCAGTGAAATTTGACGGATTTACAGTGCTTTACGAGGAGTCTGCAGATGACGAGGAAAAGGAAAGTGTTCTTCCTGAAATTAAGGTTGGTGATACACCAAAGCTTAAGGAGCTTTTAGGAAATCAGCACTTTACTCAGCCACCTGCACACTTTACAGAGGCTTCCTTAATTAAAACTCTTGAGGAAACCGGTGTCGGCAGACCAAGCACCTACGCTTCAATTGTAAGTACAATTATTAAAAGAGAGTACATTAAGCGTGAGGGTAAAATTCTTAAAAATACAGAGTTAGGTAAGGTTACAACAGACCTTTTAAAGGAGCGTTTCCCTAAATTTGTTAATACAAAATTCACAGCGTCAATGGAAGCAAAGCTTGACGAAATTGATAACGGTGAATGTAATTACGTAGAAATGCTCAGAGAATTCTACGATGACCTTGAGGATACACTTGCAAAGGCAAAGGATGAAATGCAGGGTCAAAAAATTCAGCTCCAAGAAGATATTACAGATATCAAGTGCGAAAAATGCGGCAGAAATATGGTTGTTAAAAGCGGTCGCTTCGGCAAGTTCCTTGCTTGCCCGGGTTACCCTGAGTGTAAAACAACAAAGCCGCTTGTTGAAGAAACAACAGCAGCTTGTCCTCTTTGCGGCGGCAACGTTATTGGTAAAAAATCTAAAAAGGGTTACCAATTCTATGGATGCAGCAATTATCCGGAGTGTAACTTTATGACTTGGGATAAGCCAACAGGTGAGTCTTGCCCTAAGTGCGGTAAATCACTCTTCAAGGGTAAGGGAGGAATGATAACCTGCTCAAATACAGAGTGCGGACATTCCTTTAAAGCACCAAGAAAAAATGCAAAGAAATCTCAGGAAAATGACAATGAGTGATAAAAAAGTAACTGTTATAGGTGGAGGGCTTGCAGGCGTAGAGGCGGCAAACCAGTTAGCCAAAAGAGGCATAAAGGTAACGCTTTACGAGATGAAGCCGCAAAAATTTTCACCTGCACATAAAAGTGAAAATTTGGCAGAGCTTGTTTGTTCAAACTCCTTAAAGGCTGAAAGAGTCGGCTCTGCAGCAGGTCTTTTAAAGGAAGAAATGCGTCGCTTTGGCTCGGTGTGCTTAGAGGCTGCCGATAAGGCAAAGGTGCCCGCAGGCGGAGCGTTAGCAGTTGACCGTGACGTATTTTCCGCACTTATTACAGAAAGTATTTTAAACAACGAAAATATTACCGTTATAAGAGAAGAGGTAACAAAAATACCTGAGGGCACGGTTATTATTGCGGCAGGTCCGTTAGTAAGCGAAGCATTGGCACAGGAAATAGGCAAGCTTCTCGGTAAGGATTTTCTTTCGTTTTATGATGCTGCGGCACCTATTGTAACCGCCGACAGTATAGATATGACAAGCGCCTTCACACAGTCACGCTATGACCGTGGCGGTGAAACGGACTACATAAATTGTCCGTTGAACAAGGAAGAATACGAGGCGTTTTACGAGGCTATAATAAATGCAGAAAGTGCAGAGCTTCATTCCTTCGACAAAAAGAAGGACGTTTACGAGGGCTGTATGCCTATTGAGGTTTTAGCCTCTCGCGGTAAGGATACAATGCGCTACGGCCCGTTAAAGCCGGTAGGACTTGTAAACCCTGCAACGGGACACCGTCCCTGGGCAAACCTTCAGTTAAGAAAAGAAAACGTTGAAGGCACCATGTACAATTTAGTAGGCTTTCAGACAAATCTTAAATTCCCGGAGCAAAAAAGAGTCTTTTCAATGTTTCCTGCACTTAAAAATGCAGAGTTTGTCCGTTACGGTGTAATGCACAGAAACACCTTTATAAATTCTCCTCAGCTTTTAAATAACGATTTTAGCCTTAAGAAGGATGAGCGCATCTACTTTGCAGGGCAGATTTCGGGAGTTGAGGGTTATATGGAATCGGCTGCATCGGGAATACTTGCAGGCTACAATGCGGCGCAAAAGCTTTTAGGCAAAGAGAAAATTACTCTTCCTAAAATAACAATGTTAGGCGCCTTGACCGACTACATTTCAGATGAAACCGTTAAAAACTTTCAGCCAATGGGTGCGGCATTCGGAATTGTTACACCGTTAGATGAAAAAATAAGGGATAAAAAAGAACGCTACGAAGCCTTAGCAAATCGTAGCCTTCAATATTTTGATACACTCGACCTGAGGTGATGAAATGAATTTTACCGAATTTGAAGAGAAAATAGGCTATTCCTTTAAAGATAAGTCTCTTTTGGAATTAGCTCTTACTCATTCATCCTATGCAAATGAGAATAAGCTTAAAAAGAATAACGAGCGCTTTGAATTTCTCGGAGATTCCGTTTTAGGCTTTGTAACGGCAGAGTATCTTTTTACAGAGTTCAAAAACAGACCCGAGGGTGAAATGACAAAGCTTCGTGCAGCGGTGGTTTGCGAAAAATCACTTTTCAAATTTGCCGAGCAAATAAATTTAGGTAAATACATTTTATTAGGTCGCGGTGAAGACAGCACAGGCGGCAGAAACCGCCCGTCAGTTGTTTCAGATGCTTTTGAAGCCGTTGTTGCGGCAATTTACCTTGATGGCGGAATGGAGGCCGCAAAGCCATACATTTTAGGCTTTATTAAGGAAGCAGTTAAAAGAGAAACAAGCTTTAAGGATAATAAATCTCTTTTACAGGAATACATCCAAAGAGTAAAGGGGAACACCTTAGCCTACGAGGAGGTAGGCGAGGAGGGGCCCGACCATGACAAAACCTTTGTTTTCCGCGTAAAGCTTAATGGTGAGGTTATAGGTGAAGGCAAGGGCAGAAGCAAAAAAGAGGCAGAGCAAAATGCAGCAGGCATTGCGCTCGAAAAAATACAAAATGAAGCACGCTAATATTTCACTTTTTGTGCCTCACGCAGGCTGTCCTAATCAATGCTCCTTTTGTAATCAAAAAACTATTTCGGGCAGTGTTAAGGAGCTTACAAGCGAAGAGGTAAAAAAGACCTTAGAGCAGGCAAGTAAAGCGGGGCTTTCTACACAAAATACAGAAATAGCTTTTTTCGGCGGCAGCTTTACTGCAATTGACAGAGCCTATATGCTCTCTCTTTTAGAGGCTGCAAAGCCATACATAGAAAATAAAGCGTTTTCGGGAATAAGAATTTCCACAAGACCGGATGCTATTGATGACGAGGTTCTGAAAATTTTAAAGGCTTACGGTGTTACAGCTATTGAATTAGGAGCACAAAGCACAAATGCTGAGGTTTTGCTCAGCAACAGACGCGGTCACACTAAAGCTGATATTGAGAATGCCTCAAGGCTTATAAAAAGCCACGGCTTTTCTTTAGGGCTTCAAATGATGACGGGGCTTTACAAAAGCACACCCGAAAAGGATATTGAAACCGCTAAGGATATTATAGCACTTAAGCCTGACACAGTCAGAATTTACCCAACAATAGTTTTAGAAAACACACACCTTGCAGAGCTTTTAAAAAGCGGAGAGTACAAGTCTCCCGATTTAGAGGAAACAGTAGTGCTTTGCGCAGAGCTTTTGGAGCTGTTTTATAAAAACAACGTAAAGGTCATAAGGTTAGGACTTCACTCCGGCGGTAACGTTGAGGAGGGCTTTTTAAGCGGTCCGTATCACCCTGCCTTCGGTGAGCTTTGCGAGAGTGAAATATATTTTAAAATCATTAAGGAAAAGCTTTCCGAAATTTACAAAACAGAAAACACTTTACAGACAAAGCGTGTTACAATATGTGTTAACAGTAAGGAGCTTTCCAAGGCAATAGGTCAAAAAGGGAAAAACAAAGAGGCTCTTTTAAGGCTGGGCTACAGTGTAGCTTTTAAAGGGTCAGATGATATAAATAAATACGAAATTCAAATAGAAAATTGAAACGGAGAATACAAAAATGTATTTGAAAGCAATTGAATTGCAGGGCTTTAAATCCTTTCCGGACAAGACCTTACTCGAGTTCGGACAAGGCATAACGGCAGTAGTCGGACCTAACGGTAGCGGTAAGAGTAACATCTCGGATGCTATGCGTTGGGTTTTAGGTGAGCAAAGCACTAAAAATCTTCGTGGCTCAAAAATGGAGGACGTTATTTTTAGCGGTACAGATGCGCGCCGTGCAGTTGGCTTTGCAGAGGTAACTCTTAAATTAGATAATAAGGACAGAGCCTTGAATAACGATAATGACGAGGTAAGCGTTACAAGAAGATATTATCGTTCAGGCGAAAGTGAATATAAAATAAACGGTCAGCCCTCAAGACTTAAGGATATCCACGAATTGTTTATGGATACGGGTCTTGGCAGAGACGGCTATTCGATGGTAAGCCAGGGTAAAATTGAAACTCTTATTTCAGGTAAAAGTGAAGAGCGCCGCGATATGCTAGAGGAGGCAGCAGGCATTTCTCACTACAGATACCGTCGTGCAGATGCTATGCGCCGTCTTAATCAGGCGGAGGAAAATCTTCTCAGATTAAGAGATATTTTATCAGAGCTTGAAACTCGTGTAGGTCCGTTAAAGGCACAAAAGGAAAAGGCAGAAAAATTCCTTGAATATTCAGGTGAAAAGAAAAATCTTGATATTGGTCTTTGCCTTCATACACTTGAGAAAACAAGAAATAATCTTCGCGAGCAGGAAAAGAAAATTACCATTGCAGATGCTCAGTATACCGAAATATGCCGTGTTCTTGATGAAACTGCAGAAAAAATAGATAATGCAATTTCACAGTCTCAGAGAATAACTGTTGAGATAGATGAAATTCACCGTGCTTCCTCACAGTTAGAGGAGCAGGCTTCAGCAATAGAAAGTCAGGCATTAGTTCACGAAAATACAATTTTACATAACAAGGAAACTATTGAAAGAATTGAGCGCGACAAGGAAAACGAAAACGAAACAGAAGCAGAAATCAATTCACAAATTGAGCTTACGCTTTCAGCAATAAAGGACCTTGAAGCTACCGTTAAAGAGAAAAAGGCAGAGCTTGCAAAATTCTCGGAGGAAATAGAGCTCATTTCTACAAAAAACACAGAAAATGCTACAGAGAGCATTGAGCTTTCCGAAAAAATTTCACAGCTTACTCTGGAAATAGCAGACAAGCGTGTTGTAGCTTCAACCGTTTCAACCTCAGTAGAAGAAATAAACAGCAGAATTGCACTTATAGATGAGGCTGAAGCACAAAGAGAGCCGGTATTAAAGGGCTTAGAGGAAGAAAAAAACAAGGTGCAGGCAGAGCTTGATGCAGTAACAGAAAAGAATACAGATTTAAACAATTCTCTTTCCGGTATTGAGCTATTAGCACAAAAACGTTTTGAAAAATTAAATACCTTAAAGGAAACTGAAAATTCCTTGAGAAACGAGCTCGAAATTAAAACCTCGAGAGTAAATATGCTTTCCGATTTAGAGAAAAATATGGAGGGCTATCAGGGTAGCGTTAAGGCTGTAATGCGCGAGGTAAAGCACAACGTTTTAAAGGGTATACACGCACCCGTTTCGCAAATTATTTCTGTTAAGGATAAATACGCTTTAGCAATTGAAACAGCTCTCGGTGCATCAATTCAGAATATTATTACAGATACCGAAAATGATGCTAAAAAGGCAATTAATTTCCTTAAGGAAAGCAAGGCGGGCCGTGCAACCTTCTTGCCTCTTACCTCAGTTAAGGGTAACGAGCTTAATGAAAAAGGTCTTGACGACTGCTACGGCTACATAAACCTTGCATCTGAGTTAGTAGATTTTGATAAAAAGTATCAAGGCGTTATAACCTCGCTTTTAGGCAGAACAGTAGTAAGCGAGGACCTTGACTCTGCAGTTGAAATTGCAAAAAAATATTCTTATAAATTCAAGGTAGTTACACTTGACGGTCAGGTTGTAAATGCAGGCGGCTCAATGACCGGTGGTGCGCGCCTTCAAAATGCAGGCATTTTAAGCCGTGCTAATGAAATTGAAAAGCTTACAAAGCTGTGCGGTGAAATTACCGAAAAATTAGAAAAAGCTGTAAAGGACGTAGCGGAGCAGCAGGAAAGCTATTCCTCACTTTCTGCAGAGCTTGAGGGCTGCAAGGCAGAAATTGCATTTACAGGTGAAGAGAAAATAAGGTTAGAGGGTGTTTTAGCACTCAAAAACGGCCAGTTGGATGCAATTCTTGCTCAAAAGAACGAGGCTCAGGAGGAAAAAAACAAGCAGCTTAGCAGAATTAAGGAGCTTACGGAAAATGCTTCTGCTGCAGAGGTTGAGCTTGTTTCTCTTCAAAAGGAGTTAGACAGCTTTGAAAATAAATTAGCTTCACTCACGGGTGACCGCGAAGAGCTTCAGCAAAAGCGTGAGCAGGTTGCAGAAAAGGTTTCTGCTATGAACCTTGTTATTGCAACGGCTGAAACTGAAATTGAAGCAAAAAATGAAGAGGTAGACAGACTTAAGGGCAGAAGCACAAGCCATAAGGACAGATTATCTCAGCTCAACGGTGAAATTCAGGAAATCGAAAATAAAAATGAAGAGCTTACAAAGTTAATTGACGTCTTAAGAGAGGACGCAGGTAAGCTTAGAAGCCAGAGCGGAACCTCTAAGACAGATACTGAAAATCTTATGAAGCAAAGAGATGCTTTCGAAAAGGAGAGCGCAGAGCTTCGTATTCTTGAAAGAGATAAGCAAGCCGAAAAGGAGAAAATCGGCGGTGAAATGGCTCGTCTTTCCGAAAGAAAAGAGTCAATGGCTCTTGAACTTGAAAATATTGCTAACCGACTCTTTGAGGAGTACGAGTTAACCCGTCGTGAGGCAGAGGCTTTAAATATTGTTATTGAGGACGTTGCCGAGGCAAGAAGAAGACTTAACGAGCTTAAAGCAAAAATTAAGGCTCTCGGTAGTGTTAACCTTAGTGCTATTGAGGAGTATAGTGAGGTTTCCGAAAGATATGAGTTTATGCACGTTCAGGTTAGCGACGTTGAAAAATCAAAAGCAGAGCTTATTAAGCTCATTGGTGAGCTTACCGGCAAAATGGGCGAGCAGTTCAGAACAGAGTTCAATAAAATCAATATCAATTTTGGTGAAACCTTCTCCGAGCTGTTTGGCGGCGGTAAGGCAGAGCTTGTTTTAACAGACGAGTTAGACGTCTTAGAGTGTGATATTGAAATAAAGGTTCAGCCACCGGGCAAAAACGTTCAGAATATATCACTCCTTTCAGGTGGTGAAAAGGGTCTTTCTGCTATTGCTCTTTTATTTGCAATTCTTAAGGTCAACCCTTGTCCGTTCTGTATTTTTGATGAGGTTGAAGCAGCTCTTGACGACGTTAACGTTGCAAAATACGCAGCTTACGTTCGCAGAATGACAGATGATACACAGTTTATTCTCATTACACACCGTCGCGGTACAATGGAGGAAGCAGATATGCTTTACGGTGTTACAATGCAGGAAAAGGGTGTTTCAAAGCTTCTTGAATTAAAGACTGCAGAAATGGCTCGTCAGCTTGGTTTGGAATAAAAGCAAAAGGTGAGAGTGTACTTATGGGAGTATTTAAAAAAATAAACTTCGGTTTAAGAAAAACAAGAAATAATATGTCCGGCGCAATAGATAACGTGCTTGACAGCTATACCTCAATTGACGAGGAGCTTTTCGATGAGTTAGAGGAAGCCCTTGTAATGGGTGACGTTGGCGTTACCACTGCTTCCGAAATCACAAAAAGACTTAACGAAAGAGTTCGTAAAAAGGGTCTTAAAAATCCGTCGGATGTAAAGGAAGAAATAAAGGAAATCGTTGCCGAAATGCTTGAAGGCGGTGAGGATATGGGTCTTATTACCATTCCTTCCGTTATTCTGGTTATTGGTGTTAACGGCGTAGGTAAAACCACAACTATCGGTAAAATGGCTGCTATGTATAAAGCAGAGGGCAAAAGCGTTATTCTTGCTGCTGCAGATACCTTCCGTGCGGCTGCTATTGACCAGCTTACCGTATGGGCACAAAGAGCGGGCGTTGATATTATAAGCCATAAAGAGGGCGCAGACCCTGCCGCAGTTATTTTTGATACAATTTCTGCTGCTAAGGCAAGAGGAAACGATATTATTATCTGTGATACAGCAGGCAGACTTCACAATAAGAAAAATCTTATGGATGAGCTTGCAAAAATCTACAGAGTAATTGACAGAGAATTGCCTTATTCTGACCGAGAGGTGCTTTTAGTTCTTGATGCAACAACAGGTCAAAACGCCGTAAATCAGGCAAGAGAGTTTGCTAAAATTGCAGAAATTACAGGTATAATTCTCACAAAGCTTGATGGTACCGCAAGGGGCGGCGTTGTGCTTTCAATAAAGAATGACCTTAAGGTTCCCGTTAAGTTTGTGGGCGTTGGTGAGGGCATAGACGACCTTCAGCCATTTAACCCGCGTGCCTTTGCAGAAGGTCTTTTTGAGGCTTTGCCTGAGGACTTTAAAGAGGATGAAATAGACTTGTCTCAAATTAAAGAGGAAATCTCCGAGGATGAAGAAAAAAGTGAGTTCAAGGAGGCTATTGAGGAGGTATTTGAGGCTATTTCAGAAATAAAAGAAGAAATCCAAGAGGAAGTCCAAGAAATAAAGGACGACGTCAAAGAAAAAATTGATGACATCAAGGAAGATATTGTTGAAGAGGTAGATGAATTCGTTGAGGAAATGCAGGAAGAGGTAGATGAAATCGACGAAGAAACCGAAAACAATTCTTCATATGATGACGGCAAAAAGAAAAAGGGCTTTTTCGGGAGGCTTTTTAAATAATGCAAAATGTATTTTTGATAGCAACTCATAATCAAAAAAAGAAAAATGAGCTGCTCAGAATTCTTGCTCCCTTAGGCATAGACGTCAAAACAGATGAGGAGCTGAATATTACTCTTACCGAGGTAGAGGAAACCGGTGAAACCTTTTACGAAAACGCACTTTTAAAAGCACAAAGCGGTGCAAGGGAAAGCGGCTTTCCCTGTGTGGCAGACGATTCCGGTCTTATGGTAGACTACCTCGCAGGTGCTCCGGGGGTGTATTCTGCACGCTTTGCAGGTGAGCCCTGTGATGATGCAAAAAACAACGAGAAGCTGTTAAAGCTTTTAAACGGAGTAAGTGAAGAGGAAAGAACGGCAAGATTTGTTTCTGTTGTTTGCTGCGTGTTTCCTAATGGTGATGTTTTGTCAGCAAGAGGCGAGTGTGAGGGTAAAATAGGCTTTAAGGAAATAGGTGACGGCGGATTTGGCTATGACCCATTGTTTATGGTGGACGGCAAAAGCTTTGCAGAGCTTACGGCGGAGGAAAAAGATAAGCTGAGTCACCGCGGTAAAGCACTTTTACAGCTTGTAGAAAAGCTTGGGGATTATATGTCCTTGTGAACAGTAATAACAGTACCAAGAGTGGTAACGTCGAGCAAAAGCTCAACGTTGCCGCTTTTTATTTTTGTTGTTTCCTTGCTTACTTCGTTCAAGCCGTTTTTAAATTCATCTGCTTCTGTTATTTCTGCGTAAAGCTCTTTGTTATCAATAAATGAAAAAATAGCGTTTTTTACAAAAACGAGCGCTTCTTCGTTTTCGGTAAGACTGCCGCTTGATGCAATACTCATACTGTCTAGCCTGCCTTTTTTGTCGGCAGTAAAGCTTAAAAACAGCTCGTTATCGTTAACAATAAAAAACTTGTAAATTCTGCTGCTTTCATCTTCAAAAATAAAGCCTTCGGCATTTATACCGTAGCTTTCATTCAGCGTATTCATTTTTAAAACAAAGCCCGTTAAATCCTCACCGTTTTCAGTTATTGAACACCCTGTCAAAAAAATAGTGAAAACAAGCATAAAAAGCATAATTTTTTTCATAAAGCACCCCTAAAATTAACATTTTTTTAACATTTACAAAAAACTGTGGTTGTATAATAATATAGAATAACTTTAGTTATTTATATGCTATAAAATTATTATAAATAAGCGTGATGATTATGAAATTCAAAAAATTAATATGCTTCACTCTTGCAATAATATTGTGCTTCTTTGCTACTTCGGCTAACGTAGTGGCTTTTGCAGCTGCGCCCTCTTACCCTGACGGCGTTACACAAAAGCAGGCAGCAAATGCAGTAACAGGTACAGAAGCGCTTGTTTCATATATAGTAAAAAATTATTTGAAAACAGATTTAAAGCACTTAATAGAGCCCGCAATTTACAGCGATGCTGTTGTTTCCGATTTACTTATTTCTATTTATGCACCAATGGAGGAAAGTGCTGCAGATTTAAAGGCACTCGGAATAGACGTTACACCGCAGGGCGTAGCAAAAGGTCTTAAAAGCTACCCTGAGGTAAAAAATGCTATTTTAAACGCAGGCTCCTTTTCAACACTCGATTTAACTAACGTTTCGTGGGGCGTAACAAACAAGCAAAGCTTTGCAAAAGCTGTAAGCGAGGCTCTCTCTCCGTTTAACGGTCTTTTGTTTATGCTGCTTTGCTCGGGTAAATTTTCAGTAGCCGGCATTACACAGCTTAAGGGTGGCAACGGATACGAAAATGCAATTGTACCTATGCTGGAGGCTCTGGGCTGCGAGGTTACCTTAACGCAGGCAGAGTTTAAAGAGCAAGCTTTAAACGACAAAAGCTCTATGATTTACAATATTCTTATGTCGGCGCTCACCTTGGTAGACAGACTTGAAAAAAAGCCGATAGATACGCTTGTGACCGTATTACCTGCGTTTGCGTATTTTTCAGAGAGCGGTCAGTTAGACGCTTGTCTTAATAATCTTTTAGCACCAATAATGGATAATGCCTATATCAGACTTGCCGTTCTTTTAAAAATAATTGACCTTGATTCAATGAAGCCTGATGCAGATGTTTTGCTTAACGATATGCTCACACAAATGTCGCAGGAAACCGGCTTGCAATTCCCGCCTATAGATTTTGAGGCTTTGAGCAAATGCGGTAGCAGCGACGGTGTTACCTTTACACCCGATAAACCCCTTGCATATACGGTAATTATGTCGTGGCTCGTGGATTTATTAAAGCTTAACAAAACAGCATTGCCACAGCTGCTTTCGGGCATGAATAACGGTACAGAAGGGGCATTGCTTCCTGAGGACGTAATTAACAACCTTTTAAGTGCTGATACAAAAAACGTAGTAAAAACAATCATTCTGCTTTTCAATGACAGCAAGCTGGCAGATGCAAAAGCATACGCATTTCCGTCAATTACATTTAATCAAATAACCTATACGGAAAATTTAACCGAGAAGGATTTTGAAAGAGCTTTAAACGGCTTTGATGATTTAATAGATGAATTTGTTCATGAATATACAGGCTACAAAAAAACAGAGACTCTGTTAAAAAATACGCTTTATACTAACTCAACCTTAGGTGAGTTTACCGTAGGTATTTACTCTGCGCTCGAAAAAGAGGGGTTGATTGAAATGCTCTCTGTAATGGGCATAGATGCAACTCCAAAGGGTGTAGCAGCAAAGCTTACCGAGCTTAAATATTCAAGCGTTAAAAGAGTTTTGGAAACAAAAACAAATTGGTCAGAGGTTAAGCTTAACAACGTAAGCTTCGGCTTTTTTGACGGTAGCCGCACAGGCTTTGAGGACGCTTTCGTAGCAACACTTCGTCCGCTGACGCCCCTTTTAGACGTTGTTCTTAAAGGCAAAAGCCTTACCTTTATGAACAGCATAAAAGTAACCGGCGGTGACGGCTACAATACAGCAATTATTCCTATGCTGGAGGCTTTAGGCTGTGACTCAAAAAGCATAAAAACCTACGAGCAATATAAAAACGATAACAGTAAGGATGCTACTCTTAAAAATATAACTACACCTGTATTCGATTTACTCGACAGGCTGTTTGACGAGCCTGTAAAAACTGCATTAGATATTTTACCTAACGCACTTTACTTTATAGATAGCGGTAACTTAGAAATTTGTATTTCTAATCTTCTGTTACCGGTAACCGCACTTTTAGAAAAAATTGAGCCGGTTTATAAGGTTGAGCTTGACACAGCCTCTATTACCGCTTCAATGAATGCAGGGGATATATTAAAGTCTCTTGAGGTAGAATTAGGCTTAAAGCTTAAGGATGCAAATTTAAAAGCACTTTATTCCTACGGTGAGGCAGAAACACGAACAAGTAAGCAGGTTTCGGGCGGTAAAAACACCACCTACACCTACATTAAGGCCGATAAAGAGGCATTGCTGCTTACTGTTTTAAGGTACCTTGTAGATACACTTAAGCTACCTGAAAACAAAAACGCCTTGAACGGTCTTATGAGCGGCGGAGGTGCAGACAGCTTCGCACTTTATGCTTCACAAATCTTTGAACAGTTTGAAAGTATGACAACCGACCAAATAATTGAGTGGCTACACCAGCTTCTTTTTAAGGAACGCGTAATTGTTCCGTTAGATGACGGTGAAAGCTACAACCCAACAATTATTTACGAGGAGCCGCCCAAGGATTTTACGGTCTTATTCATAGTTGGCGGTGTTGCACTCTTTGCAGCAATTGTCGGTTTAGTATTTTACTTGAATCGCAAAAAACTTTATTATTGAGGTCAGGAATATGTTGATTTTAAAAAATATTGTTAAAGATTACGTTACAGGTGATACCACCGTAAGAGCCTTAAAGGGTGTAAGCATTAACTTCCGCGAAAATGAATTTGTTTCAATTCTTGGTCCCTCGGGCTGCGGTAAAACAACTATGCTTAACATCATAGGCGGTCTTGACCGTTACACAAGCGGTGACCTTGTAATCAACGGCAAGTCTACTAAGAAATTTACAGATGCAGACTGGGATGTTTACCGTAACCACTCAATAGGCTTCATATTTCAAAGCTATAACCTTATTCCGCATCAGACGGTGCTTTCTAACGTAGAGTTAGCATTAACTCTTTCGGGTGTTTCTAAAAAAGAGCGCAGAAGAAGAGCGGAAAATGCTTTAAAGCAGGTCGGTCTTGAAAATCAAATGAACAAAAAGCCAAGCCAGATGTCCGGTGGGCAAATGCAAAGAGTTGCAATTGCACGTGCATTAATAAACGACCCCGATATTCTTCTTGCTGACGAGCCAACCGGTGCTTTAGATACTGAAACAAGTGTTCAGATTATGGAGCTTTTGAAGGAGATTTCCAAGGATAAGCTCATAATTATGGTTACCCATAACCCGGAATTAGCTAATGAATATTCCAACAGAATTATAAGGTGTCTTGACGGTGAGGTTATAGGTGACTCAAATCCTTTTGAGCCTGAAGAGGCGGATTTTGAAAACGAAAAGGAGTTATTGGAGAAGGAATCGCAAAAGGGTGAAAAAACCTCTATGTCATTTGCTTCTGCGTTCTCCCTTAGTATAAATAACTTAAGAACAAAAAAAGCAAGAACCTTCCTGACTGCATTTGCAGGCAGTATTGGTATTATTGGTATTGCCCTTGTGCTTTCGCTTTCAAACGGTATTCAGGGCTATATTGATAAGGTGCAGGAGGATATGCTTCTTTCTTACCCCATGTCAGTTGAAAAGCAGACTATGGACATAAGCAGTATTATGACCTCTGTAACAGGACTCGGCGTGGAGGCTATGCAGGGTATTGAGGTTGAGGATAACACCGTTTACGTAAATGAATCGTTTATGAAAATGGTAAACGCATTTATTTCACAGGCATCCTCAAACAACCTTAAGAATTTTAAAAAGTATATTGAGGACAACAGAGCAGAGTTCGACAAATACTGTAATGATATTCAGTTTAAGTACAGTACAGACCTTAATATTTATAAAGCAGATACCTCAAAGGGCGTTGTTAAGGTAAACCCGAGCACTATGATGGAAAGCATGAGTATGGGTGCCGATATGGAGGCTATGACCTCTATGGCAGGCTCTATGGCTCAAATGTCTGTGTGGATAGAGCTTATTGGTGACGACGAGCTTATGGAAAGCCAATATGACGTTATTGCAGGTAAGCTTCCCGAAAACTTTGATGAGGTAGTTTTAATTGTTGATGCCAACAACCAGATAAACGAGCTTGTTGTTTACGGACTTGGCATTAAGGACCAGGAGCAATTCTCAAAGGATATTATGTCTGCACTTGCTAACGGCAAAGAGTTAGAGGGCTCAGACGTTTCAAAGTATTCCTTTGATGAAATACTTGATATGGAATTCAAGGTGGTTAACACCGGTGACTATTTCATAAAAAATAAGAAAACCGGTCTTTGGGAGGATAACAGCGAAAACGACTACTATGTTAAATCACTTGTAGAAAAGGGTCTTACAATTAAAATTGTCGGCATTTTAAAGCCGGATGAAAATAATACTCTTTCAATAGGTACAGGCGGCATAGGCTATAAAACAGAGCTTATGGATTACGTAGTAAAGCAAAATGCTCAAACCCCCGTTGTAAAGGCTCAGCTTGCAGATACCACCAAGGACGTTATTACAGGTCTTGAATTTTCAAACCTTACCGTAAACGACTTTGATTTAAAGGACGTGGATTTAAGTAAAATAGACTTTACTTACCTTGACATTACACCGTTCCTTTCAATGGTAGAGCAAATGGATGTGGATATGTCCCAGGTAGATATGACAAACATGATGGCTATGTTTGGCTTTGATGACATGACTACTCTTCAAAAAAAGCTTATGGAGGGCTTTTTGACTGAAGAACAAGTGTTAGCCTTAAAGCAAGCGTACGTAGACACTATGGCGGCAAATAATTCGCTTTCTGCAACGCTTGAGATTTTAGGCTATTCCACAGCCGATTCACCGTCTGCAATTTATTTCTATCCAAGTAGCTTTGAAGCAAAGGAAAAGCTTAATTCACTTATAGAGTTCTACAATAATAAGGTTACCGAAGAGGGGCACGAGGAATATGCTGTTAAATGTACAGATATTATAGGCGTGCTTATGAGCAGCATAACAAGCATTATAGATATTGTTACCTACGTGTTAGTAGCTTTTGTAGCAATTTCTCTTGTGGTTTCTTCAATAATGATCGGTATTATTACCTATATTTCCGTTCTTGAAAGAATTAAGGAAATAGGTATTCTCAGAGCACTTGGTGCATCTAAGCGTGATATTGCCCGCGTGTTCAACGCAGAAACGATTGTTATAGGACTTGGGGCAGGTGTTATAGGTATAGGCACAACGCTGCTGCTTCAAATTCCTATTAACTTTATTCTTAATGATTTATTACACATTCCGGCATCTGCCGCATTACCGTTTATAGGCGGCTTGCTGCTTGTATTCATAAGTATGTCACTGACCTTTATTTCAGGTCTTGTACCGTCTCGAATAGCTGCAAATAAAGACCCGGTAGAAGCATTAAGAACCGAATAAAGGGGATGTAAAAAAGTGCAGACCGCATAAAACTATTAAAAATAAATAAAGGGATTCCTATAGGACAGATACCTGTAGGAATCCCTTCAAATTATCATAAAAGCAAAATCACAAAAATTTTCGTTTTATGCTACGAACAAAGCTCACCACTCGACGTACCTATGTACGCCTTCGGGCAAGCAAAAACAAGACTCTGTCTTGTTTTTGTTCGATTTGTCCGTTCTGCATCTTTTTTTCTATCCCCTAAAAACGGGCTGTAAAAAAGCGCAGACCGCATAAAACTATACAAAATAAAAAGGGATTCCTGTAGGAATCCCTTTTATTTATCTTTAAGAAGATATTAAAAATAAAACTTTTTGCTGAGCCACGCTTTTAAACGCTTGTTTGTTTTTGCTGTTGAAAGCAAGCTGAAAAGTAAAAGCGAGGTGAAGCCTATAACGGCTACAACGCAGTCTAAAATAATACTGTGCTCAAAAAAATGTGTAACAAAAAGCGTGAGTATTGAGAACATAGCTGATGCAGATGACGTTACCAAAAGGCTGTGGAGCTTTGAAAGGCGCTTTCTCAAAATAAACGGGAGAGCGGCAATAAGCCACAACAGCACACCGCCAACAACAAGGTAAGGTGCCCACGCTATGGCCTCCGGTAAAAACGTACTAAGTACTACGCTGAGTAAGGCAGGTAAAAGCAGTAAAACGGAAGCAACAAAAAGCGCACGTCTTTTCTCCTTTTGTGGTATGGGTGGTGTAGGTGTGTTTTGCTTCATAAGTTCTGCATTGTCATAGGAAAAATCGTTTTCAAGCTTTACGGGGAGTCCTAACTCAACAAGCCTTCCGAAAAACGCTTTTTCAACGTCTGTATCCTTGTAGCAGTTAGCAACGGCAACGGTAAGCGTATCCTTTACGGAAGCAGCACCTATTCTGCCGCCATTTAAAAGACCTGCGGGTGGTAAAAGCGTACAGCTTTCAACAAACTCGTACATTTCCTCGGGCAAGTCTACCTTGCCGAGGTTTGTGAAAAGCGCAGTGGTTGTAGTCTCTGCCGTAAGTGCGTAGGAGATGCCTATTGCTAAATCCTTAATAACAAGAGGAATAATTCTCATAAGCGGTGAAGACTCTAATTTTATGTTAGAAGCAAACATAGCGCCAAGAGTTTTAGGGTTATTAACGTATCTTAAATAAAGAGAAACCTGCTTTAAAATTTCTTCAAACGTATACTCGCCTAAATTAGGGTCGATTCTTACGCTGTAGCAAACTGAAAAATTTCTCATTGTTTGAGAATCAAATTGATTTCGCGCATTTACAGGGACCTGAATGCTTATTTCCTTTTGCTTTTTTTCTTCCTGATTTTGGAAAGCGATATATATTTCTACAAGAACTGCCGTGAAAAACTCGGTTATTGTAACCTGGTGCTTTTTGCAAAGCTCCTTAACCTTTTCAAGCGGAATATAGCCGGTTGTTATGTGTGAGTAAAACGCAGGAAGCTTTTCACCCTTTTTGTGGTAAACGTTAGGCTTGCTTCTGCTTGCGCTTGCACCCTTCGTGGCATTTTTAATAAAGGAGTCCTCAAGTTCGCTTGCAGGCTGCTTTTCGTTAATATCGAAAACGGAGCCGCCTACAGAAATACTGTGACCTGAAAGCCTTAAATATTGTGCGGCAAGAGTATTTAAAAATACCTCGCAGCCATAGCCGTCTGTAAGTGCGTGAAAGGTTTCTATTGAAAGACGATTTTTACAGTAGAAAATTTTGAATAAAAAGCCGTTGCTTTCACTGTATTTAATAGTGGCAAACTTTTCCTTTGGCTCCTCTGTAATAACAGGTGTTTTATCGTTGTATTCAAAGTAATACCAAAAAAAGCCGCGTTTTATTTTAACGCACATAGAGGGGAAGCGCGGCAAAATATCGGTTAAGGCTTGCTTTAAAAGCTCAGGGTCAATCTCCACCGTGAGATTTATAGAATAGCGTATTATATTTGCCCACGTTTTTGTAACCTGCCCGGGAAACACCTTTGCCGCGTTATCAAGCTTGAGCCAATCCTTGCCCCAAAATACGTTTTTATTTTCCAAAAATCTCACCTGCCTTTTATAATCGATTTTTTATTGCTTTTGTGTTTTCCAAAATTATAATTACCACCGGAATTAAAGCCAATTGTAAAACAATTCCGGGAATCGCGTTTGTTATAGCACCCGCCAAAAATGCCGAAAAGCCAAAGCTACCGCCGTTTACGGTGGTAATAGCTAACATAGAAGCTCCCCAAACAACTCTGCCAAGAAGCATTGCCGTAATAAGCGTGCAATACACGTAAGGCTTTTTACGGGGCAGCAGTCTGTGCATTACACCGGAAACTGCACCGTACGTAGCAAGCTCAAAAGCCATGCAAACGGCGGTAGGGAACAACGGTGGCATACCAATTGTTAACGAGCGTAAAAGGGGAGCTATAAGCCCGACAAGAGCACCCCAGGGACCACCGCATATGTAACCGCAAATAATTACAGGTATATGCATAGGGCAGAGCATGGAGCCGATTTCAGGCACCTGACCTGTTAAAAACGGTAAAACGTATGCCAATGCTAAAAACAAAGCCGAAAATACAGTTTTAAAAATTTTATTGCTTCTGTTCATTCGTTTAACCTTTCAATAATATAACTACACGCATTATAGCATACATTATCAAAATTAACAACAAAAACAGCAGACATTTTAAAAGTGAAATGTGATTACCGTTGAAACAAATAACTGCTTATGGTGTTACGTCATTTTAGTATTAGTGATAATTGCAATAGTGTATTTGGTTTTAAAATTTAAAAAGCAAAAAAATAAAAAGAGCAAGGTAGCTTAATGCTACCTTGCTTTTTTGTCGGAGTGAGGTGATTCGAACACCCGACCTTCTGGTCCCGAAGAACAAATATGATTTTTTGATTATCTCAAACACAACATATAATGCTGTTTATTTCGGTTGTATATACAAAACCACACCACAAAATTCAATATTCAGCTTCAAATGTGGTGCTAATTGTGGTCAAAAACTTAAACGGTTTTTCTAAGCTTGGCTAATTGGAATTTTTTAATCACAATTTGTATTTTCGTATGAAATATGACGGGGTGCAGCTCCAAGCATGACAAAGGCTATTTATCATTCTGTCGTTATATGGTGAAAAATCAAGGTCACCGGGTACGTAAGCTTCCCAAAAAGTGTCTGCACCAAGCTCAACCATTCCACCCCAAAGTTTTTTCAGATATTGTACTGCTTCGTCTTTCATCCCGAGTTTCAGCATTGCTTCAACAACGTAATGGTGCATATATGGAGTGCATGGTTGCATTGCTTTTTTGTTATCAAGGCAATTGAGAAGAAGTTTTTTTGCTTCGTCGCCGTCGATTACACCACCCAATATCATCCACACCTGCGAATGAACGCTGAATTGGTTGTTATCCCTACTGTTGATAAATACATTTCGGCTTTCATTGTATAAATGTTTTTTTGAAGCTAAACGCACTTTTGGAAGAAGAGATGTATAGTTCTCGCAATCATCATCGCCGATTGCTTTAAGTAATCTCGCGAAGCGTTCAAGCGTATAAAGATAAACACCCTGTAACGAAGTCATAACCTCAAGACCCGGACACCAGTCTATAAAAGCAAACCATCCGTTTTGTTTCGTTGTAATGATATCATCGTCAAGCGTTGATTTGAAACAATCAAGCTGCGACTTACAAATATCAAGAAGGTCATTGACAACACTGATATCGTTCGTATGCTCATAATAATCGCATACACTCACAACAAACAAAAGGGCATAGTCCTCAATATGCGCTTCGCCCGAATGATAATAAGGTGTTTCATAAACAAATGACGGTATAAAACCGAGTTCATTGCATTCACCGGCAGCAAAAAGATATAGACATCTTCTTACAATTTCAAGATTATTGAATGTATAGTAATTTGTCAGAGCTTCAAGCCTTAAATCACCAATCCATAAACGTCGGTCACGCTTAGGTCCGTCTTCAAATACAGTCTGCATACATTCTTTGAGTGTATTTGTAGCAACAATGTCAATTTTATTCAGCAAAGCATCATTTGAATTAATTGGTTTGAGTGCTGAAACATCTGCACTTGTTGAAGCACAGAAACTGAAATCAAAAAGTCTTATCGGTCTTGTGGTTCTGTCTACAGTGATTTTTATGTATCTGCAAGCATATCTTCTCGGCAAGGTTATTTTCTGCGGATAGTCAAGATTAACGAGCTCTTCCTGTAACCATGTTTTCGAAAGTACACCCTTGTATTCAGAAAAATCATCATTGATTTCTCTCATATCTTCACCGAATTTTACTATCAGCCTTACGGGAGCATCAACGAAAATATCAACTCTGTCAAAAGCAAATGAAAAATGACCCACAGCGTGTTGTCCGAGGTCAAGCAAAATACTGTCACCGTTTGATACAACAAATTCGGTTGCATCGGGGATGATATTTCTGCAATGAAGTTCAGGCATATTCTCCTGTGCTTTAGATAAAAAGTAATTTTTATTTTTCATATATCAATCGCTCGCATCATCAAATTAAAATTTGTCAACTATGCTCTTTTTTTACGAAAACAAGATATCAAACAAATTAACCATATAATAGGCGGAAGATACAATATAGCCGCAATCATAAGTTGAAAACAATTTCCAAAAAGATTGAGGCTGAGTGTACCATTATATTTGATATAACTTAATCCAAACAGTACAGATGATGATATTTTAAAATCTTTAGTGCCTGTATTGAGATCATTTGCGTTTACTTTTGTATCATGCCAAACCCATATCGTTGATTCACCTATTACATTACCTGATAATGTGATATCAGATGTACCACTACAATAAAGTGTAAAATCCTCAGTGTCTATATTGTATATGTTAGCTCTTGTTCCTTCATATGAGAAAGCGACATCCATTTTTTTACACTTTGGTGCTTGATAATCCAAAATTACTTCGCTGTTGACTGAAAGTGCTGATATCGGTGCATATACTGTAACTTCAAATACATCAAAATCAACATATAAGCCCGTATCATAGTCATAATCAATGTCGTCGGTATGTACAGGAACATAACATTCATCAGAAAAAGTAATAATTAAAGTGTTTCGATTGTCATTCAAACTGTCACTTGTTGCGATTTTTAGAACATCAAAAACATCTGCATTTGCTTTGATTTCAACGCGATATTCATCGCTATTTATGATTTGTAATTTGGGAGTTGCACCAAGCATCCTGGTCTTTTTAGAGAAACTTGTAAGAGGATCAATATCATTTAAAAAATATAGCTTTTCAAACTTTGAAAATTCGAACTGATGTGTTACGATATCTTGCTCAAATACAGAAACAGGATATTCATGATCAATACTTTCTTCGTTGTTCGAATAATAAATCAAAGTTAATACAGTGATTGATATAATAAATAAAACTGCGAAAATTACAACCCTAAATTTTTTCATATAAATAACCTTCTCGTCAAATTCAAGTTTGTCGAGATGATTGTATCACAAATGAATATGTTTAACAACCCCGACTTAATGAAAATAGAGTGTTTTTAGGGGATTTAAGATATAATAAAAGCAGTTGGAAATACATGGTTTTCAACTGCCTTTTGTCTAACTACTCCACCTTTGATACAAATTTGGGGGAGGTTGCAATTTTAGGGAGCAGGTTGCAAATTGTGATAGCAGGTTTCAAATGCTGCAAGTCCGTCGTTAGGGGTGTGGGAATTTGAAAAGTTGGCGGTGAAACAGGGTAAGAGCGTTATAAATATTGCTTGAAATTTACACAAAGAAAAAAGCAACAGTTTTAATTCCTGTTGCTCTTGATGTGTATTCTATTTTGTAGCAGGGGAAACATTTGCAAACTGATTTCCACCCTCGATGATTGTGAAGGTTGTTGAGGTTTCACCTGTTGGCATCATTTCGCCCATACCGCTTGGAGGAGTCATATTTTCCATACCTTCAGGCATCTGTGGTCTTTCACCATTCTGCATATCGGGTGGAGTAAACCCTTCGGGAATTTCACCTTCAGACATTTGTGGACGCTCACCATTTGGTTTTTCAGGTCTTTGAGTACCTTCTGCCATTTCTGGTGGCTGTTCACCGTTTGGCATCTGTGGTCTTTCGCCTTGTGACATTCCACTCATTGAACTTGCAGAGAGTTGTGTGTCACCTTGCCAGAAGGTATAGTCACCTGCAATAATCTCATCACCTGCAACTAAAAGATAGGTAAAATCATTTGTTGGAGCATATTCACCGATTACTTTGCCATCACCATTTTTAAGTGTATATGTGCTGTCACCAACCTGACGACTTGAAAAACTGAATACTGCATAAGTCTGCTCGCCACCTGCAATTTTATCAAGCATATTACCTGATGCAACTACCTTGCCACCATTTATATAAATGCCTTTGTCGGAGTCAATTCCTGCATCACCACTTATAGCGCAAGCCTGTGCATTAACAGTACCACCGTTGATTACAAGCCAACCATTTGAGTCGATTCCGTCACCCTCACCAGTGCTACCGTTACAAAGAATATTGAGTGTACCACCATTTACTGTTGTGACTGAAACATTATCTTCGTTGGTATTAATTCCGTCATTACCTGATGTTATGTTAATATTACCACCATTGATTGTAAGGTGCAATTCACTATCAAGACCTTCATTCTCGGCATTGATATTGAGTACACCATCACCATTATCTCCACTATCTATGTTCATTGTTTTCTTTGAATAGAATGCAGCATCGTATTTGTGGAGTTTCTTGCTGTCAACTACTTCTGTACCATCTTCGTTAAGCTCATAAGATTTATAAATCTTCGCAACATAGGAGCCATTTATGTTATTCTCTGTGCCATCTGCAATAATTACATTAGCACCTGCTTTAGAGGTGTCAACATCCTTTGTTGCAGTTTCTTCATCTATAACTCCACATTCATATACATTATAGAAAATAACTGCAGGAGCAACTGTACATGTGACATCAACACCATTGAGAATGAGTGTTACAACTGCATTTGGGTCGGTTTCTGCATCCTCACCCAAATCAACTGCGATTTGTCCTGCTGAAAGACTACCGCTTAAAACATATCTGCCCGGTTTTGTGATGTGAACAACTGTGTGAGAGTCTGCTTCTGTCTGTGAATGTTCATCTTCTTTTTTGCCCTCACCATATTTGAAATCCTGACCTTCAAGGTAGAAAATAATGTCATTTGAAGAGTAAACTGCCTGTGTGTTGTCATTTGTAATCTTGTTACCGTCAACTGTGATTTTGCTGTCAGAAAGGTTGATTTGAACACCGTCAATTTTTTGTGTAGCAAGACTGCAACCTGTGAATAAAAGAGTAATCACAACTAAACACGCTAATATTTTTTTCATTTTCCCAAGACCTTTCATAATAACGGATTGTTTATATTATAAACCTTAAAAATTAAAATGCAATAAACAAACTGCTAAAATTTGTTAATAAAATTATACAACTCATACAAAACAAAAAGCAACAGTTTTTAAGCTGTTGCAAGTGGTAGGTGAGGTGATTCGCAAGGCTCTGCCTTGCGTTCGCTTTGCGAACACCCGACCTCTTGGTCCCGAAAAGATGTGTCAGTCTGCTCTCAGGAACTGAACACAACATGTAGTGCTTTCGTGTATTTTTCGAATGCTCTTTGAAGCTGAATTTCACACTGTTTTCAAATAGTCCAACCCTGTCTGTGGGCTTTATGTGGTCGTTGGTAAATTTAAATGTGTTACCACGCACACTCATATCGCAACTGATTCCAATTATATGCAACATTTTTTGTATCAATTATTATCTCACATTCGGAGTGATATGGTTCATCCTCAAAACGAACCCAACATTTATATAAATATGATTGATAGGTTTTATACTCATCAATAAACTCTACCTTGAAGATACCTGCATTAACTTTGTTTATAAAATCTTCCAATTCCCATTCTTCACGAATAGTATTTGCATTTTCATTTTCTCTAAAAATATAAACTCGTACATCTTCAACTACGCTATCTAAAAGTTCAAAATCCACTTGAGATAAATCAGTGCGAACAATTTTATCTGAATCATTTTTATTATGTTGTGGTGTAACCCAAAACCCTTCAGGAAACACAAAAGACAAAACACCATTTTCATAGTTTATACTGTTAGCATAGCAATCATGTAAAACTATATTTTCGTTATTTAATTCACTATGATTGTACATTTTATTTCTCCTTGTTGTGCTTGAATTGATTAATAATTTCTTATTTGCTTTTTTCAGTCAGAATGACAGTAATAGTTCGAGCCTCATAATCGTATTCAATAGTTATATCAATTCCACTTTTTCTCAGAGCGTTCATCAGTGATTCGTGGTCGCTCCATATTCCCGCATATTCAATATTTGTTTCGTCTGTATTCAATAAAACCTTACTTTGATTCTTGGGAAGCAAACCTCGTTCTGAGGCTGTTTCCTTTGAAAGTTCCTTGCCTGTATCATCCAATTCTTTCAAAAAAGCTTTATAATCATCTTCGAACATAAACAGGTGCATTCTTCCATTGATTATGTATCGGTTACCCATAAAAGAATAACACTGAACCCCATATTCATTCAGCGGTGAATCGGCATACTCCGCTCCCAAAGACTGCAGAAAAGCTGACAAAGGAATAGAGGCATATTCCTCTGTAACTTTGTAATGCGAAGTATATACATCTAATTGTTTTCCGTTGAGTATAAGAGTTGGAGCATTTGGATGGTTTCCCCACACAATATTAGGGGCATTGTTTTCTAAATCATTTTTCTGGTTAGTACATGATGAAAAAGCAATAAATAACACAATTACAACGGTTACAACTAAAGTCTTTTCATACCATTTCAAAATATCACCACCGTTATTTACATTTTATAAATAAATCATACCACAAACTGATAACTAAAACAACATAAAAATAGCAGGTAGGCAAAAGCCTATCTGCTATTTTGGTCGGAGTGAGGTGATTCGAACACCCGACCTCTTGGTCCCGAACCAAGCGCTCTACCAAACTGAGCCACACCCCGATATTAAGTTTTAGTTTTAAATTACACGCTTGAAAGTACACTGTATGAGAAAGTTTATCAAAATGACCACTTGCGCCTTTTGTGTTCCTTGTATCCGCCACCGGCGGCGGTCACACTCAAGCTACCAAATTGAGCCACATCTCGTTGTGTTCGTTTTTAAGCAATTGAATTATACATTATAAATTTAATAAAATCAAGTCTTTTAAGTGACTTTTTTTAAAATCTGAAGCAGAATTGAAAAAAGCATAGTATCCGATATAATAAAGTACGGTTTTAAAAGCTGCGGTAACTAAGCAGGGAAACTTTTAAAAAAGCTGCTCTTCAAAAAAATAAAGCTGAAAATGGCTGTAAACGTTCGTTTACAGCCATTTTGTTTATTATCTTGCAAGCCTTAGCCATACAGCCATATCCGCTTCACCGCGGTTTGCAAAGGTGTAGTACGGAACAAGCATTAAGCGTATTGGCTTTTTTGTGTTTTTGAGCGGTCTGTAAAGACCATCGAAGCTTTCCATTACAAAGGCATCAACCTCCATAATGTTTGCCTTAAAGAATTCAACGTATTTAACTGTTTCGTTAAGTGTTTTTGAAAGCGCAATTTCAGAAATGCGGTTGTCAATATCAACGTCCTCAAGGCAATAAATAAACGGACCGTATGATACTGCGACTCTGCCAAAGATTTGGTCAATTAATGGATTTGCCTCGTTCAAAACAGCCTTCATTTCCAAATTAAGCTCAAGTGAAAGCTTTTTCTTTTCAAGCGGTATGTAAATAAAACCGTCAATCGGCTTTGTTTTTACAGCGGTGGTGCCTACCTTAAGGGTGAATTTTTGACACCAGCCCGGTATTCTTAAGGCAAGCTTTTTGCCCTCGCATTTGCCGGAAACAGAAATCTTTATTTTTCCCTTTAACGGGTAATCTGTAGTCTGCTTAATTTTTATTCCGTTAAATTCTGCCTCGGACTTTGCATAGTGGTGAATAAAAATTGTGTCTTCGTTTTCCGTGTAAAGAAAATCACCAAAGGATTCTATAAATCTCGCAAAGTTCGGCGGACAGCAGGAGCAATCGAAAAGTGCTTGCCTTTCTGTAGCAGGGTAGTTTTGATTTTCCATTCTGTATCTGTGGGTGAGTCTGCGTTCCTTTAAATTTACCTCAAGTGGATTAGTGTAGAAAAACTCACGTCCGCCTATTGAGCAGGAGGCAAAAATATTGTTGTAAAGAACTCTTTCCGTAACGTCGTCGTAAAGTGAGTTTACCTCAAGCAAATTCATTCTTTTTGCAAGCAAGGCAAGACCTATTCCCGCGCAGGTTTCCTGGTAAGAGAATTGGTTGGGCAGGTCATACTCCTCAGTAAAGCATTCACCTATAATTCCCGAGCCTACACCGCCGGTAATATACATTTTTTTAAGCGCAATATCATTAAATATTGTTTTACAAATGCCTTTGAGCTCTTCGTCGTTGTCAATTCTTGCTAAGTCTGCCATAGCGCAGTAAAGGTATTCGGCTCTTACGGCGTGGCCTACGGCCTCTCGCATATCGCGCACGGGCTCGTGGCTTTGGTTGTAGGTTAAGTCAAATCTTTCGGAAAGAGGCATATCCTTTTCGTTGTTACCTCTTAAATTTATAAAGTAACGCGCAAGCTTTAAATATTCAAGCTTTTCCGTGTGCTCCCAAAGTTTTAATAATGCTAATTCAATTTCCTCGTGACCGGGTGTTGCAAACTCTGCCTCGTACTTGTCCATAAAAACCTCTTTTATGTAAAGCACGTATTTTTCCATACATCTTAAAAATTTAGATTTTCCCGTTGCCTTGTGGTATGCAATGGCAGCCTCTATTAAATGCCCGGCACAGTAAAGCTCGTGCGCATCTCTGTTAGTAAAGCGCTTTGTTGGTTCACATACGGTGTGGTAAATGTTAAAATAGCCATCTACAAACTGGTTGTCGTGAATCCAGTCTACCAGCACGTCTATAACCTCTTCAGCCTTTTCATCAGGTGAATTTATTAAAGAGTAAGACACAGCCTCAATCCATTTAGCAACGTCAGAATCCCAAAACCAATGTGGCTTCTTTTCGTCGCCCGGCTTCCAGTCGCAGGTAAATGCGGTAATTCTGCCGGATTCGTAAAACTGTCTGTATATAACAGGGAGAGTAACCTCTCTGTTAGTAGCTTGCTTTATTCCCCAAAAACCATCTAATTTAACGTTTTCTAAAGATATTTGTTGCATAATGCCACCACCCACGTTTTAAATCTTATTTATTATACTATAAATACAACGTTTTAGCAACCTTGTTTTGTAAGGAGATTTTTAAAAAAACTTTTTAAAAAGTTGTACAAACTTTTTGAACGCTTGGTTTAATTTACTACTTGCAAGTAGGGGAATTAGAAAGAAGATTTTTTCTTAGTTGTGAAAAATGCACAAAAGTTATGCACCTTGTTTAGTTGTTTTGTTCAAACGGGGAGTAAAGCGCTGTTTTTCGTCAAAATACGCCTTTTCGGCATATTGCACAAATAAGGTGTGCTTTAGTTGTGCAAAATAACTTGACTTTTGTGAAAAATGTGCTATAATCTACTCGTAAATTAAACAAAGGAGAAAAAACACAATGATGAGTTTAAACGAAATTAAAAACCAACTTTTAGAGGAAATTGCAAACGAGAAAGGTTTTTCATTCAAAAAGCTTGCAAAAATCATTGAGTTAAATGCAGTTCTCAACAACCTTCAGTAATTGAAGTGTTGGTTGAGTTTAACTCAACAACGCCCATAACATCTATTTCCCCTTTATAGATGTTCATATATATTTTTCTTATTCATATTTATTGAATTGATTGTTTTATGAAGCAAAAGAAGAGCGCAAGGTTTACTTGCGCTTTTCTTTTTTTATTTTACTACTTTTAAATTGCGTTCGTTTATGGTAAAATATATAAGATATATTTTAAAAGGTGATACACTTATGGATTTTGAAAAGGCAAAAAAGCGTTCCGAAGAATTGACGGCTATTCTTAACGAATGCATTGAAAAATATTATTTGGGGAATGAAAGCGACGTTTCCGACTATGATTACGATATGATGATGCGCGAGCTTTCGGGTATTGAGGATGAATTCCCCGAGCTTTTGTTACCAAACTCACCAACACACAGAGTAGGCGGCAGAAGTGACGAGAATTTATTTTCAAGCGTTACGCATACCGTTCCTATGGAAAGCCTTCAGGATGCTTTTTCAAACGAGGAGCTTTACGATTTTGAAAGGCGAGTAGCAGCTACCGTTTCAGGTGCGGAGTATACCGTTGAGCCTAAAATAGACGGACTTTCCTGCTCACTTGAGTATAAGGACGGCGTTTTGGTAAGAGCCTCCACACGCGGTGACGGACTTGTTGGTGAGGACGTTACGGCAAACGTAAAAACAATTCGTTCAGTACCTCTTACGCTTAACGAAAAAATTCCCTTTATTGAGGTGCGCGGTGAGGTTTATATGTCTCACGAATCATTTAATGAATTAGTTGAAAAGCAGGAGCTGAATGATGAAAAGCCATTTAAAAATCCCAGAAACGCAGCCTCAGGCTCATTAAGGCAAAAGGATGCAAAGGCAACGGCACAAAGAAAACTGGATATTTTTATTTTTAATATACAGCAAATTGAGGGCGGCAGAGAATTAACCAACCACTACGAATCACTTGAATATTTAAAGGATTTAGGTTTTAGCGTGGTGCCCGGCTTTGCTCTTTGCAAAAGCATAGATGAGTGTATAAATAAAATTAAAAGCATTGGTGATAACCGCGGCACTTTGCCGTTTGATATTGACGGAGCAGTTATAAAGCTGAACGATTTTTCCGGAAGAAAAGCTCTTGGCAGCACGGCAAAATTTCCTAAATGGGCAGTTGCCTTTAAATATCCGCCGGAGGAAAAGGAAACAAAGCTGCTTTCAGTAGACGTGCAGGTTGGCAGAACGGGTGTGCTCACACCTACGGCTGTTTTTGAGCCTATTACACTTGCAGGCACAACCGTTTCAAGAGCGACCCTTAACAATGCAGATTTTATAAAGGAAAAGCAAATAGCAATTGGTGATACAATTGTTGTACGAAAAGCAGGCGATATTATTCCGGAGGTTGTTACTGTTGCAAGGCATAACAACGAGCACGAGGAATACAAAATACCTGAGTTTTGTCCTGCTTGCAGCAGTAAAACAATGCGCGAGGAGGGCGAGGCGGCAATTCGTTGTCTTAACCCTGACTGTCCTGCACAGCTTTTAAGAAAGCTTATTCATTTTTGCTCAAGAGATGCTATGGATATCGAGGGGCTCGGAGATGCCGTTTTAGAGGTTTTGGTGAATGAAAAGCTCGTAGAAAAAGCCTCCGATATTTACAAGCTTCAGGCGCAGGATATTGCCGCACTTGAAAGAATGGGTGAAAAAAGTGCAAGCAATCTTTTGGCTGCTATTGAAAATTCAAAGCAGAACGACTTGTACAGAGTTATATTTGCCTTGGGTATTCGTCACATAGGTCAAAAGGCAGCAAAGCTTTTAAGCAAGCGCTTTAATACAATGGAAAACCTTATTAACGCCACAATGGAGGACGTGCTTACAATAGATGGTTTTGGCGCTGTAATGGCTGAAACCTTTACAGAGACAATGGCGCTTCCGCAAACACGTGAGCTCATAGAGGAATTAAAGCAAGCAGGCGTAAATATGCAAAATCTTTCCGAGGAGGAGGATTCTCGTTTTGCAGGACTTACCTTTGTTTTAACGGGTACGCTTTCACAATTTACCCGAACCCAGGCAAGCGAAATAATAGAAAAATTCGGTGGCAAAACATCTTCTTCTGTTTCAAAGAAAACAAGCATAGTCTTAGCAGGCGAGGATGCAGGCAGCAAGCTTCGCAAGGCAACTGAGCTTGGCATAAAGGTTATAAATGAAGAAGAATTCAAAGCAATGATAGAATAAATGTAGAGTGGCTGTAAAAATGTTAGAATTTTTACAGCCACTTTTTACATTCTCTGTTTTAAAGAACCTCTCTTAAATATAAGCCGGCCGTTTTCTTGAACGGTGCGGGTTCTTTGCTTTTGCAAAGCTTTAAAATCTCTTTGCATTCTTCGTTGGTTTCGTTGGAAAAATACATAGTCAGAAAATCGCAGTTAAGGTTTACCTTGTCGCACGTGTAAAGCGGTACGGAATTGTGCAAAACAGAATATGCTTTGTTATGGCAAATCACGGGGAAGCTTATGTCTTTTCGGTCAATAAGCTCGCGCCTTCCGTTACAGCTGCCGCAACCGTCCTTTTGCTTTAAAGGACAGTTTCTGAAGGTCATAAGCGGAAGCCTTCCGTAGCAATAAGCACCGAACTTTATGCGTGCGCTTATGCCGGCAACGGCTTTTGCTGATAACTCTACTGACAAGGTCAAGTCCTTTACATCTTGTTCTTCGAGAAAATTCACCATATCTGAGTTAGCGGCATTAAGCGTGTGAGAGCCAAAAATGCAAAGACCTGCCTGCTTTATAATTTCAAGACCGCCTAAGTTACCGCTTATGGCGTTTTTGAAGCCGTATTCCTTTAAGGTTATAAGGTCGTTAAGCACCGCAGCCTCACTAAACGGGTAAATTAAGTCGGGCAATTCAATTACAAGCTTTTCTTTAAGCCTTATTAAATCTTCTTTGTGTGCTTTAACCTCTTTTAACGGGAAAATCAAAAACTCGCAGCAATCAAATTCGGTTGAGTATTGCGAAAACTCAAAAAATCTTGCTCTTAAGGCAGGTGATTTTTTTTGTGTGTTGTTTTCCTTTGCCTCGGGAATTGCATTGAAAATTTCGCGCTCGGTTTTTAAAAGCTCGGCATTTAAGCTGTCTACACATTCACGCCTTAAAGCGTTTATTGCTGAAAGGGAAAGCGTTAAATTTTCTGGATTAGCAAAGGAAAGCGTGTTTAAAAAATATGGTGTACCACCCAATTTTTTTAAGCTTTTTTCGGCAATTTCAAAGGAAAGTGCATTTTTTAAAGGCGCTTCACCGCCACTCGCCAAGGCGCTTACGGTTACGCCCTTTGCAGTAGCCTTTAGCGTAGTGCAATCAGCGGTTATGGTAAGTGCCATATCAATAGGTGTAACGGGAGTATCTGCCTTGTAAAGTGCTTGCAACTCCTTAAAAATCTCTGTTGTGGCAGAGGTAACGTCATCCTTGCTTCTGTAGCCAAACATATCCGTGCTTCGGTTACCCGTTAAATAGCCGTCTGTAAAGCCGTTTCTTGAAAATACTGCTTTTAACAGAGCTTTGTCATACTGCTTGCCCTCTAAAGCTCTTTTGCAGGAGGTAACTGCTGCAGCAACGTATTCGGGGCGCTTCATTCTGCCCTCTATTTTAAAGGAGGTAACACCTGCCTTTTGTAATTCGCCGAGCTGCTCAAGGTAAGACATATCCTTTAAAGAGAGTGCAAAGCTTTTGTTTCCTGCTTTCCAGTCTAAACGGCAGGGCTGTGCACAAAGTCCTCGGTTGCCGCTTCTTTCACCTAAAAAGGCAGAAATATAGCAGTTGCCCGAAACGGACATACAATGAGCACCGTGAACGAAAACCTCTGTTTCGAGTGAGGTGCTTTTTGTTATTTTCTCAATTTCCTTAAGGGACAATTCCCGTGCTAAAACGACTCTTGAAAAACCAAGCTTTTCAAGAAGTCTTATACCCGCTACGTTGTGAATTGCCATTTGCGTTGATGCGTGCAAGGGGAGTGTGGGGCAAATTTTTTTAACAGCCCTTGCAACGGCAAAATCCTGCACTATAACGGCATCTGCACCGCTTTTAGCAACCTCGGTTACGGTTTCGTAAAGCGTGCGTAGCTCCTTGTCGAAAACTATTGTGTTTAAAGCGACATAAGCCTTAACGTTGTAGGCGTGGCAGTAATCAACAGCCTCTTTTAAGCTTAAAGAGTCAAAGTTGTCAGCGTTTCGCCTTGCGTTAAAGCTCTTAGTGCCAAGGTAAATTGCATTTGCACCCGTCCTCACCGCGGCATAAAGCTGAGCGGTTGAGCCTACCGGTGCTAAAATTTCAGGTGTATTATTCATTGTCAAGCTTTCTCCGTCTTATAATGTCACCTTTTTTTATTTCAGTATCGCCGCAGGAAATATAAAGAATTTCCTGTGGGTGGCAAGCTGCCTCTACCTCTTCCTCGTTTTCTGTTTCAATTTTTTCTACTGTGAAGGCTGTGCCGAGTGAAAGCGGCGTAACCAATTCGAGAAGGTCGCCTTTTTTAAAGTGGTTGCGTTGCTGAATTAAAACCCTTCCATTCTTTGAATCCTCAAGAGCAACACCTGCAAAGGTGCAGTCCTGGTGGTAGAGTCCGTCGTTAAAATGGTTGTGTACTAAATTACCGTAATAAAAGCCTGAATTATACGGTCTGTGGCTTACCGCCTCTAATTCTTTTTCTATAAGCTCAAGCGGAGCGGTTTTGTCTATGGCGCGTCTGTATGCATTTACAACGTGTGCTACGTAGTACTCGGTTTTCATTCTGCCTTCTATTTTAAATGAGTCAATTCCTGCTTTTTGAAGCTCGTCTAAAAAGCCTACCGCCTTCATATCGTGCGAGCTCAGAATTGCCGTGTGGTCGGGGTACTCCTCAACCTTGTAAAACTCGTTAGGTCTGTTTCTTTCCATAAGGTAATAGCTCCAGCGGCAGGGCTGTGTGCACTCACCGCGGTTGCCGCTGCGGTCGTTTAAAAACGAGGAGATTAAGCATCTGCCGGAGTATGCCATACACATAGCGCCGTGAACAAATGCTTCAAGCTCTAATTCCTTGGGTATTTTTGCGTGTAATTCGCCTATTTCTTCAATAGTCATTTCTCTTGCGAGCACAACTCGTGAAGCACCCATTTCGTAGTAAGCGTTTGCAGCGGCATAGTTGCAGCAGTTTGCTTGTGTGCTTATGTGAACCTGTAAATCGGGTGCTGCCTTTTTTATGGTTGTAACAGCGCCTATATCTGAAACAATTACAGCATCAACGCCTATTTCGTGAAGCATTTTTGCATAATCCTTAAGCGGTTCTATTTCATTATTTTTAGTAAAGCTGTTTACTGTAACGTAAAGCTTTTTGTTGTTGGAATGTGTGTAGCTTACCGCTTCTGCAAGCTTTTCTTGGGTAAATGCTGCTTTTTCTGCTCGCAATTGTAAAAGGGGACCTCCGACGTAAACGGCGTCTGCACCAAATTTTACGGCAGTTTTAAGACAGTTCATATCACCTGCAGGTGAAAGGAGTTCGGGTTTAAACATAGCTTCTACCTCTGTCAGAATAATTTTTAAGAATAAAACATACTCTATATAATACAACATTTAAAAAGAAAAAACAATGGTAGACTTTAAAAACCTTAAAACTATTGACATACAAGAAAAAAAGGTAGTATAATACACTATATTTTAAAATAAGGAGTCTTACAAATGAGTAGAGTATACAACTTTTCAGCAGGTCCTTCTATGTTGCCTGAAGAGGTTTTGAAAAAAGCAGCGGCAGAAATGCTTGATTACGAGGGCAGCGGACAGTCTGTTATGGAAATGTCACACCGTTCAAAGGTGTTTGAGGGTATCATTAAGGGTGCAGAGGATCTTTTAAGGGAGCTTATGAACATCCCTGAAAACTACAAGGTTATGTTTTTACAGGGTGGTGCATCCACACAGTTTGCGGCAATACCTTTGAACTTTATGAACGGTTCAAATAAAGCGGATTTCATTATAACAGGTCAATGGGCTAAAAAAGCGTTTTCTGAGGCTAAAAAATACGGTGACGTAAAGGCAGTTGCATCCTCAGAGGATGAAACCTATACCTATATTCCGAAAACAACAAAGGCAGATTTCCGTGCGGATGCAGACTACGCTTATATATGCCTTAACAACACAATTTACGGTACGGTATACAAGGAGCTTCCTGATACAGGCGACGTTCCGCTTATTGCAGATATTTCAAGCTGCTTCTTATCTGAGCCGCTTGACATTTCAAAATTCGGAATGGTTTACGGCGGTGCACAAAAGAATGTAGCACCTGCAGGTCTTACAATTGTTATTGTAAGAGAGGATTTGTTAGGCAAGGCAAGAGATATTACACCAACAATGTTGAACTATCAGATTCACGCAGATAATGCATCACTTTACAACACACCACCTTGCTACACAATTTATATTTGCAAGCTCGTTTTAGAGTGGATAAAGTCACTTGGCGGTCTTGAAAAAATGAAGGAATTGAACGAAGCAAAGGCAAAGCTTCTTTACGATTTTCTTGACAACAGTAAGCTTTTCAAGGGTACTGTAAGAAAAGAGGACCGTTCACTTATGAACGTGCCATTTGTTACAGGTAACGAGGAGCTTGATGCTAAATTTGTAAAGGAAGCAACTGCAGCAGGTCTTGTAAACCTTAAGGGTCACAGAACAGTTGGCGGTATGCGAGCTTCAATTTACAATGCTATGCCAATTGAGGGTGTAAAGGCACTCGTAGCATTTATGGAAAAATTTGAAAAGGAAAATGCTTAATGGATATTTTAACTTTAAATAAAATTTCAAAAATCGGACTTAAGGAGTTCGACTCAAGCTACAACATTTTAGAGGAGTGCGAGGCACCCGACGGAATTATTGTCCGTTCAGCCTCTATGCACGAATACAGCTTTAACGAAAAAACACTTGCAGTAGCAAGAGCAGGTGCAGGTGTTAATAATATTCCCGTGCCGGATTGTGCAGGTAAGGGCATAGTTGTTTTCAACACACCCGGTGCTAATGCAAACGCCGTTAAGGAGCTTGTTGTTTGCGGTCTTATGGTTTCTTCAAGAAAGGTGATGGCTGCTTACGATTGGTGTAAGGGCTTAAAGGGCGAGGGCGAAAACGTAGGCAAGCTTGTAGAAAAAGGCAAGTCTCAATTTGCCGGTCCTGAAATAGCAGGCAAAACCTTAGGTCTTGTGGGACTTGGTGCCATTGGCCGTTTAGTTGCAGATGCAGCTGTTTCTTTAGGTATGAAGGTTATTGGCTTTGATGCTTTCCTTACAGATGAAGCAAAAGCACTTCTTAACAGCAGCGTAGAGCTTGTAGGCAGTGTGGATGAAATTTACGAAAATTCAGATTACATTTCACTCCATATACCTGCAACGGCTGAAACAAAGGGTAGCATAAATAGCGCAACAATAGGCAAAATGAAGGATGGCATAAGAATTCTTAATTTTGCACGCGGTGAGCTTGTTAATTCGGCAGATTTATTAAAAGCACTCGAGGCAGGTAAGGTTTCCTGCTACGTAACAGATTTCCCGACAGATGACGTTATAGGTGCAGAAAACGTTGTGGCTTTACCACATCTTGGTGCATCAACACCTGAATCAGAAGAAAACTGTGCGTATATGGCAGCCGTACAAATGAAAGAATTTTTAGAAAAGGGTAACATTAAAAATTCTGTTAACTTCCCGCCTGTTTCTCTTGATGATGACGGTGCAAGGCTTTCTGTAATACATAATGCAGAATTAAGCACAAATGATATTTTAAGCGTATTCACCGCAAATTCCGTTGAGGTTAAGAGCTTCAAAACAGGTAAAAAAGGTGACTTTGCTTATTCTCTTTTCGTTGCTTCATCCGTAACAGATGAAATAACAAATGCCATTGCTTCTCTCAATGGCGTTGTAAGAGCAAGAAAAATATAAAATTTAAGCAGATTTTAAAGCACTCTTCCGCAAAGGTTTTTATAAACTGAAAGCGGCAGGGTGCTTTTTTTATTTTGAAATGGCTTAAAGTCTTGTAAAATAAAGCTTGTTTTGCTTTTTATTACAACATTTTGCACAACAAATATGCATAAAATATTACATATTTATTCATTGACAAATATTGTCAAAAAAATGTATAATTAAAATGTTAATTTTATAACGAAAAATAAATGAATTCGGAGGAAAAGATTATGGCTAAAAAAACCGTATTCTTAACAGGCTCATCAGGCACAATGGGTTGGGCCGGTTTTAAAGAGCTTTATGCTAAAAAAGACCGCTACAACATAGTTCTTCTTAATAGAGGAAGTCAAAAAAATAAGGATAAATTCAAGCCTTATGAAAACGACCCTTCCGTTAAGCTTGTTTGGGGTGACCTCACAAACTATGAGGATGTTTTAGAGTGTGTTACAGGCTCTGATTACGTGCTTCATGTTGGTGGTATGGTTTCTCCTGCTGCTGACTATTACCCGGTAAAAACACAAAAAACAAATGTTACCGCTGCACAGAACATTGTAAATGCTGTTAAAGCACAGCCTAATGCAGACGACATTAAGGTTGTTTACATAGGTACTGTTGCAGAAACAGGTGACAGAAATGCTCCTATTCACTGGGGCAGAACAGGTGACCCGCTTAAGGTAAGCGTTTACGACCATTACGCTATAAGTAAAATCAAGGCAGAGGCAGTTTTTGCTGAGTCAGGTCTTAAGCACTGGGTTTCACTTCGTCAGTCAGGTATTCTTTACCCTGCAATTCTTAAAAATCTTGAGCCTATTATGTATCACGTTCCGATTAACGGTATGCTTGAATGGGCTACTGTAGAGGACTCAGGCAGACTTCTTGCAAACGTTTGCGGTGATGATATTCCTGAGGAATTCTGGAGACGCTTCTACAACATTGGCTCAGGCGAGGAATACAGAATTACAAACTATGAGTTTGAGGACCTTCTTCTCGGTACCTTAGGACTCGGCTCACCTAAAAAGCTCTTTGACCCACACTGGTTTACAACACGTAACTTCCACGGTCAATGGTACTATGATGGTGACGAGCTTGAAAAATACTGTCACTTCAGAGCAAATATTCCTGTTAAAGAATATTTCAAGAGCATGATGGATAAGGTTGAGGGCTACTACAAACTCGCTTTCCTTGCAAAGCCGTTTGCACCAATTCTTAAAAAGCTTTGGATGAAAAAGATTGCCGAGACACCTGAGTACGGTACTCTTTGGTGGGCAGCAAACAAGGTTGACGTAAGAATGAAGGCTTACTACGGCAGCATGGAGGAGTACGAAAAGCTTCCAAGAAGCTGGAACGACTTTGAAATAGTTATTCCTTCAAAGAAAACTACTGCAGATGACGTTGTTGTTCTTAACCACGGTTATGATGAAACAAAGCCGTTTGATTCTCTTACTCTTGATGATTTACAAAAGGCTGCTGAGTTCAGAGGCGGTAAATGTCTTGCAACAGAAATTGTGGATATGTACACACCTGTTAAATGGGTAAGTGCAAGAGGCAACGAATTCGAAATGTCACCTAACCTTGTTCTTAAGGGTGGTCACTGGTGCCCGCAGGAGCTTCCTTGGCCATGGAATTATGACGAAGAAGCAAGAATCAATCCTTTCTTTGCTCAGGTTTGGGACAGAAAGGATGAAAACAACGTTTACGGTCCTGAAATCTTCGATAACTTTAAGGAGAAGGTGACAGAATGAAAGTATTTATGATTGGCGGCACGGGTCTTTTAGGCTGCGAGGCTGCGAGAATTTTCATTGAAAGAGGTCACGAGGTAACCTCTGTTGCGCTTCCTCCTCTTCCGGAGGGAGCACCAATCCCGCAGGAAATGAAGCTTGAAATGTGCAATATTTACGAAAAGTCAGATGACGAAATCCGCGAGCTTTTAAGAGGTCACGACTGCTTCGTTTTCGCAGCAGGTATCGACGAAAGAGTTGAATTCCCTGCACCTGTATATGATGCATATTACAAATATAACATTGAGCCACTCAAGAGAATTCTTCCTCTTTGTAAAGAGGTTGGCATGAAGAGTGCGGTTATTTTAGGCTCTTACTTTGCATTCCTTGCAAAGGAAAGACCTGACATGAAGCTTACAGAAAAGCACCCATACATCAGAAGCAGAATCGACCAGGAGGAGGTTGCATTCTCCTTTGCGGATGACAGCTTTGACGTTTCCGTGCTTGAGCTTCCTTACATTTTCGGCACACAGCCGGGCAGAAAGCCTGTTTGGGTTATCCTTATTGAACAAATTAAAAGAATGGATAAGCTTCCGTTTACAATGTACCCGGGCGGCGGTACAGCAATGCTCACAGTACGTCAGGTGGGTGAGGTTATTGTTGGTGCGGCTGAAAAATCTAAGGGTGCAAAGGCTTGGCCTATCTCTATGTACAACCTTACCTGGAAGGAATTCCTTAAAATTGTTTACGATGCCCGCGGAATGGGTAGCGACAGAAAAATTATTTCCGTTGCACCTTGGATGATGAGAATGGGTCTTGGCGGCGTTAAAAAGGAATATGCAGCAAAGGGCATTGAGAGCGGTATTGACGTTGACGGCCTTGCAGATATTATGGGAATAAACCTCTTTATTCCTGACAGCTACTCAAAAGAGCTTGGCGCAACAGATGATGATATTAAGGCTGCTATTTTCGATTCCATTAAGGTTTCACAGGCAGTGTTTGACGGCAAGGCAAAGCTCCTTGGTATGAAGGGTGAATAATTCCTTTAGCTATATTTCTTGATTTTTTGGCGCTTGGTATACTTAGCTTTAGCGGTAAAGTATATCAAGCGCTGCAGACATAAAAAGAAAACAAAAAGAGGGGAAAGTTTTGAGCGAAAAAATCAGTTTAGTAACCGGTGCAACAGGTCATATTGGTTATGCACTTTTAAAGGAGCTTGTTGACAGCGGTGAAAAAGTAAGAATTCTTATAAGAAAAGACAGCAAGCAGTTCGACGGAATTGAATGCGAAAAGGTTTACGGTGACGTTACAGATTTAGATGCACTTTTAAAGGCATTTGAGGGTGTAGACGTTGTTTATCACCTTGCAGGTATTATAGACATTAACGCCGACCAGGAGGACATGATTTGGTCAGTTAACGTAGGCGGTACTAAAAATGTTGTTAAGGCTTGTCAGGAGAAGGGCGTAAGAAGACTTGTTTATGCATCTTCTGTAGATGCTTTCCCGCCGCTTCCGGATAACCAGGTTATGACAGAGCTTGACCATTTTGACGTAGATATTCTTGACGGTACTTACGCTAAAACAAAAGCAACTGCAACACAGTTTGTGCTTGATGAGGTAAAGGCAGGCAGATTAGATGCTGTAATTACACATCCCGGTGCTTGCATTGGACCTTATGACTTTAAGGTTTCAAACGTTGGTGAAATGGTAAGAATGTTTGTTAACGGAATGTTCCCCGTAACACTTTCATTCGGTGCTTACAACTTTGTAGATATTCGTGACGTAGCTCACGGTATGTATATGGCTGCAAAGCAGGGCGGTAAGGGAGAGTGCTACATTCTTTGCGGTGAGCAGATTTCTGTTGACGGCTTCATTAAAGCAACAGCAAAGGCTTGCGGTAAAAAGGCTCCGAAAATTCCGCTTTCCTACGGCTTTGCAAAGGCTGTTGCACCTGCTGCAGAGGTGTTCTATAAAGTAGCAAAGAAAACGCCACTTTTCACACGCTACTCAATACGTAAACTTGTTTCTAACTGTAATTTCTCTATAGAAAAAGCAAGAAAAGAACTTGGTTACAACCCGATGTCAGTAGAACAATCTGTAACGGATATGGTACAATGGATTAAAGAAAACGAAAAGTAAAATAAAAATGCATTCTATCAGTTAAGGTTTAAAAATTGATAGAATGCATTTTTATATTGATTTTTTTAGTGAGTTTTTGTAATATAAAATCGGGAAGAAAAATTTAAAGGGGGAGACTTATGAAAACTAAAGCAAAAGTAGTTTCTGTAATGTTAATTTCTGTATTGCTTCTGACTGTTGTGGGTGTTGCGGTTTCTGCTGCAAACAACAGTGTGCTTAGTTTCAGCAGTAACGGAAGCGGTGTAGAAGTGTTTTCCTGTGATGTAAATGCAGAGGGCGAGGTTGTTATTCCGGAAACGTATAACGGTAAAACTGTTACGGGAATTGCACCATCTGCTTTTCTGAACTGTGAAAAAATTGAAAAAGTAATAATCCCCGATACAGTAACTTATATTGGTGACAGTGCTTTTGAACGTTGCTTAGCTTTAAAAGAAATAGCTGTTCCTTATGGTGTAACAAAAATAAATGATCATGTTTTCACTGATTGCACAAGTTTGCAGAAAATAACTTTGCCTGATAGTATTAAGAGTATAGGATATGAATCCTTTTATAATGCAGGCGATTCTCTTGAAATAAAAATACCCGACAGTGTTACCGAATTAAGTGAAAGATGCTTTTTTTGTTCAGGTGTATCAAGCGTTACTTTATCGCCTAACATAAAAGTAATACCAAAAGAAGCTTTTAACGGGAGCGGACTTCTTGAAAGTTTTGTAATACCTGAAGGGGTAGTTGAAATAGGCGAACTCGCATTCGGTGGCGGTGCTTATTTTTCAACTTTAAATATACCTGCAAGTGTAACAAAAATTGCACCGCGTGCGTTTTCAGAGATTCCGAATCTTGAAAGTTTTACAGTTGATGCAAAGAATCCCTCTTATACATGTATGGATGGAGTTTTGTTTAATAAAAATAAAACAGTGGTAGTAAGTTATCCATCAAGAAGAGAAAACGTTTCTTATACGCTTCCACAAACGGTAGTAGAAATATTGGACTTTACCTTTGCAGGTAATGATTTTATTGAAAAATTAACCTTGCCGGATGGTCTTAAAACAATAGGCTTTGGTGCGTTCACTAATTGCCGTTGGTTATCAGAAATAAATCTGCCGGACAGTTTAACCACACTTGAACAAGGTGTGTTTACACGTTGTTATGCTCTTGAAAAAATTGTTATTCCTGAAAGTATAACAGTAATACCTGAAAATTGCTTTTATTGTTGTGAAAGCCTTGGGAATGTTAAATTGCCATCAAAATTAACGGCAATAGAATCACAGGCGTTCGTAGGAACAAAATATGAAGAAGATAAATCTTATTGGCAAAACGGTTTTTTATATATTGATAATTACTTAATCAGAGTAGATCGTGATCTTCAGGGTCATGCGGATATAAAGAAGGGAACAAAGCTCATTGCAGATTATGCATTTTCCCTTTGTAGTGAAGTAACATCAGTAAATGTTCCTGATGGTATTAAGAAAATACCGTATGCAATGTTTCTTTTCTGCAGTAGTTTAGAAAAGGTGAGTCTGCCATCTTCAATTGAGTATATTGATGCATACGCATTTTCGCGTACAGGTTCAGAACGGTTCACCATTACATTCAGAGGAACGCCTGTGCAATGGGCAAATGTAAAAATGGATGAAGCTGAGGTTGAAATTTTAGCAAATACCGCAGTTTCTTGTTCGGAGTTCAGTGCGCCATTGGTAGAAGTTGAAAATACTTCGAAAGGTGTGCTGGTAAGCTGGAGCCACCATACCGGTATAGATGGTTTTGTTGTATATCGTTCAGAAAAGGTGAATGGTAAGTGGTCGAATTGGAAAAATCTTGGTTTTAAAACAGCCGATACAATCGGCTATTATGATAATAGCGTTAAAAGTGGTACTGTTTACAGGTACACAGTCAGATTGAAAAAAGGTAATACGTTAAGTGAATACAAACCATCAGATTCAATAACATATCTTGTGCAGCCAACAGTAAAAATTGCTAATGCCTCTAAGGGAATCAAAGTTTCGTGGACAAAATCAAATGGCGCTTCTCAATATATCGTGTACCGTTCAGAAATAGTGAATGGTGAATGGTCTAAGTGGAAACAAATCACAAAAGTTGCTTCTTCAAGTACATCCTGGGAAGATATATCTGTAAAAAATGGACAGAAATATAAATACACAGTAAGAGCTGTAAGCGGTTCTTGCAGAAGCAGTTATGTAAAAAGTAACGAATTAACTGCGGTAACACAACCAACAGTATCTTTTTCAAATGTGAGCACCGGAATAAAAGTAAGCTGGAGCAAGGTTGGTTCTGTTGACGGGTATCGTGTTTACAGGTCTACATACACAAACGGTAATTGGTCTAAGTGGAAAAATATGGGTACAGCTGCAGCTACTAAAACTTCGTGGGTAGATGGCAGTGTTAAAAGCGGACAGAAGTACAAGTACACAGTAAGGGCTGTGAACGGTAGTTACCTGAGTTCGTATGTAAATCCATCAGGGTTATTGTACCTTGCAGAACCATTGGTAGGCACAAAGAACGGTTCAGGTAACATCACAGTAAGCTGGACTAAATCAGAAGGTGCAAAAGGGTACCGCATATATCGTTCAGAGTATACAAACGGTAAGTGGTCTTCATGGAAAAATTTAGGAACACTTAAATCTAACAAAACCTCATGGGTAGATAAAAGTATTAAATCAGGTATTTCTTATAAATATACTGTACGTGCAGTAAATGAGAAAAACCTTAGTTCTTACACAAAAACATATAATTATTATTCATTGGCACAACCTGAGGCGAAAGCGGCAAATGCACTTAAAGGTGTTAACGTTTCCTGGTCAGCTATAAGCGGAGCGCGAAGTTACAACATTTACCGTTCAGAATATAAGAACGGTAAGTGGAGTTCCTGGTCAAAAATAAGTAATGTGAACGCCGCAAAAAACTCGTGGGTAGATTCAAAAGCGACGAGCGGTAAAACATATAAATATACAGTTCGTGCAGTTAATGAAAAGGTTATGAGTTCTTATAAAGCAACAGGTGCTTTGATGAATCTTGGCGTTCCTGCATTCACTTGTAGCGGAGACGGAAAAAAAGGTATAACGCTTAGCTGGCAAAGTGTAGCAGGTGCTACAGAATATTATATTTACCGCAAGGTAGATAATGCTGCTAAATGGACAAAGATTGCCTCAGTGAGCGGAACAAATTATGTTGATAAAGCTGTAAATGATGATGGTAAGTGCACTTACACAATAAGAGCAAAAAATGGTTCTTATATGTCATCTTATAAATCGGCGGGAACTACAATTTCACTTAATGTGTCAAAAGATGTATTCAGATTAGTGAATATTGAAAGACAAAAAGCCGGGTTACATGAACTTGAGTATTGTGATGAGCTTCAGAGTGTTGTAGATTTAAGAGCGCAGGAACTTAAAAATACTTATTCTCATATAAGACCGGATGGCACAGCTTTCTATACCGCAATAGATGAAGCAGGCATAGAGTATTACGGAGCATCTGAAAATATTGCAGATGGTACACATAACCCTGATTTAATAATGTCATTGTGGATGGATTCGCCAAGCCATAAAGAAAATATTCTTGACCCGTATGTAACACATATGGCAGTAGGCTTCTATAATGGTGCGTGGGTTCAGATATTTGTAGATTTAGATGGTACTTTGATTTTTGAATAATTCAGGTTATAAAATGTTGCCCCTCATAGAGTTGAACTCTATGAGGGGCACATTTTATGCTTTGTAATAATTAAAGATTTAAAAATACTTTAAAGTCGTTAACGTAACTTGCCGCAACATCTTTTGTACTGCTTTCGGCAAATATACGAAGAAGTGGCTCTGTGCCTGAGAAACGGCAAATAACAAAATCACCGTTTTCAAAGTAAACCTTGCAGCCGTCCTCGTAATTAACTCTTGTAACCTTATTTTTGAATTCAGGGAGCTTTTTGTCAACCATAATAATTTGGTTAACTGTTTCCTTGTACTCGGGTACAAAAACAAGGTTGTCCTCAACCATTGTAAATACACCGAATTTCTTTTCAAGGTCTTTCATAATTTCAACGGGGGACATACCCGTTACGCTTATCATTTCTGCAAAGAGAGATGCCGCGTAAATAGAGTCCTTACCGTGAATGTGTCCGCGTACTGTAAGACCGCCTGAGGATTCACCGCCGAGTACCGCATCAACCTCATCAATTTTAGAGGATATATACTTAAAGCCAACGGGTACCTCGTAGCATTTTTCGCCGAAGCTTTCTGCTATTTTGTCAAGCATGTGTGTTGTTGCAAGGTTTCTTACAACACCACCCTTCCAGCCCTTGTATTTAACAAGGTAGTAGTAAAGCATGCAAAGAATTTCGTTTGCGTTTATGTAAGTGCCGTCCTTATCAATAATACCAAGGCGGTCACCGTCACCGTCCATAGCAATACCTAAATCGTAATTGCCCTTAACAACCATATCGCTTAACGGTGAAAGAGTTTGCTCTGTTGGTGCAGGCATAACGCCGCCAAAATATGCGTCCTTGTTAAGGTTTATTGTGTCAACAGTACACCTTGTGGTGTGGAAAATAACCTGTAAGGGATAAGTGCCCGAGCCGTGCATTGTGTCAAAAAGAACACGAAGTCCGCGCTCTCTTAAAGCGTCGGTATCAAGTAAAGCTAAAATATCGTCAAGGAATTTGTTGAATGGGTTTCTAAGATACAAAACCTTGCCTGATGAAACAGCCTCATCAAAATCAATTGTTTCAACAGAGGTTGTTTCGTCAATCAATTCCTCAATTCTGCAGGTGACCTCCTGAGAAGCATCTCTTCCCTCGTCAACAATTACCTTAATTCCGTTGTAGCGGGCAGGGTTGTGGCTTGCCGTTACCTCTATACCAAAATAAAGAGCGCTGTCCTTTACGGTGTGCATAATAAGCGGTGTAGGTGCAGAACGATTTAAAAACCATACGTCAATACCGCCCTTAGCAAGCACCTCGGCAATCCATTTTGCTGCACTTTCTGACAAAAAGCGTCTGTCGTAGCCTATAATAATGGGCTTGTCCGTTTTGCCTGTTTCTCTTGCGTATTTTAAAATACCTGTTGCCACAAGCTGAACGTTTTCGCGTGTAAAATCATCACCGATTATAGCACGCCAACCACCTGTACCGAATCTTATCATCTATATCACCACCAAAAAAATATCACAAAAATAATAGCACAAAAATATTGAGGTGTAAAGAGTTTTTTAATAATAAGAAAATAAAAAACACGTCGCAATGACTTGCTTTTGCTTGGTTTTTGTGGTGCTTTTGCATTTAAAAATAATGACCTTGTTATTTGCTTTCGATTTGTGATATAATTGTTTGCATCAGTGGAATAGTATCTAACTTACGAGGAGGGCAAAAATATTGAAAATTTTTGTTACCGGTGACAACCATATAGGGCTTAAATATTCAAGCCACGAAAAAGCTGATGTGCTTGTAAAATCAAGGCTTTCTGCCTTTGAGGGAATGGTGGAAAAGGCAAACGCTGAGGGCTGTTCGCTTTTTGTTATAACAGGTGATTTGTTCGAGAATACTCACGGAATTGCCAAAAAAGACATAAAAGAGCTTTTTTCGTTGCTTAAAGCCTTTAAGGGGACTGTTGCCATTCTTCCCGGTAATCACGATTTTTACGACCCCGAAGCTAAGCTTTGGCAATACGTAACAGACGTTGCTTCTAATTGCGATAATATTTTATTGCTCACAGCCTACCGTCCTTATGAGCTTAGTATAGATGAGTGCGAGGTTGTGCTTTATCCTGCGCTTTGCACCTCTTTGCATTCTGCAGCAGGTGAAAACAATCTTGGCTGGATAAGGTCTGCAGAGCTTAACAAGAACTCTTACAATATAGGCATTGCCCACGGTGCGGTAGAGGGTGAAACCATTGACAACGAGGGACAGTATTTTTTAATGAAGCGCTCCGAGCTTGAGGAAATACCGGTTGACGTATGGCTTGTGGGTCATACTCACGTTCCGTTCCCACGTAATTTAACCGAGGATTTTTCTGCAGGCAACAAGATTTTTAATGCAGGTACTCACGTGCAGACCGACGTTTCCTGTAATACAGACGGTCAATGCTTTGTTATAGAGCTTGACGAAAACAAAAGGGTAACTGCTAAAAAATTTGTTTCGGGCAATGTGCGCTTCTACCGTAAAAAAATTGCTGTTGAAGCAGAAAAAATGGAAGAAATTTTAAACAGAGAACTTGAAAATATTGATGATAACAGCGTTGTGGAAATTATTCTTGAAGGCTCTGTTACTATAAATGAGTACGAAAATCGTAAGGCTATTACAGAAGAAAAGCTTGCTCGGTTTGTTGAAAGCAAGTGCAACGATTACGCCTTAACAAAGCTTATTTCAAAAGAGCTTATAGAGGCGGAATTCCCGGAAACCTCTTTTTCGGCAGGGCTTTTAAGGTCGCTTATGGCTGAGCCTAAGGAGGCACAGCTTGCTTACGAGCTTTTAAAATCTTTGAAGGGGGGCAAATAAGGTGAAAATTAAAAATATATCCTGCACACAGTTTGCCGGTGTGCGTAATCAAAGCATCCCCTTTACAGACGGCATTAACGTAATTTACGGTAAAAATGAAAGTGGTAAAAGTACAATTGTAAACCTTATTTCCCGCACGCTTTTTCAAAAAGCAAGGCTTGACGGCAGAAGCAACAAGGAGTTTCGTGATTTGTATTTTCCTACCGCCAAAAAAGGCGCTTCTGCTTCGGGTGATTTTGCCGACGGTAAAATTGTATTGGAAACAGAAAAAGGTGAATATACAGTTTCTAAGGAGTGGGGCACAGAGCCGCGTGCCATGCTTGTAACACCAAGCGATATGTTCCGCGACCAGGACACCGTAGATTCCATGCTTAAGGACGTGCTTTTGTACGGTGAGGGTGTCTACACGGATATGCTGCTTTCGTCACAGCGCCACGCAGATGCATCCTTGCAAACTCTTCTTGATGCTTCTCAAAGAACAGATGCCAAGCAAGAAATTGTCAGCGTGGTGTCTCAGGCGTTTGCAGAAAGTGACGGCGTTGCTGTTGATGAAATAGAAACTGCAATTAACGGTAAGCTTGAGGAAATAGAAGGCAAGCACTGGGATTATGAAAAGGAAGAGCCCGTTCGAAAGGCGGGCAGGTGGTCAAGCGGACTTGGTGAAATTTTAAAGGCGTACTACGCTTTAGAGGATTCAAAAAAGGTGCTTGAGGAAATTTCTTCGTTAGAAAAAGAGGCGGATGCGGCAATAGCCGATTACACCAAAAAGGACGAGGAATTAAAGCTTAAAGAGGAGTATTATAATAAATTCAGCGCTATTGCAAGCAGCCTTACAATTCAAAGTGAGCGTAAAAAAACTATTGCAAGAATCAACAAGGAGCTTGAAAAAATAGCGGAGGTGCTTCTTGAGTGGCCAAAGCTTCAGACCGCTTTAGAAAAGGCGAGGGTATTGCAGCAAGAAAAGCTTGCAAGAGCCATTCTCGAAAAATATGAGGCTGCAAAAGCTCTTGCAGAAGAGAAAAAAGCTGCAGAGTCAGCGCTTAGTAATGCTTTAGTGCCTACCGCTACGGAAATTATGCAGGTAAAAACTGCTGTGCGCGGGGTAGCCTCACTCGAAAATAAGCTTTGCGGTATGAATATTAAAGCCGCTGTAAAAATGCTTGGCGGTAATTCGGTAGAGATAACCTCACTGCGCACGGGCGAGGTAATTGCATTAGGTGAAAGCACCGCTATTACCGAGGCGGTAAAAATTACCGTGCCGGGCGTAATGGAAATGCAGTTATCTCCTGCAAGCGTAGACGTTGCGGGTGTTGAGGCACAAATAGCCGAGCAAAAAGAAATAATAAACAAAGCATTTGCAAGGTATAAGGTAAAATCTGTTGAAGAGCTTGAAGAGCTTGCCGCTAAAGTGAATTCAGCAAAAGCAAATGCCGAGAAAATAAACAGTAAGTTGGAAATGCTTTTAAACGGTGAAGGCTTTGAGGAGTTAGAGGCTAAGGCAAAGGAGCTTACGGCAGAGGTGCGCTCTAAGGAGGCAATTGAGGAAGATATAGTTGCTTCTTGCGGTACTGCGGACGTTGCAGCCTTTGTAACAAGAGCAGAAACGCTTATTGCAGGTTACTGTGCAGAGTACGCCTCCTTAAGTGAGCTTAAGGCAAGGGCATTCGATTTGCAGGAGGAGCAGAAAAAAGCAAAGGAATCTATTCTTTCTGCCGAAGAACTGCCAAAGGAATTTACCGACGTAGCTGACCCCGAAGCACACCTTGAAGCTCTTAAGGCGGAGCTGAACAGCAAAAGAAGCCTACGTGAAGCGGCGCTTACCGCAAAAACAGCTGCCGTGAGCAGACTTGAGGGCTACAAGGAAAATCTTCAGGGTGACCCGACTGCAGAAAATGAAAAAGCAGAAAGGGCGTTTGAAGAGGTAAAATCTTTGCTTAACCACTGGAAAAATATTAAAAATGCATTCGAAAAGCAAAAGGAAAGCATGAGCTCAAATCCTATGCAGGATATTGCCGACAGCTTCGCTGAATACCTCGGAATTATTTCGGGCGGCAGAATCGAGTCGGAATTTCCTGATTCGGAAAAGCTTAATATGACAATTTACAGCAATAACAGTCAGCTCGATTTTAACAAGCTTTCAGAGGGCTCAAAGGAAACCGTGTCACTTGCATTCCGCCTTGCGGTGCTTGACCACTTGTTCCCGGAGGGCGGCGGAGTTATAGTTTTTGATGACCCGTTTACCGATATGGATGCAGAGCGTGTTGAACAGTCCTGCAAGCTTATAACAGAATGTGCTAAAAAACACCAGGTAATTTTCCTTACCTGCAACGAGGAGTATTTTAAGCTTCTTTCGGGTAACGAGGTAAGGCTTTAAGAAATGCTTCGCAAAATTGAGAATTAAGAATTTCGGAAGTCCTACGGACTTAAGTTTTAAAATTTCATATAAAAAACATCCTGTCATTCAAGGTTCATTTCCACCTCGAATAACAGGATGTTTTTTTGTTTTTCTTTTTGTAATTCCAAATTATGAATTACGCGACCCAATGAGTCATAGTCGTACAAATGATAAGTTAGGGGAGCGAATAAATCAACAGCCCCTACCCGTGAATTAGAATTTTACTTCTTAACTATTCACTCTTACTTCTTACCTCAATCAGCCGTCCCCTGATTACCCCTATTACTTCTTACCTCAATCAGCCGTCCCCTGATTGTCCAATCGTTGTCCTTATTTCCTATACCTGCACGACATTACTGAAAAATAAAATATATTTATAACTATTAAACAACTTTGGAAAAGTATCAAAATACCTGCTGTTTCTTTTGTTTTAAAAGCAAATAAAAATATAAGATTAATAGGACCTAACAATAAAAAAAATATAGACAGAAAAAGTTCAAAAAACAGATATCGAGGAATTGTTTTTTGGTTTATTTTAAAAATTTTTCGTGTTTTAAAAGGCAATACTATAAATTTTTGAGGATAAAATTTACAGTTTATGCCAATTTTTTCTATCATTCTAAGAGTCATGTTTCTGCATGAAAAAAAAGCTAGTAGTGAATATGCCAAACAAACAAAAATATATTGATAATGCATTTCTATTAACCTCTTTGATAAATAATAGGCTCTATATATCAAGAAAATAAATCAATCTTTTTATACTCTTCAATTGTTGCATTTGCCACACTAGCACCAACACCGAACTTTGTACTTGCTGAAGAAATTGCGCTTGTCAAAAGACCGTTGCGTCTACTGATAGCTGAAACTATCACTTTTTGGGCGTATTTTTGGTTAGCTCTGCGAAGTTCTCTAGTAACAACTTGTTTTGTTCCTTTTATTGCATTTGTAAGAACCAAATTTTTATTTGCACCAGGACCACCTATCAAACCAGAAACCGCACCTGAAGCTGTAGCAATTATGAATTCATCTAATTTGATTTCTTGCTTATTAACATAAGAATCTGCAACATAAGATAAACCTCCGATTGCAGAGTTAGCAAGCACCTGTCCCACTACTCCGAGCGGACTTGCAGCAAGTGCACCACTCACGAAACCAGATGCAGCAGCAATACCAACCGATTTTAAGTTCACACTACCATTGAAGACTTTTTGAGTAGCTGCAGAAGCAATGGCACTAATCGTAGCACCAATAAAACCTCCGACAGCCATTATACCCAGTGTAACCCAACACTGACCATCACCATCATACCTATTAATCGGATTATTACTACAATATGCAAATGTGTTATTGCCTAAAACATCATCGTTAAGTTGACTATCCGCACTGATAAACCTACCAATCTGTGGGTCATAATACCTGCTCTGTAAATAATACAATCCAGTTTCAGTATCGTAATAGTATCCACGGTAACGAATAGGGTTGAGTTCAGCAAAATTGATATTTGTATCATCTGTCGTATTAACAACATTACCCCAGGCATCGTACTCATAAGTTACTACACAGTTACCTGCAGCGTCGTAGAATGCAATTACGTCGCCTTGAGCATTTGTAAGTGCATAGTACTGGTAAACGTTATTACTTGCATCTACGTAACGTATTGCAGAAAGGTTACCGCTTGCATCATAAAAGTAATAAAAAGCTGTGTTTCCACGTTCTTCATAACGCAACTGACCACCAACGTAATGGTAAGTTGATTTAATTCCGTTTACCTTTTTAGTACCGCGAATACCGTCGGAATCATAAGTGTAAGTAACACTTGTTGAATAAGTAAGAAGTGAAGAATTTTTCACCTCTTACCTATTCACTATTACTTTTTTACCTCAATCAGCCGTCCCCTGATTGCCCTTACTAAAGTTATTAAACGGCCTACAAAAACAATAAATATAAAAGAACAATCAGCAAGAAGTATACCAAAATCATCAGAAATATCCCCATTACGAACAGGTAATAAAGATGTTGTCAATGAAAAAGGAATAAAAATATCAATAACAATAAATATAAACAAAAAAACAAAAAAAGAAAAGAAACTAACTGTAGAAAATAAAACTAAAGTTTTTTTGGTTAATAATTTTTGAATGAATTTATAATAAACAAAAACAAAAACCAACGCTCCAAAAATTATATAGATCATAAAGAAATAAAAATAATATTTAAAATCAAGTAAATACCAAACTAAATTTGTTGAAATAAATAAAAAAAGCGCTATAAAAAAGGAATCAACTATTGATTTGTGAAATATTTTTAACACAATCAAACACCTCCTTCGTCCCAAAGTTTTGCACCATAACTAATAGCCCATTGATCTCTTGGATCATCGTAGTTGCTATTTTCATAACTTTTGTCACTAGTCATAGTTATAATTTGAATTGCACCTCCGGCTTTAAGGAGTGTATCTGTATCAAAAAGAACACGTCCAACATAACCATAATGAATATTCCCAATATCATCGAATCTTAATTCTTCGCCATTATAAATATATTTTGTGTTTGGATTAAGCGACCAGCCATCTTGCGATTTAAAATCCCAATCACCATTAGGTCTAACTTTATTTGCAAAATAAATAGCAGCAAGAATGGTACCGTTATTGTTTTTTGTTTCTTCTAGTGTTTTTGCATTCGTTACCATTTCATTATTTAGTTTTTCTGTTATATCTACAGTTTTTGGTGTAGTAGTTTGTTTTTTAGTATCACCTTTGCTCCATGTTTTAATTTTATTCCAAGTGTTAGAACAAAAACTCTTAATTTCACTCCAAAAACAACCATTTAAATCCATTCTTTTAACCGGATTATTCCCACAATACGCAAACATATTGTAACTTGTTGCACCTTGCCCAGTGGATATATACCCATCCGCATTCAAAAACCTACCAATTTGCGGGTCATAATACCTGCTCTGTAAATAATACAATCCGGTTTCAGTATCGTAATAATATCCACGGTAACGAATCGGATTGAGTTCAGCAAAATTGATATTTGTATCATCTGTCGTATTAACAACATTACCCCAAGCGTCGTACTCATAAGTTACTACACAGTTACCTGCAGCGTCGTAGAATGCAATTACGTCACCCTGCGCATTTGTAAGTGTATAATACTGGTAAACGTTGTTACTTGAATCTACGTAACGTATTGCTGAAAGGTTACCGCTTGCATCGTAAAAGTAATAAAAAGCTGTGTTTCCACGTTCTTCGTAACGGAGCTGACCGCCAACGTAATGGTAAGTTGATTTAATTCCGTTTACCTTTTTAGTACCGCCAATACCGTCGGAATCATAAGTGTAAGTAACACTTGTTGTACCTTTGTTATAACTCTTTAACTGCCTGCCGTACCAATCTAACGAAGCACCAAGGTAAATAGTTGGGTTACCTATTCCGTCATAATCAATAGTTTCGGTAGCTTCATCGTAAACAGGTTTACCATTACTATCAGTATTACCGTCAAGGTTAACACCGGTTAAAAGGTTGTTCCAACCAGCATCATCATCTTTACCATAATTGTAGGTGATTGTTTTGCTTTCGGTACCAGATAAGGTTTTAGTTAAAATATTACCTAATTCATCATAAGTTAAGCTTGTTGTAACACCGTTGCTACTGTTAACCTCACTTAAAAGCTGGTTTTTGTTGTCATAAGTATATCTTCTGTAAGCTGCTCCGGCTTTGTCTATTCCGGTAATATTACCTACACTGTCATAATAATACTTATATGTTGTGTTGTCAAGCTTTTCGGTGTCAAGCCGCATGGTGGTGTAATTACCGCCGTAAGCAGAAGCAGCGTAAGTATAATTTGTGTAAACAGGTCTTGTGGTGCAAAGCTTTTTCTGCTTTAACCTGTTAAGGTCGTCATAAAGATAATCTACGTTTACGCTGTTATTAATTCTGTAGCGTGAAATAAGGTTATCCTTTGCGTAATTTGCTGCATTTGCTGCGCCTGAATTTGAAGAAAACATATACTCATCGGTTGCTGTGTAACCCCCAAACTCTGAAGAAACCTTTGTTACGTTGTTTCTTACGTCATAGGTAAGCTCTGTTGAGCCAACGTGAGCAAACGTGTCATTAGTCTGTATTTTCTGACGAATTACGCGACCCAATGAGTCATAGTCGTACAAGTACTTAAGGTTGTTTTCGGCATCGCGGTGGTAAAGAACGGTGCCTACACTGTTGTAACCCCAGCTATAGCTTGTTTTACTTGTGCCGTTATTTACCGAAGTAATTGAAGAAACAAGTCCCAAATTGTTGTAGCTGTAGTTTCTTTGGTCACCGTTACCGTAGGCTTCGCTTTGTAAAATGCCGTTATCGTCGCCGTAGGTTTTTGTTGAAAGAGCCTTGTTGCCGACAAGCGTTTTTGTTACGTTGCCGTAGCTGTCGTACTCAAATTTAAAGATTTCGCTTTTTGGGCTTGTGCCGGTGCCTGTAAACGTAATTTCTGAAATTTGGTTGGTTAAGATTCCGTTTGCACCGCTTACGTAATTGTAGTTTATTTGTGTGCCATCCTGAGTAATGCTTAACAATCTGCTGAATTTTGCATCGTTATAGCTGTAATTTGTGGTAGACAAAGTAGTTTCCGTGGCGTTGTCTTTTGTAGAAACAGACAACAAAGCTCCTGTTTTGTGGTCACGGGAGTAAAGGGCGGAAACGTTGTTTGAGTTTTTTTGCTCGGTAACGTGCGCACCTGCCTTAATGGTAAATCCGCCCTCGGTTTTTGCCGTGTTATACGTAATCTCAGAGCTTTTAATTGCCTCGGTGTTGCCGTTGTTTTTAATTACAACAGAGGTTAAATTGCCGTTAGCAGCATAACTGTTTTGGGTAATAACACCTTTTTCAGACGTAGTTGTTAACAGATTATGGTTGTTGTCGTAGGTTGCGGTCGTTTTGTAGCCCGCCATATCTGTGTACTCGGTTAAATCATTTTTATCGTTATATTTTGTGTTTACCTTTTGCTCAGAGTTAACGGCACTTAAAACAACGTTACCGTCCTTGTCGTAAGTGTAGGTGTGTGTTTGACCTTCATCCTTAATTAACTGAATATGGTCGAAAAATGCATGGTTTTCCTGGTAACAATATCTTGGTAAAATAAGAACGCTTTGCGGTGTGTAGGTTTTTCCGCTTGCCGGGTTTGTATATTTAAGCGAAAAAGCCGAAGAAGCATATTGCCAACCGGAAATTGTTGTGTTAAACACTGCAGGGTCTTTGTCCTGGTAAACGTTTGTTGTGTTACCCGCTGAGTCTGTGCAGGTGTAATTTACCCTTACAAAAATTTCAAACTTGGTTTTTGGTTTGTTCGCGCTTGTAAGGTGGCAGGTATCATTTACTGCATTTGCAGAAGCCCAACCGCTTACTATGTAAGTGTCGTTTTCATTTGGTGCAACTGCTACGGTCTGACCCATACCCTTGCTTTTTAAAGCATCACCGTCAATTCTTAAGGAATAGGTGCCCTCTTTACGGGCTTTCTCAGAAGCGCCGTCTACAACTTCGCTGCCGTTCGTTGCAATTGTAAAATCACCTGCTTTTGACCAGCCGTCAGGCTTGTTTGAAGAAACCTTTTCAAAGCTACCGTTTTCAAGCATATTGTAGCTGTTTGCAGCTGCGCCCTTTTCAAGCTGCATGCTGTCAAAGCAGACTGTACCTTTGTAGTCTCTTAAGCATAAATATACACTCAGCTTTGCTGTGTTTTCAGGAACCTGCGGGAGTGTAACTGTAATTCTTCGCCAACCGTTGTTTATTGCCGTATCGGTTTTAGCTGTTATTTTTTCTGAGTAAACAGTTCCCGAAAGAGCGGTGTTACTGCTGTTGTACGGTGTAATTTGTAAGTACACGCCCGCATTACTGTTTGTTGAAGCATATTTTGTTAACGTTGCCGCTTTTACGTAAGCAGAAAATGTAAACGCTTTTTCTACGTCGTTTGTGTTAAGGTTTACCGTTTGACGGTAATAGCTTACACCGTTATTGCTGAAGGAATTGTTTGTAATGTATAATGATTTTTTACCTGTGTAGTGGTTATTTGTGCTAAAGCCGTTTGTAGCTGTAACGCCGCTGTTTGCCGTAAAACTCCACTTAGTGTTTGTTTCGGCATTTCCCTCTGAAATAAGGTTAACCGTATTTTTGCCCAGTGAAGCGCTGCTTGTTATTTTGTTAGCAGAACCGAGCGTTGAAGCGCCTGAGGCGTATTTGTAGCTGCCTGCACCTACCTCTGTACCTGAGCCGTAGCTCACCTGCTGTGAAACGGTTTTACCCTCGTTGTCAAACTGAAGCGTCGTAACAATATCGTCAGCGCCGTTTGCTGCAACCACACTGCCGTGCACGCCGTCAATACCCGCACTTCTTATAACAGTAGTATTGTAAGCGCTTCTGTCAAACGTAATTATTTGACCTAAAACATCGGCACCCGAGCTGTTTTTGCCTATTTCTTTTACTTTTTTTACTTGTCTGCCTGTCGCTTTGGAGGTGTAGTCAAAATTAAGACCGTAACCATTAAAGCTTTGAATATAGTTTATTAAACCTTCTGATTCATCGCCCTCATATTTTATTTCTGTAAAAGTACCATCCGGATATGTAATTTGTCTTAAAAGACCAGAGGTAGTTGTAAAATCAATAACTCTGCCGGCACTATCTGTAATAGTCTCTATATATCCGTTAGGAACATCTGCAGAATTTTTGTAGTAGTTAAAGTAAAATTTATGTCCTGCGCCGTCTACTACGTAGTCAATCATCTTATTTGCTAAATCATTCGTGGTATCGGTTTTAAAGTAAATGCCAAGCTGATTACCATTACTGTCTTTTTGGCAGTAAAGGTTACCCTGGTTGTTAAAGTACCAAAGATTATCATTTTTATCATTAAGTCTGTACTTGTAAGAGGTGTTTTCTCCTACAATTAAAGTTAAACCTAAACCGTCTTCATCCTTATATACTGTTTTACCGTCTTCGGTTACTTTCTGAATGTAGTGTTCAGTACCGTCACCATCTGTATAAACGTATGGATAGGTTGTTGCTGAATCACCCGTTAAACCGTATTCAGACGACGGTAAAATCGTTTGTTGAATGTTAAGCCTGAAGCCTTTACCCGGTGTGGTTTTAGAGGAACTGTCTTTACCTGCACAATACTTCACATTTGCACAATAGTTGTTGAAATATGCAGTAAGTGTTAAAGGCATAATTTCGCTTTCACTTGAAAGAATCGGAAGCGCGTAAACAAGGTTTCCGGTGTAGTCGTTAATATATGCTGCACCTGCGGTATCGTTTGCATAGCTTGAGTAACTCCAATGCTCTTCAAGTCCTTTGTTGTTTCGATATGTAACAACAATGTGTGGGTATGTGTTTGTTCCGTTGTTTTCTGCAGAGTATAACTGAACGCGGTTTACTACGCTTTCATTTGCAGAAGCTAACATTAAACCGTTGTTTGTTGCACCCTCGTACCATGCTTTAACGGTTTTTGTTATATCAAAATTATACTGCACGTTTGTGCCCGGAACAATTTTCGCGTAGTCTAACACCAAATTTTCATCAGCTGTTGGTTTGTTATTCCATGTTACAGTACCGTTATTTTCCCAAGCTGAAGTCACGTTATATAAGTTAAGGTATCCTTCTGTACTGCTTACGTCAGCACTTTTTTGTGAAAACATTATACACGCATTTGTAATTATACTGCAGTTGTCAGGGAGCTCCGGTAAAGTGAATTTCACGTAAGTTCTTGCTTTGCCTAAAGTGCTGTGACCTGCATAAAGGTAGTAGTCTGTTGGAAAAGCAGAGCTTGCCTGGTTGTTTATTACGTAGCAATCCACTGTGTTAAGTCTGCCTACGTCAAGAAAAATAGTAGGGTCTATTACAACAGGGTATTTTCTTTCTTTGCTGTTTAACCAACTGTCAGAGGCTTTAATGGTTAATATGTAAATACTGTTTTTGGCTTTTATATCCATCGTAACGTCATAAGAAACAGCTTCTTCTGCATCAAACATATATGGTGCAGCAATACATGAAACAGGCTTTTTGTATTCTTTATCTTCATAAAGAGTAATTGAACCGTCTGTTTCTTTTTTAGGGAAAAGCCCGTCTGTGTCAAAGGTGAACTCAAAAGTGTTTTTGTCTTGCTTGCTGTTTAAAACAATGCTTTCTTTAATTTGGTTAGAAGAAATTTCATACTCAAAATCAACGTTGCTGTAGACGTCTTCGTAAACAATAGCGCTTTTTTGGTTATCTATTTTTAGCTTTTCGTCGTTTTTGTCAGCACTTTCGTCTATTGGTGCTTCTTCTGTGAATTCTGCAATAATTTCATTTGACTTTAATTTTTTGTGGTCTTTTACTTTACCTTTAGAATTTTTCTTAAAAATCTTCTTTTCAACCACAGGCGAGAATTTTATATCATATTCTCTTGCTGAAACTTCAATCTGAGCATCATCTTCAGAAAATTCTTCTGGGAATGACATTTCACTATCAGAGTTTTCAATTACGAATTTTTCTCCTTTGTCTGCATTTTCATTCTCTGTAATAGAATAGTCGTATTCTTTCCATTCACCATTTTCTTCATAGTGAACAGGCTGAGCGTACTGTGCAGCCATATATGAGCCGTCTGCCATTCTGAAATATTTTGTGTACTCTGTACGCATATCTTCAATTTCAGAAACAATTTCTGCTTCCGTCTCTGCTGCTTTAATATCTTCTGAAACAGTAGTGTCACTAACGTTTTCTGCTTTTGCACTTTCACTTGTTATTTCGGCGGCAAATACAGGCGTTGCTGCTGAAAAAACACTGAAAAGAATTATTACAGAAAGCATCAATGATAAGATTTTTGTGCTTTTTTTCATTTGCTTTTTCTCCTTTACTTATTTTTAAAAATAGGTCGAAATCTTAACGTTTGGACTACGGTGCGTTTTTAGACTTCATTTATATATGTCGAAAAATGCAAAAGACTACAAAAACTTTAAAAATTTTTTTGTTTGACAAACCCATCAACAATGCTATAATTATTCATATACAAATCTTTTGAAGGGTGACTACAGTGATTGATATTGCTACAGCAACTAAAATTGCGGAAATACATTATAATGACGTGTACTCATTTTGTTTTTCGAAGCTTCGCAACAAAACTGAAGCAGAAGATTTAACTCAAGACACGTTTTTAGTATTTCAAATGAAATGCAACGAATTAAATAACGACCATATAGTTGCCTGGCTTATTAATACAGCGAGCAATTTAGTTAAACACTATTTTACTGATAAGAAAAGATTTGTTAGGGAAGAGCTCGAGGAAAGTCACCTTTCTGTAGAAGATATTCTTGAATGCTTAGAAAGAGAAAACCCAATCACACCGGAACAAATCGAAGAACAGAAACAACAAGTTTTAAGCATTTTAAATGAAAAAGAAACAGAGCTTTTTCAAAAACGCTATGTAGAACACAAGAGTTATAAAGAAATTGCAGAAGAATTAAATATGTCCCCTAAAACAGCAAATGTCTATTGTTTCAGACTCAGAACAAAGATTATAAACGAGGCAAAACTCATTACAGGAGCTTGGATTTTACTCATTGCAAAAATATTTTTTGGAAATTTTTAAAAAAATTTAAAAATTTTTTGTAGTCTTTTCAGTTTTTTGTCATATATAACTGAAAGGAGAAAAAAGTATGGGAAAGGAGCGCCGTTTCAATGAGTGGTTTCAATAAAAATTCTGACAACCGGGAATTCATAAAAAAGCTTGAACTGCTTCGTGATTTAGAAGCAGAAAAGCCTGTTGAAGAAATGGACGTAAGCTTAGTTAAAGCCTGCGTAGAGTTAATATTGGAATTACGTGGCGAAACAGTGAACTTCACTCCCGAAGAAGTAGAAGAAAAGGTCAGAAAAATACCTTTTGTTGAGGAAACCACCACTTTAAATACACCGCCAAAGAGCGTAAAGGGTAGGTCAACAAAAGTTAAATCTCGTAAG
>JAZNET010000018.1:0-4963 GCA_045588735.1 Acutalibacteraceae bacterium | reverse complement strand
AACGGAAACAACCGGTGTTTTCTTTGTCGACTCTGTTGTAATTGCCGTATTTGCCGTATAGGTTAAGGAATAATCCTTTCCTTCCTTTAACCACTTCGCAGCTTTAACGGAATACACTTCAATCACCGGCTTACTTCCGCCCTTTTCATATGCACTTACCAAATCAAGCTTTACAAAATCTGCTGAAGTATATACTTTACCATTTACTTTGTACTTAAATGAATCTGCAGAAGCTGCCATATCACAAGGTAAAATCTTAAATGTCTTTTTCATTGTACCGCTGTAGGCATTAATACCCTTAATCAGTACTGTTGCCGTTCCTGCATTCACGTTTTTCTGATATGACACCTCATAATCTTTATCTTTTACCAACGCTGTGCCTTTATAGGTGATTGATAAATCAAGCGTCTTAGAGGTTCCGTCATATGTTTTCGCTCCAATACCGCTTACCTTTGCTTTTGCAATGGAAGGACCGGTAATCTTGAAGGTAACCCTCTTTACACCGCTATATGCGTCTTTACCGACAAGCACTGCAGTAGCAGTTCCGATCTGACGGTTATTTTCGAAAGTTACTTCATAATGAACACCTTTTACAAGAGTTTCTTTTCCGTATTTTACTACTAATTCAGGCATAACAGGCGCACCGTTTTGATATTCCTGATTTGCAATCTTTGATACTTTCACCTTACTCATCAGGGTTGCCTGTGTAATATTTAATGTTACCTTTTTCTCTCCGGTAAAATTACCTTTTCCCGAAATAATCACATTGTATACACCCGGATTTTTATATGCACCCTCCTGTGTATCAGGATAACTTACCGTGAAATCTGTCTTTGCTTTTAATTTTTTACCATTCCATGATAAAACAGGTGTCGGTTTCTGTACTTTCTTTGCCTTATAAACTACTGCAAGATTGTCTGCGCTAAACTCCTGACCTGAAATATTCTGCGGTAAAATCTTAAAAGTTACCGTAACAGTACCTTTATAATTGTTGATACCTTTTACAATAACTGACGGAGCGTTCTTGGGCTCGGACGCATCACTTGCTTTCACATTGTTCTTATAAGATACCTTATAATCCACGTTTTCTTCCAGCAACACCGCACCATCATACACCTGAATAGCCGGTTTATGTGCCTTACCAGTATACATCTGATCACCGACAGGTGTTACAAAAAAGTCATCACTGATTTTTTGCCAGTGTGCATACAAAGTACGCTGGTGGGTAAGAATTGTTTCTGCGTTTACCGCTTCGCCTTCTCCTGCCTTTTGTGTATACCAGCCAATAAAATAGTATCCTTTTCTCGCAGGTGTTTTGGTTTCCAAAACAGAAAGTGGCTGATTATATGTAACACTTACCTTCTCTACCTTGCCGCTTCCGTCCTGATAATCCAGAGAAAGCGTATTGCTTACCGTAATATTGCATGTTGCTTTCACACCGTCAATATTAACCGTAATGGTTGTTTTGCCTTCCTTCAAAGGAATAATTTCCACTTTATTTAATGCTTCGAGAAGATTTACACTGGCAACAGCTTTATTGCTGCTGGATATCTTGATTTCCTTCGTTCTGGCATGAAGCGGTGCTAAGGAATATTCGATAATTCCCTGTTCTCCGACAAATAAAACATTCTTATTTGCCTTTAATGTAACCTTTGTTACACCTTCCCAAACATATACTTTACAGGTTGCTTTCTTGTCTTTCACCTTTGCAGTAATGGTTGCTATACCGGAAGAGACACCAACAACCGTTCCATCTTCTTTCACTGTTGCCACAGCCTCATTGTCACTGCTCCAGGTAATGGTTTTATCCACATTGGTATTCTCAGGATTATAAATCACTTCAAGCTTTGCCTGTGAACCTTTCTTCAGGCTGAGATTGCTTTCATTCAAGGAAATACTCTTAAGCTGCACTGTTTTTTCAACAACTTCAAGCTTATCAACCTTAAATCCGTAAAACACATTCTCACTGTCTGTAACAAGTTTGATTCTTACGACACTACCCGGCACCTCTACAACTTTACCCGCAAGTTCGCTGCCTGTATAAGTACCGATTACCTTATTGTTTCCATTCAATACACTAATAGTATCTTTTCCGTCTTCCACAAAAGTATCTTTGCTGAACGTAAGGCGTAATTTTTCTGCCTTAGGATCTTCATAGATAAATAAATCATTTTGTCCGTTGTAATACGGGTGGGCACTCTCCAGATTTTCCGGATTTTCAATCCAATATGCCCAACCTTTTACCTCCACTCGACAGTATGTTTTGACATCACTTCCGTCAGTTGACGATGCATAGATTTTGGTCGTTCCCTGTAAACGGGCGGTTACCACTCCGTCTTCTGAAACAGTTGCAATACTTTCATTTTCAGAATAAAAATGTAACTTCTTATTATGCGCATTATCAGGTGACACTTTCGGATTCAAATCAAAAGTATCAGCTGCATTTAACGTTTTATTTGTTGCACTTAATTCTATTTTTGTTACCGGCTGAACAACCTTTACTTTACAGGTGGCTTTCAGTCCGGAATTCTCTTTACTTTTAACCGTAATGGTTACGGTACCGGATTTCACACCTGTTACTTTACCGGCTTCTACTGTCGCTACTTTCTCATCAGAAGAACTCCAGATTAATGTATCCGTAAAATCCACCGGAAGAACATTATGAATAATCATTTTTGTTGCTCCGATATTTAATTCCATCTGAACTGTTTCAATAGAAATATCTGTTGCAGGCACTGTCTGTGCAACGAAAGAAATTCCGTTCTCGTTTGCATAGGTTTGTGCATAGGAGCCTTCCACACCATAAATGGTTACTTCCCCGGGATAACTGAATATATCTGATGCAATTGACGTTACGTTTGCCGGGATTGTTACCTTCTTAAGCTTGGGCGAACGGGCAAATGCACTGCTCGCAATTGCAGTTACCTGATAAGGAATTAACACTTCTTCCAGTGCAGCAGAATTGTCCAGAAAATAACTCGGTATTGCTTTAAGTCCTGTTCCCAAGCTTACTTCTGTAAGAGATGCACATGTCGCAAGCGCACCCATTCCAAGTTTTTCTACCGTATTCGGAAGAGTAAAGCTCTTCAATGCGCTACAATCCGCAAAAGCATGATCTTCAATTGCGGAAATCACTCCGTTCTTTTCAAATGTAACTTTCTCAAGTGCTGTACATTTGCGAAAAGCTCTGGCTCCAATTCCCGTAATGCCTACAGGAATTGTAATTTCTTTCAATGCAGAACATCCGTAGAAACAGTCAGGGAAAACATATGCCAATGTTGATGGCAATTCAATCTTCTCTAAAGCAGTACAGCAGTAGAATGCTTTCTGCGCAATATATGTCATTTGAGACGGTAATTCAATATTCTTTAAAGAACTGCAGCCTGAGAATGCACTCTCGTGAATTTCCGTTATGGTTTCCGGTAAAATAACTGTTTCCAATGAACCGCAATTTTCAAACAAATACTTGATAACAACCTTGGTCCCTTCCTCAAACGTTGCAGTTTTTAAGGAAGAACATCCCCTAAAAGGATGACTGATTCCTGTTTTCACTGATGTAAGCGATTTCGGAATATATATACTTGTCAGTGAATAACAATTACCATATGTTTCAGCACCAAGTGACTGCAGACTTAACGGTAAATCTGCAGCTTTCAAATTGACACAATTATAAAAAGCTCTGTCACTAATCCACTGAACTTTATCTGACATATTAACCTTCTGCAAAGATGTACAACCATCAAATGCATAAGCATCAATCCCAACGATATCCTCAGGTAAAGTAATGCTTTCTAACCCCGTACAGTTATCGAAAAGACTGGAAATAATTGTATTAATTCCTTCTTCAAACGTTACATTTTTTAAGCCGCTACAATTATCAAAAGGTCCTAAGGCGTATGATAATGACTTTGGTATTGTAATATTATTTAAAGACGTACAATTCTTAAACGCATTCATCTCAAGCCTGCTTAATGACTTCGGTAAGTGAATTGTTTGAAGATTGACACATTCAAGAAAGGCTTCCGTACCGATACGGTTTACACTATCCGGCATAACAACCTTCTTCAAATATCCGGCTTTCCAGAAGGCAGCATTATCGATGTTAGTCACAGAATCCGGAATAACAACCTCTTCTACATAACATTCACTTAAAATAAACGAAGGAATTACTTTCATCCCTTGTTCAAAGGTGACCTTCTTCAAATTTGTACAATCCCGAAAAGGTGCCCCGTATCCATACGGACCCCTGGAAACATTCTTCGGAATAACAATTTCTGTCAAGCTTGTGCAGGCAGCAAATGACTTTCCGGATAATTCAACCAAAGCAGCCGGGAGTTCCACGGACTGAAGGCTATAATTGTATGCAAACGCTTCTTTTCCGATATATGTAATATACGGGGAAAACGTAACTTTCTTTAAATTTGTACAATTATAAAAAGCCTGTTCACCAATAGAAACCACAGACTTAGGAATCGTAATTTCTTCGATTGCGCTACATCCATAAAACAAGCCCGTCGGAATGCTCGTCAAGCCTTCTTCAAATTCAATTGTTTTCAATGCAGTACAATTTGTGAAAGGTGAATATATATATCCGATACCCGCATCTTTCAAAGTTTTCGGAATTTTGATTCCGGTCAATGAAGAACAGCCATCAAATGCATTCCACCCAATTGTATTTAAGTTTGCCGGCAATTGAATTGATATCATATTATAGCAATTAATAAATGCCTTATCATCAATCAATGTAATATCATCCGGTAACACAACCTGTTTAAGATTTGTTTTATTACCAAATGCTTTTTCCCCAATACTCTTTACCGTATATCCATTTATCTTTGCCGGTACCTTTAATACAGTATCCGAACCGCTGTATCCGGTAATGCAAGCATCATTTCCTGATACGGTGTAAGAATAATCCCCATAGGTTTCTGCCAAATAGACATCTCCGCCAGAAGTACTTTCT
>JAZNET010000017.1:0-47632 GCA_045588735.1 Acutalibacteraceae bacterium | reverse complement strand
CCTTTGATGGCTGCCTGTGTGGCGGTTAGCAAAGTGGGGGGGAATTGTCATCTATTCGACAAATTGGAATTTATCGATTACCCACCTCTTCTTCAATCACTTTTAAGGCAGGCTTAACGCCAACAAAATTTGTAAAAGAATAGGTGGAACCGTTATATTCAAATTTCAATACCTGACTGAAGATTCCTGCCCGAATCTTCAAATTTTCAATTTTCTTCAAATCCACTTCATACAACAATTCTCCAATATTGCTTCTCATATCTACATCAAAGAGATTTAGTTTATTCCCGTTTACGCAGAGAGCTACGATACCGTATTCACCTCTGGGCAATTTAGTGGCCGTTGCACAGAAACCAGCACCGCGATTGTCACAGTAGCCGTCCGCAATCAATTTGTCTTGAAATTTTGCCATTTGTAAAACCCCCGTTAATTAAATTCAAGTTTGTCAAATTGATTATACCACTTTTTCCCTTTCTGTTCAACACATAAAAAATCCGCCCGATTTCTCGGACGGATAATTTTCATTTAGGTTAAACCTGAGTTTTCCCCTTAGTCTTTAATAGCTGCCTGTGGGGCAACAAGTCTAGCGATAAAAACCGTCTTAAAACTTTCCTTAACAGTATGTCTTATAAGCTGTCACTCTTTTTTTGTAGATTAAAAAGCTCAGTCATTTTGCTGCAAAGCATAAATGACTGAGCTTTTATTAGTTTGGTTTGTAAACTCTTATTTCATTAAATCGTTTGCAACGCACCAGTCGTGGAATGATTTAAGTGAACGGAGTCTTGCACCTGAAAGGTTGTGGTTGCCACGTGTGTACCAGTTAAAGGTATCAACACCCTGGAGTCTTATAAGTTCCTTTGCAGAAGCGTTAAAGCCGCTGTCAATTGCATTATCAAGAAGAATAATTTCGTTGTAGCGTTGCTCTGCAAGAGCCATATCACCTGAAACAAATGCTTCATGGAATCTTTGGAAGAAAGCACCACCGCAAGAAGTAGGAGTAGCCATAACACCACGAGCACCTGCTACATAAGAGTCGAAAAGGAAAGGCATATTTGCCTGAATGATTGTTGAATCATATTTATTATCAATTTTACTTTGAATACCCTCCATTGTGCAGGTTGTGTCTTTAATACCAAAAATTTTACCTGTTTTAGCAAGCTCACCATAAGCTTTACCACTTATTAAGTGTGGCTGGAAGCCGGGGAATTCATAAAGAAAAACGGGGAGGGTAGCAACGTCTAAAAGCTTGGAAATATATTCTACAAACTTTTCATCGTTATCGCCTAAGCCTTTAGTTGTGAAAACAAGACCATCAACACCGGTTTGCTCCATCTTTTTTACTTCTTCAATGTTTTCTTCAAGAGTTGCTTCAATGTTTGCTGTTGCAACAATTGTTGTGTTGCCCTTGTGTTTTGCAGTAAGCTCAGCAAGCTTGAGTCTTTCTTCAAGAGTTAAAAGAGTCATTTCGGAGCTGCCGCAAACAGCAAAAAGGTGGTCTACACCCTGAGAAACCTGCCACTCTGTGTACTTTTCGTATGTAGCATAGTCAATGCTTCTGTCCTCAAAGTAAGGAGTGAGCATAAGTGAATAAATGCCATCTTTGTTTTCTTTGGTTAATTGTGCCATTGTCAGGACTTCCTTCTCAAAAAATATTTTTTATACATACCATAAGGGCTGTTCCTAAAAGGTACAGCCCTTAGTAGTTTTTAATTATTGAACGTTCTTTTTAAGAGTAGCAAGCTCTTCTGCAAGTACAGGAGGAATCTTGTCGCCGAATTTAGCGTAGAATTCTTCAATGCCCTTAGCATCCTCTTGCCAAAGCTCTTTTTCAACTTCAAGAATGCTCTTGAGAGATTCAAGTGAAACCTCGCCCTCAAGACCTTCAATGTTGATATCCTCTGCATTCGGAATGAAACCGATTTCAGTTTCTTTAGCACCAACCTTGCCTTCGCAACGGTCAATAATCCAGTCAAGAACACGAAGGTTGTCACCAAATCCAGGCCACATAAAGTTGCCTTCGTCATCCTTACGGAACCAGTTAACGTTGAAGATTTTTGGTGCCTTATCAGCATCAAGAGTCTTACCAATATCAATCCAGTGTTGCCAGTAATCAGCCATATTGTAGCCACAGAATGGTAACATAGCCATTGGGTCACGACGAACAACACCAACAGCGCCTGCTGCAGCAGCAGTTGTTTCAGAAGCCATAATTGAGCCTACGAATACACCGTGATTCCAGTCGCGTGATTGGTAAACGAGCGGAGCAAGCTTTGCACGTCTGCCGCCGAATACAATAGCAGAAATCGGCACACCGTTTGGATTTTCAAATTCAGAGCTAAGGCATGGGCAGTTAACAGCAGGAGCTGTGAAACGGCTGTTTGGATGAGCGCCTTTCTCTTCACTTGTCTGACCATTCCATTCGTTGCCTTTCCATTCAATAGCGTTTGCAGGAGGATTCTTGTCAAGACCTTCCCACCAAACTGTATTGTTATCAAGGTTGTGAGCAACGTTTGTGAAAATTGTGCCTTGCTTTGTTGTTGCAAGAGCGTTCGGGTTAGATTTTTCGTTAGTACCGGGTGCTACGCCAAAGAAACCGTTTTCAGGGTTAATAGCGTAGAGTCTGCCGTCAGCACCTTTTCTAATCCAAGCAATATCGTCACCAACGCACCATACTTTGTAGCGTTTTTTCTGGTAGCTTTCAGGTGGAATAAGCATAGCAAGGTTTGTTTTACCGCAAGCAGATGGGAAAGCAGCACAAATATATTTTACCTCACCCTTAGGATTTTGAATACCGAGAATGAGCATGTGCTCTGCCTGCCAACCTTCCTTCCAACCTTGGTAAGAAGCAATACGAAGTGCAAAGCATTTTTTACCAAGAAGAACGTTTCCGCCGTAGCCTGAGTTAACAGAGATAATTGTGTTATCCTGTGGGAATTGGCAAATGTATCTCTTTTCCTCATCAATTGAGCAACGGCAGTGAAGACCGCGAACCCAGTCGTTGCTGTCGCCGAGAACGTCTAATACGCTCTTGCCGACTCTTGTCATAATAACCATGTTAAGAACAACGTAGATAGAGTCAGTAAGCTCAATACCGATTTTTGCAAAAGGTGAGCCAACAGGTCCCATTGAGTAAGGAATAACATACATTGTTCTGCCTTTGTAGCTGTCGCGAGCTATATCGTAAAGCATATTGTATGCTTCAGCAGGTTCCATCCAGTTGTTTGTAGGACCGGCCTCTTCTTTTGTAGGTGCACAAATGAAAGTACGACCTTCAACACGAGCAACGTCGTTAACTGCAGTTCTGTGAAGATAGCAGTCCGGAAGAAGTTCCTGATTGAGCTTAATAAGTTCGCCTGTTGAACAAGCAGTAGCTCTGAGTTCTTCAATTTGTTCCTGAGAACCATCAATCCAGACAATTTTATCTGGTTTAACAAGTTCTACTTTCTCGTCAATCCAAGAAAGAACGCTTTTGTTTGTTGTTAATGCGGACATTGTAAATACCTCCTGTGAAATAAAAATTCACCAAATTTATACATTTAACATTTTACACTATTTCAAGTCGAATTTCAATAGTAATGCTAAAATATTTATATACAATATTTTGTATTATTTAATATATCTATTTGTAAATTCCTCTACTTTATTCCAATAAAGCTCAGGATTTACCTTGTAGGAATCTGCGTGCGTTGCATCAGGTACTGCAAGCATCTCTTTTTCAGAGCTGCAGGCATCATAGTTTTGCTGAAGCATATAAAACGGAACGTAGTCGTCCTGCTCACCGTGAATAAAAAGAACAGGTGTTTTGCTTTTCTTTAATTGTTCAATGGAGGAAGCCTGCTTTAAGCTGTGTCCTTTAAAAATCGAGTGTATATTGCTTGAAGCGTAAAGGGTAGGGAATGCGCCAATGTGATAGGTTTTCTTAAGCTCATACTTGAATTCATCCCAAACGCTTGTAAAGCCACAATCTTCAATTGCGCATTTAACGTTAACGGGTAATTCTTCACCAACTGTCATCATAACTGTTGCACCGCCCATAGAAATGCCGTGAAGAGCAATTTGAGATTCAGGGTAAAGCTTAACTAAGTAGTTTACCCAATCCACAATGTCAAGTCTGTCAAGCCAACCCATAGAAACGGCGTTGTGCTCGCTGTGGTCGTGACCGCGAAGTGCGGGCATTATTACGTTGTAGCCCCATTCGTAATACACCTCTGCCAAATTTGCCATATAAAACGGCTCACAGTTAAAGCCGTGAATTAAAATAACCCACTTGTTGCTTTCAACGGGATTTTTAATCATAAAGCCGTGAATAGGTTTGTTGCATCTGTTTTTAATAACAATATGGTCAGCCTTTTCCTGCGTTTTAGAGGTATCCTGCGGCGGCTCAGGCTCGTTACCCTTAACCCGGTCGGCAAATTTTGAAAATTGCTTGTGTGCACGGGTGAGCACAAAGCCCGTAAACGCGGCACCGCTTATTGTGTAAACAGCTCCGGCAACTGCAGCAGCTTTTAAAATCTTGTTCTTTTTACCCATAAAATCACCCTTTAAATTTTATTTAACTATATTATACAACATACATAAATTTTTTCAATCAATTTGCTGTTAAATTTTCAGTTTGTTCATTTAATTATCATTGCATTTTCACGTGCGTTGTGTTAGAATGTTTTGGAATGGGGGTTGTCCTATGGCAAACGACGTAATTTTTAAAACAAAAGCATTCGGTGGTTTTAAAAAGGATGAGGTTATGAATTACATAAATAACCTTATTTCAGAAAAAGAAGCACTTGAGCAAAAGTGCAAGGAGCTTACCGAAGAAAAAGAAAATTTAATAAAAGAAAAAGAAAATAGCATAAAAGTGACAAAAGAGCTTGAAGAAAGAATTGAGCAGTTTGTGCAGGAACGTGAAGCAGATGCAAAGCTTTTAATAGAAGAAAGAGCGTTGCGTGAGGCTGTAAATACAGAAAAAGAAGAGCTCAGCATTAAGTATTTAAAGCTCAGCAATGAATTTACAGAGCTTAAAAACACACCTGTTTTAAGTGAAGAGGATGCAGAGCTCTTAAAGGTAGAAAATGCAAGATTAAAATTAGAGTGCGACAAGCTTAAAGCAATGGAGCAGCAGGTTGGCGCTGCTATGCTTGATGCACGTCTTCGTTCAGAGGAGCTTATTAAAGAGGCAGAAGAAAAAGCAAGCCTTGTAAGAAAAGACGTTTACGATGCAATTGGTGACACAGCGTTAAAAATAGATGAGCTTTCAGGCAGTATTTCAGAAATCACCCGTAGCTTTACAAAGGCTGTTAGTGAGGTTGAAATGCGCATAGGGCTTCTTACCGGCAATATGAGTAAAACTGCTCAGGCGCTCATTTCCAACAATTTAGAGGCAGCACCAAAAATTCAGGGTGTGGTAGAAGACCCAACCTACAGTGATATTGTAAGCAACGTAGAGCAAAGTATATTAGATTCTGTTTCGGAAGCTGAGGAGGAGCTTGAAAGCACAAAAGAATCCTTAGTCGGAGCAGAGGTAAAACACAAGGTTGTAATTAAAGCAAAGCACGTAGAAGCTGAATGATATGAGCGAATATTTTGTTGAAACAAATAATATAAATGAATGGGCAGGAAAATTAAAAAAAGGTGACAGAGTCTATTTAAGCGGCACTATTTTTACTGCAAGGGATGCAGCGCATAAAAAAATAGCAGAGCTTATAAATTCAAATAAGCCGTTGCCCTTCGAGCTTACAAATGCAATTATTTATTACGCAGGCCCTACACCTGCAAAAAACGGTCTTGCTGTTGGCAGTATCGGTCCTACAACCTCTTCACGAATGGATAAATTCGCACCGTTGCTTATGGAAAACGGCTTAAAAGGAATGGTAGGTAAGGGCGGCAGAAGTGCCGAGGTTGTAAGCTCCATGGTTAAAAACGGCGCTGTTTACTTTGCTGCAATAGGTGGTGCAGGCGCGCTTTATTCAGGCGCAATCACCGAGTGTGAGGTAATTGCGTTTCCTGAGCTTGGCTGTGAATCTGTAAAAAGATTGACTGTTAAAGATTTTCCTTTGATAGTTGCTATTGACAGTACGGGCGCATCACTTTTTGAAAGGTGATTATTCATTAAAGCATTCAATTATTTTGAGACGTTAAGGCAGTTGTCGTCAATAAATTACGAGATGTTTTGTAAATCACTTAAAAATCAGCCTATAGGCAAGGAAAAGGTGGATTTTATTTCCTTACAAAATGATTTGTACGACCATTTATTAGGTGAATTTATTTCACCAATTGAAAGAGAAGATATTTTTATATTACAAAAAAGGCTCGAGGAAGAATTTTTGACAATTTGTTCCTTTAGCCTTTTAAAAAACTATAGCACCTTTAACCTTGTGCGGGTGGAGGAGCTTTTAAAAAACAACGTTTCAGTGCTTGCGGAATTAAAGCATTTTAAAAATCCTAAAAGGCTTTTAAAGCTCACGCGAGAAAACGTTAAGAATGCTATTGGTTTATTGACCTCTAATGAGAGTTGTTCAAAGGAATTTGTATCCTTGAAAGCGTCAGAGGTTGTAAAAACGGTTTATTTAACAAACGTAGAGATAGAAAGAATAATTTTAAATAACAATTAGGGTGTAGAAAGCTATGGAATTTACAGAATTAAGACGAGAGTTAATTTTAAAAGAATTTTCACGAATGAACGACGTTCAGAAAAGAGCGGTTTTCAATATAAATGGTGCAACTTTAATTCTTGCGGGCGCAGGTAGCGGAAAAACCACTGTGCTTGTTAACAGAATTGCTTATATGATTAAATACGGTAACGCATACGAATCTTCTTTTACATACAGAGTGCCGACAGAAGAGGATTGCAGAGAATTAGAGGCTTTAATTGAAAACGGCGGTGAGCCGTCCTTTAGCTTAAAGCCCTTGCTTTCTGTAGATGCGCCAAAGCCATGGCAGATTCTTGCAATTACTTTTACAAATAAGGCTGCAAATGAGCTTAAAAGCCGTCTTGTCGCAATGCTTGGTGAGGATGGCAACGACATTTGGGCAAGCACCTTCCACTCTTGTTGTGTAAGAATATTAAGAAAAGACAGTGAGAGAATAGGCTTTTCAAAGCACTTTACCATTTATGATACAGATGACTCAAAACGCGTGATGAAGGAAGTTTTGAGAATGCTTGACATAGATGAAAAAAGATTACCTGTTAAAACTGTGCTTTCAGAAATAAGCAGGGCAAAGGATGCACTTATTTCACCTGAGGATTACATAGCAGATGCAGGCTTTGACGTTAACAGAAAAAATATAGGACAAGCTTATGCAAAGTACGAAGTAATGCTTAAAAATGCAGACGCTATGGACTTTGACGATATTATAGTTAACGCTGTTAAATTACTGCGCGAAAATCCCGACGTGCTTTCATATTACCAAAACCGTTTCCGTTACGTTATGGTGGATGAGTATCAGGATACAAACAAAGCACAGTACCTGCTTACCTCGTTACTTGCGGGCGGCTACAAAAATATTTGCGTTGTTGGTGATGATGACCAGAGTATTTATAAATTCCGCGGAGCAACTATTGAAAATATTTTATCCTTTGAAAATCAGTATGAGGAAACAAAGGTAATACGTCTTGAACAAAACTACCGCTCAACCTCCGTTATTCTTGATGCCGCAAATGCCGTTATTAAAAATAATCACAGCAGAAAGGGCAAAACTCTTTGGACAGAAAAAGAGGGCGGAGATAAAATTACCGTAAGAATTCTTAATGATGAGCGTGACGAGGGTCGATTTGTTGCAGATGAAATATTAAATGCCGTAGCGCTCGGCAGAAGCCTTTCAGACTTTGCAGTTCTTTACAGAACAAATGCACAGTCAAGCAGCATAGAGCGTGCTTTGGTTTACAATGCCGTGCCGTACAAGGTTGTTGGCGGTCACCGCTTCTACGAGCGTAAGGAAATAAAGGACGTTTTAGCATATTTAAGCGTTATTGCAAATCCTTCAGACGCTGTAAGGCTCAGAAGAATTATAAACGAGCCGAAAAGGGGAATAGGCGACACAACAATAAACAACGCCGCCTCTATTGCAGATAATTTGGGTATGACTCTTTTCGAGGTCATTTCTAATGCGAATGATTACCCAATGCTTTCAAGAGCAAGCGCAAAATTGACTGAGTTTGTTGCTCTTATAAACAGCCTTGTTGAATCACTTGAAACTAAAGAAATAGCAGATTTCTTTGATGACGTAATTAATAAAACCGGCTATATGAGCTCGTTGGATTTGGATAAGGAAACCGCAGAGGAGCGAAAAGCAAACGTAATGGAGCTTCTTGCAAACCTTATAAGATATATGGAAGAAAACGAGGACGGTACGCTCACAGGCTTCCTTGAAGAGGTTGCTTTAATGACTGATTTGGATAACTACAATCAGGATGTTGACTCGGTTGTAATGATGACTTTGCACTCTGCAAAGGGTCTTGAATTCCCTGTTGTATTTATTGTAGGTATGGAGGAGGGGCTTTTCCCCGGCACTCACGTGCTTTATGACCCAAGCGAGGTTGAAGAGGAAAGAAGACTTTGCTACGTGGGTATTACAAGAGCAAAGGAAAAGCTATATATTACAAACGCTCGTTCAAGAATGCTGTTTGGCAATACCTCTTTTACAAGACCGTCAAGATTTTTAACAGAAATTCCGACGGATTTAATGGATGAAAAATCACCGTTTAATCAACAGCAGAGAAGCACTGCTACGTACGGCAGCGGCTTTGGCGGCTCCTCCTACAGCGGCGGCAGCATTTATTCACGCGGCTCTGCACAAGCTTCGCCAAAAACCAATGCAATTCCCATACCCAAAAGGAATACGCCAACACAACAAGCTTCAACAGGCTTTGGTACTGCAAGCAGCAAAAGTACAAGTGCAGCTAACGTTGTTATTGACTTTAAGGTTGGCGATTCGGTAGAGCATAAGGCTTTTGGTAAAGGTCTTATAGTAAGTGCAAAGCCAATGGGTGGCGATATGCTTTTAGAGGTAGCGTTTGATAATGTAGGTACTAAAAAACTTATGGCAAAAATGGCGAAGTTAACAAAGTGTTAGGAATTAGTGGGATTTTATGAAAAAGAAGATTTTTATAATTGTTTTAAGTATAATTTTTGTTTGTATAATTGCTTTTTGGGGATTGATAAAAGTTGCATTAAATACTGATTCGGAAGCATTAGAATTAGAGAATGTATATGCAGAAACTCAAACTACCCAAGATTTATATAATCTTTGCACTGCATTACAAGATAGTTCGTATAGTGATAAAATAACTGAATACTATCCATTATTATTGAATGATAATGAGTTAGAAGAATTTATAAAAAAAGATACTTATTGGATGGACTCTTTAGAAAATTTAGAAGTATCAGATATAATTGATACCTATATTATTACTTATTTAGGTGCTGTTTGCGATATTTTGGATACTGAGGAATTTGAAAACCAAATTGAAATTTATGGTCCAAAAATTTCTTTTAATATTTATAATAATATTATGCCGATATTAGATGTAATTGAATTGCATTTTTATAAAGAAATAGGTGTAGAGGTTTCTGGTATTGATAAAGAAAAAACCAGTGTGTTTTTAAATGCTCTTTCAAATTATGTAAATGATTCGAATTTAAATGTTGAGAAAAAAGATTATATAAATTTATTTATATATGATTGGTGTTCAAAAACAAGTAACACAGAAAAAATGAATGAACAAAGGAATTTGGTATCAAAACCTTTTACGAGTACTGATTTTTTTGAATGGGAGAAAGATTTAGTAAATGGTTATAAATTATCGTTAAGTTCAGCGGATAATAAAATTTTGTTAGGACGAGATAGTTACTCTGATAAATTCCTTATAGATATTGGTTATGATATAAAACAATATGCCTTTGATAATAGATATATTTGTGTTTTGCAAAATAAAGATGATGAAGAGTTTTATTACATAATTGATTCTGAAAAAAATATAATTTGGGGTAACTTATCCAAACAAGATTACGACAAGAAAATTCAAGAATTGAATCTTAATTTGGAATTAAAAGATATATAAACAAAAATCCTATCATTTTCAAGTTGTTATCAACTAAAAATGATAGGATAATTTATTTTTTTAAACTAATTCCTAATTCCTGTTTCCTATTTCCTTGAAATTAAAGTTGAACTTTAATAGTGTGCTCACCAACACCGGTACTAAAAATAACATCACTACCGATATTCCCGTTGTGCTTTTTGATTTCAATATCTGTTACTTCTACGCCGTCAATTAAAATCTTTTTAGCATCTGATGGAATATAAACAATATTAGGTACTGTAAATTCTTTGTCTTGTGTAAATTTAAGTGTAAAAACACCGTTTACATAGTCATATTTATATTCATCAATAAAGCCTGTAACAGCTTTCGGATAAGGTCTTGTAAGAAGCTTTACAAAATCCTCTTGTAAGATGTTTTCAAAATAACACCAGTAAGTGTTACTCCATTTATAAGAGTCAAATTTATCCTGTAAAAATCTTATATGCGGATACCAACCATCACCCTCAGCACAAGAGCCCCACTCACCAACAAGGCAAGGTACGTTGAGTCTTTCCTGTGTTCTTCTGTGTTCGTCAAAAATCATACCAACACGGGAATTGTTAGCATATTTATAAGCAGGGGTATCAACCATTAAGTCATAAGCGTGTGGTCCGAAGCATTGCTTTTCTTCACGTTTTCCGTTAACCGTAATTGGTGTGTTACAGCAAGGAATACCCATATTTGAATAGTAGTTGTTGTCAACAAAAAGAATACCGTTGTTAGTAACTTCTCTTACAGCCTCTGCCATTTTGCAAAGGTAAGGGGAGTATTTTTCTTCGTCAAACTTTTTAACAAGCGCACTGCAAGGTTTAACTATTTCAGTCATAACCTCAGCTTCAAATTGGTCAAGTGCTTTCGGTTTGTCTTTACCTAACGCCTCTTTAGCCATCTCGGAAAGCTTAACGCGTTTGTCAAAAATAGAGGTTTTAACAACGCTGCCAATAAGCTTTTTAAATATTTTACCGCCGTCTGAGCCGGGGAATGGCTCGTTTAAAAAGTCGAAACCAAACAAAGCAGGGTGGTCACCTAACTTGCTTGCAACATATTTCCACATATTTGCGTGGTAATCTTGAAGACCTTTACCGTTGTATTGCTTATTAGCCCAAAAGTTGTCAAAAGCTCTGTGGCAAGCCTTGCCCCAAAAATAACCCTCTGCCCATACAGCAAACGGCTCTCTTGGCTTGTATTGGTCAAACATTGTTGCCCAAGCAGGTGCGCCGTCACCGCCGCCCGGGTGTCCGCCGGAATATAAATCCTGGTGGCCATCAAGATAAACGTAAATATCGTGTTGAGCACACTTATCCATAAACTTATTAAGTGTTTCAATTAATTTTTCGTTGTAGCTTTCAGGCTTTGGCTCCATTTTATCCCAAGTAAAGCCGAGTCTTATCATATTAAATCCACGTGCTTTAAATTCTTCAAAGGGGAAGGTTTCGGGATTGTGACAATAATCATCTGTTTCCTCAAAGCGTGATTTGTCACAAACGTTCATACCGCTAAAAATTCTTTCTCTGCCGTATTCATCAATAAATCGTAAGTTGTCTGTATAAATTTTTTCCATAATAAACTCCTTAATAAAGCTTTAAATTATTTTGTTTCGATGTAAAAAGGTTTGGTAGTAGTGCCTGCTTCAAAGAAATTGTTTGCCTTAATTGTTACCTTGTATTTTGTGCTTGGCTTTAAATCATCAACTGTGACCGAAAGAGTCTTGGGCATATTGTAAAAATAATACTCTGACCAAAGACCTATTCTTTTTACTATTAAGTCAGTCGAAGCTTCTTTTACGGTGATAATATAATCATTTACGTAGTACTCATCTGAAGCCTCTGCCTGAGAGAAGGTGAGGGTAAACTGATTAGCAGAAATGCTTGAAAATTCAGCTTTAAAATCCTCAGGGAATACAGGTGGTTTTGAGTTGTTGTAACGAATAGCATCAGTGTATTTAAATGAATCAGGGTCACAAGGTGTGTCAACCTCCCAAACAATAGGGAAGAAGTTTTCTGTGAGAATATCGTAAGGGTAAATTCTTACTTGACCCTTGTCGTTTGCTTCAACAATAAGCATTTGCGCACAGTTGTTATCCTGAGGCGGAACTGTACCGTAATATTTATCAAATTCATCAAGCTCAAAATAGCTCAATGAGCCCGTGCCGAGTGAGGTGAAATGCTTTTGGTGAATTGAACGCGGGTCGTTAATCGGTACATGTGAGTGACCTGAAAAGTCAAAAACCTGCGGGTAATTCATAAGAATTGGGTAAAGTGACTCGTCACCCCAGTAAATGCTGCCGGAAACGGTATCTGTAATATGTGGATGCTGGAAGAAGAAAATTGGCTTATTCGGTGCATCCTCACGAGCTTTTTTTAGCTCTTTTCTTGCATAATCTCTTTTCGCATCGTTAAAATCACAGCCGTTGGTAGTTGTAAGGCTTATAAAGTGGAAGCCGTTTATAACTCTGTGGTCGTCGTGCGGTAAACCGAAAATTTCCGTGAATCTTTTTAATGCAGCCTCTTCGCCGCCGTTATCTCTGTTGAACTCGTGGCTTGCAAGAGTAAGGCAGTACTGCGTTTCGGGCTTTTTGTTTTCATCAAGAGTTTTCTTGAACTTTTTCATTTGTGTTTCTGTACCGCTGTTGGCAAAGTCGCCAACAACGTAAATAGCATCAAGCTTTTTGTAGGTTTCTGAGCTTTCAGCAATTTCATAAGCAAGCTCAATGCCGCGTTTCATTCTTTTTTCTTCAATGCAGTCGTCATCCTTGTAATGAACGTCGCTTACAACCATAAATCTTAAGGTTGGGGTAAAATCTTTTTGCAACATAAGCGTACCTCCTGACAATATAGAAAAATTATAGCATTTACGGCATAATTTTACAATTGCGTATGTGTAGAATTATAAAGAGAAAATTTAGTAAAAAGTTTCATAAAACATATTTATTTTTTTGTTTCGTTATGTTATACTAAAACTTGTAATTTAAATATTAAGGAGCGTTTAAAATGCAAATTTCAAAAGATACCGTTATTGGTACAATTCTTGATTCTGCACCGGAAACAGCACCATTCTTTTTAGAAATGGGTATGCATTGCCTCGGTTGTCCGTCTGCCCGTAGTGAAACAGTAGCTCAGGCTTGCATGGTACACGGCGTTAATGCAGAAGACCTTGTTTCAAAAATCAATGCTTTCCTTGCAGAAAAGGAATAATGGGTAAATTAACTCTTACACCAAGACTTGCCGCTACCGCTTCACTTGTAGTAGGTGGCGGCAAAATTGTTGATATAGGCACAGACCACGCATATTTACCCGCTTACTTAATTTTAAATGAAAAGGTACCCTTTGCAATTGCTGCCGACGTAAGAAAAAGCCCGCTTAAAAACGCAAAGGAAACTGTAACAAAATATTCTCTTAATGAGAAAATTGAGCTGAGGCTTTCAGACGGCTTGAGTAAAATTGAAGAAAACGAGGTTTCCGAAATTATTTTTGCAGGTATGGGCGGCACACTCATAGCAGAAAAGCTAAAGGAATGTCCTTGGGTAAAAAATGAAGGCTACCATTTTATATTCCAGCCGCAAAGCAAGGCGGAGGATTTAAGAGAATACCTGTTCGAAAACGGATTTGAAATAAATAAGGAGTTAGCCGTAAACGAGGGAAGACGCTACTACATAACGTTTGATGCTTATTATAAAGGTACAAAAACAGAGTACACTCCGAGCGATTGCTTTATCGGAAAATTACCTGATACTAAAGAGGCTAAGGTGCATTTAACAAATCAGCTTAACCGCTTACAAAAAAAGCTCGATGCTTTAAAAAATAATTGCGGAAATGAAGCGGAGATTAAAGCGTTAGAAACGCTTACGGAAGACATTAAAGGATTTATTTATGGAAAAACTTGAAACTTTAGCACAGATTATCGGTTTTGGCGGTACAGCGCTTACAATTATTGCTTACCAGCAAAGTAAAAGAAAAAATATATTGCTTTGCACAGTAATCTCAGCAACGCTGTTTACCGTTCATTTTATTTTGCTTGGTGCTTACACGGGTGCTGTAATGAATTTTTTTGCAGGCCTTCGTTCACTTGTGTTTATGAATAATACAAAGCCCTGGGCAAAAAGCAAAATTTGGGTTGGCGTATTTATGGTAATTTATACCGTAGCCTGCATTGCCACATGGGATAAATGGTATTCGGTATTACCGCTTATTGCAATGCTTTTAACAACGGTAAGTAATTGGCTGCAGAGTGAAAGAAAAATAAGGTTTTTAACCTTTCCGAATTCACCTTGCTGGTTAGTCTATAATATTTTAAACAACTCTGTTGCGGGCATTATTACTGAAATTTTTGTAATGAGCTCGTTAATAATCGCTATTATCAGATACGACTTAATAAAGCCAAAAAAGAAGGAGGAAGCAGAAAATGTCAACTGTTAAGGCTATTTATTCATATTTAAATACAATTGCACCGTATCAAACCGCAGCCTCCTGGGACAACACAGGGCTTTCAGTCGGGGATGAAAACAAAAAGGTAAAAAGAGTCTTGCTTTCTCTTGACGTAACTGAAAAGGTAATTAACGAGGCAATTGACTGTAAGGCAGATTTAGTAATAACACATCATCCACTCATATTCTCTGCGGTGAAAAGTGTTACGGCAGATACCTTGCTCTATAAGGCGGTTTCCTCGGGGATTGCATTTATAAGCTCGCACACCTGCTTGGATATTGCTGAGGGCGGCGTAAATGATTGCCTTGCAAAAGCAATTGGAATTAAAAATACTTTTTCTGTTCAGGAAGAGCCGTTTTTAAAGCTTGGTGAAATTGCAGAAACAACGGAAGAGGCTTTTGTTGTTCTTCTTAAAGAAAAGCTTAATTGTAACGTCTTGTACAACAGTACGGGCAACAGAATTAAAAAAGTAGCATTCTGCAGCGGTGCGGGCGGCGATTTGTTTGCTTTAGCAAAGGAAAACGGTGCTGATGCATTTGTAACCGGCGAAGCAAAGTATCACGAGTTTTTAGATGCTGCTTTTTCAAATATTTCAATTTTTGCTTGCGGTCATTTTGAAACAGAAATTATTGCAATTGATGCCTTAAAACAAAAATTAGAGGCTGAATTTAAAAATATAGAGTTTGTAACGGCAAATCAAAAAAATATTGTTATTTGTAAGTAAGAAAGGCAAATTATGGCACTTGACGGAATTTTTATAAATTTTCTTTGTAACGAAATTTCTGGGAATTTAATAGGCGCTAAGGTAGAAAAGGTACACCAACCCACTAAAAATGAGTTGGTGCTTATATTGCGCTCAAGACAAGGCAGCTTTAAGCTTTTTATGACTGCAGATGCAAATGCTCCTCGTTTTCATATAATTGAAAATGCTCCTGAAAATCCGCAAACACCGCCAATGCTTTGTATGCTTTTAAGAAAAAAACTTATTGGTGCAACTCTTACGGAAATAGAGCAAGCCGGTCTCGACAGAGTTGTGCTTTTTAAATTTAATGCCACAAATGAAATAGGTGATAAAGTTAAATTAACCTTAGCAATAGAAATAATGGCGCAGCACAGCAACGTTATTTTAATTAACGAGGAAAATAAGGTTATAGATGCTCTTAAAAGGGTGGACAGTGAAAAGTCTTCCTACCGCCTTGTTTTGCCGGGGGCAATTTATAAGCTTCCGCCTGAGCAGAATAAATTAGATATCCGAAAAGAAAAAGAAGGTGTTATTGCAGATTTAATTTTTAATTTGCAAAATTCAACGCTTTCTTCTGCCATTTTAAAAACCCTGCAGGGTGTTTCACCGCTTCTTTCACGAGAGCTTGCTCTGAGAGTTACTGCAGAAGATAAATTTGTAAGTGAATTAACAGCGCCGGAAAAACAAAAATTAACTGAAACACTCGGTAAGCTGAAGGTGACGCTGCAGGCAAATATTGTTGAGCCTACCATTATTCTCGATAAAACCGAAAAACCGCTTGAGTTTTCATTTATGCCTGTGTTACAGTACGGCAGCGAGTATAAATCAATTAAAAAGAACAGCTTAAGTGAATTGCTTGCGGGCTTTTATTCTGAAAAGGATAGGGTAAACAGAACTCGTTCCAAGGCATCTGAATTATTCAAGCAAATAGACAGCTTGTTAGAAAGAACTGCAAGAAAATTAAATAACAGACGTGAAGAGCTTAAAAAATGTGCCGACAGAGAAGAAATTAAAATTAAAGCCGAGCTTATTACAGCTTCTCAGTATATGCTAAAAAAAGGTGATAGCGTTTACGAGGTTTACAACTATTACGATAATAATGCACCTTTAAAAATAGAGGTGGACCCCGCTTTAACCCCTACGCAGAACGCACAAAAATATTATAAAGAATATAAAAAAGCGTGTAATGCTGAAAATATGCTTATAAAACTCGTTGAAGAGGGCGAAGGTGAGCTGGCTTATTTAGAAAGCGTTAAGGATTTGCTTCTTCGTTCTACTTTGGAAAGAGAGTTTAACGAAATAAAAGAAGAGTTGGCTTCACAAGGCTTTTTAAAATCTAAAAATAATGGTAAAAAGCAAATGAAAAAGGCAGCCTTGCCGCCGCTTGAATTCAAAACCTCGCAAGGTCTTACGGTGCTTGTCGGCAGAAATAACACCTGTAACGATAAATTAACCTTTAAAACCGGCAGAAGGGGCGATATTTGGTTGCACGCCCAAAAAGCACCGGGCTCACACGTGCTTTTGGTTTCTGATGGGAACGAAGTGCCGGATGATGCAATAGTAGAGGCTGCCGAAATTGCCGCATACTTTAGTTCAATCAAAGATTCAACAATTGCGACTGTTGACTATACAGATGTAAAAAATATAAAAAAACCGAATGGTGCAAAACCCGGCTTTGTGGTGTATTACACCTATTATTCGGTAAACGTAAAGCCTAAAAATCCGATTGAGGGATAAATGCGGTCGCTAATGCTTTTTAAAATCCTAAAATAATATAAAAAGTTCTATCATTTATGCTTTAAGCAAATGATAGAACTTTTTTGTTTTGTTATTTAAACTTGAAGTTTAACAGTTGTCACTGCCGAATACACACTTTTTCCATTGCCTTGCAATAAGCTGGTGCCCTGCAGTAGTAGGGTGTACACCGTCCCACAATAGCTCAAAAATATCGCAGTTTTTACTTGCTTCATCAAATACTTTCTGTAAAGGAACAAATATCAAATTAAACTCTTCTGCAATTTCCCTTGCAGCCTGCCGGTAGAAGCCTACGTTGTTTTTTATGTATTCGTCAGGTCCTTCCTCTCGGTGTTTACCGAAGAACGGCTCCATAATTATAATTTTTGTTTCAGGATTTCTTTCCAAAACCTCTTCAATTAAGAGCTTGTACGTCTTTTTAAATCTTTCGGGAGAAGAGCCGCAGTTGTGGTCATATTGGAAAATCATTTCGTTAATGCCAACCAATATACTCAGAATAGTAGGCTTTAGGTTAAGGCAGTCTTCAATCCACCGTGCATATAAGTCTGCAATTCGGTTGCCGCTTATGCCGCGGTTGTAAACAGTAACGTTTTTTCCTAAGTTATCCGCTAAAATCTCACTTGCTAAAATATACTGGTAGCCGTGACCATGAATGTGGTTAGGGTCAGTGCTTCTGCCGCGGTTACCGTCTGTAATAGAGTCGCCCTGGAAAAGAATAACGTCGTTTGCTTTTATTTTTAACATAATTAAACCTCTGTCAAGTGAAGAAGGTAAGAGTCACCGTCTTCATCTAAAATATCATAGAGATTAAGGCCTGCGTTCATAAGGTAAGCACCACTGTATGTGTCACCGGTTTCTTCATCTTTATAAATGCTGTTTGGCTTAAGACCTTGAAGCTTAAGCATTTTAAAGCCGTGAACAACCTTTTTAATCTGAACAGCAGTAACAAGAGCTTCCTTTTTATCCTCAGAAACAAACTGCCAAGCACATCTGTCGTGGCTTTCAAACGGTGACTCTAATCTGTAAAGGTCGCCGTAGTGAATAACATCATAATATTTGTGGTAGCGCTTTGCTTGCTCTTTAATTTCTGCAATTTCTTTTTCGCTTAATTTATCGGGGTCAAGCTCATAACCAAAGGTACCCCATAATGCAACGTTGGTCTTTGTTTCGTAGCCTGTTCTTCTGCAAGCGGAAACGTGAGCACCCATAGTTGATGCCGGATAACACATAGAAGTACCAAACTGAATAGTAAGTCTTTCAATAGGGTCAGTGTCATCACTTGTCCAGATTTGCGGTGAGTAGTAAAGCATACCGGCATCAAAACGACCGCCGCCGCCTGAGCAGTTTTCTAAAAGAAGGTGAGGGAAGTCAGTTGTGAGTCTGTCCATAATCTCGTAAGTACCAAGAACAAATCTGTGGAATACTTCGCCTTGTCTTTCAGGCGGTAAATCAGCATTTGCAACCTCTGTTAAATTACGGTTAAAATCCCATTTAACGTAATCTATATCATTTTCAGAGAGTATTTTATACATTTGTGAGTAAACGTAATCTCTTACTTCTTTTCTTGAGTAGTCAATTACGTATTGGTTCCTTGCAATTGAGCTGTCTCTACCTGTAACGTGAAGGTGCCAGTCAGGGTGTGTGCGGAAAACATCGGAGTCAGGAGAAATCATTTCAGGCTCAAACCAAATACCGAATTTAAGCCCCATTGCCTTAACCTGAGTTATAAGATTAGAAAGACCTCCCGGCAATTTGTATTCTGCAACGTACCAGTCACCGAGTGAAGAATCATCGCTGTCTCTGTGACCGAACCAACCGTCATCCATAACAAGCATTTCGAAGCCCATATTTTTAGCGTGACGTGCAAAGGATACTAATTTATCGGTATCAAAATCCATTCCTGTGCCTTCCCAGTTGTTTATAAGAAGAGGTCTTTTCTTTTTCTTCCATTCACCGCGAACAAGGTTGTTGGAATATAATTTATGGAAAATTCTGCTCATTTCACCTAAGCCTTCGTTAGTGTAAACCATAACAGCTTCAGGTGAATAAAATTCCTCTTGCGGCTCTAAAACCCAGCTGAAGGTTTCAGGGTTAATGCCCATTAAAAGTCTTGTTTGTAAAAATGAATCAACCTCAACGTCTATTGAAAAGTTACTGCTGTAAACCAAATTAAATCCGTAGCATTCACCGTAGGTCTCAGTAGCATTTTTGCTTACAAGAGCAGTAAAGGGGTTGTGGTTGTGGCTTGATGAGCCGCGCTTACTCTTAATTGACTGAATACCGGTGTGTAATTCATGACGTCCTAAAGAGCGCTCCTTTGCCCATTTGCCGTATAAATTAAGCATTTCAAAATCAGAGGATGGCAAGTCAACGCATAACGAATGCACAGCTTCAATTGAGAACGCCTTATTTGAATTGTTTTTAACAATAACGCTTCTTGTAATTGCACCGTATTCCTTGAAAACGGTGTAAACTAAGGTAACCTCTGCGCCGGTAACCTTATCCTCAGTTAAAACCTCAAGCGTGTCTGCTTCATCATCATTGTTAAGGTAAAGTGAGGGGAGTCCCTTCAAGGGCTTTTTACCCTTGTAAATTTTGTGGCTGACATATCTTAAATCAGTAACAGTGTCACCACTTGCATTTTTTACGGAAAATGCAGAAATTCTGAAGTCACCCGCACCGTTTGTAGAGTATTCCATTGGTGTTACGTCAGGAGAAAAGTTCTTTTCCCTTGCAGTTGGTGAATCAGGGCAGAAGGAGGCGTAGTGACTCCTGAATCTTAATTTTTCAACGTTGGTATCAGGAATAGGTGCACCGTAGTAATAATGCACTAAATAGTTGCCTGTAAAAACACCAAAAATGTAGGTAGAGGTTTTTGTGTCAAGCTTAAATACCTTGTTTTGTTCATCAAAAATAATAGACATATTATTTACCAACCTTTATTTTGCTAAATCTTTAATCTGAGAAAGCTTTCTTGGAATATTTATTTCCTGCGGACAATGCTCCGTACACTTTTTGCAGTCAATACAATTGTGTGCTCTGCTTTCCTCAGGTATGAGAAGATAGCTCTTGTTCAAATCTGCGAGCTCTCTTGTTTTATTGTATTCGTTAAATGCACTTAAGCATTCGGGGATATTTATGCCCTTAGGACACTCTGTGATGCAGTATTTACAAGCCGTGCAGGGAATTGCAAAGTTCTGTCTGAAAAGTACGTTTGCCTTTTCAATCGTCGCCATTTCCTCAGCGTTAAGCGGCTTGCATTCATTAAAGGTGTTAACGTTGTCCTCAACCTGCTCAAGTGTAGACATACCGCTTAAGGTTGTTAAAACGTTCGGAAGCTGTGCTACAAACCTTAAAGCGTATGAAGCGGGGGAAGCATCAGAAAGCTTTTTGAAAACCTCAACCGCCTCAGCATTCAGTTTTTGTAGTGAGCCGCCACGAACAGGCTCCATAACAATACACGGAATTTTCTTTTCCTCAAGTAAAGCGTAAAACTCTTTAGCGTTGTCTGCTTCCCAGTCGTAGTAGTTAATTTGTAATTGAACAAAATCCCACTCGTATCCGTTTAAAAGCTCTCTGAATAAATCCATATCACCGTGGAATGAGAAGCCTAAATGCTTAATTTTACCTTGCGCTTTTTTCTCTTTTAAATTTTCGTATGCGTTAACAGATTTAAAGGTTGTCCATATATCTCTGTTAAGGCTGTGCAAGAGGTAAAAATCAAAGTATTCTACCTCGCATTTTTTTATTTGCTCATCAAATAATTCATCTACGGATTTACCGTCGTTTTTAATAGCCCAACCGGGGAGCTTGGTTGCCAATTTATAAGATTCTCTTGGGTATTTGTTAAGAATTTTACCTGCAAAAATTTCAGATTCGCCGTTGTGGTAAACGTAAGCGGTATCAAAATAATTAACACCGTTACGGTAGGCGTAATCAACTAATTTTTCAGCTTCGTTAAAGTCAATATCCTCTTTACCCTCGTAAAGCTTAGGTAATCGCATAAGACCAAAGCCAAGCTTCGAAACCTTACTGTCAATACCTGAAAATACGCTGTATTTCATAATAGCTACTCCTTGCATAAGAATAACAATATTATACAATACAGCGTATTTATTTACAAGACTGTTAAGAAAAAATTGTTTCTATTATTCGGTCTGCGGAATCGGGAGAATACTTAAAGTAATTTATATGCTCATCCTCAAAAAAATAAGTGGGCTCTGCAGGTGGGTAATCGGCATTGAACGCTTCTACAATAATGAGCTTGAATTTCATTTTTTCAGGGATTATGCTCTTTATGTAAACGCTTGCCTGCTGACCTACCTCTACGTTAGAGGTGTATTCTGCAAGCCCTGCAAGATTTGGTGCCAATTCTATGAATATACCGTAGTTTTCAACGCTTCTTATAATGCCGCTTACCGTTTCGCCAACGGAGAATATCTCGGCATTTTCCTCCCACGTACCAAGCAGCTCCTTGTGTGTTAAGGTAACACGGTTATCCTCGTCTATTGCTTTTATAATTACTTTAATTTCATCACCAACCGCAAATCTAACGTTTGGGTGAGGAATTCTTGAAACCGAAATATTGTCAATAGGCAAAAGTGCATTTATTCCGCAGCCAATGTCACAAAAAACTCCGAAGCTTTCAAGGTGCGTTACAGAGGCGCTTATAACGTCACCAACTTTAAATTCGGGCAGCTTCAGCTGGTAAAATCTGTTCTGGAGTACCTTTCGGTTTAAAATAGCCGTCAGCCGACCGTTAATTTCTTTAATATCGGTAATTATAAATTTTACCGGCTTGTTTACTCTTGCAATTATAGCGATATCTCTCGTGGTGCCTTCATCAATCCCCACGGCACAGTCGGAGCGCGGAATAATACCCTCAATAAATCCAAAATCAATATGCAGGTTGTGCTCCTTGTCGCAGGAGGAGGCTCTTGCCTCTAACACGGTGCCCGCTTTGTATGCTTCTTTAAAATTTTCAAAGGATGAAAGAGCCTTTTTGTTTTCCTCGGTTTTAATCAAAAAGCCTTCCGGTAAATATAACGACATTTATTATCACCTGTTTCCATTATTTTTAATGTTTTCTCTTTAATTTTATGATTGAGTGTGTTATAATATTTCAAATATTGCAATTTTTATTGAAGGGATGAAGTTAATTTGGATATTCGTGTCGGTGATAAATTAGAAATGAAAAAGATACACCCTTGCGGTGAAAGGCTTTTTACAGTCCTTCGCTCAGGAATTGACTTTCGTCTTCGTTGCAATAAATGTGGCAGAGAATTTTTAATTCCGAGAGTAAAGGCTGAAAAAAATATAAAGAAAGTTATAAGAGAAGAAAACAATGATTGATAAATTAGAGCAGGTAGAAATAAGGTTTGAAAAGGTAAACGAGCTCATTTGCTTACCCGAGGTTGTAAGTGACCAGAACCAGTACAAGGATTTAATGCGTGAGCTTAAAAATCTTACACCGATTATTGAGTGCTTCAGAGCTTACAAGGAAGCCGATAAAACAGAAAAGGAAGCGGCGCTTTTGCTTTCCGATAACACTCAGGATAAGGATTTTAAAGAGCTTTTAGAGGAAGAGTACAAGGAGTCTAAGGCTAAAAAAGAGAAGCTCTACAACGAGCTTAAAACTCTTCTTTTGCCAAAAGACCCCAACGATTATAAAAACGTTATTATCGAAATCCGCGGCGGCGCAGGCGGTGACGAGGCTGCTCTTTTTGCTGCCTCACTTTTCAGAATGTATTCAATGTATGCTGAAAGCCGCGGTTGGAAAACAGACGTAATGAATATTAACGAAACAGGTCTTGGCGGCATTAAGGAAATCAGTTTTATGATTGAGGGAGAGGGTGCTTACTCACGCTTTAAGTTCGAAAGCGGTGTGCACAGAGTACAGCGAGTACCCGAAACGGAATCGGGCGGCAGAATTCATACATCTACTGTTACGGTTGCAGTTTTACCCGAGGCAGAAGAGGTTGATATTGCCATTGACCCGTCAGATTTACAAATAGACACCTTCCGTGCGAGCGGTGCAGGTGGCCAGCACGTTAACAAAACCGAGTCTGCTATTCGTGTAATACACATACCAACCGGTACTGTTGTTGAGTGTCAGGACGAAAGAAGCCAGTATAAAAACAAAGACAGAGCGTTAAAAATTCTTCGTTCACGCTTGCTTGAGGTTGAGCGTGAAAAGCAGGATTCAGAAATAGCAGATGAGCGCCGTTCACAGGTTGGTACGGGTGACAGAAGTGAAAGAATAAGAACCTATAACTTCCCGCAGGGCAGAGTTTCCGACCACAGAATCGGTCTTACTCTTTATAAAATAGAAGCAATTATGAATGGTGATATTGACGAGCTTGTAGATGCACTTGTAACTGCAGATACGGCAAAAAAATTACAAGCATCCGAGGGGTAATTTTGAACACAGAAATAATTAAAATTTCTGCAGCTGACGGTGCAGAAAAATACGAAAAAGCAGTTGAGCTTTTAAAAAATGATAATATTGTGGGAATGCCTACGGAAACCGTTTACGGCTTAGCAGGAAACGCTCTTTCTGAGCTTTCCGTAAAAAGAATTTTTGAGGCAAAGGGCAGACCGCAGGACAATCCTTTGATTGTTCATATTTCAGATTTTTCGGAAATATACGACTTGGTAAGCAGCGTTCCCGAGGTAGCAAAAAAATTAGCTGCAGAGTTTTGGCCCGGGCCGCTTACTATGATTTTACCAAAAAGCGAAAGGGTGCCGCTTTGTGTGACCGCGGGACTCGATTCTGTTGCGGTAAGGTGTCCTTCACACGCTGTGGCACGTAATTTAATTAAATATAGCGGCTTACCTATTGCCGCTCCCTCTGCGAATATTTCGGGCAAACCGAGTCCTACAAAGGCGGAGCACGTTTTTTCGGATTTAAACGGAAAAATACCGCTTATAATAGATGGCGGCGAGAGTGAAGAGGGCGTTGAGTCAACGGTTATTTCTCTTTGCACAGCTACACCAAAGCTTTTAAGACCCGGTAACGTAACTCTTAACGAGCTTGAAAGAGTTTGCGGAGAGGTTTTAGTGGATGATGCGGTTTTAAATCCTTTGAAGCAAGGTGAAAGGGTTTCTTCACCGGGAATGAAATATAAGCATTATTCACCGAATGCAACCGTAACAATTTTAAAGGGTGATTACACAGCCTTTTGCAGCTACGTAAATAAATTTGAAAACGAAAATACTTATGCTATGGTGTTTGACGGTGAGGGTGAAGGATTAAACGTTAAATTCTTTAACTACGGAAATAAAGCTGATTACCGTTCTTTGAGCAACAAGCTTTTTGACGTGCTTCGTGAGCTTGATAACATAGGTGCAAAGCAATGCTTTGTGCGCTGTCCTGATGAAACAAGTGACGACTTAGCCGTTTTGAACAGGCTTTTAAGAGCTGCTGCATTCAGGGTAATAGATTTAAATGCACCAAAAACTCTTTTAGGTCTTACAGGTAAAACAGGGGCGGGTAAATCTACCGTTTCAAGGTACTTAAAAGAAAAAGGTGCTTACGTTATAGACGGTGACGTTGTAGCGCGTGAAATTTTAATTGATAATCCACCTCTTTTAGAAAAACTTACACAGAGCTTTGGTGAGGATATTTTGGAAAACGGTGTGCTAAACAGAAAAGCGCTTGCAAAAAAAGCGTTTCAGTCACCTGAAAAAACAGAGCTTTTAAATTCAATAATGCATCCTGCAATAAACGAGAAAATTCAAAATGAGGTTAATAATGCGTTCGGCACCTACAGCGTTGTAGTGGTGGATGCCGCGGCAATAATTGAGTCGGGGTTTGCTGACTTGTGCGATAAGTTGGTTGTTGTAACCGCGCCTGAAGCCGTGAGGAAGGAGCGCATAATTAAGCGTGATAATATTTCTCAAAAAGATGCGGAAATTCGTATAAACGGACAAAAAACTGACAATTTTTATTTAAGCAGGGCAGACTACGTTATTAAAAATTACGAGCCGTATCTGCTTGAGAATGAAATAAAGCCAATAGTAGAAGGAGTGTTTTGTTGTGGCAACTAAAAAAATTGATGATTTAAAAAATGAATTGTTTTACAAGTCTAAAAATGCCGGTGAGGTATTAAAGGCTGCCGAAATAAAAAAGGCAGACAAATTCTGTGAGGATTACAAGAAATTTCTTGATGCTTCCAAAACTGAAAGAGAAGCTGTAAAATCTGTTGTAGAAATTGCAGAGAAAAACGGCTATAAAAAATACAACGATTCTAAAAAATATAAAGCAGGGGACAAGATTTATTACGTAAACCGCAATAAATCTGTTATTCTTACGGTAATGGGCAAAAAGTCTTTAAAGGAGGGCGTAAAAATCTCTGCGGCGCATATTGATTCTCCGCGTCTTGATTTGAAGCCTAATCCGCTTTACGAAAAGGATGAAATTGCACTTTTCAAAACACATTACTACGGTGGCATTAAAAAGTATCAGTGGGTAACAATTCCGCTTTCTCTTCACGGAGTTGTTGTTAAAAAGGATGGTACTTCGGTAGAAATTTGCTTAGGTGAGGAGGAAAACGAACCTAAGTTCGTTATTACTGACCTTTTACCGCATTTAGGTGCAGAACAGGGTAAAAGACTTTTATCAGATGGTATAAGAGGTGAGGAGTTAAATATTTTAGTCGGCAGCCGCCCGTTTAAGGATGCTGAGGGCAGTGAGCTTGTAAAGCTTAACATTATGAAGCTCATAAACGAAAAGTACGGTATTGTTGAGTCTGACTTTTTAAGTGCAGAGCTTGAAGCCGTACCTGCCTTTAAGGCTTCGGATATCGGATTTGACAGAAGTATGATTGGTGCTTACGGACACGATGACAGAGTTTGCGCTTACCCTGCGGTAATGGCATCTTTGGCAGTTGAAAATCCAAGCTACACCACCGTAACAATTCTTGCCGACAAAGAAGAAACCGGCTCTGACGGTAACACGGGTCTTGGTGCAGATTATCTTGAGAATTTTATTTATAAGTTAGGTGAAATGCAGGGCGTGCAGGGCTATGATATTTTAGCAAAGAGCGAGTGCCTTTCTGCAGACGTTAATTCTGCATATGACCCAACCTTTGCAGACGTATTTGAAAAGAATAACTGCTCCGAAATCAATAAAGGTGTAGTTATTACTAAATATACAGGTGCACGCGGTAAATCAGGCACAAGTGATGCAAGCGCTGAGTATATGGGAAAAATACGCGCTATGCTCGACAAAGCAGGCGTAGTATGGCAAATAGGTGAGCTCGGCAAGGTAGATGCAGGCGGTGGTGGAACAGTTGCAAAGCTTATCGCTGCACTCGACGTAGACGTTGTTGACTTAGGTGTGCCTGTGCTTTCAATGCATGCACCATACGAGGTCATTTCAAAGCTCGATTTATATATGGCATACAAAGCCTTTTGTGAATTTTTTAAACAATAATTTTTAGAGGTTAAAATGAAAAAGAGAAACACCATTTTATCACTAATGCTCTCGGTTCTTTTTGCCTTTTCTTGTTTTTCGCTTTCTGTCTTTGCAGAAGATACTACCGTTGTTTTAGGGGATATAGACGGTGACGGTGAAGTAAAGGTAGCAGATGCAAGAACGGTGCTTTCTATGGCAGCCGGTATTACAACGGCGGACGTAACAAAAGCAGATATGGACGGGGACGGAATAGTATCTTTAGCAGATGCTCGCGCGGTGCTTGCTATATCTATAGATTTGTTCGAACTACCCGAAAAAACCGGTGACAACTTAATTTCAGATGACCCTAACAACGAGTTTATTAAGCTTGTTGCAACTAAGTACGGCGTAAAAGCGGAGTCTTTGGTTGCAATTTATGCTGTGCCCGATAAGGGTAACAACTTTGTTCTTGAGTTCAACAAAACCTCGAAGGGATATAGCAGAAGCCCCAATGATTTAAAAAAGATTTACCAAATTGACCTGGACAAAAACATAAATGTAGCAACCAAAACAGGCGTTGGCTGTGTTGGTTGCACCGCATCTGAAAGTATTTTAATGTTCAGTCTTGTTAAAAAGGTAATAATGCCGGAGTATCCCGATTATTTTGATTTATAACAAATTAAAGGATGTAAAAACGCAATGTTTTTACATCCTTTTTTTATTTATCCTAAAAAGTATTTAAGTAATTTGGAAAGTAAATCTATTAAATGTATGAATGAAGGCATTCTGAAGAAGTTATCAAACGAAGTACCAATTGTGCCTTTTTCTTCAATTACAGGTAAAAAGGTTTGGTTGTCAACGTCGTTTTGTAAAAACTGTGGATATTTTGGGTTATCAAACACAGTAAGCTGTTCTTCGCTTTCAAACATCCATTTGTACATTTCACCGTGACCGTCGTGTGTGGAGGAGTGCATCATATCCTTAACAAACCAGGTGCTTTCAGGTAAAATAGCAGTAGAAGCATCTATTCTCCAGTCGGGTGACATAAAGTTCTTGTCTTGGTAGCGCTGTTGCTTGTAATCGGACGGTAAACGGTTGTTTACGTTGGCACAGGTAGCACCAAGAGATGCATATTTAGTATCAACAGTACCGTCTGAATCGTTAAGGTAGGCAGAAACAAGAGGGGTTCTTTGCATATTGTAGCCTACAACGTTGTAAAATGTTGTTCCGTTTGCCTTAGCTTCCGTAATTAATTGCTCCGCGCTTTGCTGAACCTCGTAATGGTAAAAATCAATTCTTTCAATAAGCCTTGCGTTTTCAATAGGGTCAAGCTTCATAAATACCTTTGCATCTTCATAATATTCATGCGGAACAAAGCTCCATATGCCGGGCATTGTAGCAAACATTGGTATGAGTGCCTCGTTAAAAACTCTATCCTTTAAATTGGCAATTAAGTCATCTCCAATAGCAACAATTGCATCTAAAAGTCCTGCAACCGTAAGCATTTCTAATAAAAGATAAACCATTCCGCCTAAAAAGTCGTTTTCAAGCTCGGGCATTGCTTGTGCTGCATATCTTTCAATTGCGCCTGCGTTTAGCATAACCTTTCCGGTGTAAAGTTCACCTGCAACTGCGGTGCCTAAAAGAGGGCAGCATTGAAAAATAATTGTTTCAATATCCTTAGTGCCGTAAAGCTTAATGTAGCTCATTGTAGTTACGCCGCCCATACTTGAAGCACGAAGCTGAACAGTGTCGTGCTTGGTCAGTGCTTTAACCTCGGCTATATATTCGTGAAGCTTTTTAGCATTTTCAATTGGGTCAAGTCTGAAATCGTAACCAAAATAATAGTTGTGGTCTAAGCTGTGCGGTACCTCGTCAGTAGGGTGGAATTCCTCGCAGGTTACTCTGTCAGAGGAATTACCGTCCTTATCGAGCGCCAAATCACCAAATATTTTATTAACACATTCTATTAAAACATCGCCAAAGGCGTCGTAATCACCATCGCCGATTAACTTGCCTGCAGCAGAAATAACAGGTGTTAATTCACTAATAACGTAGCCGGTATCCGGTCTGAAAAGAACTCTTTCGTTTTCCGTGCCTGCATCAAGCGTAAGTGTACCGCTGCCAAGTGCTGCAACGTAAATTATAGGCGGCTCACCGCAATTACACTCTTCTTCTGCCGCGAGTGCAGGGATAACGGTGAGTGAAGCTATAATAATTGAAAGAAATATTGCAAGTAGTTTTTTCAAAGGAATCACCCCATATAAGTTATACAATCAAATTTTACCATATTTTACAAGTGTTTTAAAGTTAGTAAACTGTCTAAAAATGATGTTGCTTTTTTGTTATAAATATATATTATAAATAAAAGTTTACATATTCTTGAAAATGTGTTAAAATACCCCTTGTTTAAAAAAGAAGGTGAATTATGTCTTACAATTCTTTTGCAACTGTTTATGATGAATTAACAAAAAACGTTGATTATAAAAACAGAGCACAGTATATTGCAGAAATTCTAAAAAAATATAATATAAGCAACGGCTTGCTTTTAGACCTTGCTTGCGGTACGGGCTCGCTTTCAATTGAGCTTGCTAAGCAAGGTTTCGAGGTAATTGGTACTGATGCCTCTTACGATATGCTTTCTGAGGCGCATAATAAGGCGGCTGAAAACGGTGAAAGCATAATGTTTCTTTGCCAACGAATGGAGGAAACAGACCTTTACGGCTCTGTAAGGGCAATTGTTTGTGCGCTCGACAGTATTAACCATTTGACTGATTACGCTCTCGTAAAGCAAACGTTTTCTAACCTTAAAAACTTTTTAGATACAGACGGCATTATTATTTTTGATGCAAACACATTGTATAAGCACCAAAAGGTGCTGGCAGATAACGTTTTTATTTATGATGAAAAAAACGTTTACTGTGTGTGGAGAAATAAATTGCTCGAGGATAATAAAACGGTTAATATCAGCCTTGATTTCTTTGTAAAGGATGGCGAGGTCTATTCAAGAAGCGGCGAGAGCTTCAATGAGGTTGCTTATTCAGATGAAGAGCTTACCGCTGCTGTTGAAGAGGGGGGCTTTACCGTTTTGTCTCGGTTTGCAGAGTCAACCTTCAATGCACCTGCTGAAACAACTCAAAGAGTTACTTACGTAGTAGGTAAAAAAGAATTTTTTAATAAGGAGTAAGAAAAATGAACAAAAAAAGAATTATTATTATTGCAATTTCGGTTTTATTAGTAACGGCAATCGGTGTTACCGCAGGTATTCTTTTCTATAATGATTGGCCAAATGTAATCCAGGATTTTGAAGAAAAAACAGGTGAAGATACAATCAGAATTATGAGCTTCAATATTCGTTGCACAAACGTTGGTAACGACACCTGGGAAGACAGAATCGGCATAGTAACTAAAACTATGGTTGACAGTAAAGCAGACTCTATCGGCGTGCAGGAGGCAACTCCGGAGTGGATGGCAACCTTAAGAGAAGAGCTTACCGATTACGCTTCTGTAGGCGTTGGCCGTGATGATGGTGACAATCAGGGCGAATTTGCCGCTATTTTCTACTTAAAGGATAAATATAATCTTATAGATAGTGGTAATTTCTGGCTTTCAGAAACACCTGAAAAGCCGTCCTTAGGTTGGGATGCAGGCTGTATTCGTATTTGCACTTGGGCAGTGCTTGAGAACAAGGAGACAAAAGAGCAGTACGTTCACGTTAACTCTCACTTTGACCACGTAGGTATCAAAGCAAGAGAGGAAAGCGTTAAAATGATTCTTGCTCACATTGCAAAATATAACGACTTGCCTGTTGTGTTTACAGCAGATATGAACGTTGAAGAGGGCTCGGATAATTACGTTGAATTTACAAAGGTTTTACACGACACCAAGCACCTTGCTACAGATACAATGGATTATCTTACATACCACGACACAAAGCCTTCAACCCATAAGGATGAGGTAATAGACTATGTTATGGTAAACGACAACTTTAACGCTTTGTCATACAAGGTTGTTACAGCCGGTGTAGATGAGCGTTACGTTTCTGACCATTTCCCGGTTTATGCTGATATAAAAATGAAATAATAAACGCATAATAAAAGCTCTACCGTTTTTAGACGGTAGAGCTTTTTGTTGGTTGCTTATTTGAAAAGATATACTCTTGTTTCGTAAGGCTTTGTTTTGAAGGTGTTGTTTGTTTGGGCAGGGTAGTTGTAGTTTGAAAGAACTAACTCGCCCTTATCGAGGTCAAAGCCCTTCGGTGCTTTGAATTCAATTTCTTTTTCTGTGAAAGAGTTAATTACAAGAAGCTTTGTGCCGTCAAGCTCTCTTTCGTAAACGAAAAGGTCCTTGCTGCTCTCGTAGTATTGCTTAAAGGAGCCGTAAATAGCAACCTCGTTTTCTTTTCTGAATTTTAAAAGCTTTCTGTAATAGTTGAGTATGCTGTTAGGGTCTTTTTCAGATGCAGCAACGTTTATTTCCTTGTAGTTAGGGTTAAGGTTAAACCATGGCTCAACAGTTGAGAAGCCTGCGTAATCAGAATCATCCCATTGAACAGGAGTTCTTGAGTTTTCACGTGAGCCTTTGTTAGCCATTTTAATGAATTTTTCACCCTTAATGCCGAGCTTGTTGAACATTTTTTGGTTGTTAAAGGTAATCATATCCTTGAACTCATCAATAGAGTGGAGCTCAATGTTTGTCATACCAATTTCCTGACCCTGGTAAATGAACGGTGTACCTTTTTGCAAATAACACATTGTTGCAAGCATTTTAGCGCTTTCAACTCTGTATTTTAAGCTGCCGTAACGGTCAACAATTCGTGGGTGGTCGTGGTTTTCAAGGTAAAGAGTGTGCCAAGCCTTGCCGTTCATAGCATCATACCATTTTTGGTAGCACTTTTTCATCTTTTTAAGACTGAAGGGTGTTTTAATCCAGTCAGTCATAAAGCAGTCTGCTTCAAGGTGGTCAAAGCTAAACATTGTTTTAAGCACCTGACCTTCGCCCTCGGTAACAAACTTAAGAGCTCTGTCTGTTGTAAGAAGAGGACCTTCACCAACTGTAAAGCAATCGTACTTAGAAAGAACGTCGTCGTGGAACTCCTTAAGATATTCGTAAAGGTGAGGACCGCAGTTGTAGTGCTCCATACCGCAAGCAACCGGAATCGGAATACCGTTCGGTAAGCCCTCTTTTTTGGAGATATAGGTAATAACGTCCTCACGGAAGCCGTCAACGCCCATATCAAGCCAGAATTTCATAATATTCTTAACCTCTTCACGAACCTTTGGGTTATCCATGTTAAGGTCAGGTTGACCCTTTGTGAAAACGTGAAGATAATACTCGTCAACAGACTCAACGTATTCCCATGCACCGCCCTCAAAGGTAGAAAGCCAGTTGTTTGGCGGCTTTTTGCCGTTTTTGCCCTTTCCTTTTCTCCAGATGTAATAGTCGTGGTAAGGGTTATCTACACTTTTACAGCTTTCTTTAAACCACTTATGCTCTGTTGAGGTGTGGTTAACAACAAGGTCCATAAACACCTTCATACCGCGCTCGTGAGCGCCTGCCAACACCTTTTTAAAGGTGTCCATATCACCGTACTCAGGGTTAATGTCCATATAGTCTGCAATGTCGTAGCCGTAGTCTGCATTAGGTGAGCAGAAAAGCGGTGAAAACCAAATTGCATCTATACCAATGCTCTTAATGTAATCGAGCTTTGAATAAATACCCTCAAGGTCACCAATACCGTCACCGTTTGAGTCTTTAAAGCTACGTGGCCATACCTGATATACAACCATTTCTTTGTACCAGTTTTTTTGCATAAGAATACCTCTCTTTACACAATTTGTGAACATTCTAACACATTGTATTGTTATTTACAAGACCGTAGGTGATTTTTAGCATTTTGTTGTAATATTTAATTAACAATTTGGTTAAAAAATACTATATACTTTTTCGTTTGCTTATAGTATAATTGCAAAGTATATATTTGTAATGTTTTTTCGACCATTTTCGCAAGGGAGTTTATATATGAATAAAACAACAAAAATTATTGTTTCAATTGCTGTTACGGTTGTCCTTGCAGCAAGCATTGTTACAATAAGTCTTTTTAAAGAAAGTGAGCCAACCACACAGCAGCCCTCATTTTCTGTTCCTTCAACAACTTTAATATACCAACCAACCGAAACGGAAAGCTGGTTCGACTGGGACGCTTACATAAATTCACTCGATTTATCCACAGAGCCGGAAAGCTCTACGGTGAATCCGTCTGACCCGACTGCAACCGTTGCGCCTACACAAAATATTATTATAAGCTACGTGTATCCGAGTGACTACATTCCGGGTACCTCTCAAGGTCAAAAGCCTGAAACAACAGAAAAGCCAACCAAGAATAATACTGTTCAGATGGTGGATTATAAATACACAATAACCGGTGATAGCGTAACAATTACAAGTTATTTTGGTAGCAATATGTCACCTGTAATACCAGCTGAAATTAACGGTTTACCTGTTTCTAAAATAGGGTATGAGTGTTTTAAAGGGAAACCAATTACAAGTGTATATATTCCAAGCACGGTGCACGTAATTGACATTTCTGCATTTGCAGAGTGTAAAAAGCTTCAAAAGGTTTATTTCTTAGGTGATGACTCAAGCGTGGAGATTTGTCCTGCTGCGTTCAGAAACTGTAAAAATCTTGTGAAAATAGGCTACGGCATAACAAGTGATAAAAACGTGTTACCACAAGCAACCGCTTCTATAGGCGCAAACGCTTTTTCCGGCTGTACCGCACTTATGAAGCTTACAGTTCCGGCTGAGGCTACCGTTCATTTACACGCATTTACCGAAACAAATGAAAATTTAACAATTTATTGCAAGCAGGATTCCGAAGCACAGGCTGCGGCAAGCTTTGCAGGCATTAAAGTTGTTTGTGAATAATCTTTTAACCGCTAAGAATTTCTTAGCGGTTTTTTTAACAAAAAAATTTGCAAAGCAATATACTGTTATTAGGTGAGAGCTCTATACTCACTTTGAGTTAATTTTAATATAACTTTTCGTTTTATGATTATTTTTGTAATTTCAGTCAAAAATAGGGATGTACAAACATAATATCGGAGAGTGATACAGTGACTATTAAAAGAGGCGATATATATTACGCAGATTTAAGTCCCGTTGTCGGTTCTGAGCAAGGCGGCGTAAGACCCGTACTTATTGTGCAGAATAATGTAGGAAATAAATACAGCCCAACCGTTATTGCTGCTGCTATAACAAGTCAAAAATTCAAAACGAATTTACCGACTCATATAAGTGTAAATGCAAACGATTGCGGGCTTTCAAAGGATTCAATTGTTCTGCTTGAGCAAATAAGGACCTTGGACAAACAACGCCTGAAAGAACGAATGGGGAATCTGCCGGAAAATGATATGGACAGAATTGATAAAGCTCTTTCAGTAAGCTTTGGCTTGTTAGAATAAGAATGGTAAAAAGAGGTACTGCGAGTACCTCTTTTTAATTATTTATAACCTTGACAATACTTTTTTTATAGTGTAAAATATCTAAAGGTTATATATTGTATAATTATTTGTCATATTGGAGGTTATTTTTATGGCAAGAAGATTTTTTACGTCGGAATCAGTTACTGAAGGTCATCCTGACAAAGTTTGCGACTGTGTTTCAGACGCTATTTTAGACGCTATTTTAGAGCAGGACAAGCAGGCTCGTGTTGCTTGCGAAACTACTTGTACAACCGGTGTTGTTACAGTTATGGGTGAAATTACAACTACTGCTCAAATTGATTTTCCTGCGATTATTAGAAAAACAGTTTGCGATATAGGCTTCGACAACCCTAACTGCGGCTTCGACGGTAACACATGTGCTGTTTTAACTACTATAGATAAGCAGTCAACCGATATTTCTATGGGTGTTGACCGGTCTCTTGAATTAAAGGATGGCGAAAACGACCCGTACAACCTTCATGGTGCAGGTGACCAGGGTATGATGTTCGGCTTTGCTTGTAATGATACAGAGGAGCTTATGCCTCTTCCTATCTCTTTAGCACATAAATTAGCACGTCGTCTTACAGAGGTTAGAAAAAACGGTACCTTAACTTACCTTCGTCCGGATGGTAAAAGCCAGGTTACAGTCGAGTATGACGATAACGACACACCTGTAAGAGTAGAGGCTGTTGTTGTTTCCTCTCAGCACGACCCAATGGATATTGAGATTCTTCGTAAGGATATTATAGAGAACGTTATTAAGCCTATTATTCCTGCAAAATATCTTGATGAAAATACTAAATTCTACGTAAACCCAACCGGCAACTTTGTTATTGGCGGTCCTGTCGGTGACAGCGGTCTTACAGGCAGAAAAATTATTGTAGATACATACGGCGGTTATTCTCGTCACGGTGGCGGTGCTTTCTCAGGTAAGGACCCTACAAAGGTTGACAGAAGCGCTGCTTACGCTGCAAGATATGTTGCTAAAAATATTGTAACTGCAGGCCTTGCAGACAAGTGTGAGGTTCAGCTGGCTTATGCTATTGGTGTTGCAAAGCCGCTTTCAGTTCGTGTAGATACCTTCGGCACAGGCAAGATTTCTGATGCTCAGCTTGAGGATATTGTAAACGAAAACTTTGATCTTCGTCCTGCAGCTATTATTGAAAAGCTTGACTTAAGAAAGCCACAGTACAGACAGCTTGCTGCATATGGTCACTTAGGCAGAATCGACTTAGACGTGGCTTGGGAAAAGACCGATATGGCAGAAACTCTTAAAAAAGCTGCAAATATCTGATTTAAGAATATTTTTTTGGAGAACGTATGAGTGATCACACAACAAAAAAGAATGTTCACGAAAAGCACCGTAAAAGAGTGCGCGAAAACGTTTTGAAAAATGGTTTTAAACAACTCGAGGACCACCAACTTCTCGAGTTGTTGCTCTTTTATTCGTTGCCCCGTGGAGATACAAATGAGCTTGCACACGAGTTAATAAATGAGTTCGATAAAAGCCTGTCAGCCGTTTTTAATGCAACGCCGACAGAGCTTATGCGGGTTAAAGGTGTAGGGGAGAATTCTGCTATTCAGCTTGCAGCTATCAGCGAGCTTTGCGACCGCATTATTAAAGCTACACCGCCTAAAAGGAAAATCTTTAAATCGAATGAAGAGATAATCTCGCTTGTAAAAAAGCAGTTTGTTAACGTTACTACGGAAAAATTGTTAATAATTTGCTTCGATTCGGCTATGCGTGTAAAAAACATTGATTTCATTGCAGAGGGTGACTCGGGCAGATTAACCTCGGAGCTTAAAAACATTGTTTCAAAAATACTTGAGCACGATCCCGTTTCTGTAATCATAGCACATAATCATCCGCAAGGGTCTGCTTTACCGTCGGGTGCAGATATTGATGCAACCGCCACTCTTTCCGTTTTGCTTCGTAAATTGGATATAGCTCTTTCGGACCACATTATTGTAAATCCGAACTCGTATTATTCTATGAGAGAGGATGAAAGGTATTCAGCTATCTTTGGGTGATTACAAAAAAAGTCTTACGGCAAATGAAGAAAAAATAAAGCTTACTAAATCGGCGCATATTGCACTTGGCAATGTGTGCCGAGTATTTTTTATACCGCACGAGCCATAGTAAAGAGTTATTGCGTAAAAGGTTGTTTCAGTAGAGCCCATCATAACAGAAGCCGCTCTGCCTATAAAGGAATCAGCACCAAAATCCTTTAGTATTGCTTCAAACATTGAAACTGCACCGCTGCCCGAAACAGGCGAAAGAATAGCAAGCGGTGTCAATTCCTTGGGAATGCCAAGCAGGCCTGTTACAGGTGCACAAACGTTACTGATAACCTCAAGCCCACCGGAGGCTTTAAGCATATTTACCGCAACAATAAGCGCAATAAGTGCAGGCGTAATTCCAAGCACGGTTTTAAACCCGCTTTTAGCGCCTTCTAAAAACACGTCGAAAACCTGTATTCCTTTAATTGCACCAAAGGCTATAATAATTGCTACTAAAGCAGGCAAAATAAAGTCTGTGGCAGAACTCATTCCTTAAACACCTTTCTTAATATAACTGTCATTGTAATTCCTACGGTAACGCTAAATAAAGAGGTAACAATTGACGGTACTAAAATTTCCATTGGATTTTGGCTTCCGTGCTCGTGTCTTAAAAGCGCAACCGTTGTAGGAACAATTTGAAGCGCCGCAGAGTTCAAAACAACAAATCGCACCATATCGTTTGTTGCTGTATCTTTTTTTAAGGAGCTTTCCTGCAGGCGCTTCATTGCCTCTAAGCCCAAAGGCGTTGCGGCGTTTCCAAGCCCTAATAAATTAGCGGTTATATTCATAGAAATAGCGTTTTTTGCTTTTTCGTCCTTCAACTTTGGAAACAAGAGTCTTAGCAATGGCTTAAGTAAATCAGAAATTATTTTAGTAAGCCCGCTTTTTTCTGCGATTGCCATTAAGCCGTTCCAAAAGCAAATAAATCCCGCTAATTTTATAACAAGTGTTATCGCTTCACTCCCGCCGGAAATTACAGAAGCCGAAAGGGAGCTCATATTATTCGTAGAAATAGCACAAAAAAAGGAAAAAACTATTATAACGACCCAGATGTAATTCATCATAAAAACACATCCCAAAATTGCATTTTAATAGTTAAAAGTATGATTTATGGTACACCAACTATGCAGAATTAAAGAAAAAATTCTTGACTAAATTACAATATCTTGTATAATAATAATGTTTAAGTATCTAAAAATTGTATATTTTCAAAAGGATAGGTATTAAAATGGCTAAAACAAAAAACGAAGCACCACAAGCCTATGGTAACGAAAGTATTTCAAAATTAAAGGGCGCGGACCGTGTAAGAAAAAGACCTGCCGTTATTTTCGGCTCAGACGGTCTTGAGGGCTGCGAACATTCTGTTTTTGAAATTATTTCTAACTCAATAGATGAAGCTCGTGAGGGCTATGGTAACAAAATTGTTGTTACAAGATTTCTTGATAAATCTATTGAGGTGCAGGACTTTGGTCGTGGTATTCCGGTAGATTATAATAAAAAAGAGGACTGTTATAACTGGGAACTTGTATTCTGTGACCTTTATGCGGGTGGTAAATATAACACCAACGAAGGCGGCAGCTACGAGTATTCCTTAGGTCTTAACGGTCTTGGTCTTTGTGCTACTCAATACGCCTCTGAATACATGGAAGCCGAAATACATACAGGTGGTTACTGTTATGAGCTTTCATTTAAGCAAGGCGAAATTGACGGCGAAATGAAAAAAACACCTTATGATAAAAAGGATACCGGCTCAAGAATAAAATGGCGTCCCGATTTAAAGGTGTTTACAGATATTGACGTGCCTCTTGAGTATTTTCAGGACACGTTAAAAAGACAGTCCGTTGTTAATGCGGGTGTTAAGTTTATTCTTAAAAATCAGCTTACGGAAACAAAATTTGAAACCTTTGAGTTTATTTATAATAACGGTATAGTTGACTACGTAAATGAATTCATTGGTGAAGAAGGTCTTAGCACAGTACAATTCTGGCAAGCAGAAAGAAAAGGTAGAGACCGCGCGGACAAGCCCGACTATAAGCTTAAAATGAACGTTGCTCTTTGTTTCTCTAACAAAAAGCAATTAAAGGAATACTACCACAACTCAAGCTGGCTTGAGTATGGCGGTGCGCCTGAAAAGGCGGTTAAAAGCGCTTTTGTTGCACAAATAGATGCTTATTTAAAGCAGAACAGCAAGTATCTTAAAACAGATGCAAAAATCAGCTTTCAGGACGTAGAAGACTGTCTTGTGCTTGTTATTTCTTCCTTCTCAACACAGACCTCTTACGAAAACCAGACCAAAAAAGCAATAACAAACAAGTTTATTCAGGATGCTATGACGGAGTTTATTCGTCATCAACTTGAAATTTACTTTATAGAAAACAAGCTTGATGCAGATAAAATTTGTGAGCAGGTTCTCATAAATATGCGTTCAAGAATTAAGGCGGAAACTACAAGGTTGAATCTTAAAAAGACTCTTGCAAGCTCAAACGATATGACCTCAAGGGTGGAAAAGTTTGTAGACTGCCGCAGTAAGGACCCGAATGAAAGAGAAATCTTTATAGTGGAGGGTGACTCTGCTCTCGGTGCTTGTAAGCAAGCTCGTGACTCATCCTTCCAGGCGGTTATTCCTGTCCGCGGTAAAATTCTTAACTGCTTAAAGTTTGATTATAATCGTATTTTCAAAAGTGAAATCATTACAGATTTAATTAAGGTGTTAGGCTGCGGTGTTGAGGTTTCTTCTAAGTCTAACAAAGAGCTTTCCTTGTTTAATTTGGAAAATCTTCGTTGGAGCAAAATTATAATTTGTACTGATGCCGACGTCGACGGCTTCCACATCAGAACACTTATTCTTACAATGATATATCGACTTATGCCAACCTTGTTAAAAGAGGGTAAGGTATTTATTGCGGAGTCACCGCTTTACGAAATTAACTCTAAGGGTCAAACATGGTTTGCATACACCGAAAAGGAAAAAGCAATGGCTTTAAATGAAATTGGTGATGCTAAATTTACAATTCAGCGCTCAAAGGGACTTGGTGAAAACGATGCGGATATGATGTGGCTTACAACAATGAATCCGCAAACACGCCGTCTTATTAAGGTTGAACCGAATGACGTTGAGGAGTTAATTGCGCAAAAATTCGAGCTTCTTTTAGGCGATAATCTTCAGGACAGAAAAGAATATATTGCAGAAAACGGTCATTTGTACATTGACCTTGCAGATATTTCTTAAAATAGGAGTAAAACATGGCAAGAAAGAAAAAAGAAACCCCCGAGGTTAATAAAACCGAAGAAGTAAAAGCCAATATTATTGGTGCGGGTGAGGTTGTTTGTCAGCAAATCACGGACACACTTGAAACTAACTTTATGCCTTATGCTATGAGTGTTATTGTTTCCCGTGCTATCCCTGAAATAGACGGCTTCAAGCCTTCTCACAGAAAGCTTCTTTATACTATGTACAAAATGGGGCTTATAAATGGCGGCAGAATAAAATCTGCAAATATAGTTGGTAGAACAATGCAGCTTAACCCTCATGGTGATGCAGCTATTTACGAAACAATGGTGCGTCTTTCAAAGGGTAATGAAACGCTTTTGCATCCTTACGTAGACAGTAAGGGTAACTTTGGTAAATCATATTCAAAAAATATGGTTTATGCTGCTGCACGTTATACAGAAGCAAAGCTTGAGGGTATTTGTAACGAGCTTTTTAACGATATTGACAAGGACACGGTTGACTTTGTAGATAACTACGACAACACTATGAAGGAGCCGACTCTTTTACCGGTAACGTTCCCGAGCGTGCTGCTTAATACTAACAGCGGTATTGCTGTCGGTATGGCAAGTAATATTTGTTCCTTTAATTTAAGAGAACTTTGCGAAACAACAATCGGTATCATAAAAAATTCAGATTTTGATGTTTTTGAAACACTCAAGGCACCTGATTTTATTGGCGGCGCTCAAATAATCTACGACCGCAGCGCTCTTGAGGAAATTTACAAAACAGGCCGTGGCTCTATTAAATTAAGAGCAAAATACAGTTACGACAAGTCAAGCAACTGTATTGATATTACTGAAATTCCTGCAACAACCACCTGTGAAGCAATAATTGAAAAAATTATTGAAAAGGTTAAGGCGGGCTCTTTAAAAGAGATTTCCGACGTTCGTGACGAAACAGATAAAAACGGTCTTAAAATAACAATTGACTTAAAGCGCGGTGTTGATGCCGAAAAGCTTATGAAGCGTCTTTATAAAATGACACCGCTTGAGGATTCCTTCTCTGCAAACTTCAATATTCTTGTTGCAGGTGTGCCAAGAGTAATGGGCGTTAAAGAGATTCTTACAGAGTGGATTGCATTCCGTACAGAGTGCGTTAACAGACGTGTTTATTTCGAACTCTCTAAAGCGAAGGATAAGCTTCACTTACTCTTAGGTCTTAAGAAAATTCTTCTTGATATTGATAAGGCAATTAAAATTATCAGAAACACAGAGGAAGAGGCTGAGGTTGTACCTAACTTGATGATAGGCTTCGGTATAGACCAAATCCAGGCAGAGTATGTAGCAGAAATTAAACTCCGTCATCTTAATAAGCAATATATTCTTAAAAGACTTGAGGACGTCGACCAACTCAAAAAAGATATTGAGGATATGGAGGATATACTCTCAAATAAGTCAAGAGTTAAGAAGATAATTATAAACGAGCTTACCAAGGTTGCAGAAAAATATGGTAAGGACAGAAAAACAGAAATTATCTACGAGGAAGTTGAGGATGAGGTAGAGGTTGACGAGGTTCCGGACTATCCCGTACATCTTTTCTTTACCCGTGACGGCTACTTTAAGAAAATCACTCCGCTTTCACTCAGAATGGGCGGTGAGCAAAAGCTTAAAGAGGGTGACGTGCTTACAACAGCAGTAGAAGCAACTAACAAGACAGAGCTTCTCTTCTTTACAGATAAGTGCCAGGTTTACAAATCAAAGGCGAGTGATTTTGAGGACAGTAAGGCAAGTGTTTTAGGTGAGTTCATTCCGTCTAAGCTTGGCTTTGAGCAGGATGAAAAGCCTTTGTGTATGGTAATGACAACAGATTATACAGGCTTTATGATGTTCTTCTTTGAAAACGGTAAGGCTGCAAAGGTAAATATGCAGGGCTACGATACCAAAACAAATCGTAAAAAGCTTATAAAGGCATATTCAGACAAATCACCGTTAGTTGCAGCGTTCTATATTAAAGAGGAGACAGAGTATGTGCTTACCTCAACGGCAGGCAGAGTGCTTTTAGTTAATACCGGTGCCATTTCTGTGAAAACTACAAAGGATACGGCAGGCGTTAACGTTATGACTCTTAAAAAGTACCATAAGGTGCAAAGCGTAAGACCGTACGTTGAAGGTGAGTTCAGTAAGCCTTACAGGTACAGAACAAAAACCTTGCCTGCAGCAGGTGCTACCTTGAGCGCGGATGATACTGCAGAGCAGCTCTCTTTAGAATAACTTAATTTATAAAAAACAACAGCCGACTCTTTTGAGTCGGCTGGGCAGATAATTCTATCTGAAATCCGTCTTGCTTCTACAAAGTAATTTCAAAATTTTTGATATTAGCTTAATTGCAAAACCTTCAGAACAAACGCAAGCTTTATTAAAAGAGTTATCTGCTGACATTATATTACCCGTTTTTTTATGTATAATACATAAAATATAACTTTTTTCAAAAAATTTTAAAAAAAGACTTGCTTTTTTCAAAAGTGTGTGTTAATATATCAAGGCGCTAATGAAGAGCGTAAATTTATCGGGAGGACAAAGCTATGGCAGAACTTGCTTGGTATCATTTTTTAATTGGTGGCATACTTATTGTTGCTTCACTTTTCATTGTTATACTTGTTATGCTTCAAGAAAGCCGTCAAGCTGGTCTTTCAGGTGCAATTGCCGGTGGTTCAGATTCTTTCTTTGAAAAGAATAAGGGTCGTTCCAAGGAAGCAAGACTTGCTTTCTTTACAAAGATTCTTGCAGTTATTTTCTTTGTAACAACACTTGTTGCAGTTGTTCTTTTTGCATTTCTTAAGTAATATTAAACCTCATTAATTTGGGGTTTATATATATGAGTTATTAGCTCAGTCGGCAGAGCACCTGCCTTTTAAGCAGGGTGTCCGGAGTTCGAATCTCCGATAACTCACCAGAAAAAGACCACATTCCTTGAGATTGTGGTCTTTTTCATTTGTTTTTAACGTAAGGCTACAATGTGTAACGCATTGTAGCCTTTATTTTTCTATTCTTTTTCCAATAAGTACAAAAACAGTACCCAGGGCAGCGCAGCTGCGCGCCACAATTAACAGCTCAAGGCATAAATTACTGAAGAAAATATATCTGCTGCTATAATCCTTGAAAATAAAGCAGGCTAAAGCAAAAATAAGGCAGGTGATAACAAGTGTTATTGTGATTTTTAACGCCGCTTTCGTTGTGTTGCCGAGCACTTCTATTTTATTCTTTAAGCTAAAAAAACCTTTTATCATATTTATTCACCTACATAATTTTACAGCTTCAAAAAACAATTTTCAATGGTAATTGACTCCAATTCTCAAAATATTGTGGAATTCAGCAAAAACTCTTGAATTGTATACATATATTTGGTATAATTACCTTGTATAATTTATAGTTAGGAGTTGCTTTTATGAAATGTCCGTTTTGTGGTTATGAAGAAAGTAAGGTAATTGACTCAAGACCTACCGACGAGGGTGAAAAAATTCGTCGTCGCAGAGAGTGCATAAGCTGTGCGAATCGTTTTACTACCTACGAAATTATTGAAAGTGTGCCTATTATGATTATTAAGAAGGATAAATCAAGAGAATCCTTTAATAGGGACAAGCTTCTCAAGGGTATGGTTCGTGCTTGTGAAAAACGCCCTGTGGCTATTGATACACTTGAAAAAATTGTAGATGAAATCGAATCAGAAATTCAAAATTCACTTGACAGAGAAATCACTTCAGATAAAATAGGTGAGCTTGTAATGGATAAGCTTAAGGATGTTGACGAGGTTGCATACGTTCGTTTTGCTTCGGTTTATCGTCAATTTAAAGATATAAATACCTTTATGAGCGAGCTTAAAAAGCTTTTAACTGATTAATTTTTTGGAGTTTTAATATGTCTTGCTTTGTGTGTCCTGTTTGCAAAAGCTTTTTAACTGAGCAGGAGCGTACCTATAATTGTAAAAACAATCACTGCTTTGACAAGTCTAAATATAATTACGTGAATTTACTTATGTCTCAGCAGTCATCACAAAAACGTCACGGTGATGATAAATTGCAAATACAATCACGCCGCAATTTTTTAAATAAAGGTTATTATTCATTTCTTTGTGATGAACTTTGTAATGTAATTAACACTATTAAAAAGTCGCCCTGTACTCTTTTTGACGTTGGTTGTGGTGAAGGCTACTACACCGCTGCAATTAAAAATAATTGCAATATTGAGTCAGTTTACGGAATAGATATAAGTAAAAACGCCTTGCAATATGCGGCTAGGGCAGACCGGTCTATTAAATATGCTGTTGCAAGTGCTTATCAATTGCCGTTTTCCGAAAAAAGTGCAGATATTCTTTTGAATATATTTGCACCATGCGCTTACGAGGAATTTGCCCGTGTTTTAAAGAACGACGGATTTCTTGTAAAGGTTGTTCCGTTAAGTGAGCATCTTTGGGAATTAAAAAAGGCTATTTATAACGAGCCTTATAAAAACAAGCCGGAAATCCGCAATGATGATTTGTTCACTTTAATCAACGTGCAAGAGCTGAAATATTCCATCACCTTTGAGGACAAAGCTGATATTTTTAATCTTTTTACAATGACACCGTATTATTACAAGACCTCTGAGCAGGATTCCGAAAAGCTACTCAATCTCGAAAAGCTTGTAACTACTGTTCATTTTGCTATCGAAATATATAAGAAGGCTGGTAATTGAAATGTTTGAAAACAATTGGGAATCTTTAAATTCCAGAAAAGTGCCGGAGTGGTTTGGGAAGGCTAAATTCGGAATTTTCATTCACTGGGGTTTATACAGTGTACCTGCCTACGCACCGGTAAAGGATTATGCGGAGTGGTACGGCTACGCTTGCAATATGGAAAAGCCGCAAACACCTGCGCATGAAAAATACAAGGAATTCCATACAAAGCACTATAACTCAAGACCTTATTACGATTTTATAAACGACTTCAAGGGCGAAAGATTTGATGCGGAAAAATGGGCAACTCTTTTTAAGCGTTCAGGCGCCAAATACATAAATTTTGTTTCAAAGCATCACGATGGCTATTGCCTTTACGAAACTAAGTATGCACCGGGTCTTAACTCTGTTGAATGTGCTCCGAAAAGAGATTTTCTTATGGAGTTAAAAAATGCAATGGAGGGTACGGGTGTACGCTTTGGCGTTTACCATTCAGTTTACGAATGGTGGCATCCATATTATTTAGAAGACCCTGAAAAATATGCTTTAGAGCACTTGCACCCAATGCTTAAGGAATTGGTTGAAAAATATCAGCCAAGCACACTTTTTACAGATGGCGAATGGGAGCACGAAAGCTCTGTTTGGCATTCAACTGAATTTTTACAATGGCTTTACAACGAATCGTCTGTTAAGGATTTTATTGTTCCTAATGACCGTTGGGGTAAAGAAACCCGTGGCCGTAAGGGCGGTAATTTTACAACTGAATACGGAATTATCGACGTTTATTTAGGTACTGAAAGACGAATTGAGGACGTAGAATTAGACAGACCGTTTGAGGAGTGTCGAGGTATCGGCCATTCCTTTGGTATAAATAAGGAAGAGGGCTGCGAGGACTACCTTTCTGTTAAAGAATTACTTAAAACTCTTTGCTCGCTTGTTTCTAAGGGCGGTAACTTCCTTTTAAATATCGGACCGGATGCAGACGGTACAATCCCTCCGCTTATGGAAGAGCGTCTTTTAGGTATGGGTAAATGGTTAGAGGTGAACGGTGAAGCAATTTACGACTCATCAGTTTACGTTAAAACAAACGAAGAGGGTATTTATTACACAAAGAACGGCAGTACCGTTTACGCTATTACAGAAAAATTCCCGTCTAAAAAGCAAACCTTTAATGAAATACCTTACAGTGAAGAGCTTAAGGCAACTCTTTTAGGCTCGTCCGCTAACGTTCAGACCTTTAATGATAATGGTAAGCTTGCATTAAAGGCGGATGTTGATTCACCTGATGAGGTTGACTCACAGCATCTTTATACGTATAAAATTACAAAATAACGAGGTTTTTTATGGGACACCCATTTAAGCATTTTAAAACTATTACCAGGCATAGACATATGGTTATAAGGCATTGTGCAAAATGCGGTATTTTGTTTCAAGGACTTTTTCACGATTTATCTAAGTACACACCCTCTGAGTTTATTGTTGGTGCACGCTTTTATTTAGGTAAAAAAAGCCCCAACGAAGCAGAAAGGCAAGAAAACGGCTACTCGCTCGCTTGGATGCACCATAAGGGCAGAAACAAGCATCATTTTGAATATTGGACAGATTACAGCCCAACAACCAAAAAGATAGAGCCGGTAGAAATGCCGTTTAATTACGTTGTAGAAATGTTTTGCGACAGGGTTGCTGCAAGTAAGATTTATAACCTTAATAGCTATAACGACAATATGCCTATTGAATATTTCCTTAAAGCAAAAGGTAAGCGTATTATTCACGAAAAAACGGCGGAGCTTTTAGAGTCTTGGCTTTTGATGCTTCAGGAAAAGGGCGAAAAGGAAACTTTCGGCTATATAAAGGCTTTGGTAAAAAACTCAAAAACATGCGGTAATAAAAATTATGGAGAAAACTATGAAAAATAAATTTATTATTACACTTTCAGCTATTGTTGTGCTTGTATCTGTTTTGTTTACAGGCTGCGACTTTTCATTTAAATTACCCGGCGGACCTGAGGATGTTTCTGAGGTCGGTTTAAATAATTCTGTTACCCGTATTGTAGAGGTAACAGATGAAAACGGTAACGTAATCGGCACAGAAAACGTTACTCTTTCAGATAAAGAGGTACAGGACGGAAAGAATTTTTACAGTCAGTTAAATGAAAATGCTTTAGGCGGCATTACAGATAACAGATATAATTCTGCAACTGGCTCTTCAGCTCAAAATGAAAAATCTATTTTTGAGTCAAGAAACTACTATGTTGTAGGCAGAATTGTGAAGGATGGCAAGGCCTCTACCTATAAATTAGCACAAAGCGGTAATAAATATGCCGTTATGACTGTCTATAACGGCCACCAGATTGGTATTATTATCGATTATCTCAATATTTATTTAGTGCAGCTTGAAAATAAAAGCTATATTACAATTCCAAAGGCGTTGTTGTCCGATACAGAAGATTCTGACGTTCAGTCACTTTTAGAGGATGATTTGTTAGATAGCGATAAAAAGATTGTAAAGAATGGTACAACTAAGCTTGACGGTAAAGAGGTTTCCTATAGCAAATATGATGATGGTAGCACCACTTATTATGTGGGGAACAGCATCTTAATGTCGGAAAGCAGTGATGGCACAATTATTTATTATGATACTGTAACAAAAAATGCGCCGTCCGGATTTTTTGCACCGCCTGCAGGCTATACGGCAAAGCCGTTAAATGCTGATACCGTTAAAGAGTATTCCGATATTATTGGAGGAGCGCAGGGTGAATAATATAACAAAACGTGTTGTGCTTGTTACAGGCGGAGCAAGAGGAATAGGTGCCGATATTTGCAGAAAGCTTGCTTTAAAGGGTTATTCAATTGCCGTTTGTTATAATTCATCTGAAAAAGAGGCGGTAGAGCTAAAGCAGGATTTACTTTCTTTAGGTGTGGATGCTGAGATTTTTAAGGCAGACGTATCTGATTCTGCGGAGGTACGAAAAATGTTTTCAAGTGTTGAAAATCGTTTTGGCTCGCTTTATGCTTTAGTGAATAATGCGGGTATTGCAGAGCAAGCTCTTTTTACGGATATTACGGACGAAATGTGGGAGAAAATGCTTTCTGTAAATCTTTCGGGAGCCTTTTATTGCTCGCGTGAAGCCGTAAAGCGTATGCTTAAAAATAAAGAGGGTAAAATTGTAAACGTCACCTCAATGTGGGGTGAGGTTGGTGCCGCTATGGAGGTTCATTACTCAGCTTCAAAGGCGGGCTTAATTGGACTTACAAAGGCTTTAGCAAAAGAGCTGGGGCTTTCCGGCATTACGGTTAATGCTGTTTCACCCGGTGTAATTAAAACGGATATGCTTTCTGATTTTTCCACTCAGGAGCTCAATTTGTTAAAGGACGAGACACCGTTAAACAGAATAGGGGAGCCAACAGACGTTGCAAATGCCGTGGCGTTTTTGCTTTCCTCGGGAGCCGATTTTATAACCGGTCAGGTGCTTGGAGTTAACGGCGGTTTTGTTATATAAAAAAATCTAATTTTTACTAAAAAACACTTGACAATTCAATGCTAAATGATTATAATGTTCAAGTAATGCTGGTGTGGCGGAATAGGCAGACGCAAGGGACTTAAAATCCCTCGGTGGCAACATCGTATCGGTTCAAGTCCGATCACCAGCACCAAAAAAGACCATTCATTGTGAATGGTCTTTTTTCAACTAATTAAATAAAGGAAAAGGATTAAAATAGATGCTCAATTTTACATTTTTCTTTAACAATATATTACTTGGCATTGGTCTTGCT
>JAZNET010000016.1:0-41252 GCA_045588735.1 Acutalibacteraceae bacterium | reverse complement strand
CCCAGTCAGTAACAACCATACCGTCAAAGCCCCATTCATCTCTTAAAATACCTGTTAAAAGCTCATAGCTTTCAGAGGTATGCTGTCCGTTAATGAGGTTATAGGATGACATAACAGTCCACGGCTTACCCTCTTTTACCGCAATTTCAAAGCCCTTTAAGTAAATTTCTCTTAAGGCTCTTTCTGAAATGCGCGAGTCGTTTTGATAGCGGTTTGCCTCCTTATTGTTACAAGCAAAGTGCTTCATGGAAACAGCGGTTTTTTGTGATTGCACACCGCGGATAGCCGCTGCACCGCATTTACCTGAAATAAGCGGGTCCTCTGAGTAATACTCAAAGTTTCTGCCGCAGAGCGGGTCACGGTGAATATTAAGTGCAGGTGCAAGCCAAACGCCTAAATTGTTTTCTCTTATTTCTGCACCGCCCGCTGCGCCTACCTCGTAGATTAAATCTGTATCCCACGAGCAAGCAAGAAGCGTAGCACAAGGCCATGCAGTAGCAGGAATACCGATTGACTCCATAAGACGGAGTCCCGCAGGACCGTCTGCGGTAGGCACGTAAGGAATACCGAGTCTTTCAATACCGCCGAAGGAGCCTGTATTACACATACCAACCTGCTTTTGACCGCCTACAATGTACATAAGCTCATCAATAGTCATTTGTGCAATGAATTCATCCATTGTAAGCTCAGTACCTACTAAATCAAATTTTTTGAGCTCCTTTGGTGCCTTTGCGGTTATAGGCTCATTTTTGCCGCAATAGTATTCGGGCTCAGACATAGGTAAGCTTTCGTAGCTGCCGTCTGCAAGCATTCTTTTTTCTAATTTAAACGGCTTACACCAATTTTCAAGCTGCTCTACTACGGTATTTTCCGCTACGGTATAAGTAAAATCTACCTTTTCAGCACTTCTTACGTCTGTACCAAGGAAAAATTCATAATCCCCCTTTTCCAAAACGTAAGCGCTTTTTTGTATTTTGCCTAAATCGTCAAAGCTTGCCATAAAGGATACAGGGAATGACATAACAAGAGTTTCACTTTCACCCGGATTTAAAAGCTTGGTCTTTTTAAATGCACCCAATTCTCTTTTGGGCTTGCCTAAAAGTCCTTGCGGTGCGCTGAAATAAAGCTGAGCAATATCCTTACCCGGTACGTCACCCGTATTTTTTACATCTACAACAGCAAGAATTTTGCCATCCTTTTCCATACAGATTTTTCCTGTGTGTGAAAAGGTAGTATAGGAAAGACCAAAGCCAAACGGATAGCGGACTTTTTCACTTGCGCCCGGTATTGTTTCAAAATAGCGGTAGCCTACGTAAATATCCTCGTTATAATAAACGTAATCGAAGCTTTCCCAGAACTGTTCGGTTTCAGGGTATGCGTCGTAGGATTTTGCGATGGTATCTACCATTTTACCTGATGGGTTAACGTCACCGAAAATAATATCTGCAATAGCGTTACCGCCTTCAAGACCACCCTGCCAGCTCATAAGAATTGCACCTATTCCGCTGTTTTCTGCTAAAAGCTCGCAGTCAAGCACACCGCCTGAGTTAATAACAACAATTACTTTTTTAAAGCTTTTTGTTACCTCGTTTAAAAGATTTATTTCTACGTCTGAGAGGTAGTAGTCGCCTTTAATAGGTCGGCGGTCAACACCCTCGGCAGAAAAGCGGCTTAACGTAACAATTGCAACCTCGGCAAAGTCCGCAGCCTCTTTAATTAAGCTGCTTTCAATTGCAGGCTCCTTTACGTGCATAGAAGCAAAGGTGTCGTAGGTCATATCGTCACGGGTTGTGCAAAAATCCATATTGTTTACAATGTCCCAGGTAGCGTTTATTTCCTCCTGACTTGGAATGTTTACACTTTCTCTTTTTACGTAATCCTTATAAAACTCTACTAACGGCATAAAAATATTAGAGGTGCCTATTTTACCCTCTACACCGTCAAAAACGTTGCGGATATAAGGCACGTAAACGTCACCGCTGCCGCCACCGCCTTTTATGTACTCAATAGTAGCCTTACCGAAAAGTGCTACCTTTGCTTCCTTGCTTAAGGGCAAGGTTTTATTTTCATTTTTTAAAAGCACCATACCCTCGGTTGCTGCTTTTCTTGATAATTCCGTATGTTTTTTTGAAGCAGTAATTCTTCTGCCGTCCTCGCCTAAAGGCAGACAAGGCATATACTTAAATCTTGCATATTTTTCCATGAAAACACATCCCGAAAACAAAAATATTTACCTTTTGATTTTATCATATAAAATAACAAAGGTAAATACTTTTAACTCTTAAATTATGAAATTTTCTGTTTTAATCTAAGCTTATCGGCTATCATTGCAATAAATTCCGAATTAGTAGGCTTTCCGCGTTGGCTTTGAATGGTGTAGCCGAAATATGATGATAAAACGTCCACATCACCTCTGTCCCAAGCAACCTCTATTGCATGGCGAATTGCCCTTTCCACCCTTGAGGATGTAGTAGAAAAGCTTTTTGCCACAGTTGGGTAAAGAATTTTTGTTACAGAGCCTAACATTTCGGGGTCGTTTACAGAAAGCTTTATTGCCTCGCGCAGATACTGGTAGCCCTTTATATGTGCAGGCACACCGATTTGATGCATTATTTCAGAAATGGTTACCTCTATGCTTTCGTCTGCATTTACTGAGCCTACCTTGTTACTACCCATATCCTTCCAGCTGTAAAGCTGCGGTATTCTTTCCGCTAAAAGCGACGGCTCAATCGGCTTAAGAAAATAATAGTCTGCCCCTGCTCTTATTATTTCCGATTCAAAATTACCCTTATCAATACTCGAAACAACAATAATCAATGGTCTTTTCATAAGCTTAAGGCTGCCTATGCGCTGTAACACGCCTAAGGCATCTATATGCATAAGGAATGCATCCATAATTATTACGTCGGGGGTTTTGTTTTCGATAAACTGAAGTAACGTAGCACCGCTTTTCTCACACACTCTGACATCCATTGAGTTCATTTTAAGAGCTGACATTAAATTTAACGCACTCTCACTTTTTTCGTCTGCTATGAGCACAGACAACTGCTTGTTCATTTAATACGCCTCCAAATCTCTTGAGTGACTGAATTATAGCACCCGTTTTTCATGGGTGCAATAGGCTTTTAAAACAATCGTGATAATAGACAAAACATTGATTTTACTTGATGTTAGAGGCTGTCATTCTTTGGAATTTAATGGCGAGCGTTGTCGAAACCGACGAACTTTTTTGGTTAATATTTTTCGACAGATTTTTTAAAAAACTACAAAAAGTCGGTAAAAGCTTTTTGCTTTTACCGACTTTTGCTTTTTATTGCGACCCTTTATTTCTTTTTAAATGAAAAAAATCCTTTTACATTTATATATGACAAAAAATGCGAAATACTACAAAAAATTTTAAAAATTTTTAAAACGAAAACATCCTGTCATTCAAGGTTCATTTCCACCTCGAATAACAGGATGTTTTTTTGTAATTCCAAATTATGAATTACGCATTCTGAATTTTAAAGATTACCTCTTACCTCAATCAGCCGTCAACTGATTGTCACCGTCCTTTGATTGTCTTTTGATTGCCGCCTCCAACTCCAATAATGCTTGTTCTTGAAATGCAAACATAAAAAAGTTTTCTTCTTTAAATAATTTCGCAAAAGAATTGTCTGGAATCCAAATGATACCATTCAAAAAAATACAAATATATTTATTTTTTATCGTATTTTTATTTTCTCCATAAAAAAAACCAGGAATCTCTTTTACTCGTACATCTGTTATTTCACTGTATTTAATTGTTCTCCAACATTTTCCGTTCTTATTGCAAACCTTTAAACTGTTATCCGCAAACATTAAAACGGATTGACTTAATTTATAATACAAAATACTAGGAATAAATGTTGGTACTACTACAATTTGTAAAGCTGTAAAAAAAATAATACAACCTGATAAATCACGAATTAAACCTGTTGCCACCATAGCAACTACCCATAAATTTGAAAAAATCTCTGCAAAGATACTTACTCTATTTATTACTCGCATTAGTTTTTTTATACCTATAGGCATTACATCAAATTTAATACAATTCAAAACAATAGCCCCTTTCGTTATTAGAAATTCACATAAAGAATTATTGTCTGAAATACATCGACAACACCATAAGCACCTTGTAAGTTTTTTGCAGTACCTAAAGCGCGAAAATCACGAAAATCAAGGGACGGTTCTGTGTCTTAGTGCATCAAGACGGGGAACCGTCCCTTGTCTTACTACTGTTACAATAATAGTCCTTGTTCAATTTTCAAAAACAATTTGGTCGTTTATAAAGATTTTATAATTATCCGGCAATTCATCCAAACAACAATACCAAAAATGATAATCATAAATTTGCTTGTGGTCGAATTCTTTGAACGAGCTATTTAAAGAATCACGGAGATTAATTTTTTCGTTATTTTCCATATGTGTTTTTCTTTGCATTAAATATATCATATACTTTTCATTGTATTCTCTAATACAAAGAGCGTATCCGTGGTCATCATAGTCTTTAAAAAAATACGGGTTATCAAAAATATCGGTAGTGATGATTTTCCACCCTGAATCATCTTTTATTAAATATTGACAGTTTTTATCATTTACAGTTGTATTACATGATGCAAAAGCTGTGTCATTATGTAATACAACAACATAATCTGTTGTCTTTAAAGACTTTTCAATAGCGTCTTGTGGTGTTGGATAATATTTGCTTGGCTCCAATTTAACTTTGCTGTAGTTTATGAACAGAATACTTAATCCGGCAAAAACAAATACAATTAAAAACAATAAGCTTTTTTTAGTAATTTTCATATATACCTCCGTTTATGCAGGGCAAGGGAACGTTCCTAAGTGTGTTTTGTTTCAACGTTGTTTTCGGTAACAACTTTTGTACCGCTTACGTAAGCTTCTTTTCAAAAACAGGTGAAAATTTAATTTTGTATTCTCTTGCAGAAATTTCTATATGAGAATTATTTTGCTTTCTTTGTAACTTTAACAAGCTTTGAAATGCCCAAAATAATAAGGCGAATAATCTGTCCTAAAAGTGTAGCAAGCACTGCAAAAACAAATACCCAGAAAATGTTTGCGTACACGCTTGGGTCATAGTAAATAAAGAGCGTAGGTACAAGCACAAGCGTTGTGAACACAGGGAACAAGTACTTGATTTTTTTGTTGGATATTGCGACACCTACCGTACCGACAATAAGAGTAATTACCATAATTAAAATTATGTGACCTGCTCTGTCACCGATTGGAACTAACGGAAACAAAAAGAGTACGGCAGCTTCGATAGCCGCTATTATAATTTCTTTTAAAAACTTTTTCATTAATACTTCTCCACACTTTCTACGTTTAATTCAAATACAATTGCTCCGCCTACGGCTACCTCTGCACCGAGGTCACCCTCACGAAGACCGCTGCCTAAAGCTTGGGTTGAAGGTGCCGTGTGCGTTCTTTTTTGTGAATGCTCTTTAATAATTTCCTTAGCCTTTGCAACCTTATCGTCATCAGCACCAATTAAAAAGGTAGTATTACCAACCATTAAAAATCCGCCTGTTGTTGAAAGCTTTGTTACTGAAAAGCCTTCCTTTGTGAGTGCAGAAGAAACAACCGCACTGTCTTCATTATTTACTATTGCTATTAAAAGCTTCATAATAAATTTCTCCTTTATTTAAATTTTAGGTAAAATCATTTTAAGACTTTTTTTATCTAATTCTTTTACGTCGGGTATTTCGTAGCGGTTATCATTCGCATCCTTAATAAGCACACGGCCGTCGTAAAGCGGCTTTACCGCTGTTATGTGGTTTCTGATTTCAAAGGTATAAACACCCTTGTCTGTTTCTGCAGTCCACATCCAGATTTTGAATTTTTCACTCATTTTAATGAATCGGGTTATTCGCGGAATCATATAATATTCCTCAAGACATTTTTCTGCCACAGCTTTTGACTCGGGCATTAAATCATTAAGGTCTCTTATGACCGCTATTTGCTCACCCTCTGAATCAACGAGTGCAATATATTTTGTAAGACCCGTTATGGGAAACATTCTGCGAAGCTCAACGCCGGTGTACTTTTCACCGGTGTAAAACTCTACGTCCACAAAGATTACGTCGTTTGGAGTCAAACGAACGTCGGGACCCTCTACGTAACGCGGCATACATTGCACCTCCTATTCAAAATTTTCTTCAGCCTTGCGCTTTTGAAGCTGCTCGCCCATAGACTGAATTTCAATAAGCTTGTAGTATTTGCCTTTGAGCGCCATAAGCTCTTCAGGTGTACCGCACTCAATAATTTCGCCCTTGTCAACAACAACAATTTTGTTTGCCTTTCTTAAGGTAGAAAGTCTGTGTGCTATCATAAGCGTTGTTCTGCCGCTTATAAGCCTTTCTATAGCACTCTGAATAAGGCTTTCCGTTTCGGAGTCAACCGCTGCGGTTGCTTCGTCAAATATTAAAATACTTGGATTTTTAAGCACTGCACGCGCAATTGAAACACGCTGCTTTTCACCGCCGGAAAGACCTACACCTCGCTCACCGAGCATTGTATCGTAAGCATCGGGAAGCTTTGAAATAAAGCCGTGTGCATTAGCAACCTCCGCAGCGTGAAGCACCTGCTCAACGTGTGAAACGTTGCTGCCGTATGCAATGTTATTAAAAATAGTATCCCTGAACATTAAAGGCTCCTGCTGAACAAAGCCTATTGAGTTCCTGTAATATTTCATATCAATATCACGAACGTTTACGCCGTCGACAAGAATTTCTCCGTCGTATTCGTCGTAATATCTCATTAACAGATTTATAAGAGTAGACTTACCGCTACCCGTTGTACCTACTATGCCGACAATATCGCCCGGCTCAATAGTAAGGTTTATATTTGAAAGCACCTTTTTAGAACGGTCAAACGCAAAGTTGATGTTTTTAAACTCAATCTTTCCGCGCATTCTTTCAAGCTCGTTATTCTGACCGAAATCGTGCTCAGGCTCAGCGTCTAAAATATCGAGAATTTTTTCTGCAGATGCCAAGGTGTTCTGGTAGGTATCACCTATATTTGCAAAGAAGTTTACAGGTGTGTAGAACATACTTGCATAGGTAACGAATGAAACTAAAAGACCTAATGAAACGTCCTCATCACCACCAATAACCAGGTTACCGCCTAAAAACCATATTGCAAGTGAGCCACAGGTTACAAGGAAGGTTATAATCGACGGGAAAATTGCAGCGGGAATTGCTACCTTTTTGTCCTCCTTGTACCATTCATCACAGAATTTATTAAACTTTTCTATAGTTTTTCTTTCGTTTGTAAACGCCTTTATAACCCTTACACCGGGAATAGAGTCTGCGAGCATTGTAGAAATTGCAGAATGCCTTCTCCAGAGGCGCATATATTTAGGACCTAACACCTTGCTGAACATTTTACCCACCACCACAACAACGGGTACGGGAATAAGTGAAAACAAGGCAAGCTTCCAGCTCATAGCAAACATAATTATAACAAGACCGACTAAGGTAAATGCCTGCACTATAGCCTCTTGCGACATTTTCATTATGAATTGCTGAATTGTACCTGCATCTGAATTTACACGGTTAATAACAGAGCCGGTTGAAATTTTATCGAAAAAGCTCATGGGTAAATACTGCGCTTTTTCGAAAATATCCTTTTTTAAATTTATGGTTATTTTATTGCCGGTAATTCTTAATTTGTAAGACCTTATGCCGTTTACTATGTACTGGAAAACGTAAACCGCAAGCAGCCACATTAACACTACAATAAGCTTGCGTGCGTTTTTATTCGGAATAACATCATCCACCATTATTTTAGTAATATACGGCGGCACAAGTGATAAAATTGTTGCTACAACAGAGAGCATCATACACACCATAAGAGGCCATTTTTCAGGTGCAACGTATTTTGCAAATTTGCTTATTATGTGGCTTTTGCTTGCACAGTTTATGCACTCGGCATCCGGCTTGGGAAGCTTTCTGCCGCACTTAGGGCAAAACGAGCGTTGCTTGCTGTAAACAGATTTTACAACCTCTACCTCCTGCTCGGAAAAGCCTTTTTCGTTTATAACGTTTATAAAGTTTGCAGCGGCATCTGCAACCTCCGCAGCGGCATAGGAAAACCTAAGGTAGTTTTTCTTTTTAGCCTCACCCTTCAGCTTTATTTTAAAGAATGCATTACCGTACATTCTTTTAACCTCTGCCTCTTCAATATCGCTGTAATTTACAACCTTTACCGTATTTTCAAAGGAAGAATCAAAAGCATAAAATTTATCCCTTGTAAAAACAAGCATTGACTCGCCGTATTTACCCTTTAAGCTAAGGTCACCTACTATTACAAAAAGCGCTTCTTCTTTAACGCATTCGGTGTAAATACTTTTATAAATTCCAGGAATTGGTTTATTAGTGGTTTCTTTCAAACAAAAGCCCCCTTTATTAACCATTAAAGCTTCATAGAAAGATTTTAACAAAATCGAAAATATTTGTAAATAGAAAACAAAAATTTTTAATTGTTAATTTTGCCTATTTTTAGCATAAAATAATTGTCTTATAAATGCATTGTTTATTGCTTTCGTATATGGTAAAATTAAAAAATCTAATTGAAAAGGTGGTATTATTTTGAAAGAGAAAAAAGGTTACTTAGTGCCTAAAAAAGAGCTCAATATGTTCGCCTTAGGTGCTATGGGTCAAGGTATGATTTACACAATGATGTCAAGCTACATAAGCGACTACTACGTTAACGTTTTACAGCTTCCGTTAATATTTGTGCTTATGCTTATGCTCGGTGCAAGAGTGTGGGATGCTATTAACGACCCTATGATGGGTATTTTAGCAGACAGCCGTTCAAGAAAAAACGGTAAAATGAAGTCATTCATTATTTACTCTGCCGTACCGCTTGCAGTACTTACAGTTTTAATGTACTTCTGCCCTGAGCTTAATAAAAACGGCCTTATGATTTATGCCGCTGTTATTTACATTCTCTGGGGTATGATTAACACTATGGCAGACGTGCCTATGTGGAGTTTACCTAACGTTATGACTCCGGGCGCAGAAGAGCGCGGTCAGGTTATTTCGTTCGCAAAAATATTAAATGGTATTGGTACTGCAGTTCCTGAGGTTTTATTCTTAGTTGCAGGTCTTGTTTTACCTTTAGTTCTTACAAATACAGACAACCCGATTGAATATAACAAATCTAAATATTTAATTATTGCCGTTGTTGTTTCCGTTTTAGGTATGATTCTTTTTGCCAACTCTTATTTCCACGTGAAAGAGAGAGTAAGAGTTCCGCAAAAGACAAGAAAAGAAGGCGAGCCTTCTACCCTTTCAAGAATTTTTAAATGCAAGCCTTTAATGCTTGTTGTTGCTATGGGTGTGCTTTCAAGCGGCAGATACATGGTACAGGCAGCTGCAATTCACGTTGCAAGATACGCTTTTTATATCGGTCCGGAATTAGAAGGTCTTTCACAGGCAGAAAGAACTGCAGCAATTGACGCAAGCGTTTCTTCTGTTAAAACAATTTTCCAGATTTGTGCAATAGTTGGTATGTTTGGTGCTATGCTTTTCATGCCTATGCTTATGAAAAAATTCGACTATAAAAAAATAGTTATTACCACCTGCCTTGCAGGCTTTGTTGCAAGTATTTTTACAACAGTTATTGGTTGGTTTACGTTAAATCTTTACATTTGTATTCCGTTCATTCTTATTTCTTGCATTCCTTTAGGTGTTCTTAACGTTATTTCAAGTGCTATGATTTGTGACTGTCTTGACTACATTGAATTACAGACAGGCTTCAGAGATAACGGACTTGGTGCAGCGTGTCAGGGCTTTGTTAACAAGCTTGGTAACGCACTCGCAACAAGCGGTATTATTATTGCATATATGTTAATTGGTTTAGAGCCTGAAAATATGCTGAGTTCAACTGCAATTGTTGCTGCAACCGACCTTACAAAAGCACAAAACTTTGGTATGTTCTCACTCGTTTCAATTGTGCCGGGTGTTAGTATGTTACTCTGTGCAATACCAATGTTCTTCTACAAAATTTCAGGTAAAGAAAAAGAAAGAATTGTTAAAGAGCTTGCAGAGAAAAGAGAAAGAGAAGGCGTTGTTGTAGAGTAAAATGCAAAATGCAGAGTTCAAAGTGCAACTTGCTTCGCAAAATACAGAATTGAGGAAACGCTACGCGTTTGATTGTAATCACAAGTGAATATAAAAAAATAGGTTCTATCATTTTTAGTTAGTAACAAACTATAAATGATAGAACCTTTTTAGTTCCCTGTTTCCTGTTATCTGACCTCTGATTATTTTTTCTTCTTTTTATATATAACCACTGCAACAACACCTGCAACAATTATTACAGCAGCAACCGAAATAATGATAATTGTTTTGTTATCGGCATTTTTTTCGTTTGTATTCTGTGAATTAACCGTTGTAGTTTTTTCTGTTGTTTTTGGAGCTTCAACAGAGGTAGGTTCAGTTGTTTTTTCTGTTGTTTGATTTTCGCTTATGCTTTGCGTTGTTTTCGGAGCTTCGTTCGACGGTTTTTTCGTTGTTTTTTCCGGTTTTGGAGCTTTGTTTGTCGTTACTTCTGAGGTGTTTACAATTTTAAACGGAAAAGTCTCCTCAAAATCAAGGCTATAGCCCCCATAAACATCTTGGTACGTTTCTTCGTTATCTACATACACAACCAAATCCTTATGGCACCAACCGAACGTATTTCTGTATCCGTATTCTTCATAGTATGGTTCAGCGATTTCAACCCTACCTATAAGTGTTACTTTTTTGAGATTTTCACAATACGAAAAAGCTCCCGCCAAAAACGAACCGCTTGGAACTGTTAAAGTTGTTAAAGACGGTAATTCACGGAAATTGTACTCAGAAATAGTACCTATAAAAACCGGACCTTTAAAATTAATTTCACTTAAACTGTCACAATACATGAAACTATCATACCAGATTTTAACACCGGCAGGAATCGTAATAGAAGTTAAAGAAGGGCACTTATTAAAGCAACCCAATATTTCCGTTAACGAGCTTGGCAAAACAACCTGTGTTAAGCTGTTAAGACGAGAAAAAGAAATTCGTATGGAGGTTATACCTTCTTCAATTATCAGTTTTTTTACACTGTAGTCATCTTCTTCACGCTCGTAATAGACATGATAATCAGGTCTACCGCGTCCATCCGGATACAAGCCCTCAACTATTCCCGTACCTGAGACTGTTAGTGTTCCCGTCGCTTCGTCAAAGGTGGTACTCCACGTTTTTTCCGGTTCTTCATTTTCTGCAAAAGCACTTAATGAAAACGCTCCCAAAAGCATAATAGCAACCATAAGTACCGAAATTATTTTTTTCATAAATTTCAACCTCACTTTTAATACATTTGTATATATGTGTTTTTAAAAAGCACTTTGTTGACATTTTTCGTGAAAATTTTCAGAACATAATTCTCATTTAAGCTCCCTGACTATTTTATCTATCGTTTATATATGACAAAAAAATACAAATAGCTACACAAAAGTTTTCTCTTTTTCAAAACTTTAGAGAAACAAACAAAAAAGCTATTGCAATTTTAGTTGAATTGCAATAGCTTTTTAATTTATAATTTTACGTTAAAACTTCTTGTCGCCTCTTTCGCGAATAACGAATCTTACCGGTGTACCCTCAAGTCCGTAAACCTCGCGAATCTGGTTTTCTAAATAACGCTGATAGCTGTAATGGAAAAGCTCAGCATTATTTACAAAGCACACAAAAGTTGGCGGTCGAGTTGAAGCCTGGGTCATATAATAAATTTTAAGGCGTTTGCCCTTATCTGTTGGTGGTTGCACTCTTAAGGTTGCAGCTGCCAAAATTTCATTTAACTGACCTGTTTTTACGCGCATTGCGTTTTGTGTATCTACAAACTTAATAAGCTCGTAAAGTCGGTCTAATCTTTGACCTGTTTTTGCAGAAATAAAAATAATAGGTGCAAAGGACATAAATGAAAAATCATTCATAAGCTTTTTGCGGTAGGAATCCATTGTTCTGCCGTCTTTTTCGTAAGCATCCCATTTATTTACCGCAATAATACAACCCTTACCCTGCTCTAAGGCTCTGCCTGCAACCTTACTGTCCTGCTCGGTAAAGCCCTCTAAAGCATCTATCATAATTACACAGACATTGGCTCTTTCTACTGCCATATCTGTTCTTAAAACACTGTATTTTTCAACGGCGTCCTCAACCTTTGATTTTCTGCGGAGACCTGCCGTGTCAATAAACATAAATTTACCGAAAGAGTTTTCGACAAAGCTGTCGGTTGCATCACGTGTTGTACCTGCAATATCTGAAACAATCATTCGGTCCTCACCGATTATTTTGTTAACGAGTGAAGACTTACCAACGTTTGGTTTACCAATTACGGCAACCTTGATGTAATCATCCTCATCCTCACCGTCTCTTAAATATTCTTCGGGGAAGTGTTTTATTACCTCGTCAAGCAAATCACCTGTGCCGTGACCGTGAACAGATGACACAGGGAACGGGTCACCTATGCCTAAATTATAAAACTCATAAATATCTGCAGGCGGTGCGCCGATTTTGTCGCACTTATTAACACAAAGCACAATTGGCTTACCGCTTTTCTGAAGCATTGAAGCAACCTCACTATCTGTTGCGACAACACCGTCTCTGACGTCGGTAACAAAAATTATAACGTTTGCGCTATCTATTGCAAGCTGTGCCTGTCGACGCATTTGAGAAAGAATAATATCGTCCGAATAAGGCTCTATACCGCCCGTATCAACGAGCATCATTTTATGACCTAACCATTCGCATTCACCGAAAATTCTGTCGCGGGTTACGCCTGGAGTATCATCTACAATAGCAAGTCTTTTACCCGTAAGCTTATTAAAAAGCGTACTTTTACCAACGTTTGGTCTGCCTACTATTGCAACTACCGGTTGCGCCATTTTAAGCACCTCCTAAAATATTTTCTAACAATTTGTAACCGTCGTTTTCGACGGGAGTAATTTTTACATTTAAAAACTCTGCTAACTCTTCAAGCGTTAAGTCGTCGAGGAATTTATCCCCTTCGTTTCTTAACGAAACACGCGGAATTAAAAGCTCTTCACCCAAGCTTTTATTTTTGAGCTGTGACTTCAGGTCCTGACCTGTAAGAAGCCCTGCAACGGTAACCGTTGTGCCGAAAAACTCGTTTGTTACCTTTATTACGTTAACGCTTAAGCCTTTAAATTTTTCCTCTGCCTTTTTTGAAAGCTCGCACAAAAGAGGGAAAGCAAGCTCGCCTGTTGCAATGCTCACACTACGCTCAATGAGTGTTGCATTTGCTTCTGCTAAGGCATTTAAAAACTCACTTTTTAAAAGAGTACACATACCTACGCCGTTGTCCAACTGACTGTACTCACCGTAATACTCTTCAGATGGCAGCTCTTTTTGGGCTAAAAGATAAAATTCATCTGAAGCAAAGGCAAGAATTTTTCCGTTATTAAAAAATGAATAGTGAGCGTTGAACTCATCAATAATTGCTATTACCTCTGCTGCTGTTTCCTTTGTGTAGGACTTTAAAAGCTCTAAGCCCTCACGATATTTTGTAAGCCCTACCGGCACAGCGGCAATACTGTTAATACAAGCGCCGTACTTTGCCAGCTCGTTTAAAGAGTACCGAAGCTCCTCACCGTCGTTTATACCGGGACAAAGCACAAACTGTATATTCATTAAAATGCCTGCATCAAAAAACTTTTTAATAAGCTTTAAGGATTCGCCTGCGTTTTTATTCTTTAACATTTTAACGCGCAACTCAGGATTCATGGTATGAACGGAAATGTTTATTGGACTTATGTGCATTTCGCAAATTCTGTCCGCTTCTTTTTCCGTAAGATTTGTAAGAGTAACGTAATTACCAAAAAAGAAAGAAAGTCGCGAGTCATCATCCTTAAAATAAAGCGTGCTACGCATACCCTTCGGCATTTGGTCCACAAAACAAAAAATGCACTTATTTTTGCAGGAATGCTGCTTGTCCATAAGGTAGGTTTCAAACTCTAAGCCTATGTCTGAAAACTCACTGCTTTTTCTTATACTGACAGTTAACTCCTCAAGACCTCTTTTTAAGATTAAGGAAAGCTTTTTACTTTGTATTGAAAAGCGGTAGTCGAGCACGTCTGTAATTTCTCTGCCGTTTATTGACAAAATTTCATCCTCGGGCAAAATACCTGCCCTTTCACCATAGGAATTGCTAAGCACCGAAGCAACCTTTACAGACACACGACTCACCCCCATTCAATTTAAAAACTCCAATAGGGCGGAGAGAAATTTCTCGCCGCCCCTTGAAAGCAATTCAAAATATATTTTGCACAAGAAAATTACTTCTCAACAACTACTACTTGCTTACCGTTGTAGTAACCGCAAGCTGCGCAAAGTCTGTGAGCTCTCTTATATTCGCCGCATTGTGGGCATTTCATAAGCTGTGGAGCATCCATCTTCCATACGTTTGATCTTCTTTTGTCTCTTCTTGCTTTTGAAACTCTTCTCTTTGGTACTGCCATTGTAAGTTTCCTCCTTATAATTTAACAATAAATGTTTATTTACTAATTAGTTATTCCAAAAACTGAAGCAGGCCTTCAAGACGTGGGTCTATTGGCTTCTTGCAGTCACATTTGGCTTTGTTAAGATTTTTACCGCACATTGAGCAAACACCCTTGCATTCATCATCACAAAGGAATTTTGTGGGTAATTCTAAATTGACATCCTCCTCAATAAGCTCGTCTAAATCAAGACGCATATCACTCACAACGAGAAAATCGTCATTATCTTCGTTGCTTAAGGATGCAATTAAGTTGTGAGAAAACTCATAGTTGAAGGTTTTCTCAGCCTCTTCGGCACAACGGTCACACTGAGCAGAGTAAACAAGTTCTACTGAAGCTCCGAGTGTAACTATGCCTGTGTTGTTTTTCACCATACCCTTTACCTTAACAGGTGCTTTAAGTGGATTCACGCCTGCTACCTCGATATGTGAAAGCGAAAGTTCGTAATCAAACTCATAGGACGAACCGTCTGTATTAAATATAGATTCAAGTTCAATAATCATTTAACTACCTCTCAATACGCCTAAACATTATATAAGAATAATACGGGTTTGTCAATATCAATTTTGAAAATCTGTAATATTTTTCAAAAAAATCCGCCTACCGTTACACGATAGGCGAATTTGAATAATCAGTTGAGCTTTTTTGCGTACTCGAAGAGTCTTGCAGGAAGCTTTTCCTCGTCCTCTGAAACTGTGAAAACAAAGTTTGTTTCTGAGAGCTCTGAAATATCTGCAACCTTTTTAATAAGGTCAGCAAAAGCCTCGTAATCTCTGCCTACAATTTTGAAAGTAGCGTCAACAAAAACCTCTGTGATATCGTGGTCTTGTGCAATAATACCGCAAACCATACCGAAGAATGCATCCGGACCTTCTACGCCGTATCTTTCTGTTTCGATAAGTCTTGCCTTGTGAGTTACCTCGTAAGTAAGTAACGGTGATTTCTCAATACAAACGACTGTTCCGTTTGATTTGTCAACAGCCTCATTGATAAGAGAAATGAGTTTTTTTGTTTTTCCGGAACCTTTGTTGCCGATAATAAGTGAAACCATAGTGTTTACCTCCGTTTATTTTTTTGCTGAATTGTCTTCAGCTGTTTTACATTATTTTTCGAGTCTTTTTGAAAGCTCTGCCTGCAGGCTCTCGTAACCCGGTTTGCCCAAAAGAGCAAACATATTTTTCTTGTAGCTTTCTACACCGGGCTGGTCAAACGGGTTAATTTTAAGCGTATAACCCGAAACTGCACAAGCCTTTTCCAAGAAATATACAAGATAACCGAAGTTGAATTCATCCATTTTATCAATTTCCAAAATCATGTTCGGCACGCCACCGTCACAGTGAGCAAGTATGGTACCTAAAAACGCCTGCTCGTTAACGTAGTCAACAGTTTTACCTGCAACAAAGTTAAAGCCGTCTTTGTTTTCGGCATCCGCTTTAATTACCATTTCACTCTTCGGTGATTTAAATTTAACAACTGTTTCAAACATTAATCTTTCGCCGTCCTGGACGTATTGACCAAGTGAATGAAGGTCAGTTGAAAAAATTACTGATGATGGGAAAATACCCTTTCCGTCTTTACCCTCACTTTCACCGAAAAGCTGCTTGAACCATTCGTTCATCATAGTGTAGTCAGGCTCGTAGGAAACCATCATCTCTACACTTTTGCCCTTGCGGTAAAGTATGTTTCGCATTGCTGCGTAACGGTAACAATCGTTCGTGTACACGTCGCCGTCCTTCAAGGCTTCACGTGCAGCAGCTGCACCCTGCATCATTTCATCAATATTGATGCCCGCAACCGCAATAGGAAGAAGTCCGCAGGCAGTAAGCACTGAATACCTGCCGCCAACATCATCCGGAATAACAAAGGTTTCGTAGCCTTCGGAATCTGAAAGTTCCTTTAAGGTGCCGCGAGCCTTGTCTGTTGTAGCGTAAATTCTTTTTGCCGCTTCTTCTTTTCCGTATTTTTCCTCTAAAAGCTCCTTGAACACTCTGAAAGCCAAGGTAGGCTCGGTAGTAGTACCTGATTTAGAAATAACGTTTACTGAAAAATCCTTACCCTCGCAGAGTTTAACTGCCTCAGCCAAAGCAGAGGAAGAAATTGTGTTGCCTGCGAAAAAGATTTGTGGTTTTGAAAAGTAGTTGTAATTTTGTGATTTACAAAATTCTATTGCTGCACGAGCACCTAAATATGAACCGCCTATGCCGATAACAATTAAAACGTCGCTATCGTTACGGATTTTAGCTGCCGCTTTTTTTATTCTTTCGAACTCCTCTTTATCGTAATTAACCGGTAAATCGAGCCAACCTAAAAAGTCGTTACCTGCACCGGTACGATTATTGAGAAGCTCAACTGCAGAAGCAACCTCAGGACCTATTGCATCAACGTCTGCCTTTGCAACGAAGCCTTCAAGATACTTCGTGTTGAGTTTTACTGCCAAATTTTCCATCTCCTTGCTACAAGGCATAACCAAGTGTTAACCACTTAAATAGATTTTTGCCATATGCCTTTTGTATATTGTACAATAAACGCAGATTTTTTTCAATAGGAATTTTACACTTTTTACAGTTTTTTTCGAATTTATATATTTTGACCGCTATAGCCTCTGCTAAAGCCGATTTTTTCACGCTCGACACCCGTTATATTGTAATCCGCCTTAAAGCCTACAATAAACGAGCCGCAAATTGTTGCAATTATTATTACTGCAAGAATTGTAATAACGGTATATGATTTTAAAAGCTTTTCAAATTCTTCCATTTTATTCACCTATATTTTCTTCCAACAATTCCGCGAGGCTGTCACCTATTAAGCGCCCTGAATAAACAGCCTCGTCTAAAGTGTTTACGTCTGTACCCATTTCTAAAAGCAACGAGCAGGGGGTTACGTGCATATTATATTTTCTTTGGCAAAAGAATATGGGGCGCATAAGACCCTTGTAGTTTTCCTCCACCTTGTTTTGCAAGGCGACTGCAAAAGTAAGGTTTTGCGACCAGTTTGGAAAATCTTCCACACTACCCTCCTCTGCACCGGTAATTATCATAACCTGTGCCGCCTTTTTGCCGTTTATTTCTGCCGTAGGCTTACACCTTGTGCCGCTGTCGTAATGAATAGCGTCACGGTGCACGTCTAACGTGACAACTATTGACGGATATTCCTTTAAATATTTTTCCACCGCTGCAAGCGACCTGCTGTATGCGCCGTTGTAGGAGGAATCGTATATATTTTTATCGTGAATTACCTTAAAGCCTGATTTTTCGAGCCTTTCTGCTATTTCGTCACCTACTCTGACAACTGTTTTTGTGGTGTCCTTTGTACGGGAATCATAATCAGAGGAATACCACCCCTTATCTAACAGCTCATACCCCTCCGTGGTGTGAGTATGATAAATCAAAATATACGGCTCGTCTTTTGTAATTTTACCGAAAGAAGCTTTTTTAGACAGCTCTTTTTTTATATTGACGCTTTTTGTTTCTGTTTTGTTATTAACGGCTACGTTACCGTAAACCGTGCTTTTTGAGCCTGCTGTAAGCTTTGTTTCTTCAATATCTCCTGTCTTTTTAAAGGTTTTATACACCGCAGCCGCTTCATCCATTATTTTTTCAATATCCTGAGGTACGGCAATTTCGGGATAACCGCCCGCAAGAAAGCTTCCGTTACTGAAGCCTGTTATTTGCGTATACGTCTTTGAGTCCTCGTTCAAATCACTTTTAATTACTTCTCCCGCAATTTTTTCGGCACTTGCGGAAACGCTGAAAACACTTATACTTATGTTATTCAAAAGCAAAACAAGCTTATTGGAAAAAACAACGGTTGTAATTAAAAGAGTGATAGAAATAACCACACTAAAAAATGCTTGCAATCCTGTGTTTTTCATATTCATATTGCACCTCCTAATACTTGTGCAATATATTTTATGATTATAATAAATTTTTTATAACAGCATTTTTAAATCATCATAGCAAAGAGTTTTTTGGAGCGACAAATTCACCGCGCTCGAAATAAGCCCTGCAGCGTTTTTTATTAATGAATCTATATCCTTTGGGGTTACTATCATTTCCGCTTCAGTCTCACCCTCTAAGCTTTTGCCCGTAAGGCTTTCCGCCAAGGTCAGGGCATCTACCACGGTAGGAACGCCTATTGCAATTACGGGCACACCTAAAAATTCTTCATCTATTCGTTTTCGTTTGTTGTTGATTCCCGAGCCCGGTGCTATGCCCGTATTTGACATTTGGATGGTTGTTCCAAGTCTTTTTATGCTGCGTGATGCCAAGGCATCTATTGTAATTACACAGCAGGGCTTTATTTCCTCTGCAACACATTTTGTATACTCACTTGATTCAAGCCCCGTCTGCCCTAAAACACCTGTGGATATCGCAGCAACCGGTCTTAACGGCTCTTTGAAGCCTATACTTTTTTGCAAGGACTCTGTTAAGTGTCTTGTTGAAAAAATTTTTGAAGCTACAAACGGACCTAAGGCATCTGCCGTAATATCACTGTTACCGACACCCACCACTAAAACGAGTCCTTCTTCTTGCGGCAGCAATAGATTTATTGATTCCTTGATTGTTTCTACGATTTTTTCAGTATCGGCAGAAAGAAAGCTCAGCTCAGGTATTTCTATAGTGATATATCTTCCGACCGCCTTGCCTAATTTTTGCGCCGTTTCCTCGTTAAGAATATCTATTATGGTTGTGGTGCTGAAATCGTTATGTCTGAATTCTTTTTTTATGCCCTTCCCCTTTTCACTTGTAAGCTCGGCTCTTTCAAGCGTTAAATCTGTTCTGAAATTCAAAAAATCATCTCCTTAGAAGTAATATTGACAAAGAGTGATTTTTGTATGCAAAAATGATTGAAATACTTATTATAATGTGCTAAAATGTTTTAGTAAATTTTTCAAATAGGAATGGTAATAAAAATGAAACTTGGTATTGTTGGTTTACCTAACGTTGGTAAAAGTACACTTTTTAACGCGCTTACAAACGCAGGCGCTCAGGCGGCAAACTATGCCTTTTGCACTATTGAGCCGAATATAGGTGTGGTTTCCGTGCCGGACAAGAGACTTGATGCACTTTGCGAAATGTATAACCCTGTAAAGGTTACACCTGCAACAATTGAATTTGTTGATATTGCAGGTCTTGTTAAGGGTGCTTCTCAGGGTGAGGGTCTCGGTAACAAATTCCTTTCACACATAAGAGAGGTTGACGCAATTATTCACGTTGTACGTTGTTTTGAAAATGATGATATTATGCACGTTGAGGGCTCAATTGACCCACAGAGAGATATTGAAACAATTAACCTTGAATTGATTCTTTCCGATGCTGAAATTTTAGGCAGAAGAATCGACAGAAGCAAAAAGGCTATGAAGGGCGACAAATCTCTTGCAACGGAGGTTGCCTTCTTTGAAAGAGTTAACGAAGCACTCAACAACGGCATATGTGCAAGAAGCGTTGATATGACAGATGACGAAAAGGCTCTTCTTGACACAGTAGATTTACTTACCTCTAAGCCGGTTATTTACGCTTGCAATATGAGTGAAGAGGATTTTACACAAAACATTGAAACAAACGAGCGCTTTAACGCAGTTAAAAAAATTGCCGCAGATGAGGGCAGCGAGGTTCTTCCGATTTGCGCAGAGCTTGAAGCACAAATTGCAGAGCTTGAGGCAGAGGAAAAGGAAATGTTTTTGTCTGAGCTCGGCGTTTCCTCGGGCGGTCTTGACAGACTTATTGAAAGAAGCTACGACCTTTTAGGACTTATGTCTTACCTTACGGCAGGTCAGCCCGAGGTAAGAGCTTGGACAATAAAAAAAGGCACAAAGGCACCGCAGGCGGCAGGTAAAATTCACACAGACTTTGAACGCGGCTTTATTCGTGCAGAGGTTGTATCCTTTGACGTGCTTATGGAATGCGGCTCTATGCAGGCAGCAAAGGAAAAGGGTCTTGTACGCTCCGAGGGTAAGGAATACGTTATGCAGGACGGAGACATTGTATTATTCAGATTTAACGTTTAATTGCTTCGCAAAATGCTGAGCGCAACTTGCTTCGCAGAATTGAGAATTTCGAAAGTCCTGCGGACTTGAATATAAAAAATTCCATATAATAAAAATCATCCTATCATTTAAAGGTTATAGTAAACCAAAAATGATAGGATGAATTTATTTTTATTCACTTAAAATCACAATCAAACGCGAAGCGTTTCCGCAATTCTAAATTTTCAAATTTCAATTATTTAAGCGCGTAGCTTCTTGTGTACACGCCTACCGCTTTGTCGTAGTCGAGCACGTGTACTAATGAGCCGTTTTCCATTGGGTAAACGGTTATGCCCTCTGCCTCATTACCGCATTTTGCAGGAAGGTTTCTTTCAAAGAGAGTGTTAACCTCTCCGTTTTCTAAATCTACAGTAAGTATGTAGTCGGTGTTGCCCTCTTTAGCATCATATGAAAGGTAAAGCTTACCCTCGTAAACCTCGCCGCCCTGAATTCTTGTAATTTGCTCCGAAAGCTTTATTGAATGAGAATATTCAATTGTTTCTAAATCGAACACAAAAATCTCGTTCACATCATTAAATTGTGAGCAATAAATGTAGCCTTTTTCAGCATCTACCGCACACCAAGGGAAGCTGCCCTGCAAAAGCTCCTGCGGCATTTCGTACGCCTCTAAAAACTCAAGCGTTTCCGCTGAAAAGGTCATAAGATAAGGGTTATTGTCTTCGGAATCCTCTGCCGCTACGTAAAGCTTTCCGTCGTAGTAGCTCATACCGCCTAAATGGTTAAGATTTAAGTTTTCTCTGTAATCCTTTGGCATAGCGGTATAATCTGCCAACACAACAAAGCCTTCCATATCCCACTTGGCAAGTCCGCTTGCGCTTATTCCCGTTAAAGAGCCTGACGTATAAAAATATTCACCGTCTGTTGTAAGGCCCTGACCGGAAATTAAAGCCTTTTCTAACACAACAAGCTTTTCTCTCACTAATTCAGCCTCTTCTGACGTCGTAACGTCACCTGCGTCTAAAAAAAGAGTAACGAGTGTTGCTATTAAAACAAGCACACTCCAAAGCATTTTGGGAAATTTCCATAAAAATTCGAGCATAAAACTACCTCCATTTCGATTTGTTTTATTATATATCTTATGAATTTCTATTGCAATAGTTTTTTGCGAGTGTTATTATAGTTTTAACAATTACAACGGAGTTAACAAATGAAATACGAAATACACAGTCACACGAAAGAGACAAGCCAATGTGCCGCAATAAATGCAAAAGAGCTTGTAGAAAAATACAAAGAGCTTGGCTACTCAGGTATTGTTATAACAAATCACTACTCTGATATGACGTTTTCTTTAAAAGAGATGTTTAATAAAAGGCTTCGTACAGAGCATTACCTTGCAGGCTACAGAGAAGCAAAAAAGTATGAAACGGAAGATTTCTCCGTACTTTTAGGTGTAGAGCTTCGTTTCTTTTTAAACGGAAACGACTATTTAATTTATGGTGTTAGTGAGGAGCTTATAGAAAAAACGCCGTTTCTTTTACCTATGTATTTAAAAAAGGCTTCTCGCTTTTTCAGGAATAACGGCTGCATTATAATTCAGGCACACCCTTTTAGGCCTTACATTTACAGAGCAAATGCAAAATACCTTGACGGTGTTGAAATTGTAAACGGCAAGTCAAGCAAGGAAGAAAATGACAAGGCTTTAAAATGGGCTGAAAAAAAGGGCTTGAAAATAAGAACTGCGGGGAGTGACTGTCACCGCGTTACAGGTGCAGGAATTTCAGGTATTATTACAAACGAGCCGATTAAAACAAACGACGATTTATTGCGAATTTTAAGAAACGGAGATTTTGAGATAATTGAAAAAGCTTATGAAAAATAAAAAAGCAATAAGGCGCAGTATTATTTTAATTTGCTTAATTACTGCGGTTATTACGCTTATTTTGTACGGCAATTTTAACCTTGAGGTAACTGAACACACATTAAAATGTGAAAACCTTCCAACAAGCTTTGACCAATTTAAAATAGTGCAGCTTTCAGATTTACACAACGAAGAATTCGGAGAGGATAACGAAAAGCTGTTAGAAATAATAAAAGAACAAGAGCCCGACGTAGTTTTTGTTACGGGTGATTCGATAGACGGAGTTTATACCAACATTCAAATACCCATTAAGCTATTTGAAGAAATTCTTAAAATTTGTGACGTTTATTTTATAGTTGGTAATCACGAAATAAGGGCAGACGCAAATCAGTACTTTGAATTTATAGATACACTTACCGAAATTGGTGTTGTTGTTTTAAAAGACGAAAGTGCTTACATTGAAAAAAACTCTGAAAAAATTCAGGTTATCGGTCTTAATGATGCTTCAAATTACAAGGTGATTTACGGTGACGACTACAAGACGGAAATTGCAAAAGCAATAAGCAAGCTTGATGATGAAAATTGTTTCAGCATTTTGCTTTCTCATCACCCTGAATTATTCCCCGAATATTCTTCTACAAACGTTGATTTAGTATTTTCAGGTCACGCTCACGGCGGGCAATTCAGAATTCCTTTTATTGGTGGAATTATAGCACCCGAACAAGGGTTGTTCCCTGAATTTGATGCCGGTGTTTTCAACGAAAACAACACAACAATGATTGTGAGCCGAGGACTAGGCAACAGCATTATACCAATAAGAATAAACAACTCACCCGAAGTAGTGGTTGTTACTTTAAAAAACAAATAAAAATGGCTACCCTTTACGGATAGCCATTTTTTTGTTTTATTATTGTTGGTTGTTATTAACATTCTCAAATGGAACTTCTTGTGCCTGATAGTTCTGACCGCCGTATGAAACAGTTGCATCAGCAAGTTTATTGAGTTCATTCTGCATAAGGCAGTAGTCAACAATACCGAGACCGAAAAGACCGAGAATGAGGTAGAGAATTGAGTTATCTTCGTGTGGAATACCTAAAGCCTGACAGCCTTCAGAAACTTTCTTTTCGCAAAGGTAGAAACCTACGAATGGTAAGAAAAGAACAAGAAGAATTTCAAGTAAAGCATCACCATTTGGATCTTTAACCTTATTTGCATCTTTAGCAATGTTGATTCCCCAGATAATACCATAAATACCGCAAGTTACTAATGTAAGTAAAATGCATTTTACAATTTCTCTTTTTTCAAGTTGCATTATAATTCACCCCTTTAACTTTTTTCTTGATTATAGCACACCAATGATTTTAGTGCAACATTTTTCGACAATTTTTTTACCATTGAATATTTATTTGTAATTTGATATTATATACAAGGTGATTTATTTGGATAAAACTAAGAAAGAACGTTTTAAAAAACTTGTAATTTATACTACCCTAATATGTATTATAGGGTTACTGCTATATATTGTCTACGAGTTTACAGGCTTTGGTTTTAAATGCCCTGTTCACACTTTTACCGGATTTAAGTGTGCTGGTTGTGGCAACACACATTTTGTTGGCAGTATTTTAAAATTGAATTTCAAAGAAGCGTTAGCTTTTAACTATATATTTCCACTTGAAGCGTTTTACATTTTGTGGGTATATTTTTTCTCAGCAAAAAGATATTTAAAAGACGGTAAATTCAATTATATTTCACCATTCAAGGCGTTTGATGTTGTTTGTCTTATTATAATAGCACTATGGATACCATTGAGAAATGTTTTAGGTATATAAAAATGGCTGTAAAAAAACTTAACGTTTTTTTACAGCCTCTTTATTTTTAAAATGTTTCTCTAAAGAAATTCAACATATTCTCAATTGCATCGTTGCCCTCGTCTGAATAAGGGTAAAGAACAGAAAATACGTGCGGAAGATGCTTGCCGTCAACCTTGCCGTAATTATAAAGCTCACCTTTACCCGTCACCACTAAATTTTGACCGTCGAACGTCCAGTGAATATCGTTCTCGTACTCTGACGCACTTACGTTTACCGGTGATACTGACAGTAATATTAATATAGCTAACAGTCCCGCAATGTTTTAACCAACTTGTTATTCATTATAAAACCTCCTCTGTTTCACTGAAAAACTGAAAACTGCAACCCTGATATTCAACTGTTACAATTACACCGTTTTCAGTTCCGTCGTTAAATTCTTCGGTTGTTATTGTGCAATCGCTTTGGGGAATTTCTTTTTCGGTGCCATCACTGAATACTGCAAAAACTCTCATTTCATCTATTGTATACTCATTCTCAAAAGTACCGTAAACAGAAGTTATCGTTTTAGGATTCCGCCTTTCCTTCAGGTAAAACCGTTGCATAAATATAAGTTTCAAAGCCTTTGTAGTTAATAGTAATTTTAGTTTCACCGCTTGCTTTAGGCTCACCAATTGTAACGTTGCATTTACTTATACTGATTATTTCACTTTCGCCATTTGTATAGATCACCCTGACAAAGGTGTTTTTTAAGCTTATTTCTTCTACGTTATGGTACAGCATGATGCTACCGGGAGCAAGAATTGCACTAATGCCTTTTATTTGCTTTCCTGTAACCTGAGCTGCATTGTGTGAAGAGGAAAGCTCCTCAGTAATTTGTATTTCAGTTGTTTTTTCACCCGATGCTTCGGGTGATTCTGTTGTTATTTGTATTTCAGTTGTTTTTTCACCCGATGCTTCGGGTGATTCTGTTGTTAAAGGTTTACGGGTCAGTTCTTCTTTTTTTAAAACTTCTTCAAATCTGCCTATAGTAGTTTTAAAAGCATTCCCCTCAGCCAACGTTTCACTACTTAAGGTAAAGCTCGTAACACCAATTGCAAGGATTGCCACAGCAGCACATGCAACTGAAACTATTCGTTTTTTTCTTTGATATAAGTTGTATTTTTTTACTATACTATTGATATTTGTTATATTAGTAAATTCTTCCCCTTCACCATTTTGCAATTCGTAAATCGACTGCAATGCAAGGCAACAATCATCTACAACTTCAGCATTTATCTCTTCGTAATCTTTGCTTAATTCATCTTCAATTATTTGGTTAAGCTCCTCAATTAATGAGCTATAAAACTTTTCATCATTCATATTTTCGATTTTAACAAAACTCTTCTCTAATGAAGTTCTCAAAATACGTCGCCTCCTTCAAACTGTTCTTTTATTTGTTCCTTTACCTTTTGCCGTAATCGTGATAGTCGCTTTGCTATTACGTCAAACGACAATTTTAATTCTTCTGAAATCTCTTTAATAGATTTGTTTTCTATATATTTTAATTTGTATATCGTCTTCTCATTTTCATTGAGCGTTAAAATCAGATTTTCTGCTAGTGAATCATAATCTAAATCTGTGTAATTATTTTCTTTTGCTGCAATAGTTTCTGCCATAGAATCTATCTGAATTGTATTTTCAGATTTCTGATTTTCACGCCATTGTTCTTTTATTAAGTTGTCTGCTATCTTATATAAAAATCCTGCTACATTTTTTATTTCTTCGTTTTTTATATAATGTTTATATAGTATGTAAAAGCTTTCCTGAACGCAGTCATCTGCTTGTTCTTGATTTTTCAATTTGATTCTACAGAAACGTTGCAGATTGGTATAATAAAGCTTGTAATCGCGTTCTAATTTTTCATTTGCTATTTGTTTTTTACTCATCTGCACACCCCTTTCAATTTTGCTTTCTGTTATATAGTGTAAAAAAGATTAAAAGTTGACATAAAAATTTCAAAAATTTTTTTAATACTGAAAAACCGACTGATTGAAATTCAACCAGTCGGTTTTCTTTTAAAACGTTTCTCTATAGAAATCGAGCATTTTATCAATAGCATCGTTTCCGCTTTCTGAATACGGGTAAAGAACAGAAAATACGTGCGGAAGATGCTTGCCGTCAACCTTGCCGTAATTATAAAGCTCGGTTTTAACGCCTAACTGCTTAATTCTGTTATATATGGAAATTGTTTGCTTTTCCGCTAAAATATCACCTGACGAGGTGAATAAAACCGTTGGCGGCAATTGGGCAAATTTTGCAATATCCTTAAAATTCATATAACGCGAGGTAGGGCTTGAGGCGTAGTTTTTACCCCACATTCCCTTTGTATAGACACTCATAGGGAAGCCTGAGTTCATATCTGCCACAGCAGAAACAAGTGCAAGGCAGGTAAATTCCAGTCCGCAATCCTTTACGGAAAAGACATCCCTTAAAACGCTGCTTTTTGAAAGCACTGCAGAATAAAGTGCTAACTGTCCGCCTGCGCTGTCACCTGTGAGCATTATTTTTTCCTTGTCACACGGGTAAGCTGTGAGATTATTTTTAATCCACAAAAGCGCTGTTGCAATCTCCTTCAGCTGCTCGGGCACAGTTGATTCCGGCCACAGCGTATAGCTCATACTAAACACGGTAAAGCCTTTGCTTGCAAGCACCATATTGTAGTATTTGTTGAGCTCCTTGTCGCCATACATCCAACCGCCGCCGTGAATATCTATAATCACGGGGAGCTTTTCATTTTCTGCATTTTCAGGATAGTAAACGTCTAATTTGTGTTGCCATTTGCCGTCATCTATATAGGAAAGGTCACAAATTTCAGTTACGCCGTTTGGTGCAGATTGAGTTGCGAGTCTTTTTTGGTCACCGCGCTCGGTGTTTTTCCAAAAAAGCTTTAACACGGGTGCAGGAATCATTCCACTTACCCCCTATAACAAAATTCAGAAAAATTATTTAATAAGGCTTTCTTCCCAGCTGTCGTAAGGCTCAATGCCGAAAATTGTTGCTACTGTAGGTGCAACGTTTGCAAGTCCGAAGCTGCCATCCTTAAGCTCGTATTTATTTTTGCTGTAAATGATGAACGGAACAGGGTTAAGTGAGTGAGCTGTTCTTACCTGTAAATCACCCTTTTTGTTCTTTTCGAGCATTTCGTCCGCATTACCGTGGTCTGCTGTAATAAGAACTGTTACGCCGTATTCATCTGCAACCTTTAACACACGTGCAAGAGCAATATCTACCGCTTCAACAGAAATGATAGTTGCTTCAAGTGAGCCTGTGTGGCCTACCATATCACCGTTAGGATAGTTACAACGAATAAAGTCGTATTTTTCTGATTTAATAGCTTCGATAACTGCATCTGTAACCTCTGCAGATTTCATCCACGGTCTTTCATCAAAGGAAACCTTATCTGACGGAATTTCAAGATAAGTTTCAAGCTCCTCGCTGAATTTGTCGCTCTTGTTACCGTTCCAGAAATAAGTTACGTGGCCGTATTTTTGTGTTTCTGAAACAGCAAATTGATTTAAGCCCTTTGAAACAAGTAACTCTGAAAGAGTAGCCTTAATTTCAGGTGGGTTTACAAGGTAACGGGCAGGAAGCTTTAAGTCACCGTCGTACTGTAACATACCTGCATAAACAACGTCTAATTTTTCACCGCGGTCAAACTTGTCGAACTCTGCGTAGTCAAATGCCATGCTGAGCTCAAGTGCTCTGTCACCACGGAAATTGAAAAGAATTACGCTGTCCTTATTTTTAATAGCGCCAACAGGTGCGCCGTTTTCTGCAATTACAAAAGGAGGTAAATCCTGGTCAATTACGTCTGCATTTTCTGCACGGTAAGTGTTAATTGCTTCAATTGCAGAAGCAAATTGTCTGCCCTCACCCTTAACGTGTGTATCCCAACCGAGCTTTACCATATTCCAGTCTGCTTCGTAACGGTCCATAGTAATTTTCATTCTACCGCCGCCGCTTGCAATTTTACCGCAGAAGGAAGCGTCGTTAAGCTCTGCTAAAGCGTTTTCAAGCTGCTCTACGTAAACAGGTGCGCTTGTTGCAGGAACGTCACGACCGTCAAGAAGAATGTGCACGCGAACGTTTTTAACTCCGTCTGCCTTTGCTTGCTTTAACATAGCAATAAGGTGAGAAATGTTTGAGTGAACGTTACCGTCTGAAAGAAGACCAATAAAGTGAAGTGTGCTGTTGTTTGAAAGGCAATTATCCTTAATTTCACCCCAAGCTGTTGAGGTGTAGATTTTTCCTGATTCAATTGACTCGTTAACAAGCTTTGCACCCTGAGAGTAAATCTGACCACAGCCTAAAGCGTTGTGACCAACCTCACTGTTACCCATATCGTCATCTGACGGGAGACCTACAGCATCACCGTGTGCCTTGAGTCTTACGTTTGGGCATTCCTTTAAAAGCTTATCAAGAACAGGTGTGTTTGCAAGTGTAACAGCATCACCTATGCCTGTTTTTGAGTAACCGATACCATCCATTACTATTAAAAGTACTTTTTCGCTCATTTTTAAATCCGCCTTTTTTATATAAAAAAATAGTTAAAGGGCAGGTTTTTTAGCCTGCCCGTATTTATTATTTGCTTGCAGCTTTAACAATAACTGCAAAATCCTCTGCCTTTAAGGATGCACCGCCGATAAGACCGCCGTCAACATCCTCCTGTGCAACAAGCTCTTCTGCATTTGCAGCGTTCATTGAGCCACCGTACTGAATTGTGAGTGCGTCTGCAGCAGCCTTAGAATAAAGCTCCTTAACAACCTCACGGATAGCGTGGTTAACTTCATTTGCCTGCTCTGCTGTAGCTGTTTTACCTGTACCGATAGCCCATACAGGCTCGTAAGCAATAATGATGTTTTTAAGCTCTTCCTCGCTAACGCCCTGAAGAGCAATTTTTGTTTGTAAACGAACAGTTTCTTCTGTAATGCCCTGCTCTCTTTCTTCTAAAAGCTCACCAACACAAAGAATTACTGTAAGACCTGAGTTAAGAGCTGCGCGAACTCTTTTGTTAACGGTAACGTCTGTCTCGCCGAAGTATTGTCTTCTTTCAGAGTGACCGATAATTACGTACTCAACGCCGATAGACTTGAGCATTGGTGCAGAAACCTCTGCTGTGAAAGCACCGCTTTCTGCCCAGTGGCAGTTTTCAGCACCGATTTTGATGTTTGAGCCTGCAGCTGCTTCCTGTGCTGCAAAAATATCAATGTAAGGAACACAAAGAACAACGTCACAATCTGCACCTGCAACAAGTGGCTTCATAGCTGTGATGATTTCCTTTGTTTCAGCAGGTGTTTTGTTCATTTTCCAGTTACCTGCAATAACTGCTTTACGAAGTGATTTATTCATTTTTATAAACCTCAATTATCTTTATTTTCACACAACCACAACGCGCGTGGTGTATATGACCTTATCCGCAAAACGTGCGTGATATATTATCCTTTTACCAACGTAAATAATAGATTGCGTGCAGTTGGTAGTTTCTTTCACCCCGTAGCGTATGAAAATACGCAAGTTCGGGTGAAAAAACTGCCAAATGTGCATGATATATTATCCTTTTTACCAACGTAAATAATAGATTGCGTGCAGTTGGTAGTTTCTTTCACCCCGTAGCGTATGAAGATACGCAAGTTCGGGTGAAAAAACTGCCAAATGTGCGTGATATATTATTTATCGTTAACTGCTTCGATACCGGGGAGTGCTTTACCCTCAAGGAATTCAAGAGAAGCACCGCCGCCTGTTGAAATGTGAGACATTTTGTCACCGAAGCCTAATGTGTTAACTGCTGCTGCAGAGTCACCGCCACCGATAATTGTTGTAGCATCTGTTTCAGCAAGAGACTTAGCAACTGCGATTGTACCCTTTGCAAGAATTGGGTTTTCGAAAACGCCCATAGGTCCGTTCCAAACAACTGTTTTAGCTGACTTAACTGCTGCTGCATAAAGCTCTGCTGTTTTTGGACCAATGTCAAGGCTCATCATATCTGCAGGGATTTTATCTGCATCTGCAACCTGTACCTCAATTTCAGCATCTATTGGGTCAGGGAAGGACTTTGTAATTGTTACGTCAACAGGGAGAAGAATTTCAACACCCTTTTCCTCTGCCTTTTTGAGCATATCCTTACAATAGTCAATTTTTGTTTCGTCAAGAAGTGAGGTACCTACGCCATAGCCTTTTGCCGCTAAGAAGGTGTAAGCCATACCGCCGCCAATAATGAGTGTATCTGCTTTATTAAGAAGATTTTCAATAACGTTTAACTTGTCTGCTACCTTAGCACCACCGAGAATTGTAACGAATGGTCTAACAGGGTTTTCAACAGCGTTACCGAGGTATTGAAGCTCTTTACCCATAAGGTAGCCTACTGCTGCTTCTTCAACAAATGAAGCTACACCAACTGTTGAACAGTGTGCTCTGTGAGCTGCACCGAAAGCGTCGTTAACGTAAATATCGCAAAGAGAAGCAAGCTCCTTTGAGAATGCCTCACCATTTTTGGTTTCTTCAGGTCTGAAGCGTGTGTTCTGAAGAAGAACAACGTCGCCATCCTTCATAGCTGCTACTGCTTTTTTAGCATTTTCGCCAACTACTGTATCATCTGCTGCAAAAACAACCTCTTTATTTAAGAGCTCTGAAAGTCTTTTTGCAACCGGTGCAAGTGATTCCTTTTCGTTAGGTCCGTTTTTAACTTTACCTAAGTGAGAGCAAAGAATTACCTGTGCGCCGTCATTAAGAAGCTTTTTGATTGTAGGAAGTGCTGCTGTAATACGGTTTTCGTCAGTAATAACGCCATCCTTAAGCGGAACGTTAAAGTCGCAACGTACGAGAACCTTTTTACCCTTTGCGTTGATATCATCAACTGTTTTCTTGTTTAAAAGACCCATTTTAATAGACTCCTTTGCTTTGTTAAATTTTTTACGTGTATTATTTTATAACATTTTTATTTCTTTTTCAAGTACATTCTACATATTTAAATGATTTTAGATATACATTATACGACCCAAAATTGTGAAATTTTTGTCACATTTGTCAAACCACCATTTTAAGGCGCATCTCCTTTAATATAACCTTTTCTCTTCGGGAAACCTGAACCTGCGTCATACCAAGCTTTTTTGCCACTACCGTTTGGGTTTCCCCTTTAAAATATCTTAGCTCAATAATTGCCCTGTCTTTTTCTGAAAGTGCTTTTAAGCATTCGTCCAAGGAGATTCTTTCAGCTATTTTTTCCTCCTCGCCCTCCACGGCAATATCTATTTGCTTTTCGCCGGCCTCGTCATCTAAGGTAAGTGATACGGGCGGCAAGGCAACCAAAAGCAGCTCTGCCGTTTCCGCTACCGATAAATCAAGTGCTTCGGCAAGCTCCTTTATGCTCGGCTCGTAACCTAATTCTTTAAAAAGCCGCTCTTTTTCACTTTGTACGTATCTTGATTTTTCTTTTATGGCTCTGCTGACCTTTACTGCTCCGCCGTCACGAAAGAGTCTTTTAATTTCACCTAAAATTGCAGGCACTGCATAGGTTGAAAACTGAAAGCCAAGCTCCCCGTTAAAGCCGTCGGCAGCCTTTACAAGACCTACACAGCCTGCCTGAAACAAATCATCGTATTCAACACCGCGATTTTTAAAACGATTTGCACACGAATGGACAAGCCCTAAATTTTCGGAAATAAGCTTTTCTCTGTTATTCATGCTGTTTACCGTTTATTCTTTTTTCCATTGTGACGGTTGTGCCCACGCCTACCCTTGAGCGTACCCAGAGCTTGTCCGAAAAGCTTTCCATAACAGAAAAACCAAGACCCGAGCGGTCACCGCCAACGCTTGTATAAAGCGGCTCGCGCGCTTTTTTCACGTCGGGAATACCGCAGCCCCTATCTCTTACGGAAACTCTTAAAACACCGCCTTCAAAAACTGTGCAGGTTATGTAAATTTTGCCTATTTTCTCCTTATAGGCGTGCACTATGCAATTCGTTACAGCTTCACTGACAATTGTTTTAATATCACCGAGCTCATCTACGGTCATATCTAACTGTGCTGCAAAGGCAGAAACCGCCACACGTGAAAAGCCCTCGTTTACCGAGCAGCTGTCTAACACCATTTTCATTTGATTTATTTTTTTCATACTTTTAACCCTTTCTGCTTATTTCTGCAATTTTTTCGATTCCCGACATTTTCATAATTTTATAATTTCTGTCGTCAAGATTTTCCACCCGTACTTTTTTGCCGAGTGTTGCGGCGTAACGGTACCTGCCCATTACAAGACCGACGCCTGAGCTGTCCATAAAGCTGACCTCTGAAAAATCGAGCACGAGAACGGTTGCCCTTTCACTTAAGGACAAGGCTTCATCAATAGCCTCGCGTAATTCGGGCGCTGTGTGATGGTCTATTTCACCCTTTAAGCAGGCAAAAAGCTCATCATTTTTCTTTTTAATTGTTACCGGCATATTTTCACTTCCTACGTTTTTTTATATATAATACAATGCACCTTTTGCAAAAAAGGTCGCATTTTGGCAAAAGAAAAGCCCTTGTCCTTAAATTTCAGGACAAGGGTTCGTTTTAAACTTCTTTTTCGTTTTCAAAAAGCTCTCCGCGTAGGTCCACCTCTCTAAAAGGGGTACTGCCTTCCACATCGAAAATATATTTACCTAAATCTATTCTCGCAAAGTCGTGCGGGCATTTTCTTTTGCTGTAATTTGGCTTTTCCATATAATTCGGGCCGTAGTCAAAGGTTAAATAGCCCGTGCAATCAACAGGAATAGGCGCTTTTGTAGTACCAAAATCTACGTAAACGGTATCCTCAAGACCTTTTATTGGCATTGGTCCATCCTTAAGCTTTTTACCTACACCATCTATAAGCAGAGTTGCATTCTTTTTGTTTTTGAACAGTTTTATGAAAAACTCAAACCAAAAATGGTAGAATCCTAACGGGAATATTCTTAAAAACGGAAGAATAATTTTTGTTAAACGGTAGCTATACTCTTTGCGAGCTTTGTTGTACCACCTTAAAATAATGCAATAATAGAGAAAAACAAGAATAAGGCTCTGAAGTACTCTGAGCGGCCTTGAATTACTTGTTTTGTCGTAAACAATAACATCTACGAAAATGCCGTCGGGGAAAACGTTTTTTGCAGAATAGGTTGTAGAAAAATAAGTGGATTTAAGTCTTACTTTTTCTATTGCATAGTGACTGCCCGACTTATTAAACGGTGAAGAAAACTCAAATTTATCGCCAAGATTTTCCTCGCAGATTTTCCTGAATTTTTCGTAGTCGTCACGAAGCATACCTATATCCAGGTCATCATCCCAGGAAATAGGCTCACCGTTACGTACGGCACCTAAAAGTGTACCGCCTGCAAGGAAATATTTAATGTTGTTCTCAACACAAATTCTGTCAATTTCCTTGAGTATTTCTATTTCTAAGGCTTGAATTGTTTTAATTCTGCCTGCGTAAAACTCTGTATTATCTGAGGTGTCGTACTCTAAATTTGAAAAGAAGGCTATAGCGTGCTTTACCGCTGTTTTAAGACTGAATTCGGTTTTAAAGCCTAAAAAGTTGAATTTCAAGCAATTCATGCACGCGTACTCGCGCTCTGCATTACGAGAAACATTTTTTTCTAACGAGAATTCATTTGGATAAACCTCAAACAAAAGCTCCTTAATATCGGCAACGGTTACCTCTCCTGAAGCAACGTTGTAAACGTGGCCTGCCTTAGCAGCCGCTGCGGCAAGAAAAATATTTTCGCAAGCATCTCTTATATACGAAACAGTGAATTTTGTTTTGTAATCCTCATTGGTTATTGAAACCGTTTTACTGCTTACGCATTCTTTTATAACAGCTTCAAAATCTACGTAAGGCGTAGCGTAAAAATCAGGTGAAAAAACATTGTCGAAGCGCAGCAGAGAAACTTCTAAGCTACCGTCCTCCAAAGCTTTTCTTAAAACGCTCTCTGTTTCAAGATAATAGGAAAGCTCCGCTGTTTTTTCGCAGCATTTTTCAAGAAAAAAGCTTAATTCCCTTTCTGCAAGCGAGGTAGGACCGTTTGTAAAGCTTGGTATTTGCGGCATTATTGAAGCCACAATTACTTTAAAGTCCGACTTTTTTGCAAGCTGCAGGGCTTTTTCAAGCTCACTCAAGGCAGAGTCCTTTTCAGACACCTTATTTGCATCTAAAAAGAAAAAGAGCAGAGATTTCTCCTTTTTTCTTACTGCAACGTTTTCAAAGCCTTCGCACTCAATTCCTGCTTCAGCTATAATTTTTTCACGGTATTCACTTTTGGGTAAGCTACTTAAATATTTAACTGAATTGAACACAGAGAATTTATTGTTTGCGTTTTTTACGGCATTCATAAAATAATCGCAAACGAAGGTACTGTCCCCTGCAAAAAACACGTTTTTGAATTTTGGGAATTCCTTTTTCTTTTTGTGTATTGCTTTAAAATGCAGTTTTAAAGCTTCAGTAGTCATTATAAGCTCATCATTAACAACTAATTGTTTCATTAATACGCTCCAATTCAAGCATTACATTAAACCGATAATATCTGCCGCCATTTTTTCGGTGCAGCCCTCGGTATTTTCAACGTACTTGTTTATAAATGCTTTTAAATATTCGTAATCGTAAGGCTTTTCGAGGCTTTCAACTAATTCGGCTGCAGACCCTGCCTTGTAGCCGGGAAGCTCATTGTAATCTATTACAAAGCCCCTTGCGGTGTCGTAATTTGCCATATCGTAATTATAAAAATAAAGCGCAATATTTTTAACGCCTGCCTCGTAAATCACACAGGAATAGTCACTAATCATTTTGCTTGCACAGGTAAGCATTTGAAACGTTGAAAAGCCGCTGTTTACAATTACTCTGCTGTCAGTTACCTTAACCTTGGTCAAGGGATGCAAATTAACGATAAGATTATATTTTTCAAAGTTAAAGGCATTTAAAAGATTGTTGAAATTCTCGTTGAATTCACTTTCGTTTTTTCTGAAGGTTGGTGCATAAATCACGTTTTCTTTTTCTTTTAATACAGGGTATTTTTCAAAAATAGCTTTTCGTGTTTTGGCTATGTATGCTTCATCGTTAAGTAAATCTATTCTTGGCAGCGTGAGCTTTCTGAACTTTTCTGCAGGGGTATTAAAGCCCTCTACCAAAACCTGCTTGTAATTTTCACTTGCATAATAAACGACGTCGTAATTAGCGTGCATTTTCATTGCATTTGCAATAAGTGATGAGCTACCCTCACCCTTATCTATAATTTGCCAGCCGAATTGCTTCATTTTACCTACGGTGTGCCACAGCTGTACTATTTTTAAGCTTTTTTTGTGATTTAAAAGACTTGCTGTAAGGCAGTAGGAATCTAACACACAAACCCTTGAGGTTGCAAGGTGATACATTTGTGTAAACAAGTGAAAGCCGTAGGAAACCTTAGTGAGAATTGTGGAGTTTACGCCACCGTCTAACGTGCGGCACAAATAAACTACTTTTACGCCTTTTTTCTCAAGCGCTTCACCTAACAGTTTAAAATCGTCATTGACGCTATTGGACTGACGACTTATCATTACAACCTTTTTCTGTGACTTTAAAAGCTTAAAAAAAGCGTATATGCAATTCAACGCGAAGTTGAAGAGTTTTAAAACAAATACCTTCATATAATCAGCTCTTATTTCAAGAAATTTTATTTGCGATATTATACCACACAGGCACTACAAAATCAATAGTTGTAGATTACGTAGTTTTCACCGAGAAAAGAGAAAAGCATTCTTCTTAAATCATCAGCAGAGCCGCCTGATACGGTAGCCTTTTCAACCACGTAAAAGTTGCTTTTAGTTGGGTAAACAAACATATATTGCGAGGTTTCAATTACTTTACAAATAACCGAATAGTTAACCTCTGCCTTGCCCTCATAACCATCTGTACTGCTTGAGCAAATGATGGCATTACTAGTAAAAATGTAGTTATTGGTTACATTCTGCATTTTACCCATTGCTTTAAAACGAATTTTAGGCAGCAGAAAATACATATAAATAAAAATAAAGCCAGCTAAAAGCATCGCAAAAAAAGAAAATAGCATATAACTGCTAAAACCAAATACAACCATATTGAATATGCAAAATGCCATAACAAGTGCAGTAGCAAGAAGTCTTAAAAAAACCGCTTTTTGGGGTTTTGTTTTTTTGTAAACAGTAACGTGAAGCGACGCCTTTACGGTGTCGTAATTCAATGTTCCTTGCGCTTTTATTTCCATAAATCAATCACCCTTTGCATTGTAGCACATTTTTTTTATTTATACAAGTAACTAAAAAACCGCACAGCCGAAAGACTGTGCGGTCGCATAATTGTTTTATTCTAATATTTTGTCAGCAAGAGCATCGTAATGAATTGCGTTATACACGTTTTTCTCCAACTCTGCTATAACCTCTTCCTTTGTAAATCTGCCCTTTGCTAAGTGCTCAATAAAATAATCGATTGACTCGGGGTGTTTTTTTACAAAGAAATTGAATTTCGCTTTTAAATTTTGCTGTTCTATACCCTCTGCCTTACCTTCGAGGTAATATTTGTAAAACAGGGCAAATATAACGCCGTAGGCTTCTTCATCTGAGATTTTTTCAACACAAGCATCAAGGTTTATTGTCTCAAGCTGTTTAAACATCTCAGATATTTTCATAATCTGCCCATAGCAGCTCTCAGCAAGTCCGGTGAGCGTGTCAATGACCTCCTCTTCCGATTGGTCTTCAAGCAGACTACTGCATTTTTTAATGTCGTACATGTGATACCTGCATTGGTGAGCTATTACCCTGCAGCGAAACGAAGACCTTGCTAATACCCTGAAGCCTTCCAGGAAATGAACGAGGCTTTCGTAATCAGGTTTTATTTGTCTTGCGTTCGTATTGTTTTCTAAAAGAATAACGTCCCCCTTGTTTTTTTCGAAGTATTCTCTTATTTCTTTCTCGCATTTTGCTATGTCCTCGAAATGTACCTCTTTTTTGTTGCCGAAGTAGGTCTGCAGCGTATAGATATCTTCCGCTGTATTAAGCAACACAATATGACGAGGGTAATTGTGCCAGAAGCCGTTCGGGTCGTTGCTTTCCTCATTTTCAGCGTAATCCTCGTCGTCCGGGTCCGGTGGGTAATCCATATATTCTCTCAAATCCGGAATATCATCTGCATTAGAAAGTGCTTTTACTCGGTTGTATGCGTAATAATCGTAAAAAACCATTGGTTCCGGTAAGTTATAATGCATATTGTTCCTCCTGTTCAGACTTTATTTTTCGTGTCGGATTTGTGTACGGAGTGCAAAGCTCTTTGTACCTTGGGTGCGTTTTTAGGTCGTAAACCTTTGTAATTGCAGGTTTTCTTTCACCTTGTCTGAATACGAACACGTCGCCTTTGCTCTTGTACAGCACGTCGTTAAGCGGTTTGTTTAATCTTCTTGCTATATCCTCGCAGGTTTCAATGTCGTTACTGCCCAAAAACACCAAGTTGTTGCAGGAGCTTATAATTGAGGTGTAGTCCTTGTAATTCTTTTTTAGCTGCCCAAAGGACTGGAGAATAATTGAAAACGATATATCTCTGCCTCGGCTGGTAGAAATCATACAGTCGAGCGAGGGAATTTTCAGGTTTGCACCCATATCGTCAAGAATGATATGCACCGGTCTTGCTAAGCTTCGCGTTGGACTACGGTCTGCCTCGTGGTATATTTCCTGAAGGAATTGCGAGAAGAAGAGCGCCACGAGCTTGTCCTTGGAGCGGTCTGTGTCAGAGCACTTTACGTAAAGGATGGTTTTCTTTTCGCAAAAGCTTTGAGGGTCTATTGTATTTTTACTTGTGAGCCTGATGATTTCCGGCGAAAGCAAGCCGCAAAACTCTGCCGCAAGACTTACCACGACACTTTTTACAGTTTTTTCAGCCGCGTTTCTTATTAACGTGTATTGTGAACGGCACCATGGGTTTGTATCCGGAATGCTTTCCATAATTCTGTCTAACGGAGATTTTACTTCGTTATCTGCCGGAATGGCGGCTCTTAAAAGCTTTTCTATTGAGGTAAGAGCCCGGTCCTTTTCAGAACGGTAGGTTACAAGGTAGCTTGTTATTGCATTGCACAGAATCTGTGATGAAAGCGGCCAGAACTTATCCACCGAATGCTCCTTTTGGTCTGAAACCATTACGTCGGAGAACTTAAGGACGTCATCCTGAGTTTTTATGAAGGCCAGCGGGTTGTAATAGGTCGGCGACTCCTCCGGCTTATCGAAGTCGAGCACCTGCACCGTATACCCCTTTTTTTCCATCATTTTATGTGTAATGCTGTGAAGCTCGCCTTTAGGGTCGAGCACTAAAAGACTTTCGTTGTTTGCTTCACACAAATTCGGTATAACAAAGCCACGGCTTTTGCCTGTACCGGGTGCACCCACCAAAAGATTGTTTGCGTTTTGCTTGTAGCCATTGTCAAAAAATATGTTTTCACCTAAAATAATCATACTGCAATTCCTCCCGTTAATAAGCTGTTAAGCTCTTCTGCATTCGCTATTTTGTCTACAAGTCCGTACTGGAGTGCCTCCTTTGCATTCATATATGTATCCTTACCGGTGAGTTTTCTTATTGTTTTAATTGGTTTGCCTGTTAACTTTGACAAGAATTGGTCTAATTCTGTTTTTGTTTTAATTAATGAATTTGCTACAGATTCTATCTGACTACAGCTGCCACCGGGAATTCCTCCCGCAATTAAGGGCTGATGTACCATAACCTGACTGTTAGGCGAGACGAATCTGTAACCCTTTGTGCCTGCCGCTAATATTACTGCGCCCATGCTTGCTGCTATTCCGAGCGAAACGGTCTGAATGGTGCACGGGCAAGCCTTCATTACGTCTATGAGCACCATACCGTTTAATATGCTCCCCCCGGGGCTGTTAATAAGTATTGTTATTGGCTCGTTTGGATTCTCCATTGCAAGCAGTGAGATTTGGGCTATTGTTGTGTTTACTGATTCCACATCAATTTGTGAGTCGAGGAAAATAATGCGCTTTTCAAAAAGCTTTGATTTAAGTGTGATGGCGTTTGTGCCATTGGTTGTTCGTTCTAAATAGAAAATGTCACTCATGTAATTTCTCCTTAATAATATGTTTTTGCATTTTTGTTGGATAGTTAATAGAGTGTCTGGATTTTTTAATTCCTCCTTTAAAATAAAACGGGTTTTTGCGATTCACCAAACAAAGTGTGGCTAATACTCTTATTGCTCGTCATCGCCTTATTGAGTGCCGCTCAATATTTGCAAAGACTGTTAGTCGCTATTGCAGCAAATAATTTGCCGCCGTCATGGCGCAGCTGTTGCTTGGCTAAAAGCAATTTTTTGCCTGGTGTTAAGAATTTTTATTCACTTTTCAAGGTGCACGCCCTTGAATTACAAGGGCAAATATATGTAAAGAGTTTTACGAAAAACTCGCAAACGCAAATTTTGGGCAGAAAAAAAGTTACGAATTATATATCACACAAAACGTTAGATAGAAAATCCGAAACTAAAAACAAAATAAATATTTTAACATATATAATTGTTTTTGTCAACCTCCTAAGGGTAAAAATATAGAACGGAATTTTCATCTAACAAATTCTACGTTAATAAATTTCCGAACTAATAAATATGCGTATATGTACTTGCAACATATATTATACCACGTTTTTTTAAAAAATCAAGTGTTTTTTGAGATTTTTTCCATTTTTTTGAAAAATCCCCTTTTAAGGTGAGAAAGTGGTGCAGAAACGCTTTTTTAATTTTAACAATATTTTTTGCATTTACCTATTGCAAAAATTTGTTTTTTTATATATAATACTAACACTTGCTTGTGTAGCACAGCCGGTACCAACCTCATTCATAATGAGCAGGTCGCAGGTTATATATAAGGATATTTTTTCCACAACCTACACACAAGACAAAATTAATATTGGCTGGAATAGCTCAGTTGGTAGAGCAGCTCATTCGTAATGAGCAGGTCGCGTGTTCGAGTCACGTTTCCAGCTCCAGAAGCGGCGAGACAAACTCGCCTAAGATAAAAAGGATTTAGTAATTTGTGCTTTTTAAAAATAGCATCGCATGGTTCGTTTTTTATATCTCTAATTTCTAAACATCAAAAATCCGTTTAACAGAGAAATTCTGCTAAACGGATTTTATCATTTTTAAAGCCTTATTCTATATATTCGTGCTTTGTTGGTTCGTAATCACCATTATCATATTTGCTGTATTTTTCGTTTTCATTATCTTGGCTTTCTTCTGCAGAATATTCAACGGGTTCGGTACAGATAGCATCACATAAGATGGTTTCCAAATCTTCACATACTGTTATCAATCAAATATAAATCGTTCATAATTATACCTTTTTATGAGCAGCGATAAGTGCCGCCTTCATTTGCAAACCGGTAATTTCACCTTTTGCCCATTTATCTGACAACTCTCGTGCATAATCGGAAACAGGCGCACCCTCAATCTTATTGAGGGCATCAGCAACTTTAATTGCATTTATTCTTTTTTGATATTGCTTCGGTGACATTTTATCGCCTCCCTTTTTATTATTTTATCATAAAAACAAATGAATTACAACACTCATTATCATAAAATAAAAGTATCCCAAATGCAACCACAGGTCGCGCGTTCGTCTCATATTTACAACATTATAAAAAGGAACCTTTGAAATCCAAAGTGAAATCCAAAGGGTTCCTTTTTCCTTTTTATATTCTGTTAGACACATATGCACCGCAGTTGATAACTCCACCTCGACAACCGCGATGATGATTACGGCATGTGCTACAACGTTGCGATGCCGCCATTTCGGCTTGGTGTCTGTCATGCATAGCCTGTATCTCATCCGCTTTTCTCTGCCTCTGTGCCTCACGCTGAGCCTGGGCGGCAAGTTCATTGGCAACCGCCTGCTGACGCTCCATTTCCGCGTTATGACGGCGCATTTCCTCCATCTGCATCATCTGCTGACGAGCAAGTTCTTCCTCACGGA